>NZ_JBQFSR010000005.1:0-282614 GCF_056538105.1 Ruegeria sp. BH6
AAATCTGACACTGACGCGGGATGGAGCAGCCCGGTAGCTCGTCAGGCTCATAACCTGAAGGTCGTAGGTTCAAATCCTACTCCCGCAACCACTTTTACCGAACAATGTGTCACACAAGCCGCCTCAGGGCGGCTTTGTTCATTTTGGGCCAACCCAATCATTGCTGCCAGGGCACCCTCCAGTTCGATCTGCACGCCATCCCGTTCATGTTGGACCGTAACACGTTCGATCAAGCCCCGGATAATCTCCAAGGCCCCTGTACGGATCGACGGATCCGATAGAGCCTGCGCCAGATCTGCGACCTTGGAGCGATAGAGTTCCGACAGGTTAGGGTGAAGGCGCACCGGGGGCGGTGCGGGTTCGGAGAGTTTTGCGTCCAGATCGGCGATCTGCGCTTCGAGATCTTCAAGCCTGGCCTGAAGACCTGGGGTGCGAATGCCTTCTGCAATCGCGTCATAAAACCCATTCAGTTTGCGCGCAGCTTTGACCCGCTCGGATTGCAGACGGGTCCGGGCTACCTCCGCTGTGCCTGCTTCTGCGTTGGCGGCTTCGCTGAAGGACTTGATAAAAGCGGCCACGGCATCGGGCTGCATCAGACGCTGACGAAGCAAATCCAGAACGGCGTCTTCCAGGACATTGCGGCGAATGGATTGCTTATGGGAACAAGTACCGAGTTTGCGGGCGGCAGAGCAGGCGAGGTAGTCGCGCCCGACAGTGGCGAGTGGCCCTCCGCAGGTGCCGCAGAATGCAAGACCTGTCAGAAGGTGCTTCTTGCGACGCTTCTCCCAAAACTTGGTTTCCTTGATGGCTTTGACGCGGGGATCAGCCTCGATCTCGCCTTGCCGCTGCTTGACTGCCTCCCAAAGTTCATCCCCGACGATCCGCAGCTCAGGGACCTCCGCGATGAACCATTTGGACGGATCGTTGAGACGGGAAACACGTCTGCCGGTCTCCGGGTCCTTGATGTAGCGCAGCCGGTTCCAAACCAGGCGGCCGATATAGAGCTCATTGTTGAGAAGGCCCGTCCCACGCACTCGGTGCCCTCGAATGGCGGTGTCACGCCATAACTGGCCACGGGGACCGGGGACACCCTCGGTGTTCAGGCGGCGCGCAATGGCTTTCGGGGAATGCCCTTCGGTGAAGTCATGTAATACCCGCCGGATAATCGCAGCTTCCGCTGCGTTGATCATTCGTTCTCCCGTGACGGGTTGGCCGTCGGGCCCAAGACGCCGGACGACGTCGTAACCATAGCTGTTGCCGCCGCCGGAACGGCCAAGCTCGACCCTTCCGCGCAGGCCACGCCGGGTTTTTTCGGCCAGGTCTTTGAGGAACAGTTGGTTCATGGTGCCCTTGAGACCTACGTGCAGTTCGCTGATCTCACCTTCGGCCAGTGTCACGATGCCAACACCTGCAAAGTTCAGACGTTTGAAGATCGCGGCGATGTCTGCCTGGTCTCGGCTCAAGCGGTCCAGCGCTTCCGCCAAAATCAGATCAAACTGTCCTTCCTGTGTAGCATGGAACAGGGCTTGTAGACCGGGGCGCAACATGGAGGCGCCGGAGACCGCACGATCAGAATAGGCGTCAATAACAGTCCAACCTTCCCGCTCAGCACGTTCCCGGCACAGTCGCATTTGGTCATCGATGGATGCGTCTCTCTGCATTTGGCTGGAGAAACGGGCATAGATTGCAACTCGGGTCATCGCCGGGCCTTTCTCTTTAGGTCGATCAAAGCCGCGTAGTCGCGGCCCGCTTCAATTGTCTGGGCGTGGATGTAATGGCGCTCGGCGGTTCCGAAGCTCGTATGCGCTAGAATTGGTCGAATTAGCTTGGCGTGTTCTGGAGAAGAGCGGGCCAGGGTTGTCGCGGCAGCATCCCGAAAGAAATGCGGTGGAATACGGCGACCCGTCAGCTTCAGTGTCTGCTCCGCGATCCGGGGGCTCAGCGCGTCTTTCTTCAAAGGAGTGCCAGACCGGCCAACCCACAGAACATTGTGATGCTGTTGGCCACGCTCCATAAAAAAGGGACGGGCTTCGTTGACATAACGGCGCAAGAGCGGCTCAACGCTCTGGGGAACATCAGCTTCCCAGGGATGCCCTGATTTGGTGAGATCCCCGGGGAGCGCGACGGTCATCGTGTCTGCTGCGACATACAGGGATGTGCCAATCCGAAGGCCCGCGAAGGCGCGTCGCCGCATCGGCATCAGGGCCAACATCGCTATCATGGTGCCATCCCGCAGGCACATCATACTGCGTAGCGGTGTTGGCGCCGCTTCTGCATGGCCCGTCGCCAGAATCAGCCCTGCACGGAATAGAACCTCGCTGGACAACACACGCCCAAGTTTGCGATCCCGATCACCCCGACCCGCAGCGCGCTTCAATCCCGCTTTCAACTTCCGCTGAGCGGACCAGTCCTGCGTCGGGTCAGCTGCAGAGAGGATACGCAACACGCCATCAATGAACATCAACCGTGTCATCGGCCGGGTGCGTGAGAGGTCCCTAAGCCAAGCGGAAAGGCGCGGCAGGGTCCCGCGTCGAGCCGGAGGCAATGTGATCGCCTCCGCATCACTAGTGATCAGCCATTGCAGCCATCGGGCATAGCGAAGTTCCAGCGTCTTCAATGAGGTTGCGCGCAGATGAGCGAGGGCGCCGCAATCGTCGAGCGGTCCGGCCGCCTTCTGAAGCCTGTCCCACATATCCCGGTCGGACGCGGGCCAATTGGCGATAGGCAGAACCAGGCTCATTTGCGGCACCCTTTCTTCGTGTCTATCAGGTCCGCGAAGGCACGCGTTGCCGAACGTGCCTCAAGACCGGAGTACATGTTGATGGTGTGGCTGACCTCCGAATGTCCGAGCAACCGGCGCGCGACCTCATAGCCGCCGGGATTGGCGTCGAGCCAGTTCATCACCGCAAAATGTCGAAACAGGTGGGCATTCATCTCCAGCCCCGTTTCTTTCCGGATCCGTTTGGAAATGCGCGCAGACAGAACGCCGGGATCAACCGAATGCTGACCATCCCTCCGGGGAAACAGCCAAGGCGTTCCCGCGGGGCAGAGTTCCGGACAGCGAGATTTGAGATGTACGTCGATCATGCGCAATAAATCACGCGGGATCTCGAACTCGACAGGTCGCTCATTTTTTGTCTCGCCGTCTTCCAGAACCAGGTAGGCTCGGCCATCACCGGGACGGTGCAGGTGGCTTTCCAGGTGGATGTCAGCCAGGTTCTTCACGCGAACTGGGCAGACCAGCAAGATGGCGATGGCGAGCGCATCTTCGCGTGCCAGAGTCCAGCCATACGGTTTGGACGTGCCGCGTGGTCGCGCGAAAATTCGTTCAGGCAGAAGCAGCAGGCGCTGCTGATGCCGGTCCTCCTGCAACACCCGCAGCCGGCTTCGGTTTTTTTGGGTCATGCCATTCTGAGGTTTGACGGCCAGGCGCGCGGCAAGCCCCGACAGCCCGTCCCGGGTGTCATCGGGTGCATTGAGTATCCGGGCTAGGTTGCGGAGCAGCGCGGCGATCTCGCTGATCATCTTTGTGGTCTGGTTGTTGGTGCGCGATAACATCTGGCGCAAACCCCGTTCAGCCATCGTCGGATTGATCAGGACGTCCAATCCGCCAATGTGGCAAATTGGGATGCCAGAATGAACCAGTTCGGAGGCAAACCGAACCAACTGTCTTTTGTATTGAGACAGGGTCGCGGATCGGAGTGCTCTGTTCTGACCGTCATCTGCCAGCGGGTCCGGATTGGACAGACGATGCATCAGCTTTGCAAGAGCAGTTTGGAATGGCGCTGGAAACGCGGTCACCGGAAATGCAATGACCTTCCGACGCGATTCCAGAGGCAGGATGGCCTTGGGCCATTGTGAAATACGTCGAGCCGCCAGGTTCCAGCCGTTGACCGCGGCACGATGTGCAACATCAGGAGATTTGCTGATCTCGTTATGCTCAAGCGCTACTCGATAGGCCCGAGCATGCTCTTTGCACACATTGGCAGGTTTGACGCCTTGCCGGTTCAGATAATGCACGAAGCGGCAGAGTGCGGGTTGCAATGTCTTGTCACCGGACGCAAGTACATCCGTCCAGAGCGTGCGCCAATCGGGAGACAGATCATCGATCCGGTTGTATCGCCGTTCCACCAGCCCGAAATGCGCGAGCGCCGCCCGTGCATCACTGACCGCATTTTGCCAGCTCTTTGGTGTCAGACCAAGCGCAGCCGGTGAGACATTGGCTAAACGGGGCTGCAACCAGCGGCTGTCGCAGGGTACATCCTCTGGAGGTAATCCAAGAGCTTTGGACGTACGGCTCAGGCCGGAGATCATATCTCTGCGGCGTCCGTCTGTCAGAGAGCTATCGGAGCGCAGTTGGTCTATGAGCTGGGCAAACATCGGTGTGTCGGCTTTGACGAAGGCTAATGTCAATGGAACGGGGCTCTGGCTAGTCATCGGGTTTACGTTCCTTTGGACATGTCAGGTCTCGGGTGGACGGGTGTGGACAGGAGGTCCGATTCGGGAAAAGCGTAGCACAAAAAGTTAGAAACTTACGGGCTGGCCTTCTTCCCGAAATGCACATAACGCATTGACATAAATGGACATTAATAGACGTGAGTTCCTACCAGCAATGTGTCTGCCGGTAGGCGGCATGAGCTGCCGGATCAATGCGGATGAGGCGTCCGCCGGGGCCCACCCGAATAACCTCAAGCAGGCCTGCCGCAATCGCACGGCGTACCGTCTTCTCCGAGCAATTGTCCAGTTCAGCGACGTCCTTCACCGTCAAAAGCTTGCGGGGTCGGCTCTTCTTGGCATTGATCTGTGGCATCCTGATGCGCCTCCTTTTGGTCAGAGGCGTTCCGGCCCAGTTCCCGTACTGCCTGGGCAGCCAGCAATCGGACCAACTGGTCAATCGCTGTCTCAACCTGCCGGTGCGCATGGTCGTCAGAAGGGGGTATGGCAGGAACGCGTGTCATGCCATGACCATGACAACGCGGGCTTGCTCCTTCTAAGTGTATTGATTGGCCAATTCCGGCGGCGCCCAACGCTCTTTCTCTTCACGCTCAAGCTTGCCGCGAAAATCGTCTATATCCACGCGGATCGTCTCACCGCTCAGGATTTGCCCCGGCTCGGTGATCATCTTCACGACAGCCTGGATAAAGTTGACGAGCGGACCTTGCCGTTGTCCTCCGGGGCGCCCGTCTGAGTATGTTGTATAGGTCAGAGGGCGACCGGCATCTTTCCAGATGTAACAGCAGCTCTCGACGATGTACTGACGGCGTTTGTCGCGCGAGAACCGCTTGTCTCGGGGCGACATCTCTGCAACTGCGCCGGGGGTCACAAGGATGTGCCGAATGTCATCTATGACATCCTGAGTAAGTGTCGTTGCGGTCTCAAGCTTGTCGAGGACTTGGTCAAGAAGGTCTCCATCTTCTGGCGTCGCCGCGAAATAAGTCGAAAGCGAGCCCAATGCGTTCCGGAGTTCTTGGGGACCAATGGAACTCTGTTTTGCTTTCCGCAAAAGTTGCTTGAGGTGCTTTTGACCTCGTTCAATCGCTTGCGAGCGTCGGACCTCAGTCAGATTGATTGCGATGTCGTCGTCGTTATTGAGGCAGTTCCCAAGAAACACAGAGAGTTCGCGTACGAGCTTAGTCGGCAGGTCAAACTGTTCAGCCAAGCTCCCGATCATGTCCTTGGAAAGAGCGCCGCGTTCTCCATAACAGCCAAGCTTCCACGACATCGAGCTTTTGATCCCATCCATGTGCGGATAGATGGAATAGTCACCTTCAGTATCTGTAACGTCTCGATTGCCCTTCAGACCGCTGTCCGCGTTAGCGCTCATGTTGTTCTCCGTTTGGCACATTCTAGGGTCTGGTCGCACATCCAAAAGCTTACGTGTATCAAGGCAGTACCGATTGCTGAGGAAGCTTGCCGGTTGAAGCAAGTCGACCCCTCCAAAAGTTGCACATAAACAATAGAACAGGAAGAGAACAGCTTGTGCTCCAGCTAATGCTTGATCGTCCAAGGCGGTTTTAACGCTATTTCGGTAGCAGACTGCACACCGCACTGTAGTGGATACATGCGCCTGCCGAGTGACCGGTCGCTTTGCCGCTAGAGCAGACATTGAACCCAATACACCGAATGACCGCACCGAGCCCTAAGTAGACCTTAGGGACCAGCACAGCATTCGTCGTGAACGGGCGGAAAATGGACCTTCGCTGCAGGATGGACTAATGTCCGCTTGCGGCTACCTAAAGTGACCTGCAATTGCAGGTCTGTGTGCTTTCACCACGCATTCCAAAGATCAAAGAGGAGCCGCAGCAACTGCAGACACAGACTTCGATGAATTAATCGCTATGCCGCAGCTTAGCTGAATGCGCGAGAACGGTACTGTGTCGGCGATTGTCCAAACCAGGTGCGGAACGCGCGCCGGAAGCTGTTGACCTCGGAGAAACCAAGATAAAAGGCGATTTGAGACAGGTTCAGGTCGTTTTCACTCAAGAGCATCTTTGCCCGACTAACTTGTTCGGACAGCGCGATCTCCTTGAACGTCACATCTTCGATCCGAAGCTGACGCTGCAATGTCCGAACCCCGACCCCAAGCGCCGCCGCGACATCGTCGACCGCGGCGCTGCCGTTGTTGAGTTGCATGCGAAGCGCTTGGCGTACCGTTTCGGCATGTGTGCGGGGCGGGCGGTTCAACCGCAACCTCTCTATGCCTGCAGCCGTCATTTGCACGCGTCCGCCTTCGTCAAGGCGGGTCGGCGTCTGAAGTTGCGACATCGGAATTGCGATCCCCGGAAAATCTGCATTGGCCCGGACTTCTGTGCCGAGCAATCGTGCAAATGCAACTTTCTGAAGCCTGTGCTCAGCCGGAAGTTCGACCCAATCTGGCACCCAGCTTGTCCCAAGGTAGGGACGCACAAGAGCGATTAGGATCGAAGGAATTTCCTGCTCAAGCAATTGAGCCCCGATGCTCTTTTCAAATTGCACCCCGAAACTGAATACCAGACAATTTCCGTCGGTTCGTGTGCGAATTTGGGTCCCTCGTTGGAGAAAGGGCAGCGCCCGGGCGGCCCGTTGAAGGGCGATGTCCAACCGAGAAGCCCCAAGCGCATAGCTCGAAAACGGATCAGGCCGGTTGAGAGAAGAGTAGGCAAAGTCTTTCGCCATGATCGCCCCGAGATGGCGCTCTCCAATTTTGCCGGAAATCGTTTCCAGAAGCTGTGCATGATACCGTATCGGCAGCGGAACCGGAGGGCCTTCAAGCACCGTGCGGGTTAACCCAACATCTTTGAGCGCACGTTCAACGAGCCTTGGGGACGCCATCTGGTCCAGGGCGTCGAGTGTCGGGAGTAAACCCCTTGAGTTCTGCATCGGGTCGCGCACGCGCTCACTATGTCGTCGATTGATCACTTTGAGAAGTGTTTGGCCCATCCCAACGCCATTCTTGGCCGCCTACCTGAGGAATGAGCCAAACAAAGCGACCGAAATTGGAACGGTCGCGCTCTTACCATCAAAGGAGATTGAAATGAAAACGGTATCCTCTTTCCTTGCCATCGTTGCCGCCGCAGGCCTTGCCGTGCCTGCTTTTGCGGAGGCCCCGGTGACGGTGAATGTGACCAATTTTGTGCGAGCTGAGACCGACATGTATCATCAGCGCATTGTCGATCTGGGTGGCTTTGGTGGGTTGATGCATATCCGCGAACCGGTACCACTGGATGCGCAGGATGTGATCCGGATGAACCGCGATACACTTTATTCCGGCGTCGTGATCGATCTGACCGAGCCCGCCTCGATTGTGCTGCCAGACTCCGAAGGACGCTTTATGTCCATGCTAATTCTCAACCAGGATCACTATGTGGTAGGCGTTGTTCATGACGCGGGCACCTATCATTTCACTGAAAAGGAGGTTGGCACGCGTTATATGTCTGTCCTGTTCAGGACGTTCGCGGACGAGAATGACCCATCAGACATTGCCGAGGCCAACGCGCTTCAGGACGCCATTGAAGTATATCAGTCTAACGCCGGACACTTTGAGGTACCAAACTGGGACGCCGCCTCCCGTGATTTGACACGCGAACTGCTGCTTCCGTTGGCGCAAGGGCTCAGTGGTAACACGTTTGAGGTGTTTGGGACGGCCGACGCCGTAAATCCAATCTCGCATTTGGTCGGCGCGGCGGCCGGATGGGGCGGCAACCCACCTGCGGCGGCGGTTTATGACATCAAGTTCCCGGATCGGAACGATGGCAGCATTCCCCACACCCTGACTGTCGGCGACGTCCCTGTAGACGGTTTCTGGTCGGTCACAGTCTATGATGCGAGCGGTTACATGGTACCCAACGACGCAGGGGCCTATTCGGTCAACAACGTGACTTCCGTTCCCAATGAGGACGGCACCGTGACCATACATTTCGGAGATTGTGAGGATGGTCGGGTGAACTGTTTGCCGATCATGGACGGGTGGAACTACGTCGTGCGCCTATATCAGCCGGGTCCAGAGATCCTTGAAGATGGCTGGGCCTTCCCGATTGCCCTGCCGATTGATCAGACATCCTGATCAACGCTTCGCGCTATTGCCTCGGTCGGCGATTGTCCGACCGGGGCTTTGTTTTGCCACCTGCCTCCCTTGGTTTGCACATCACAGGTCTGCTTCAAGACAAAAGCCCTAAGCAGACGCCGTTTTGTCGTCAAATGATCACTTTCGGGGGTCGCAAGGTGCAAGGCGCGAAATTACCTCAGTTTCATCAAAGACAAACACGGACACCTAAAACGTAGGAGATTGAAATGAAACGTCGTTCCGTTCTGAAAACTGCCCTGACAACTGCTCTTATTGCAGCGCTTTCGGTACCGGCCCTTGCCGCTGAACCCCCTGTGAAAACCGCGACCGATGGCTTGCCGTTGGCAGAGCGCACGGTGCCTGTCCCAGTGGGCGTATCCCCAGAATTGGCTGAGTTGATTGGCTCGCGCGAGATCGTAGGAATGCCGGCGGTTCCGGAGACACTGGAAGAGTGGCTGTCTTTCCAAGCCCAATTTGATGCAGCGTCTGCGCAAGGGGCCGAGGCGATGTTGGCCAAAACCGGAGCCAATTTCAGTGTTGGTAAGATCGCGGGTGTTACGACATATCTCGTCACGCCTGAGGAAATCGACCCGCGTTGGGCCGACACCGTTTTTGTCCATGTGCATGGCGGCGCTTTCGTGTTCAACGGCGGCAAAGCGGCAATCATGGAGGCCGCTTGGTTGGCAAATGGGCTGGGTGTGGAGGTGATCTCTGTAGATTACCGTCGCCCGCCCCTACACCCGTTTCCGGCAGCAACCGATGACGTGATTGCGGTTTGGGGCGAGATCACTCAGAACTATGATCCAGCCAAAATCGCCATGTTTGGGACATCGGCGGGCGGCAACCTGACGCTTTCTACAAATCTGCAACTGCGGGACGCAGGTCTGCCGGTGCCGGGTGCGATCATGGCTGGCACGCCCGCCACCGATCTTGCCAATGTGTCTGACAGCTGGACAACCCTCGAAGGTCTTGATCCGCTTGGCCAGCATGAGGGCGTAATCGCGGGCACTTTTGAGCTGTATGCGGGCGGCAAAAACGCCGACGATCCGTATCTCTCTCCGGTCTATGGCGACCTTAAGGGGATGCCGCCTGCAATCTTCCTTAGCGGCACGCGGGATCTGTTGCTCAGCGATACAGTGCGGATGCACCGCGCCATGCGGGATGCGGATGTAGCCGCCGAACTGCACGTCTACGACGGTCAGGCGCACGGCGACTACATCGCAGGTTTCATGGTCGATGCCCCGGAATCGCAGGATGCTTTGCGCGAGCTGAACGCCTTCTTTGACCTTCATCTGAAGTAAGCCCACGGCCCAAGGCAATCGACAAAGTTGCCTTGGGCACCCATCCCGGATTTTTTTCAAAGGTGCGCATATGCCCAGTTTCAGCGCTCAAATTCACACTCTCAAATATCTCTTCATTGCTATTGCCGCGATCCAACTGGTGACCGCGGCGTCCGGCACAATTGTCGCCCTGTATTTCGCGGAAACCGGTGCTTCGCAGGAAATCGCCGCGCTTGCACCGGCGGCCTACTCGCTGGGGTTCCTGATTGGCTGCTTTTACATTGCTGGTTGGATCACCAGTATTGGCCACATCCGCGCCTTTTCGGCGGCCGCCGCTATTTGTACGGCTGCGGCTTTGCTCTTTTCGGTCACAGATCACGAGCCCACCCTTTTGTTTGTGCGGCTTATGACAGGCATCGCCACAGCCGGGCTGTTTGCCATCGGCGACGCTTGGATCAGCGAAACTGTGGATGGGACGTCGCGCGGGCGCCTGCTTGCGGTGTTTGCCATCATCCTGGGCCTGATGTCAGTGTTGAGCCAGGTTATCGTGATCGTGACTCCAGACGATTTGAACCAGTCTTTTGTGTTGGTGTCTTTGCTGTACTGTCTCGCCATCGTCGTGATTGCAGCCGCGCCAAGCACGCCACCGGAAGGCAAAGAGCGGGCCAATGTGCGTGTAAAAGCCCTTTTCATAGATGCCCCCACAGCTGCCTTTGGCGCGCTCGCTGTTGGCATAGTCTCCACGGTTTTCATGAATGTTGTGCCATATCGGGCGGCGACCATGGGCGTCGACGCCGTGGACGTAGCGATCGCAATGGGCGCGGTCTACGTCGGGCGTATCCTGTTTCTCTACCCGCTGGGGCTTGCCTCTGACCGGATGGACCGCCGGAAGGTCATTCTGGTCGCCTCCGCAGTGGCAACTTTCGCGCTTTTTATTTTCGCGTTCTTTTCCACCGGGGATGGTGTTCGCCATGCGAGCTTGGTGGGAACACCCCTCTACCGTCTCCTATTTGTCGGTCTGGTTCTGCTCGGTGGATCGATGCTCACGCTTTATGCGCTTTTGCTGGCGCATGCGATGGACCGGACCGTGCCCGTTTATGTAGCATCGAGTGCTGTAACCATGCTTTTTGTGTTCACCATTGGCGGCATTATCGGCCCACTCCTGACAAGCGTTGTCTCGGCTGTGTTTGGCGACCTGGCCATGAACTGGATGCTCGCCATCGTGATGGCCGCTTTCACAGCCTTGGTTGTTGTGCGGATCAAAACGGTCGCACCTGCAGCAAAAGCTGAACAAACCAACTTTAAGGCGGCAGAGACCAACAGTCTCAAATCTGCACCAACCCAGAAACGCTAAGGCAGGAGACCCAAAATGACTTTTTCTACTTCAAACATCCTGCGCGCGGAGAAAGCGACGGTACTGATCTGGTTGGTGTTTGTCGCATTGACCTTCGCCGGTGATCTGATCAAGCCCGCCGCCATGGGCTCTGGCATGTCCTGGCTGCTGCTGGGCGGTATCTTTGGCGTGATGTTGGCTGCGGTGTTTCGTGTGGTGCATCACGCGGAATGTCTGGCCGTCATCTTCGGTGAGCCTTATGGCACACTGATCCTGACGCTCTCGGTGATCGGCATCGAGGTGGCGCTTATCACAGCGGTTATGTTGACCGGGGACAACAACCCGACACTGGCGCGGGACACTATGTTCTCGGTGCTGATGATCGTGATGAACGGGCTGGTTGGATTGAGCCTCCTGATTGGCGGCCTGCGCCATGGGCTGCAAGTGTTCAACCTCTCGGGAGCCAATGCCTATCTCGTGGTCCTGCTTCCCGTCGCCATCGTAAGCCTTGTGCTGCCAAGCTTCACCACATCTGCACCCGGCGGTGGCCTCTCTGCCCTGCAAACAGTGTTTATGATCGGGATGTCGGTTGTGCTCTATGGCATTTTCCTCGTCTATCAGACCGCCGGCAAACCAGAAATCTTCCGCCAGCCCGCAGATGAACTGCCAACCACAGCAGGATCGGACGCGCACCATCTCGAAACCAAAAGTGTTGGCTTTCACGTGGTCTGGCTGGTTCTGGCAATGCTGCCACTGGTTCTGATGTCCAAAAAGCTCGCGCTGTTTGTCGACTTCAAACTTCTGGAATTTGGCGCGCCCGTTGCGCTTGGCGGTTTCCTCGTGGCTGCTATGATCCTGACCCCCGAAGCGCTGGCTGCTCTGGACGCAGCGCGCGCCAACAAGCTGCAACGGGCCGTCAACATCTGCCTTGGCTCAGCACTGGCCACAATCGGCCTGACAGTGCCCGCAGTTCTGATCGCTGCGCATTTTGTCGGCCTTCCGATTGAGCTCGGCTTGGGAGGCGCTGAGATCGTGCTACTGGCTCTGACCCTTGGGATCAGCATTCTGACCTTCGTAGGAACCCGCACAAATGCGCTTCAGGGCGTCGTGCATCTGGCCGCCTTTATGGCCTACGTGTTCCTGATTTTCGACGGGTCGTGACGGAGCCAAAACCTCTCTATCCATTTGGGAAGCCACGTTTCAGTGGCTTTCCAATCTCCTTCCCGCGAGCGACGCAAAAGCCGACATTGTCATTGGGTTGTGCCAACGACGGTTTTAGGCCGTATTCAACAGATTCCGGCAATCGGAATAATTTTGTAGCCTGTCAACTTCCCACGACTAAGTTTGCTTTGATGCCAGGTATCGCGTGGCAGCGGAAAACAACTCGGCCTGTGAACTTACGCCGAGCTTGGAATACGCATTGTGGCGGTGCACTTTGACAGTACCTTCGGTGATCCCGAGAAACGCTGAGGCAGAACCGGCTGAGTGGCCTTGCAAAATAAGGCGTACGACTTCGGCTTCTCTTGGGCTTAACCTGTCGGCTCCAAAGGTGGCCAACCGTTCCTCGACGTGATTTAGGGCTTCTTGTTGTTCTTCGGCACCCCTCAGGTTCCAGTTTCGGATCACTGCGGCAGACAAGGTCTTTCGGATGGAATTGATCTTCACGACATCTTCAGAGGTGAACCGGGGCTGACGTGCGCCTCGCGACAGGGATATTACTACCCAGTCTACGGTGTTTCGCCTGATCAAAACTCCCAACTCGTCGCTGATCCGAACCTTGCGATAAAAGGTCCGGTAGTACTCCGAGCGAAAGAACGCCTCATTAACCAAATCGGCCAGACGATAGGCGCCGGGTTCTTTTCCGGACCGACAGGCCTGCGAAAACGGGTCCAGCAGGTATGGGCCGGTTGCATAAAACTGAATTGATATGGCCGCCTGCACGTCATCGAGATCGTGATAGAGCGAAATAGGTGGTGCTTGATCCTGATAGCGCGTGAGGATCATCGATTCAAAGCGGACATGCAGTTCCAGCATTTTTCTCAGAGCTGTTGGGAAGAAGTCTGTTTCCAACCGTTCCAACAAGTTTGCATAGGCCTCATCCCACTTGGCTATTGAGATGTCGTTGCTGTTTGGATCCATTACCAAGTCCTATATCGAAAGATATATATCATGCCGTAAATTTACAGAAATGGCCATTGGAATCCATTGTTGATGTCAGTGCGCTCGCCCGGGGTGCTGACTGTGCCTCATCACCAAAGTCTCTCCGGACGGCGAAAATTCAGGGCGAGATCCTGCAACAAGGAGGACATACAATGAAACTGCATACTGGCGTTACGGTTGTTGCCTTTGCCTCACATATCGCAATTGCTTTTCCAGCTTCAGCCGAGGAACTCTCAATCTACAATTGGGCTGATTACTTCGGTGAAACGACGGTTTCTGATTATGAAAAGGAAACCGGCACGAATGTCAGCTTGGATTACTACGATTCAAACGAGGTTCTGGAAACCAAGTTGCTAACCGGCGCGTCAGGTTACGATGTAGTATTCCCCGCCGCGTCCAACGCGCAGCGTGAGTTTCAAGCAGGGGCGTTGCATCCGATCGACCCTTCACGTCTGATTAACTATGACAACCTTAACCCGGAAATCCTGGCTTCGCTCGACAATATACCCGGTGCCCGGCAATTGGGCGTACCATACACTTGGGGCACGGTTGGGCTTGCCTACAATCCGGCCATGATCAAAGAGCGGCTGGGCACGGAAGTCATCAAATCCTGGGATGTTCTATTTGATCCCCAGATCGCTGCCAAGCTTGCCGACTGTGGGATCGCCGTACTGGATTCACCAGTAGAAATGGTCTCGGTGGCGCTGAACTATCTCGGGGCAGATCCATACTCCGATGACCGAGCTGATCTCGACAAGGTTCAAGATCTCTTCGAAGCCGTCACGCCGTCCATTCGTTATTTTCACAACCAGAAAGCATCTACAGATTTGCCTGGTGGAGATGCTTGTTTGGCAGTGATGTACAGTGGTGACGCCGGTATCGCTCAGGCCCGCGCCATGGAGACGGATAACGGTATCGAAATCCTGTATTCAATTCCAACCGAGGGCACACTGATGTGGATTGATCTCATGTCCATTCCAGTGGATTCAACGCGGGCGGATGAGGCATATCGATTTATTGACTACATGCTACGACCCGAGGTCATCGCCGGGGTGTCCAACTACGTTTACTTTGCGAATGCTAATTCTGCGGCAGATACGTTCGTAGATGAAGCCGTTCTGGCCGACCCAGGGATCTACCCCGATGAGGCGACGCTCCAAAGGCTATTCCCCGATCTAAGTGTCGGCGCGAAAACGCTGCGCAATCGCAACCGTCTTTGGACAAATGTGAAATCCGGCACCTGAACCGTGCCAAGTCCGGCAAGGGCGGGAAAGCGATACAATTTCCCGCTACTCGGGCAGCAATCTTCAAAATCAACGGAGCCAACAATGGTGACTTCAACCGACCGCGCCTTTCTTGCGCAAAACGAAATGGGCATGGGATACGAGCCGACCTTTAGCGGAGCGACAAGCCTGTTCCGGCGGCAATATTCCCGCAATCTGGAAGGGGTGGATATGGTTGCATGGGGCGTTCCCTACGATCTCTCCGTAACCAATCGCCCGGGGTGCAGGTTCGGGCCGCGTGCCATCCGTGCTGTCTCGACCAACCTCGCTTGGGACGGTGGGCCGTGGCCCTGGGGGCTTGATCCCTTCGAAATCCTGAACATGGTTGATTTTGGTGATTGCGACATCGACCCGGGCTTTCCAGAGCAGATCGCGCAGCAAATTCAGGACCAAGCGCGGGAGATCCTTAAATCCGGTGCCTTTCTCTTGACGATGGGCGGAGATCACTCTGTCACCTATCCGATCCTGAAGGCACAGGCAGAACGCCATGGCCCTATCTCGCTAATCCAGATTGATGCCCATTCTGATACATGGGAAGAACACCCAAAGCGGATCGACCATGGCTCAATGTTCTACCATGCCACTGTCGAGGGGATCATATCCGCTGAGACGTCAGTGCAGGTAGGCATGCGCACGCTAAATGAAAAAACTCACGGGTTCACCGTGCTCGATGCAAACTGGGTTCACGAGAACGGGGTTGATGCAACGGTTGCGCGTATCAAAGAGGTAGTAGGAGACCAGCCTGCATATCTGACCTTCGACATTGACGCGCTTGATCCGGCCTTCGCGCCTGGAACCGGAACGCCAGTATGCGGAGGGTTATCTACCTATCAAGGACAGTCTTTAGTGCGCAAACTCGGAGGTATCAACCTTATTGGGGCCGATCTCGTCGAGGTCTCACCACCGTATGATCATGCCGAGATTACAGCTTTGGCCGGGGCATCGCTCTTGCTTGATATGGTTTGCTTAATAGCAAAGGCGCGCAAATAGAAAATAGTGAGATGGCTTGTGAGCGAAACCGCCGTTCATAATTCCTACGTTTACAGACCGGACCATTGAAAAATGGTAGAAGACGTAAACAGATAGTCGAAACTTTGACTGCGCTGCGGTAAATCGGTTTCTTTTTGGGAGGCGATAGATTTCGTGCACGTCTAATCCCGCTACAGGGAACTGCGGCGCAGCGCCGGTGACCTCGACAAACTTCCGCTTTGGGCCGTTGGCACCAATTGGCCATCCGAAGCCGACTGGCGGCTTCGTCCGCTTTGTGGACATCCGACAAATGTGCTCAGATGACCGCGTTGAGCCCTAAGTAGACGTTCATTCGGAATATCGGCGCTGCCACGCAGCCAACGACTGCTCGCCATCTTCATTGAGAACTAGCCCGATGTTTGTGCGCCGCAAATTGGGAGTTCCGGCTGCGGTTTTGACCTCAGAGTTGCACCGATTTCGCCGCAATAAAATGAACTCGAAAGGTTCCCAAGACTCGGGCGCGGAAGGACAGGGCAAGTCCGGCTCATGTCAAATATAATAGGTTTGATCTTCGGTCGCGAGAATGCCGCTGGTTCTCGGCACTTGAAGCAACACTGTCCAAAAGGTACTGATTGCAGCCAGCTTAGAAAATAGGGATGGTCACAGTGGAAACATTCCGCATCTTCCACCACACTCGATCAGTAGGTCGTAGAAACACACCAGCCAGATCGTTTGATGCGTCTATTGCCGTACACATTTTTGCATTGTTGCTGTCTTTGCTACTGGTCTCGATGCCGTTCTCGGTCGCATCCCAAACACAAGATCCCTCGACTCTAAGCGTGGAAGAATCGCCAGAAATTGTTAGAAATCAGACTTACATCGAGGCTGCGACCGAACCAGATGTCAGCAATGCTGATTTAAGGAAAATGTTAACGCCGCTAACGGCTGCGGAAATTTCACAGGTCACTCTAGGTTGGCAAAAAATCCTTCAGGAGAACGTACAAAGAGCCGTTGATATTCAACGTTCGCTCAAAGATTTGGACAGCAATGAAACGCAAATAGCGCGAGCACAACTCATTGAGCTGAATGACGAAAGAACCCGCATTCAAAGGAACTACTCCTCATCCTTGCAGGCCTGGACGAAGAAGGGAGGGTCAGCCGAGGAAACCAAACCGTACCGCGACTACCTTTCTGCTTTGGTGTCCGAACTCATTTACGTAACAGACAACTGGACACTAGTTGAAACCGCTTTCCGTTGGATGTTCTCGAGCAGTGGTGGCCTTGATTTCATAAAGAAGATTGGGATCGTATTGGTTTCGATTTGGGCGATCAGATTTTCTGCCCGCTTGCTGCGTCGAATGACCAAGAAAGCCTTGGATCGGCGGCGTGGGTTATCAGCGGCATTGAAAAAATCTGCTCCCCAAGCTGTTTACTGGGGAACATTTGCTGCCGGGCTGATGCTTCTTCTATCTGGACTGGGATTTTACCTCGCACCTATTTTGACTATCTTCGGCGGTCTGTCGATTGTCGTTGCGTTTGCGATGCAGGAGACTCTGGGGAATTTGGCGGCCGGCTTGATGATCATGCTGTTCAAGCCATTTGACTTCGGGGATTTCGTTGAAGTGTCAGGAGTTTCTGGCGAAGTTTATGGTATGAGCATCATATCAACAACCATTCGAACCTTTGATAACAAGTTCATAATTGTCCCGAACTCGACGGTTTGGGGGGACGTGATAACAAATGTGAACGCGGCTGAAACACGCCGTGTAGATATGGTGTTTCGAATTGGGTACGAGGATGATGTCGATAAGGCCAAGTCTATTCTGATGGAACTCTGCGCCAACCATGAAAAAGTACTAAAGACCCCCGCGCCAGCAGTTTTCATGGCCGCAATCGACGAGTCATCCGTGAACTTGAACTGTCGACCTTGGGTGGCAACCGCCGACTATTGGTCCGTATACTGGGACCTTATCGATAAAGGAAAGAAGGCCTTTGATGCGGAAGGCGTGTCCACACCGTTACCGCAAAAACAGGTTCATATTGTCGACAAGTCGCAGCAAGCTTCATAGCAACGGACAGAAACTTTATAACCCAAAGTACAAGTGCCTTTTGGTGAGCGCTAAAATTAGCCTAGATCCATAAGTGTCAAAGATCGGAACCACGAAAGTTATGATGGCTGCCAAGTGTACAACCCCTGCAGCGAGTTGGTACGGGTTCCCACAAAGGTGACTATGCTGATTGCCAGCGTCAGAGCGAGCAGAGCAATTTCGGCTGGTTCGAGGCCTAGTTCAATTGGAAGGCCAACCATTGTTGAAGCGACAAGGACCGCCGGCATAATCAAGCCGATGGTCGCGACGGCTGAACCAAAGCAGATATTTACGGCGCGTTGCAACTGGTTGACCCGGGCGAAATCCAGAGCCGCCAACACGTCATGCGTCAGGATCATGGCCGCGACCAGGAACCCGCCCAGCGCCACAGGCGCACCAAGCTCCGCGATTATAAAGTCAACATATACAGCCGGCATCTTGGACAGTAACACGATCGGGAGCATTGCCAGCAGTAGGCGGGCCACATGATGGCCAACACTTTTGGTCTCCAAATTTTGAACTGACGACCCGGCCGTTGTCGGAATAGCCAGCTCCCCGACTTCCTGACGCTTTTGTCCGGTCGACAGCAAAACCAAAACTAGGAATCTGGGCCAAATATCTGCGAAGCGTTTGGGCGGAGCAACCGCCGCTAGAGAACGGCTTCATGTCAGCCTTGCGGTGAGTACCAAATAGGCGACGTATAGGCGCGCTCCTGCTGCTCCATGATTGCATCTTCCGGCAAGTTGAGACGGCCAAAGTAGGCCTCGTCGTAGGCCAGCCATGAGGGCGTCGGGATTTCCAGAACGCGCACGTAATAGTAAGCTCTCTGCGCAGGATCGAACTCGGGGTCGACCCAATGACCACCGAGGGCAGCTGAGCCAATGGTGTTTGTGTATTTCGCGCCCTCCACGGTGCTACCTACAGGAGGTAAGTTGCCCGCAGCGTCGAGTTCCCTTTCCCCGGCCCATGCCGCGTTGAAGACCTTGGTCCGTGGTTCGCCATCGGTGTCGACCCATCCCTTAATGATCTGGATACGATCGAGGTTAGCGCCGTCAGGATCTCGAAGTGCGCGGATCATCAGTTTCGGCGCGCCGCCTTCCGGCCCGGAGAAAAGATTGCCCCCCATCGGCACGCCCCGTGCATAACCCTCGGCAGCAAAGTTAGGGCGGTGGACCTCGTCGGCTTCAAAGTCCCAACCAGCGAAGACCCGGACAGTCATGCGCGGCCCGGTTGTCGCGTAAACTTCCTTGCGGTTGAACGCGTCCCAGATCGCTTCTCGCGTGTTTTCTCTCGCCCATGCCGCGGCCAGACCGGAAGCCAGTGTCTCATAGTGGCGCACGGCGACTTCTTCGCCAAGGAAATCAGGCTGGATAAGGAACTCGTCGTAGCGGTCTTCGCCGCTGCCTGGTTCACCGGCCGCGGCTTTTCCGAAGTAATTGTCCTCGCGCGCAGTCGCAAGAGAAGTGTGGCTGTCAGTTGCCCCGATCATCCCGAACTTGAACGGATTGACGCCTATTTCCTGCTCGTACTTCAACCCTCGCGCCAAAGCCGTCCGCGCGTACTCGCGCGGCAACATCTCGGGCAATTTCGACTCAGTCCCGAAATTACCCCGATCCCAGGTGTAGTAGTCCGCGAATTCGTCATTCGGCGACAGCATTGGGTGGGTTTCTCCATCGCCTTTGATTTGGGTGACTTCATAGAGTGGCTCCCACCGCATGCGGCGCTCCGCGTATTCTGCGTCAATTGGCTCACCATTCTCACGCACATCGTTGAACATCAGTCCGTTAGAAAGGTTGCCGTTGTGCGGAAAGGCCATGACCCGGCCGCCAGTGCGCACCTCGTAGGATTCCATCCAGTCCCAGAGATCTTCAGGATCGGAGCTATCGTAGTTGGAGAAGGGCACGATGTCAGCCACCTTGTCAGCGTTGTCGCGGAACATAACCACCCGGTGCAGATTGTTGGCATCCCGCGAGGACGTCCATTCGAAACCATGCAGAGCGGTAAAGACACCCGGTTCGTTGTAGTGCTCGGCGGTTTCGACAATCCGGTTGTAGAATGTTCGGGTCAGATCGTCGTCATCGAGCGGGTCTTTGTTGGCCATCATGGACTCACCCCATGTGACATAGGCGGCTAAAGAATCCCCGGCCTTGACCAACCGATGAACCTCCCGGCCCCAAGGGTTGGCCAGAAGCTGCGGGTTCGACTCCGAGATCATAGGTGCGAGGCCCAGATTCTCGGCATGATCCGCCACAACAAGGAAGTCCAGCGGACGTACCAGCTGGGCAAATTCACCTAGCGAGCCTCGGACCTTCTCTCCGCGCGCAAAGCGAAAAGCCTCGTCAGGGCCAAGCACGTTGCCTAGCATCCCAGCGTCAGTCGAGTAGGAAGTATGCAGATGGGTATCTCCCCAGAATACCCGATTAGGGAAGGACTGGTCGACAAAAGGCGAGAAATGCTTTTGACCCAGTTGGACATCCTCCGGATTGACGGCGACGTCGCCCACGTACGTTTGGGCGAAACCAGCGCCAGTCATCAGCGCGCTTAAACTAATGCTTGTCAGTATCGATTTCATCGTCACGTCGCTCCCACTTCACCCTCACCGAACGAACGTAACACGAAGGTTCGGCGAACGAAAACGATGGAGGTGAACGCCAGGTCGCCACATTTTTGAGCGACCCACGTGCAATAGTCCAATACCCGCTCAAAATCGTCGGTCGCAGCGTGTCAACCTAGCAGCTGGTTCGGTCTTGACCCGGTCGTCTGTGGATTTGTGTCAGGTGACTGGAGTGCGGTGTTTGGCGGCCATTCGACCACCTTGTGCAATTGGCTGGAAATTGTAACTCTCGCAGGACCGCACTCTAGGAGATCCAGTTAATGCCCCTTACGCATATCAAAAACTTCGTGGCTAGCGCTCTGGTCGGTGGCTTTGTCGCCGTCGCATCTGCTGCCAATGCCGTCGATTGTAGCGTTGAAGCAATTCCGAATCTCCCCGATGTCAGGATTTTGAGTGCAGAGGTAGTGCCAAATCCGGCGGCACACTGCCGAGTTGTCGGTGAAATCGGTACTGAGACCGGATTTGAACTGCTGCTTCCGGACGACTGGAACGGAAAGTTCATAATGGGCGGAGGGGGCGGGTTTTCCGGCGACTTCAACAATGCGGCATTTTTGGCGGGGAACATTCTCGGTGAAGGATGGGCGACTGTCACAACGGATACAGGCCATAAGGGCAACAACGGCGACGCAAGCTGGGCGCTCAACAATCTTGAACGGCAAGTAAATTTTGGGTTTCAAGCGGTGCACCGGACGGCTGTCACCGCGAAGGCGATCATCGCCGAGTTTTACGGATCGGAAATCGAACGAAATCTGTTCTATGGGTGTTCCCGCGGCGGCGGTCAGGCCTTGATGGTGGCGCAGCGGTCGCCGGACCTGTTCGAAGGGATTTACGCCGGTGCCCCAGCCTATTCCTGGACGCAGGAACTTGGCGGTCGCTGGTTGTATGACGCCATGAACATGTTCCCCGATCCGAACCAGATTGTTACGCCGGTACTCGACGTCGATGCCCAGGCGCTGATCGGGAATGCAATCATGGACGAATGCGACGCGATAGACGGGCTTGAGGACGGGATATTGAATGACCCGCGTCAGTGTACTTTTGACGTTTCAAGCCTGCAGTGCGGGGACGGTCAGGCGAACCAGTGCCTGAGCGAGAAACAGGTCCGGGTTGCGGTGGACCTCTACCGCGAGGTGGAGTTTGGCGGCTCGTCATGGCCGGGCATGCCTATGGGCGTGGAATTGCCCGGCAACCCGCTCGGCTGGTCATTGTGGAACACCGGCGGTTACGTCGAGGGTACAGACGTCGACTTTCACCCCGGCGAAGAGAACGCGGAGGAAGTGTTCCCTGCCCCCCCTATGCCGAACGCGACGTGGGGTTTTGCCATGGGGATGTTCAGGTACTTTTTCCTCAGCGATCCGGATTGGACTTACGAGGGTTACGATTTTTCGGATTTCGCCCATCATGCCGCACGCGTCAGCCCGACGCTCGACGCCGATGATCCGAACCTCTCCGAGTTTCGGGGCAATGGTGGAAAATTGATAATCGACAACAGCTGGATGGACGGATCGATGTCCGCATACGGCACCATAGACTACTACGAAAAGGTGCTTGAATTTGATCCGGCTGCGAGCGAGGACGTGCGTTTGTTCGTCCGTCCTGGCGTCACCCATTGCCGGGGCGGGCCGGGACCGGACGGTACAAACTACATCGCTGCGCTGGAAGAGTGGCTGGACACAGACTTAGCGCCAGAACACCTTGATGCACCTTATGTCAATCCGGTCACACGTCAGCCTACCGGTCAAGGCGGACGGATCATCTGCGCGCACCCGACCGTTGTGACGTATGACGGCTCTGGCGATCCGAGTTCCCCAGACAGTTTCAGTTGCGAGATACCGGAGTGAGATATTTGAGCTGAACCCATCGGGATGCCTGGGCTTCAAGTCAATGAATTATTTGTCGTTGTTTCATGGGTCTGAATACTGGGGCACTGAGGGTCTGGACCCGAGGGAACTGTGTGGTCCGGGTGTTTTGATAAAGTTGTACGACCTGTTTGAAGCAACTTCGCTGCGTCTGCGTCAGGTAGCTTCGTCCGCAAACCAGTCATTGGTACCAAGCGCAGCTAATGTCTGCTTTCGGCCCTGGCTTCAGTTTAGGCATGTCTGCTTCTGGCTGTCCGCAGCCCTCCGGCACAAGCGTGCCAATTGCGGGAAAATCCGCAAGACATCTTCAGCGCTTTTCAACTCTGGGTCTGCCATTCGTCCCAACGCGGTCATTAATTTAAGCAGCTAGGGCATGCGTAAAATTGGCCTACTAGATTCTTAGTTCCACAGACGTTCGGCAAAGGCCAAATCCTGCTCCCGCAACCAGCGTCAGAAAATCTCAGAACAGCCCGGTCACACTACAATTGATCCCCAAGATCAATCGCTTAACACACTCAACCCGTCAGAACCATAAAACATTGGGGTGAGAGCTTAAAATCCTGCTCCCGTAGCTGAGAAAAACCCCGCCGGAGCGGGGTAAATCAGCGAAACAACACGCCAGAGCTTAATGCATGCAGCAGAAAGCGCCGTGCTTAACGTCTTTCATCATCGTGTCGAAATCCTTCCCGCGCATTTCAATCAAAGTTTGGTGGTCTCCAGCTTCGAACCAAACCCTGTCGAGGCCAGTGAGACTGTTGTCCACAACAGTCGGCAGATCATAGGCATCGCCTACAGGTGGTATCGCGCCAAGGGCGCAATCATCAAACAATTCGCGCATTTCGGATTCAGGAGCTAAACCAAGGCGCCGATCCATCATCGATTGCAGAGCAGTGAGGTCGACCTGATGGTTGCTGGGCAGCACTGCAAGTATGGGCCCCTCTTCCATGTGAATTAAGACGGATTTGGCAAGGTGGTCGCCGGGAACATGTGCCGCTTCTGCACATTCGCTTGCAGTAGCGGCATAGGGATGCGGGACAGTATCAAACGGAAGCCCCTGGGAGTCCAAATGGTGTTTCAGACGAGATGCAATAGTCATGGTGCCCTCCATTTCATAGAAGGCGTCCCGGACGCGAAGCGTGTCACGGTGCGCACCCAGGGCGCAATTTTGTGTATGAGCTCATATTGTGCGCCCAATCAGTCGATCCGGCAAGGGGGGTGCAGTCGCAATGATCAACCCTGATGTAGGCTGTTCAAGTATTAAAGAAGGTTGTGAGGGCTCTGCTTGCCTTGTTTGTTGCGGTGATGAGGTTGCCATGCATATCTAACACATGGCTCTTGGCGTCCTAATCGTATGAGACGACAACGCGTGTCAAAAAAATTTTTGCAGCCTGCCCCTCGCTCTTCCCGACACGCCTTAATCGGGACGAGGCGCGGCGAGATTGTCGATATACTTACAAACTTAGGGCCCGAAGCCTGATACTGAACCAGTCATGCCTGTTTAAATTTGACTAGTTTGAGCATTTATTTGGCTTCAAGCACCTTTCGCGCCACACGGAAGCATTCCAGCGCCTGGGGTACACCGCAATAGATGCCGATCACGTGGATGATGGCCCTGATTTCCTCCTTCGAGACGCCATTGTTAATCGCGCCTTTGCAGTGGATTTCCCATTCGTGCATCTTCCCCAACGCGCCGATCATCGACAGGTTCATCATCGATCGGGTCTTGGCGTCGATCACGCTGTCGCCCCAGCCAAAGCCCCAGCACCAGGCTGTCATGGCCTCCTGAAACGGGCGCGTAAAGTCATCCGCGGACGCCAGGTTCTTTTCTACATATTCGGCCCCGAGCGTGCCTTTGCGTTGCTCCAACCCTTTGAGGAACAGGTCTTCGTCGAAAATGTCTGCCATTTGGGGCCTCCGGTTCTTTAGCGCGTCAGACGATGTTTGTAGAGGTGATCATAGTGCGGTTTCATCCGGCGATGCACCTGTTTGACCCGATCTGGCGCCTCTTCGATTGAAACATATTTGCGAGGTTGCGGCGCCAACCCGGTCGAGTTCGCGAGATTGGCGTGAAACGACCCGCCATCCCACCAGCTATGTGCCGAAGGATCGCCACCGGCTTCCCAGGTCAAGGCGTCTTCGATAAAAGGAATGCCCACTGCGTCACAGAATTTCTCTGTCATTGCACGGGGGTCTTCCAGCAGATCATCGCTGTCAATCACAGGCGGAGGGGTGCCGTTCAGGGCGGTTAGCAAGTCGAATAAGGCGCGCTGTTCGGGGAAGCCAACCTCTCCTTCTGCGAAGTCTGGCCAGCGCTTGAACATCGAGGTGATCGTTTTGGCCGGGTCGCGGATCAGGAAGGCATGATTGAAGTGGGACAGGAATTCGGCATCCCACATATGGTTGATGTAGTGCGGAAAGTCCTTGATGAAGACCGGCGCATTTTCGGCTCGGGCTTTGATGCCCTGCCACACTTTCCCAAGCGTCAGGCCGGGCGTTGTGACATCCCCCGGTTTGAACCGGTGCCAAAGTGGGTCTTCTCCCTGATACCATGCCTCGCCGAAGGGTTCGTGCAGGCAATCCAGATCGCCGCGCTGGCGCATCATCCATTCAAAGGCCGTTGAAGTGGATCGGGGCACCGCCCAGAGCGCGAGTATTCTGTGCATGGGTTTCAGCCCTCTTTGATCTACAGGCTTTTCAGAAGCCGACCCAATGGTGTCGCGGGCCGCAAGTCAAGGGATCTGAAGATGCGCCAATAGAGCGCGATGTCGTGGCCGACTACAGGTTTACCCAAGGCGGCCTCCAGATCGTCTACCAAATGCAGGGGGCGTTGTGGCAGATCGTTCGGACCCGTGCGGAAATTGCACATACCGTTGATAAGGATCGCATCGGCATTCGGGGCTTGCTCGGCAACGTATTCGAAGCTTTTGAGCGCCAGATCGCCTTCAAAGACCCAGCGATAGCTGTTCACATCATCTTGGCTGGCAAACCATCCCTGATCATGGAAATTGCCGGCATACAAAACATCGAACCCGGCTTCTTGAAGGAACCCGACTGTGCCTTGCCACCATTCCGGCCAATGGTAGGCAGCGTTCAACGCCACCTTCTCCACATTCATCTCGTGCAGCGCTTCGATCATGGCGTATCCTGCCATATGAAACTGCGTGCCGTATTTGTCGGACAGATCCGCGCAATGCTGTCGTACGCCTTCAACGCCCAGCCCGCAGGCATGCACCCAGTTCGACCCGACCTGACCGCACACATCGACGCCGTTTCGGGACATGCAGTGGACAAAATCCTCAAGCACCCCGAAATTCTGTTTTCGCTGATCCAGCCCATGCACATAGTCGGGGACATGCAGCATCCAGCCATGTACCCCTACGGTGCCCGGGCTGATGCGCAGGAAATCGGATGGAGCCGCATCGAAGTCGAACGGTGGAGAGGTAAAGCCCACCTGATGCGGAAATAGCTTGTGCTCCGGTCGCCAGTCTTCGGGCATCAGCATGGGTGGATCACCTTGATCATCAGTCCACCGCCTCACGCATCCATTGTTGTAGCCGGGCAATCGAGTGTTCCGACATCACACCGCATCGGGGATCCAGCACCAGTGGACCAGGACGATAGCCACGGGATTTCAGGCCCAGGTGAACGCTTTCGACCAGTTGGATATCTTCTTCGACCGTGGTTTCACGATCCTGCACGGCCAGTTGCCGGATCACCGCACTTTCCGACCCGCCTTCGGTATACCAGCCGCGCCAGACGGTGCAGTGATCGGCATCGACCGCGCGCCAGTGGTAAGTATTCAGCACATTGCCCGGGTAGCATTGGAATGAAAACATCGGCCACAGGAACCACGACTGATAATCACCTGCATGAGGCACCGACATGTCGATGGGATAGGTCATCTTGTCGAGGCTCTGGCATTCCGTCGTGTGGCGCAGCACGTAGCCGCCGCTTGGATCGGGTTGAATGTCATAGGTCTCGGGTTTGACCACGCCTTCGGCAAAGGTCGGGTGATTGGTTGGGCAGTGATAGCATTCCGAGTAATTCTCGATACTGACCTTCCAGTTGCAGTTCTCGGGTATCTCGACCCATTCCAGCGGTTCCAGATCGTCGATGTGAGGGACGAAGGCGCGGATTTCTTCGCGCACGCCGGGGTACCATTCATCCATTGGCGCGGCGTCATCGTCGAGATTGACGAAGATGAAGCCGTTGAACACTTCGGTCCGGACAGAAGTCAGGCAGATGGCGCTACGGTCAAAGCCGGGGACGGATTTGATGTTGGGCCCTGCGCGCAGCTGGCCGGACAATTCATATGTCCACGCGTGGTAGGGGCAGACGACGACGCGGGTGTTTCCGGCGCCGGTGACCATCTCGTGCGCTCGATGCTGACAAACGTTGTAAAAGGTGCGGATTTCTCCGTCGCGACCCCGAATGCAGAACAGGTTCTGCCCGGCAATCGTGAAGGCAAAGTAGTCCCCTGCTTCGCGGACTTGCGCCACGTGTCCGGCCAATTGCCATGTTCGGGCCAGAAGGCCCTGCATCTCTTGCGTGAAAATCGCAGGGTCGGTGTAGTATCGCGCATCAAGCGAACGTGTCAGCGGGGCGTTCATTCGGGCTCCTCTGCGTAAAGGCCAAGCTGGTGCCTGCGTTGATGAAACCGTTCCACCCGCTCGACAATCTCATCGCTGGAAACGGCGATCACAAAGGACAGCAGCGTTTCCAACAAAGCGATTGTCGATACGGAGGACGGGAAGAATTGCGGCGTGTCAGCAGCGACGACAAAGCCATGCTGCGCGTTCAGGATTACTGGGCTGGCGGGGCTGTCGGACAGGCCGATGACAGTCAGGCCCTGCTGCCGCGCCAGTTTAATTGCGTCGATCACTTCGGTCCGGTAGGGGTGGCAGGTGATGGCGATCAGCACATCCTGTTCGTCGGCCCAGGCCAGATCGTCGACCGGGGTCGAGCCGGGGCGAGGGATGGCGTGAAATTGCTTCATGCCCGTAGAGGCCAGATAGGTAAAGTTGCGCGCGTTCGCGTTATTGACGCCAACGCCCAGCGTGAAGATCTGGCGACAATTCCAGATATCCTCGGCGGCGGCTTTCAGTCGGTCGGCGTCGATTCCGGCAAAGGTGTCTTCGATGTTGCGGATCGCGGCGCCGATCATATCGGCATAAAGGCCGCCCAGCTCCCCCGACTTGCCAATGGTCTGCAACCAGCGCGCGCGATCGGGAAACGACACGGTGCCTTGGCGAATCGCGTCGCGAAATGGGGCGCGAAAATCCTCGTAGCCTTCGAAGCCCACCTGCCGAGCCATCCGCACGAAGGTGTTGGGTTTCACATTGGCAGCCTCGGCAATCTCGCGCACGGTCGAAACCCCTACATCAGTGGGGTTTTCCAGCACGTAACGCGCGGCTTTCTGTGCCTCGGGCGTCAGGGCGTCCCACTCTTCGGTGAGGCGGTCGAGAACGATTGATGATACATTTGTGTCATTCATGATTGACGATGGTACATTTGTGGAATTAGCCTGTCGAGCAGAAACGCGACTCGGGAAGAGGAAAAATCATGTCCGAGAAGAATCTGCCGTCACATGCCCGCGTGGTGATCGTGGGCGGAGGTGTCATGGGGGTCGGTCTGGCCTATCATCTGGCGCATGAAGGGTGGGGCGAGGATACTGTCCTGCTGGAAAAGGCTGAACTGACCAGCGGCAGCACCTGGCATGCGGCAGGGCAGATCACACATTCAACATCGAGCTTTGGGCTGGGCAAATGTGTGGACTACAACATCGGTTTGTATTCAGGTGCGCTTGAGGCAGAGACCGGCCAGCCGGTGACATGGCATGGCTGCGGATCGTTTCGACTGGCCTATACTGAGGATGAGATGGACTGGTTGCGCCACACCCTGTCCGTTGGTCGCTCGCTTGGGTTCAATACCGAATTAGTCGGCCCCGAAAAGGTGGCGGAGCTGCACCCGTTCTACAATCTCGACGGCGTGTTGGGCGCGCTGCATACGCCCGACGATGGCCATGTGGACCCGACCAACGTCACCATGGCGATGGCAACTGGCGCGCGTCAAAAGGGTGTGCGCATATTCCGCAACTGCCGGGCCACCAACATTACGCAGGTCGGCAATGGCGAATGGGTGGTAGAGACCGAACAGGGCACCATAACTTGTGAACATGTGGTGAACGCGGGCGGCACCTATGCCCGTCAGATGGGCGAATGGTCGGGGCTACAACTGCCCATGACTTCGATGACCCACCATTACTTCGTGACCGAACCGGTGCCGGAGTTCCAGAACCTGGACACCGAACTGCCGGTGATCCGCGACGATCGCAAAGTCTCGGGCTATATTCGGATGGAGCAGCAGCGCGGACTAATCGGGATTTACGAAAAAGAGAACCCGAACTCGGTCTGGCATGATCATTGCCCCTGGGAATACGAAAACTGGTTGTTCGATGCGGACTACGACCGGGTGATGCCGTGGCTTGAAGAAAGCCTGAACCGGATGCCGATCTTTGCTGAACTGGGCATTCAGCGCGACGTACATGGCGCGATTTCGCATCCCCCCGATGGCAACCCGTTGATCGGCCCTGCGCCGGGTGTTCGGAACTATTGGTGCTGTTGCGGAACGCAGATCGGCATCGGCTGGGGGCCAGGTCTGACCCGTGAGCTGGCGCGCTGGATGGTGCATGGGGCGGCGGATATTTCGATGCGCGAATTCGACCCGCGCCGGTTTGGGGCGTATGCCAACAAGGACTGGCAGGTGATCAAGGCTGAGGAAGACTACTGCCTGCGCCATGAAATCCCTTTCCCGCATTTCAATCGCCTGGAAGGCCGCCCGATCAAGCCGTCGCCGCTGTATGAACTGCTGAACTCCAAAGGCGCGGTGCATGAGGAGGTGTATGGTTTTGAGCGCCCCCGCTGGTTCGCACGGGACGGGGTCGAACAGCGCGATCACTATTCCTTCCGCCGCACACCGGCAGACGACATGGTCGCAGCTGAGGTCAAAGCGGTCCGCGAACGCGTCGGTATCATGGATGTCACCGCTTTCACCAAGGTCGAGGTCTCTGGCCCGGACGCCTATGCCCTGCTGGACCGGTTGACCGCCAACCGGATGCCGCAAAAGGTGGGCTCGATCACACTGACGCATATGCTGAACCGACGCGGGCGGATCGAATTGGAGACGACGATTGTCCGCATGGCAGAGGACCGCTTCTATCTGGTCTGTGCAGCTTTCTTTGAACAACGCCTACTGGATCATCTGGCACACCAGTGCGCTGATGAGGATGTGCAGATCACCGCGCTGTCCGCCGACTGGTCGGCCCTGTCGCTGAATGGCCCCCGATCGCGCGACGTCTTGTCCCGCTGCACCGATGCGGATTTGAGCAATGCCGGTTTCCGCTGGCTGTCGGCGCAGGAAATCACCATCGCGGGGCACAAGTTCTGGGCCTTCCGCATGTCCTATGCCGGGGAACTCGGCTGGGAGCTGCACATGCCCAACGCCGCCTGCCTCGACGTCTATACCGCGCTCTGGACCGCTGGCGAACCTCATGGCATCGCCGATTATGGCAGCTTTGCCATGAACGTGATGCGGATGGAGAAGGGCTTCAAAGGTGCGGGTGAGTTGACCAACGAGGTCACTCTGGCCGAGGCTGATGTGCTGCGCTTTGCCCGTACGGACAAGGAGTATCTGGGCAAGGACAAGACCTTGAATTCTAATCTGCCCTGGATTTGCGCCTATCTCGAGATTGAACCCGACGGAGAGATCGACGGTCATGGCGGTGAAGCTGTCATGCTGGATGGCCGCGTCGTGGGCTCGACGGCTTCGGTGGCTTATGGCCATACGGTCAGTAAGATTCTGGCCTTTGCCTATATCAAGCCCGAGGCCGCAACCTCCAGCACAGCGTTGCAGGTCGTGATCCACGGCAAACCCCGCGCGGCCCGCGTGTTGGATGAACCTGCCTATGACCCCGACAGCCTGCTGCCCCGTACCGACGCCATGCTGGAGACTGCACAATGAGCCTGCCCGATACAATGAAAGCTATGGTCACGATGGGCCATGGTGGCCTTGAACAAATGGTATTGCATGAGGACTGGCCGCGCCCGGAACCCGCCGCGGGCGAGGTGCTGATCAAGGTCGCCGCCTGTGGTTTGAACAATACCGACGTGAACACACGCTCGGGTTGGTATTCCAAAACGGTGAAGGATGCGACAACGGGTGGCGCGTTTGAAGAAGTGGGCGAAGATGACCCGACTTGGGGCGGCGCGCCAATCACGTTCCCTCGCATTCAGGGCGCCGATATCTGCGGTCAGATCGTGGCCGTCGGCGATGGTGTCGACAGCGCCCGAATTGGTGAGCGCGTGATCACCGATGGCTGGCTGCGTGATCCGCACGATCCAGGCGACAAGGACAAAACCGGATACTATGGGTCCGAGCGGGACGGCGGATTTGCCGAATACGCCACGACGCTTGCGGTGAATGCGGTGCCGATCAAATCAGACCTCACGGATGCGGAGTTGGCGACGTTTTCCTGCTCGTATTCGACCGCCGAAGGCATGCTGACCCGCGCCAACGTGACCGACAAGGACACCGTGTTGGTGCCCGGCGCCTCGGGTGGCGTTGGTGGGGCACTGGTGCAATTGGCCAAACGGCGCGGCGCGCGTGTGATCGCAATGGCGTCCGAGGCCAAGCATGCAGACGTCGCCGAATTAGGTCCCGACAGGATTTTGCCCCGTGCGCCGGAAAATCTTCGCGCGGCTTTGGGCGCAGAAAAGATTACCGTAGTTGCCGATGTGGTCGGTGGCCCCTATTGGCCGAACCTGATCGACAGTCTGGAACGCGGCGGGCGCTATACTTGTTCGGGTGCGATCGCAGGACCGATGGTCGAGTTTGATCTGCGTACTTTCTACCTGCGCGACTTGACCTTCACAGGTTCGACCGTGATCGACCCGCAAGTCATGCAAAACCTCGTGAAATACATCGAGGCCGGAGAGATCAAGCCTGCGTTGGCGGCTACCTATCCATTGGAAGAATTGCGTGAGGCACAGGCGGCCTTTATCGCCAAACAACACACAGGCAACATCGTGGTGATCCCGTGACAATGGACGACGTTCTAGAGGCCGCCCGGCAGCTGCATCAATCCCACCCTGATCTTTCGGGTTTTGGTGCCTGGCCTGACGATCTTGTAGCGACAGGTTTGGAACCAAACCAAATCCCGGCAGTGGAGTTGGTTCAGCAAACTGAATTCCCGACCGGCGACGCCACGCAATCCCTGTCCGATGCGATCAGGGCAACCGCACATCTGGCGCAATGGAAGCACACCTATACCGAAGAAGAGGTCGGGGCCGATTTCCTAAACCGCTTCGGCTATTATGAATTGTTCGGGCCAACCGGGCATTTTCACTCGACCCAATTGCGCGGCTACGTCGCCTATTGGGGGGCAGGTTTGAATTATGATTGGCACAGCCATCAAGCAGAAGAGCTGTATTTGATCGTAGGGGGCGGGGCGAGTTTTCGCATCGAAGGGAACGAAACCTATATCGGTCCCAACCAGACACGCCATCACCTCAGTTGGCAAAGCCATGCGATGACCACAATAGATGAGCCGATCCTGACCTTCGTTCTTTGGCGCGGCGAGGGAATGGGCGATTTGCCACGAATGGATGCCGCATGAAGATTACCCGTGTGCGCGTGTTCCAGACCGGTCTGCCTTATGTGGGCGGTGCCTACGTTTGGGGGGCGGGCAACGCGATTGAAACCGCAACTGCGTCAGTCGTCGTCATCGACACAGATGCGGGTCTGCAGGGGTGCGGAGAATTCACGCCTTGTGGTGAGAACTATATGGTTGCGCATTCCGAAGGCGTCGCCGCGCTGGCCCGGTTAGTTGCTCCGTCGCTGTTGGGCGAGGACCCGCGACAGGTGGGGCGCATCGAACAGCTTATGGATCATTTGATTCAGGGACATGGGTACGCAAAGGCTCCGTTTGATGCCGCGTGCTGGGACATTCTGGGGCAGGCTTGTGATCAACCGGTTTGGATGCTGCTGGGTGGTAAGCTGACCGACGGCGCGCCGATGTATCGCGTCGCGCCTCAGAAAGCGGTTGATGAGACGGTCGCCGAAATGAACCGGTACCGCGAGCAGGGGTACCGGCAGTTTCAGATTAAGGTCGGCAGCGACTGGGTCACGGATATTGACCGTATCCGGACGACACTGCCTTTGCTTCAACCTGGTGAAAAGGCGATGGCCGATGCCAATCAGGGCTGGCGCGTTGACAACGCGATCCGGGTGGCGCGCGCAACGAGCGATCTGGATTACATTCTGGAACAGCCCTGCCGCACCTATGAAGAATGCCAGCAGGTACGCCGCGTGGCCAAGCAACCTATGAAGCTGGATGAATGCCTGACTAGTATGCACATGGCGCAGCGCATCGTCGCGGATCGCGGGGCCGAGATCTGCTGTCTCAAAATCTCGAACCTTGGTGGGCTAAGCAAGGCGCGGCGGGTGCGGGACTATCTGGTCGAAAACCGCATTCCGGTGGTCAGCGAAGACACCTGGGGTGGGGAAATAGCCACCTCGGCTGTCGCCCATTTTGCTGCCTCGACCCCGTCCGACTACCTGCAAAACACGACCGATCTGATGAACTACAACACGCGTTCTACCGGAATCGGCGGACCAATGTCGCGGAATGGCAAGCTCTACGCCTCGGATGTACCAGGAATGGGTGTAGTGCCCGATTTCGAAAGCCTCGGTGCGCCTGTTGAGGAGTTTAGATTATGAGACCGCAAGCTGTTGCAACCCAAATGATTGATGACGCGCGTGTGCGGGTGACGCGCTTTGAATTTGCCCCCGACGCTGAAACTGGCTGGCACCGTCACGCGATGGATTACGTCATCATGGCTGTCACCGATTGCCAGATGCGGTTGGAGTTGCCCGATGGAACGGCCAACGAAGTGACGGTTCTCGCTGGAACCGCCTATCGCCGCGACGAAGGGGTGGAACATAACGTCATCAACGCTGGGGATACCCCCATGTCCTTTGTCGAGGTGGAGTTGAAATGAAGATCACCCGCCTTTCGGTCTATCACGTCGATTTGCCGTTGGAGCATCCCTATTGGCTGTCTGGTGGGCGGCTGAAATTCGACGTGCTAGATGCGACGCTGGTTAAGGTGGAAACTGATGCCGGGCTGATCGGCTGGGGCGAGGGCACTCCTTGGGGTCACACCTATGTGCCTGCGCATGGGCCGGGCATTCGCGCAGGCATTCAAACCATGGCGCCGTTCATTCTGGGCCTTGATCCGCGACGAGTGCTGGATGTGGAACGGGCAATGGATACCGCGCTGCCCGGACATCTCTATGCCAAAAGCCCGATCGACATGGCGTGCTGGGACATCGCAGGTCAGGCGGCCGGCCTGCCGATTGCTGATCTGATGGGTGGGGGGTCGCGGACGCCGCGTCCGATTGCATCCTCGGTCGGGGCCAAGACTGTGGAAGAAACCCGTGAGGTCATGGAGCGGTATCGCAACCGCGGCTACGTTGCCCATTCGGTAAAGATCGGCGGTGACGTCGAACGTGACATTACTCGTGTGCGCGACGTGGAGAGCATTCGGCGACCGGGTGAGATCGTCCTATATGACGTCAACCGAGGCTGGACCCGGCAACAGGCCCTGCAAGTAATGAGCGCCTGCGAGGATTTGAACGTCATTATTGAACAGCCCGGTGAGACGCTGGATGATATTGCCGCGATCTCGGGCCGTCATGCCTCACCCGTGTCGGTAGATGAAAGCCTGGTCACCTTGCAGGACGCTGCGCGGATTGCCCGTGACGGGCTGGCCGAGGTGTTCGGGATCAAACTGAATCGCGTCGGCGGTCTGACCAAAGCAGCTCGGATGCGAGATATCGCTCTGGCGCACGGGATCGACATGTTCGTGATGGCCACTGGCGGCTCGGTTCTGGCCGATACCGAGGCACTGCATCTTGCCTCTACCATCCCGGACGACAATTGCCACGCGGTCTGGGCTTGTCAGGATATGATCACGGTTGATATCGCCGCCGGGCGCGGGCCGCGTAACATCGAAGGTCACCTGCACCTTCCGGAAACACCGGGGCTTGGTGTTCATCCCGACGAAGAGGCGCTTGGCGATCCGGTTGGAGTTTATCAATGAGGATCACCAAGATAATGCTCTGGTCCGTCGATCTGACCAGTCACGAGACCTACCACATGGCCGAGGGTAAGACCTGTGCCACAGTTAAAACCCATGTTCTGTGTCTGGAAACGGATACCGGCCTGAAAGGTTGGGGCGAGGTCTGCCCGATCCCCCATTACCTGCCAGCCTTTGCTGATGGCGTGCCGGGGGCGGTGGCGGAAATGGGACCGCAGATCATAGGGGTTTCCCCGTTTGGGGTCGACGCACCGATGCGTAAACTGGACGGGTTCTTGCAAGGGCATCTTTATGTCAAATCCATTGTTGACCTCGCCCTGTGGGACCTGTTTGGCCAGGCCACGGGCCAACCGATCTATGCTTTGCTGGGCGGGCGGACGCGGAAGGACATGCCGCTCTATCATTCGATCACCTGTATCGCGCCAGACGATATGGCGCGGATCGCCAAAACCGCTTATCAAACCGGCATTCGCCAGTTTCAGGTCAAGCTGGGGGTTGAGGGCGACTGGCAGGCCGATGCGGCACGTCTGATCAAAGTGCGTGAGGCCGTGGGACCGGGCCCTCTCGTCTATGGCGACTGGAACTGTGGCGCGTCGCGGTTGCAAGCCACACGCACGGGGCGGGCCGTTGCGCATCTGGACGTGATGCTGGAGCAGCCTTGTAAAACGCTGGAAGACTGCGCCGCTGTGCGACAGGCCACCGGCTTGCCGATGAAGATTGACGAAAACGCATTTGATCTGGCCTCGCTCATGCGGGCGCATGAACTGGGGTGCATGGATGCAGTGGCGTTGAAATTGTCCAAATTTGGCGGCTTGTCGGCCATGCGCCGCGCGCGGGATCTGACCGTTCATCTGGGGGCAGATATTTGCGCCGAATGCACCTGGGGGTCGGATATTGTTACGGCCGCATCGTTGCACTTTGCGGCGTCGACGCCGCACGGATCATTGCTGAATACCTGTGACCTGTCGACCTATGTGGCCCCTCGACTTTGCCAGGATGCACCAAATCGTGAAAACGGCCGGATTGCTCCGCCCGAAGGTTCAGGATTAGGTGTTTCACCTGACCCGGAAGTTCTTGGTTCCCCGATATTGGAGATCGTTTGAGATGCTGAAGATAGGCACACAACCCGAATGGATCGACCGCGCCAATGCAGTTCTACCCGCCGGAGGGTTTGGCAATTTTGATCCTGGCATCATCATTGCCAGCGGCGAAGGCAGCCGTGTCTGGGATGAGGACGGCAATGAATATATCGACTATCTGATCGGGTCGGGGCCCATGCTGTTGGGTCATGGCCACCCCGAGGTGATGGAGGCCGTACTGGAGCAATTGCCCAAAGGCATGACCTTCTTTGCCAACAACGCCAAGGGCATTGAACTGGCCGAGGCGATCATCGATGCGGTGCCTTGTTGCGAACAGGTGCGGTTTGTCGCCTCGGGCGGAGAGGCGGACATGTATGCGATCCGTCTGGCCCGCGCCTATACGGGGCGCAGCAAGATTCTGAAATTCGAAGGCGGCTATCACGGCATGAGCGCCGAGGCGCAGATGAGTCTTGCGCCCAGCCGGCAGGTCAACTTTCCGCAAGCCGTGCCAGACAGTGCCGGTATCCCTGACAGCGTGGCCGAACAGGTGTTGGTTGCCCCTTTTAATGACCTTGAGGCGGTGGCCGCCCTGTTGGACGAACACAATGACGTCGCTGCGATCATGGTTGAGCCGTTGCAACGGATCGTGCCGCCTGAACCCGGTTACCTGCAGGGCTTGCGCGATCTGTGCGACAAGCACCATGTTCTTCTGATCTTTGACGAGATCGTCACCGGGTTCCGCCTAGCCTATGGCGGCGCGCAGGAAAAATACGGCGTGACGCCCGATATCTGCACTTTGGGCAAAGCTACAGGCGGTGGCTTCCCTCTGGCCGCGCTGGGTTCCAGCGCCGAAATTATGAAGCATTTCAACAAGGCGCAGGTCGGCGAAGAAGGCTGGCTGATGCAGTTGGGCACTTTGTCTGGCAATCCGGTGGCTTCGGTTGCAGGTTTGAAAACCCTCGAGGTTTTGCGGCGCGACGGCGTTTATGACCAGCTGCGCGCAACTGGGTTGGCATTGCAGCAGATGCAGGTCGACGCGCTGACCAAAGCGGGTATTCCGCATCAGGTCGTCGGAGATGAAACGCTGTTCGATATCTATTTCACCGATAGGGCTTGTCGCGACTACCGCAGCGCCAGACATGACGATCCACAACGAAATACCCTCTACAACGATACGTTGCGCGCAAATGGGATCTTCAAATCTCCGGGCAAGCTGTATCCGTCATTGGCCGTGACCGAAGCCGATCTGGAACAGACCCGGGCGGCTGTTGAAAAAGCTGTACAGGCGATCAGTGCAGCCTGAACGATTGATCTGAAATGAAATGGGCCGCTGTCAAAATATGACAGCGGCCCTAACCGATTAGTGATTTGGTGCAGTCTCGCCCCCTCGAATACCACTTAAGCGAATATACTGAAAAAACTTTCGACTTTATCGAGATCGCCCCTTCACCACATCGGTATGAAACCTTGATGCCAGATCGGAATGCAATCTACAGTGAAGTAATTCACATTACTCAAATTTTTCTCAACTTCTCCAATCGAAGAAGCCCGGACCTGCTTGTTTCAACAGTGTTTGTGCCATGACGCGGCCCATCTCGGGGCCGTCGGAAATCGTGCCCGTTTGGTCTTCGGCAATCGCCTCGGACCCATCGGGGCGCAGCACTTCGCCGCGCAGGCGCAGTTGTCCGCCTTGCACTTCGGCAAGACCCGCGATGGGGGTTTCGCAGGACCCGTCCAGGGCCGCCAGCAGGGCGCGTTCAGCGGCCAGGCGCTGACCCGTCTCGGTATGGTGGATCGCTTCGAGCATACCCGCTGCACGGGAATCGTCGCTACGACGCTCGATACCGATGGTGCCCTGCGCAATTGCGGGCAGCATGTCCTCGGGGGCGATGGCCGTGGCGGGAACCTCGGCCATGTTCAAGCGGCGGATGCCTGCCATGGCCAGAAAGGTGCAGTCCGCCACGCCGTCGGCCAGTTTTTTCAGGCGGGTCTGCACATTGCCGCGGAATTCCACAACGTTCAGATCAGGTCGCCGGTTCAATAGCTGCGCCCGACGGCGCAGGGAGGAGGTACCTACTACCGCGCCCTGCGGCAGATCGTGGATCGAGGTCAGGCTGGGCGAAATAAACGCGTCGCGCACATCTTCGCGCGGCAAGAACGTGTCCAGTACCAAACCTGTGGGCTGTTCCACCGGCATGTCCTTGGTGGAATGCACTGCGATGTCGATATCGCTGCGCAGCATCGCCTCTTCAATTTCTTTGGTGAACAGGCCCTTGTTGCCGATCTCTTTCAGCGGGCGGTCCGCGTCGATCATGGCGCGGTTGTCGCCGGTGGTCTTGATCACCACGATCTCGAACGCCTCGTCCGGCAAGTCAAATGCAGTGCCCAGCCGTTGCCGGGTTTCGTATGCTTGCGCCAGCGCCAGAGGCGAACCACGGGTGCCAATCTTCAGCGGTGAGTCGGGGGAAGGCAGGGTCAGTGTCATGCGCCAAGCTTTAGTCGCGTCACATTGCCCTGACAATGGGGGGACACCTTGACAAATTGCCGCCGAAGGATGACCCGTTGCGACAAACCAGACGATTGGGGGCAAAGATGGCCGAGACAAAGAAACTGCTGCGGGCACTGGCGGGTGAGGTACAGGATGTGCCGCCGATCTGGATGATGCGTCAGGCCGGGCGGTATCTGCCCGAGTATCGCGCAACCCGCGCGCAGGCTGGGGATTTTCTGTCGCTATGCTATAACCCTGAACTGGCGGCCGAGGTGACGCTGCAGCCGATCCGCCGCTATGGGTTCGACGCAGCGATCCTGTTTGCCGATATCCTGCTGGTACCGCAGGCGCTGGGCGCGGATTTGTGGTTTGTCACCGGAGAAGGCCCGCGTCTGTCGACCATCACGCAAGCTTCGGAATTCGATGCGCTGAAACCGGTCGAGGATATCCATGAAACGCTGTCGCCGGTTTATGAGACGGTGCGCATCCTGTCGCGCGAATTGCCGTCCGAGACCACTCTGATTGGATTCGCGGGCGCGCCCTGGACCGTTGCGACATATATGATTGCCGGGCGCGGCACCCCGGATCAGGGGCCCGCGCATGCGCTGCGCGAGGAAAACACCGCTCTGTTCGAGGCACTGTTGGAGCGTATTACGCTGGCGACCATCGAATACCTCTCGGCGCAGATCGAGGCCGGGGCTGAAGTGGTCAAGATCTTTGACAGCTGGGCCGGGTCACTGAAAGGGGATGCGTTCCGGAAATATGCGCTTGAGCCTTGTCGTGTGATCACGCAGGCCATCAAGGAACGCCATCCCGGTATCCCGGTGATTGGTTTCCCGCGAGAGGCCGGGGATGGCTATATCGGATTTGCCAAGGCAACGGGTGTGGACTGTGTCGCGCTGGACAATTCAGTTTCGCCTGAATGGGGGGCCAAGCATGTGCAGGTGGATGGCTGCGTTCAGGGCAATCTGGCCTCGCCCCATATGGTGTCCGGAGGGCAGGCTTTGGTGGATGAGACGCTCCGGATTGTCGAGGCGTTCTCAAAAGGGCCACATATTTTCAATCTGGGTCACGGGATCACGCCGGATGCTGACCCTGCGAATGTGCAGCTGATGATCGATACAGTTCGCGGGCGATAATCGGGAAGGGGGCCAGCCCCCATCTTGGACTGTGGCCAATTCATCCCCCGAGGTATTTTTAGCCAGATGAAGAGGCGGATCGGCGAAGAGTTTCGAGCTCCGCCCGAATTTCCACACTGTGTTCGCCACGGGCCGGGCTTGGTTTCGGCGCCCACGCATGGTTGGAAAACCTGGGGGCGGCGGCGGCCTGGAGATCACCGTTGATACGCAGCCATGTGTTTCGGGCGGAGTTCATTTCATGGGCCTGTGCTTCGGTCGGGCTGAGAACCGGGGCGACACAGGCATCTGTTCCTGCAAACAGATTTGCCCAATGGTCGCGTGGCTTTGCGGCGAATATGGCGGCAAGGCTGCGGGTTTGCGCGGGCCAGAGTGACGGGTCGAACTGGGGCTGAAAAATCTTGTCGTCGGACAGGCCCATCTTTTGAAGGAAAAGCGCATAGAATTTGGGTTCGAGGCATTGGACCGTCACGAACCCGCCATCGGCACAGGCGTAGGTGCGGCTCCAATGGGGGCCGTCCAGCAGGCTTTGACCGCGTGCGTCAGACAGGTTGCCGGATTGGTTCAGGCTCATAAGCAGGTTCATCATATGTGCCGAGCCATCATAAATGGCGGCGTCGACTATGGTGCCTTGGCCCGTGCTCTGCGCGTTCAGAAGCCCGGCCAGAAGGCCAGCGACCAGATACATCGCTCCTCCGCCGATATCACCGACCAGTGTGGCGGGGGTTTGCGGCGGTTGATCGGGGGGTGATCCGTACCAGAGCGCGCCGGACAAGGCGATATAGTTCAGGTCATGCCCGGCCGTGTTCGACAAGGGGCTGTCCTGACCCCAGCCTGTCATCCGGCCGTAGACCAGCTTGGGGTTCATTTCGTGACAGGGTTCGGGACCAAGGCCGAGTTTCTCCATCACTCCGGGGCGAAACCCTTCGATCAGCGCATCAGCCGAGGCGATCAGCCGTTTGGTAACTTCCAGATCGCTCTCGTCCTTCAGGTTCAGATCAACCGACCGTTTTCCGCGATCCAGAACCGAGCGTTCCGGCATGCCAGGTGTTGCCGCCCGTACCTTGCGGTGGATGGTGATGACATCCGCGCCCATATCCGCCAGCAGCATGGCGGCAAAGGGGGCAGGGCCCAGCCCTTCGATCTCGATAATCCGAATACCGTTCAGCATTGCGCCCCTCCGTTTCGGCGCAGGGTTTCGACTTGTCCGGTGAATTGCAAGGCCGGAGTTACGTGCAATGGCGCCTTTCCCTACCGCAAAAAAGCGCAGGGCGGTGTGCGGAATTGACCTGTTCTGTGTCGGGCGGGCGAGGTAGGGTCGCCGCCAGAACGAGGAACCTGCATGACAACCATTCTTTCGATCAAGGATCTGCGCAAATCCTACGCCGGAGGGTTTGAGGCGCTGAAGGGCGTCTCGCTGGATATCGAGCAGGGGGAGATCCTGGCGCTGCTGGGCCCGAACGGGGCGGGTAAGACGACGCTGATTTCGACCATTTGCGGCATAACCACACCGACCTCGGGTTCGGTTGCGGTAGGCGGTCACGATATCCTGACCGATTTTCGTGCCGCACGCCGGATGATCGGGTTGGTGCCGCAAGAGATCGCGTTGGAGCCGTTCGAGAAGGTCTGGAACACGGTCCGCCTGTCGCGTGGTCTGTTCGGGTTAGGCCGCAATGATGCGCGGATCGAAGAAATTTTGCGCAAGCTGTCCCTGTGGGACAAACGCAAGAACGCGATCAAAGAACTGTCCGGCGGTATGAAGCGTCGCGTGCTGATCGCCAAGGCACTGTCGCATGAGCCGCGCGTGCTGTTTCTGGATGAACCCACCGCCGGCGTTGATGTCGAACTGCGCAAGGATATGTGGGAGATCGTGGCCGAACTGAAACAGGCCGGCGTCACCATCATCCTGACCACGCATTACATCGAAGAGGCCGAGGCCATTGCTGACCGTATCGGCGTCATCGACAAAGGCGAGCTGTTACTTGTGCAGGACAAACACACGCTGATGGCGCAGATGGGCAAGAAGCAGATCGAGGTGATGCTGACTGAGCCGATCCAGACCATTCCCGACAGTCTGGCGGCGCATAACCTGACGATGAATGGTAACGGTGATGCGCTGATTTATACCTATGACACGCATGCTGATCGTACCGGGATCACCACGTTGTTGAATGATGTGGCGCAGGCGGGGCTGGTGTTGCGTGATGTGCAGACGCGGCAGTCGAGCCTTGAGGAAATCTTTGTCAATCTGGTGTCCGGAGAGCCCGCATGAACTGGTCCGCCATTGCCGCCATCTACCGGTTCGAAATGGCCCGGTTCTTCCGCACCCTGGCACAGAGCTTTCTGTCGCCGGTCCTGTCGACTTCGCTGTATTTCGTGGTCTTTGGCACCGCCATCGGCAGCCGTATTCAAGAGATCGAAGGCGTGTCCTACGGTGCCTTTATCGTGCCGGGGCTGATCATGCTGTCGGTGGTGATGCTGGCGATATCCAATGCGTCTTTCGGCATTTATTTCCCCAAGTTTCTGGGCACGATATATGAGCTTCTCTCGGCGCCGGTGAACTTTATCGAGATTGTGATCGGCTATGTCGGGGCAGCCGCGACCAAGTCACTTTTCGTTGGGTTGGTCATCCTGGTTACGGCCTCTTTCTTTGTGGATTTGCGCATCGAACACCCGGTTGCGATGGCTGCATTTCTGATCCTGACCTGCCTCAGCTTTTCTCTGTTGGGGTTCATCATCGGTATCTGGGCCAGTAATTTCGAGCAGATGTCGCTGGTGCCGCAGCTTGTCGTGACGCCACTGATCTTTCTGGGTGGCACGTTCTATTCCATTTCGATGCTGCCGCCGCTTTGGCAGACGGTCACTTTGTTCAACCCGGTGGTCTATCTGATTTCGGGGTTTCGCTGGTCGTTTTATGGGCTGGCGGATGTTCCGATCGGGCTTAGCCTGTTGGCCATTCTGGCCTTTACCGGCCTGTGCCTTGGCATCATCTGGTGGATCTTTAAAACCGGTTGGCGCATTCGTAGCTAAGCCACAGAGAGGCGTTGCATTTTTGCCCTCTGGCCTCAGGAAATGTGTTCACGTCACGTCTATCGGTAAATCGGTCCCTTGTTTACCGGTTGGGAGCACTCTACATCGGCACCCATGAAACTCAGCCTGCCGTTTATTAAAAAGCAACCCTGCGTGGCCGTTGTGCGCCTGTCCGGTGCAATCGGAATGGCCGGTCGTGGATCGATGTCCGACACTGCGCTGGCACCCGTACTTGAGAAAGCCTTTCGCAAGGGCAAACCTGCCGCCGTCGCGCTTGAGGTCAACTCGCCCGGTGGATCGCCGGTGCAAAGCTCTCTGATCGGCGCGCGTATTCGACGGTTATCTGAGGAATTGAACGTTCCTGTCCTTGCATTTGTCGAAGACGTGGCAGCCTCGGGCGGATATTGGCTGGCGGCGGCTGCGGATGAGATTTACGCCGATGACAGCTCGGTTCTGGGGTCGATTGGGGTGATCTCTTCGGGTTTCGGCGCGCATGTCCTTTTGCGAAAACAGGGTATCGAACGCCGTGTGCACACCGCAGGCAAATCGAAATCCATGCTCGACCCGTTTGCACCTGAGAAAAAAGAAGACGTCGCCCGGCTGGAAGTGCTGTTGGCTGACATTCACGAAAATTTCATCACCCATGTCAAAACCCGGCGCGGCGGCAAGCTGGATGAAAGTCAGGACCTGTTCACAGGCGAGGTCTGGCTGGCCCGGCGCGCGCAGGAACTGGGGCTGATTGATGGCATCGCGCATCTGAAGCCCAAGTTGCAGGAACGCTTTGGCGAAAAGGTCAAATTCCGCCGCTATGGGCTTCGCAAACCTCTCTGGTCGCGCTTTGGGGCTTCGCTGGCACAGGATGCCGTTGCCGGCCTTGAGGAGCGTGCAGCCTACGCGCGTTTCGGTTTGTGACGTGATTATCAAGATTGTCACCCTGTTTCTGATCGCCATGGGTGTGCTGGCGATGTTCGGAAAGCTGCGCTTTCCGGGGCAAAAAAGGCTGCAATCGTCAAGATGTCCGCGCTGCGGGCGGTTCAGGATCGGTAAAGGTCCCTGCGCCTGCGAAAAAGGAGATCGTACATGACGGCGTGGCTGTTATCCGGCCTAGGATTGCTGATCCTGCTGCTGGCGGGTGATGCGCTGGTGCGCGGTGCGGTGAACCTGAGCCTGCGCATGGGTGTGCCTGCATTGATCGTCAGCCTGACCATCGTAGCCTTTGGCACATCAGCGCCCGAGCTTTTGATTGCGATCAGCGCGATCAAGGAGAACGCGCCGGGGATTGCGCTGGGCAACGTGGTCGGGTCGAACACGGCGAATATCTTGCTGGTTCTGGGCCTGCCTGCTTTGCTGGCCACGTTGCACACCAGCGAATGCGACAGTCGCAAGAACTATGTTTTCATGCTGCTCGCTTCGGTTCTGTTCATAGGGCTGGCGTTCTGTGGCGTGTTCAACATGCTCAGCGGGGCCATTCTGCTGGCTGCGCTGGCTCTTGTTCTGTGGAATGCGTTCCGCGAGGCCTATGCGCATCGCAAGGCCTGTGGTGAGGCTTGTGCCGACGATGATGAGTTGGAAGGTCTCGAAGAGGCTGATCCCAACATGGCCTATTGGAAGGTTTCGATCTACCTGGTGTTGGGCCTGATCGGTCTGCCCATGGGCGCGCATCTTCTTGTCGACAACGCGACCGTCATTGCGCGCACCTATGGGGTCAGCGAAACGGTGATCGGCCTCACACTGGTTGCCGTGGGAACATCCCTGCCGGAATTGGCCACCACGGTGATGGCGGCGCTGCGGCGTCAGGCGGATGTGGCGCTGGGCAATGTGATCGGGTCAAACATGTTCAACCTGCTGGCCATTGTCGGGATTGCCACGTTGGTTGGCCCTATTCCCGTAGACCCGGAATTCCTTGAATTTGACTTGTGGGTCATGTTGGGCGCGTCGCTGTTGCTGATCCCGTTCGTGTTTTTCAAGCGGGACATCACGCGCGCCTGGGGCATTGTGTTGACTCTGCTCTACGCGGTCTATGTCATCGTTTTGTTGGCGTGACGTGACAAAGAGGGACCCTGCATGACCCGAGCCGTAGTGACTGGTGCCGGAATTCGCCTTGGCCGGGCCATGGCGCTGTATCTGGCGAGTCGCGGCTATGATGTGGCCGTACACTATGCCACCTCTGAACAACCCGCGCTGGAGACCGTGGCTGAGGTTCAGGCGCTGGGGCGCAAGGCGGTCGCCTTGCAGGCCGATCTACTGGATGAGGCACAAGTCAGCGCCCTGCTGCCCCGCGCGGCCAAGGCGCTGGGCGGACCGATCACCTGTCTGGTCAACAATGCCTCGATCTTTGAATACGACAATATCCACACGGCCACGCGACAAAGCTGGGATCGTCACATGGACAGCAACCTGCGTGCGCCTTTTGTGTTGACGCAGGCGATGGCCGAGCAAGGGCTGACGCCCGACACGGACGACGCCGGAGAGCCCTTGGCCACCGGATTGATCGTCAACATGGTCGACATGCGCGTGCGCAAGCTGACCCCCGAGTTCATGTCCTACACCATTGCAAAGATGGGCCTGTGGGCGCTGACCCGTACCGCCGCGCAGGCGTTGACTCCAGCGATCCGCGTCAACGCCATCGGGCCGGGCCCCACCATGCAGGGCCATCGCCAGAGCGAAGACCACTTCAAGGCACAGCGCGCCAACACGGTTCTCGAGCGGGGCGCGAACCCGTCGGATATCACCGCCGCGCTGGGCTATTTTTTGGACGCGCATGCGGTGACTGGACAGCTGTTATGCGTGGATGGCGGGCAACATCTGGGCTGGCAGACACCGGATGTTCTGGGCGTAGAATAAGTAATTCTGCCGTAAGTTTTGCACCGCTCGCGTTCCTGTTACCTGCACGTTACAAAAATGTCTTTTTTTTCATACACTTGTCATGTTTAGGAAATAGTTTCGTTTAAAAACAATAAGTTAAAATGCTGCCTAATTTTTGTGCAGATCAAGGAATCCTTAATGAAACAAGGGAAATTCGCGATGCCCGGAAACTTATCTCCACAGTTATCCACAGAAACCGTGGATTTGTTTTCTCTTGATCTGAAAGGCACAAGATTGCAGCCATGGTCAGAGAATCATATCTCAGGCCCATGACCATCCAAGACGACCCAACATCGAACGCTCAGCCCACCGGCTATGCCATCATTCAGCGCTATGTAAAAACGCTGGACAGCTCACCCGGTGTGTATCGGATGCTGGATGGTGACAGCCGGGTTTTGTATGTCGGAAAGGCGCGAAACCTGAAGGCGCGGGTGTCGAATTATGCGCGCCCCGGCCATTCTGGACGGATCGAACGGATGATCGCGGCAACCGCCTCGATGATGTTCCTGACCACGCGGACCGAAACCGAGGCGCTGCTGCTGGAACAGAACCTGATCAAGCAGCTCAAGCCCAAGTACAACGTGCTGCTGCGGGACGACAAAAGTTTCCCGAATATTCTGGTGGCCAAAGACCACTCCTTTCCGCAGATCAAGAAACATCGTGGGGCAAAGAAGGAAAAGGGCGCCTATTTCGGACCCTTTGCAAATGCAGGGGCGGTGAACCGGACACTGAACCAGCTTCAAAAGGCCTTCCTGCTGCGCAACTGCTCGGATTCCATGTTCGATAGCCGCACACGACCCTGCCTGTTGTATCAGATCAAGCGATGTTCAGGGCCTTGTGTCGGGTTGATCTCCGAGGAGGATTACCGCGAAAGCGTAAAGGATGCGGAACGCTTCCTGTCGGGCCGGTCGACCAAGGTGCAAGAGGAACTGGCCGAGCAGATGATGACCGCCTCCGAGGCGATGGAGTTCGAGCGTGCCGCCAGCCTGCGTGACCGTATCCGGGCGCTGACACAGGTGCAGACGTCTCAAGGCATCAACCCGCGCGGTGTGGCCGAAGCGGATGTGATCGGCCTGTATATGGACAGCGGTCAAGCCTGCGTTCAGGTGTTTTTCATCCGGGCCAACCAGAACTGGGGCAACAAGGATTTCTATCCTCGTGTAGGGCCGGACGTGTCCCCGGCCGAGGTGATGGAGGCGTTCCTTGGTCAGTTCTACGACAACAAGGAACCGCCCCGGCAGCTGATCCTGTCGGATGCCATCGAAAACGCCGATCTGATGCAAGAAGCGCTGACCGAGAAGGCCGGGCGCAAGGTGGAGATCCTGGTGCCGCAACGCGGCGAAAAGCAGGAACTGGTCGCCGGTGCCCTGCGCAATGCGCGTGAGTCGCTGGCCCGCCGCATGTCGGAAAGCGCCACGCAGGCCAAGCTGCTGCGCGGTGTGGCCGAGGCGTTTGATCTTGATACCCCGCCGGGCCGGATCGAAGTGTATGACAACAGCCACATACAAGGCACCAATGCTGTGGGCGGCATGATCGTGGCCGGCCCCGAAGGGTTCATGAAAAACGCTTATCGCAAGTTCAACATTCGCGGCGATGATCTGACCCCCGGCGACGATTTTGGCATGATGAAAGAGGTTCTGAATCGCCGCTTCACCCGCCTGCAAAAAGAGGACCCGGATCGCGAAAAGGGGCTGTGGCCCGATCTGCTGCTGATAGACGGCGGTGCAGGGCAGGTCAGTGCCGTGCATGAGATTATGCAAACCCACGGCGTCGAGGATATCCCGATGGTGGGTGTCGCCAAAGGTGTCGATCGGGATCACGGCAAGGAAGAATTCCATCGCATCGGCCAACGCCCCTTTGCCCTGAAACGCAACGATCCGGTGCTGTACTTCATTCAGCGCTTGCGGGACGAGGCACACAGGTTCGCCATTGGCACCCACCGGGCAAAGCGCGCCAAAGCCGTGGGGGCGACCCCGTTGGACGAAATCCCCGGTGTGGGCGCGGCACGCAAACGCGCTTTGCTGGCCCATTTCGGCAGTGCCAAGGCGGTCAGCCGGGCCAACTTGGCCGATCTCAAGGCGGTGGACGGTATCTCAGCCGGGTTGGCGCAGAAGGTTTATGACTTCTTCCACGACAAGGGCTAGACCTGCCGTCCGCGCCACAGGATATAAAGACCCGAGGCCACGATCAGCCCGCTACCGATCCACATGGTCTGATCCAGCCTTTCGCCAAACATAACTACGCCCAGGCCGACGCCGAACAGCAGGCGGGAATAGCGGAACGGCGTGACGGCCGAAACCTCTCCTGTCCTCATGGCTTTCATCAGCGATGCGTAGGCGGCTGTTCCCATCAGGACGGCTCCGCCAACATGCAGGCTGGTGTGCAGGTCCACGGGTGCCAGTGGCGCACCTTCCCAGAACCGATAGGCCAGCCCGGCGACGATGATGCAGAGAAAGCCGTAAAACCCCAGCACCTCGGTTCCCAGTGTGGCCGGTGCGGCCCGGCTGGCCAGATCACGCCCAGCAAAACCCAGCATCCCCAGCACGGCCAGAATGGACAGGGCCGTGAAACTGTCTCCGGTTGGTTGGATGATCACCACCACGCCGATCAGGCCGATCAGGATGGCGCTCCACCGTCGCCAGCCGACCGTTTCGCCAAAGAACAAGGCCGCTCCGGCGACCACGACCAGCGGCGTGGCCTGTAGGATCACCGTGGCCGCCGACAGAGGTGTCAGTGTGATCGCCAGCACATAGAACAGCCGCCCGAAGATTTCGAATAGCACGCGCACTTTCATCGGTCGCGACAGCACATCCGGGTGAAACAATCGTGTTCCGCGGACGATCGCGACAATCGCAAAGACCACTGTTCCGCCCGCGCCGAACAACAACAGAATCTGCCATATAGGTAACGTGGCCGAGGCCCCCTTGAGCAGCGCGTCCTCTAACGCGAACAGCGCCATGGCCGAGATCATCCAGGCGCTGCCGATCAGATTTGATCGGGGATCGGTTTGAATATGTGTTGTCATTGCTCTGCCACGTAGAAACCGCGCCAATCTGACCGTAAAGGGATCGCGCGCCAAGGGGGTATCTGGCTGAGAGTTCCAGCTTGCGACCCTTTGACCAACCGTGCCGCAACTGCCTGTGATCGGGTCCGTTTTTTGCGGTGCCGTCTTTTATGTCTGCAACCAGCGATGTAATGTCCAAACCATGAAGTGGAACCTGCCCAATATCCTGACCGTGCTACGCCTTATTGCAGCCCCCGGTCTGGCCGTGATGTTTCTGTATTTTACCCGACCCTATGCGGACTGGTTCGCGCTGATCCTGTTTTTAACAGCGGCGATCACCGACTGGTTCGACGGCTATCTGGCCCGCGCGTGGAAACAAGAAACCAAGATCGGGGCCATGTTGGACCCGATTGCCGACAAGGCGATGGTGGTGATCGCGCTGATGATCCTTGTGGGCTATTCAGCCGAACATTGGACGCCGTGGCTGGTGCTGCCCGCCACCGTGATCTTGTTCCGCGAAGTGTTCGTGTCAGGCTTGCGCGAATATCTGGGCGACACGGCCGGAACGCTGAAGGTGACGAAGCTGGCGAAATGGAAAACCACGGCACAGATGGTGGCGATAGCGGTGCTGTTTTCGCAGGGTATCTTTGAGCATAATTTCGTGATGGGCTCTTTCGGGATGAACCCGGAATTGATTGATCAGGCTCTGACCGGGCAGATCGAGGATGTGAACCACCTGCGCTGGCATCTGGAGGGGATGTTCTGGTCGGGTCGCGTTGGGCTGTGGCTGTTGTGGATTGCCGCGACGCTGACATTGATCACCGGCTATGACTACCTACGTAAAGCCATGCCCCATCTGAAGGAGAGTTAAGCGATGGACGTGCTGTATTTCGCCTGGGTTCGCGAACGGATCGGTCTGCCGAAAGAGCGGGTCGAGACCGAAGCCGCGACGGTTTCCGATCTGGTTGCCGAACTCAGTGCGCGCGAGGACCGCTATGCCGCAGCTTTCGCAGACCTGTCCGCGCTGCGGGTGGCGCTGGATCAGGAACTGTCGGACTTTGACGCTTCGCTGGTCGGCGTGCGCGAAGTGGCGTTTTTTCCGCCCATGACAGGCGGCTAAGATGCGCATTGCGGTTCAGGAAGAAGAGTTCGATCTGGGGGCTGAGGCCAACGTCTTTGCCGCAGGTGACGACGCCAACGGGGCGATTGTGACCTTCACCGGTGTTGTGCGCGATCTGGCCTCGCGCGATCTGGATGTGATGGAGATAGAGCATTACCCCGGCATGACCGAACGGGCCCTGACCAAGATTGCCGAAGAAGCGCAGCAGCGCTGGTCTTTAGGCGATGTGCTGGTGATCCACCGTCACGGACGGCTGGCACCGGGGGACCGGATCATGATGGTCGCCACGGCCGCGCGGCACCGTAAGGATGCGTTTGAGGCGGCGGAGTACCTGATGGATTACCTGAAGTCCCGCGCGCCCTTCTGGAAGAAGGAAATCACCAATTCCGGCGCGCAATGGGTTGATGCCAAAGACGAGGACGAAGACGCGCTGACCCGCTGGTGACATTGCCAGCCGTGCACAGAATGTGACCGTCCAATCTCAACTCAAAAGCCTGTTAAGTTCTTCGCCGGGGATCGCATCCGCCGAATAGCTGAAGGTGCCTTTTGATTTCACTTCGTCAGCCGCCCGCTTCAATGCGCCAAACGCAGCGCGCGCAAATGATCCGCCGACGCTGATCCGTCGAACGCCTGCGTCGGAAAGTTCGGATACGGAATAGACAGGTCCGCTGAGTCCCATCACCACATTCACCGGTTTGTCGACTTCGCGGCACACGGTTCTGATTGCGTCCAAATCCGGCAGACCGGGGGCGTACAACACGGCAGCGCCTGCTTCGGAAAACAGCTGCAAGCGTTTGATCGTGTCACCCAGGTCCGCGCGGCCCCAAAGGTAATTCTCTGCCCTTGCGGTCAACAGGAATGGCAAATCCGCAGCGGCTTCCGCGGCCGCCTGAATGCGGTTAACCGATTGGTGCAGATCGTAGATCGGGGCATCTGGATTGCCGGTCGCATCTTCTATTGACCCGCCAACCAAGCCTATGTCCGCCGCCATGCGAACGGTTTCGGCACAGGTTTCGGGTGCATCTCCAAAACCTGCCTCAAGGTCGGCGGAAACGGGCAGGGGAACCGCTTTGACGATGTCTGAGGCATTGTCCAGCAACTCATCCCTGCTTAGGTCAGCAAAAGAGTCGCGTTTGCCTTTTGTGAACGCATAGCCGGCACTGGTTGTCGCTAAGGATTCAAAGCCCAAATTGGACAGCAACCGGGCCGAGCCCGCGTCCCAGGGGTTGGGCATGACAAAAGCCTTGGACCCAAAGTGCAGGTCTCTGAACTGTTCGAATTTGACTCTTTGATTTGACATGGATCGCCCTCACGTTTGGGACGACCCTACAGCAATGTAACCGGAATCAGAGCGAAAAATCCGGTTCCTCAATCTGCGTTGTTGATACGTCCACGCATCTCCTCGGCCTCTTGTCGTGCGGCCCGCAGACCGTCCATGGCGGCGGCCAGTTCAGCCTCGGCCTGAGTCAGTTGATTGGTCAGTTCGGCCTCGCGCTGTTGCAGGTAGGTGATCGCCTGATCGCGGGTTTCCTCGGCCTCGTGCAGCTCTTGGCTCATGCGGTCCAGATCGGCCACGTCACTTTGGCGCACGCGTGACAGGCGATGGGCCAGCCAGTTGGCGAACCAGCCCATGCAAAAGGCCGAGAACAGGATAATGGCGGTGGCGATGATGAATTCGATTCTGTTCAACTTACTGGTCCCCTGCATCCGCGTCTGAGGCGGTATTGTCCGTCTGTTCACCCTCGATCATTTCCGCCTCGATCGCGTCCAGACCGGTTTCCGGGTTCTCAACCGGTTCGGGCCGGATCAGGCGGAACTCGATCCGGCGGTTTTCTTCGCGGCCTTCTTCAGTGTCGTTATCGGCAATGGGCTGCGTTTCCCCGTATCCCATGGCAGTGAAACTGGCGGTGGGCACCCGGCGCGCGCGCAGCTCGTTCAGGATCGATTGCGCCCTCGATTGGCTAAGCTGTTGGTTCATCTCTTCCCGGCCCTGACTGTCGGTGTGGCCCTGAATCTCAAGCCTGATGGGGCCGCATTCGCGTAAGATGTCAGCAATCTGGTTCACCGTATCGCGCGAGTCGGTGGCAACAGTGGCCGAGCCAGGTTCAAAGGCGATCTTGGTGCCCGCCTGAACCTCGGCGATGCGTTCCTCGCAAACTTCGGGATCAGGCAGTTTGTCGGCGGGTTCGGGGGGTTCCTGATGGGTGATCGACAGGGTGAATTCCTGTGCGTCGCCCAGCTTCTCGGACAACAGACCCGCGATCTGCGCCTTTGTGTCGGGGTCATGGCTGACACCGGACAACTCAAGATCATCCGGCGTCACCGTCAAAGCACCGTTATGCAGTTGGGCCAGCGCCTCAAGCCCGGTCAGAATGCGCACGGGCCAGCCCGTCGGCAACCCTTCGGGCGCTATGCGGGTTGCGGTGTGGACCTGTTCCGACCCAAAGGCAGCGCGGGCATAGCTGTCGACCATGTCGCGCTGGGTGTCGTCGCCCAGCCGTCCGCGTATCTGCACCAACCCCTCGGGGCTGCGTGTGGCGGTGAATTCGGGGGGGCCGGACACGGCATCGGTTTCCGGGGGCGGTAGGATCGCGTGCAGGGCAAAGACCGGAGGCAGCGCATTTTCAAGCTCGCCCACCACGCGATCAAAGGTCCCGGCATCGGTGCCATGCGCCGCTGCCAGCGTGATATCCGCATCCGACATCGTAACTGATCCGCCACCCAGATCCGCCAGCGCCTGAATGCTCAGCGTGGCGGCGTCAGACCAACGTGGCGAGGGTACGCCCAATCCGATGGTGCAGGAGTAGGTGGCGCTCAGACCGGCCTCTTTCGCTGCGGCAATGATGGCATCGCGGGCTTTTTCGTCTTGCGCCGAACAGGCGTCGAACTGGCCGCCATTTTCGTCGATCAAAAACCGCAACGTAAAAGGCGTGATCACCGGGCGCGGGGCCGAGATCGCCAGGCCGATCCGCAGGCTGGGCGGCGCGGCACGGGTAAGGCTTTGTTCCAGCCGTTCCTTTTCCTGCTGGCTGTCGGCAATTGCGGTGATCTTGACCAGACCCGGGCTGGCCGAGATCTTGGCGCGGGGTAGGCTGGTCAGCGACTCGACGGCATAGGTGATCGCGGCGTCCCAGCCTTTTGGCTTGGGGTAATCGGCGGTTTCCATCAGGTCTGACACTTGGCTGCCATCGCTCAGATCACGCAGCCGCTCCACCAGTGCCTCGCGGTCCTGACTGGCAGGGATCAGGCCGATCACGGAAATCCCGCTGTCGTTGCGCAAGATTTCGGCGGAAAACCGTGGCGCTGCCAGTTGCGAGGTCGGCGCCACATTCATCTCGTCGATCACACGCGAAGTATCGACCTCGGTCCCGGCTGCGGTCAGGGCGTTAAAGCGGGTGGCCTCATCCGTGGCAGTGCCCGTTAGCACAACGCGCAATCCGTCGGAATACACCTCGGCCCAATCGTGCCCCTTCAGGTCCAGCGCACGGCGCACGGCAAATTCAGAGGACTCTTCGACCTTGGTCACCGCAAAGCTGGCCGCCAACAGGCAAAGGCCAGCCGACACGAGGAAGATAAAGGCTACGGCAAAGATATAGGGCAAACGCATGTGCGGGTTAACGACTCCTCAGGCGAATGTGCGAACTCTTACCTAGCCCCGCGCCAAGGTGCAATCAGAGCAACAGTGCGACGCAGAGGAAGATCAGCGGAATAAGGCCGGTGTCCCGATTGGCGCGGAACAATTGCAGCAGCTTCGCGTTATCCTCAAGATCCAGCCCGCGCAATTGCCAAGCCATGTGCCAACCCATCGCCCATGGCCCGGCCAAGGCCACGGCCAAAGACATGATTGAGGCTTGTGCAAGCGCCCCGTCGATAATGGCCAGACCCATCAGGAAAACCGTCGCCACCAGAAAGTACTTCAGCCAGCGCCCTGTATCGGTGCCAAACAGTCGGGCGGTGGATTTGATGCCAATCAGTTCATCATCTTCTGCGTCCTGATGGGCATAGATCGTGTCATAAAACAGCGTCCAGGCGATACCTGCCAAGTACAATATGATTGCAGGCGCACTGACCGTGCCCGTATGCGCGGCCCAGGCCAACAGGATGCCCCAGTTGAAGGCAAGCCCCAGAAACACCTGCGGCCACCATGTGAACCGTTTGGCAAAGGGATAGATCGTCACCGGCAGTAGCGACAGCACGCCCATGGCGATGGCGGCCTGGTTGAAGGTCAGCAGAATCCCCAGCGCTAGCAGGCATTGTAGGCCCATCCAGATCACCGCCTGCCTCACACTGACCTGACCGGATGGAATCGGGCGCGAGCGTGTGCGCTCCACCTGCCCGTCGAAGTCGCGATCGGTGATGTCGTTCCACGTACAGCCTGCTCCGCGCATCAGGAATGCGCCAAGGGCGCAGCCGATGGCGATCCACAGATCCTCCCACCTGGGATTGCCGTCGCTAAGGATCGCCAGCGCCAGACCCCACCAGCACGGAATCAGCAGCAACCACGTACCGATGGGCCGGTCCGCGCGGCTGAGGCGCAGATAGGGGCGGGTGAATTCAGGCGCGTGGGTGTCGACCCAGTTGCCGGATACGGCATCGGCGACCTGGCCGTCTGGTGTTGGGGCGTTGCCTTGCATATGTAAGGCCTCATGAGTGCAAAGATCAGACTGTATGTAGAGCACCCTCTGGGTCAGGGGCAATCCGTTGATTTGACGCGTGAGCAGGCGCATTACCTGTTCGGTGTCATGCGCCTGGCTGTGGGCGGCCACGTGGCCCTGTTCAATGGCCGGGACGGAGAGTGGTTGGCCGAGATTGCCGAGGCGGGAAAGCGCGGTGGCGTTCTGACCTGTGTGGAGCAGTCCAAGCCGCTGCAAATGCCGCCCGATCTGTGGTTCCTGTTCGCGCCGATCAAAAAGGCGCGCACTGATTTCATCGTTGAAAAGGCGGCGGAAATGGGTGCGGCTCGGATCCTGCCCGTGCAGACCGAGTTCACCAATTCCGAACGTATCCGACAGGACCGCCTGCAAGCCCACGCGGTTGAGGCCGCCGAGCAATGCGGAGGCACCTTCGTGCCCGAGGTCGCCGATCTACAACGGCTTGACCGTGTTCTGGATGCATGGCCCGATGGCCGTCTGCTGATGTTTTGTAACGAGGCCGAGGTCGGCTCGGCGCTGCGATTGGCAGCAAACAAAAAAGGACAGCCTTGGGCCATACTGATCGGCCCCGAGGGTGGTTTTTCAGACCGAGAACGCGCCCGGCTAACGGGCCTGCCCTTTACCCATGTGGTCAGTCTGGGCCCACGCATCCTGCGCGCCGATACTGCGGCGGTTGCTGCTCTGACCATGTGGCAACAGGCGCTGGGCGATTGGTCGTGAGGCCCCCGCCACGTCTTCATGTGTTGACGGCGACCCGTTCTAACCGGGCGGTTGTGCTTCGACGTGGACCATCCGATCAAGTCGCCGTCCTTTTGTGGAACCGACGCAGCAACCAGATTCAACTTGGTCAATGGCTGAAGGCCCGTGTCCATGAGTTCAGGTGCGATATATCACCAGATGGCCGCCATCTGGTTTACTTTGCTTGCCGAAATGGGCGCTGCTGGACAGCAGTGTCGCGGGTACCTTGGATCAAAGCCCTGGCCTTTTGGCCGCAATCAGACAGTTGGCATGGTGGCGGTGCTTTCACGGATGACGGGCAGTTGTGGCTGAATGGATCAGCGCCGCCCAAAGTTTTGCCAGATGGCCTTTCCCCGGCGGCTACGGATGCCTTTCCTCACGCAACAGACGGCTTTTACATGGGCAATCTTGTTTGGCGTCGGCTTGAACAGCGCGGGTGGAATCATCTGCGTGGCAGCGGATATGACGCCGAATTGCAGCTTGATCTGGTCGCCAATTGGAAACTGAATCAGTCCTTTGTTTTGGGAGCAGGGAACCGCTCGCTTATTTCGTCGCGGTTTGCTTTGGAATCCACAGCGGATCAGTCGCGAAGGGCGCTATACGGATGGGAATGGGCGGATCGACATGGATCCAGCGTGCAATGGGCAGAGGCAGGAGCATTGTGGCAGGCACATATTTCCGGAAACGGAACCCTTGAAGATCGGCGATTGCTTTACGATTTCACGAGTATGGAATTCGAAGCACTATCAGCGCCATACGAAGGCGTAAACACAGGAGCAGACCGTTGAGTTTCATCCGACCCGAAGCCAAACTGACCCTATGGCGCTGGCGCGAAGTGCTGGTGGCGGGGGCTGTCCTGCTGGTGGGGCTCAGCTGGATCAGCGGCCCCGGTGGGTTGCTGGGATGGCTCGGCTGGGTGCTGGTTCTGGTCTCAGTCGCGCTTGCGGTCATCGGCATTCAGCGTGCCCGTTTCCGCACCGGGGCCGGTGGACCGGGCGTAGTAACCATTGACGAAGGCCAGATCACTTATCTGGGCCCGTTGGACGGCGGCATAGTCGCTGCGCGTGAAATTGAGCGTCTGGCGCTGGACCCGACGTCGTCGCCTGCGCATTGGGTGCTGGAACAACCGGGTCAGCCGGTGCTTCACATTCCTGTGAATGCCGAAGGGGCCGAGGCGCTGTTCGATGTCTTCTCGGCGCTGCCGGGGCTGAAAACCGAACAAATGCTGGCGGAACTGAACAGTGGCACGGCACATCAGGTGGTGATCTGGGAACGTACACCCTCGCGTCCGGCGCATCTCAGGCTGCATTGACACTGGCGCGGTTTCCGACCACGAAAGACCGAACGACAGACACATCAGGATCGGAGAACGGTTCATGTCCATCCCCCAGTCCGGCGGCGGACCGATCGAACGCCATGAGCAACTGGCCGAATATCTGGAATCGGGCTGTAAGCCCAAACAGGATTGGCGCATCGGGACCGAGCATGAAAAGTTCGGCTATTGCAAAGACACGCTGAAGCCGCTGCCCTATGAGGGCGAGCGCTCGATTCTGGCCGTTCTGAAAGGTCTGCGCGACTTGCACGATTGGGAGCCGCTGGAAGAAAACGGCAAGCTGATCGGCCTGCAAAAAGACGGCGCCAATGTCTCGCTCGAACCCGGTGGACAGTTGGAACTGTCGGGTGCGCCTTTGGAAACCATCCATGAGACCTGTGACGAAGTGAACGCGCATCTGCGCGACGTGAAGGATATTGCTGACAAGATCGGCGTCGGCTTCATCGGTCTTGGTGCCGCGCCAACGTGGTCGCATGACGATATGCCCCTGATGCCCAAGGGCCGCTACAAGCTGATGAATGACTACATGGAGAAAGTCGGCACCATGGGTCGGTCGATGATGCGCCGGACCTGCACGGTTCAGGTCAATATCGACTTTGGGTCCGAGGCCGACATGGTGCAGAAACTGCGGGTCGCGCTGGCCTTGCAACCGGTGGCAACGGCACTGTTCGCCAACTCTCCGTTCTTCGATGGCAAACCCAACGGCCAGAAAAGCTGGCGCAGCTATATCTGGCAGCATCTCGACGATGCGCGTACCGGGATGCTGCCCTTTGTGTTCGAGGACGGGTTCGGGTTCGAACGCTGGGTCCAATACGCGTTGGATGTGCCGATGTATTTCGTCTATCGCGACGGTCAGTATATCAACGCGTTGGGACAGTCCTTCCGCGACTTCCTGCAGGGTAAACTGCCGGCGCTGCCTGGCGAGACGCCGACCCTGTCGGATTGGGCCGATCACTTAACCACGGCCTTCCCCGAGGCGCGGATCAAGAAGTTCATGGAGATGCGCGGCGCTGATGGGGGCCCCTGGCGACGCCTGTGTGCGCTGCCTGCGTTCTGGGTTGGCCTGACCTACGATCAGGGCGCGTTGGATGCGGCCTGGGATCTGGTCAAAAGCTGGGACGCGGAAACCCGCGAGGCATTGCGTGTCGAGGCCGCAAAGGACGGGCTGCAGGCGCAGGTGGGCAACATCAACATGCACGATCTGGCGCGCGAGGTGGTTGCGATCTCTGAGGCGGGCCTGAAATCCCGCGCCTTCCCCGGTGCAGGCGGTCTGGTCCCGGATGAGACGCATTTCCTCAACGCGCTGAAGGACAGCATCGAAACCGGCAAGGTTCCGGCGGATGAGTTGCTGGATCACTACAATGGCGATTGGAATGGCGATCTGACGCGGGTGTTCCCGGAATACAGCTATTGATCCGCGCCGTGCGGCTTGCATTCACCGGGATTGGCCGATAGCAGGTTCTGGACCAAATTCAGGGGCCAGTTCGGAAAGCGTGATGGACGATCTTAAGGCAAAATATCTGGGGCAGATCGCCGAAGCAGGCGACGAAAACGCGCTTGAGGCGATCCGCGTCGCCGCCGTGGGCAAAAAGGGCGAGGTCGCGCTGAAGATGCGCGAGCTGGGTAAAATGACGCCCGAGGAGCGGCAGGTCGCAGGCCCGGCGCTGAACGCCCTGAAGGACGAAATCAACTCGGCCCTGTCCGCCAAGAAATCCGCGCTGGCCGATGCCGCACTGGATGAGCGTCTGCGCACCGAATGGCTGGACGTCACCCTGCCGACCCGCGCGCGCCGTCAGGGCTCGATTCACCCGATCAGCCAGGCGACCGAGGAACTGACCGCGATCTTTGCCGAACTGGGCTTTTCGGTGGCCGAAGGGCCGCGGATCGAAGACGATTGGTACAACTTTGACGCCCTGAACATCCCCGGCCACCACCCCGCGCGGGCCGAGATGGACACGTTCTATATGCACCGCGCCGAGGGCGATAACCGCCCGCCGCACGTGCTGCGCACCCATACGTCTCCGGTGCAGATCCGCTCGATGGAGAAACAGGGCGCGCCGATCCGCGTGATCTGCCCGGGCGGCGTGTACCGCGCCGACTATGACCAGACCCACACGCCGATGTTCCATCAGGTCGAAGGGCTGGCCATCGACAAAGACATCTCGATGGCGAACCTGAAATGGGTTCTGGAAGAGTTCGTGAAAGCGTTCTTCGAGGTCGACGACGTCGAACTGCGCTTCCGCGCCTCGCACTTCCCGTTCACTGAACCGTCGGCCGAGGTCGATATCCGCTGTTCCTGGGATAACGGTCAGCTGAAAATCGGCGAGGGCGACGACTGGATGGAGATTCTGGGCTCGGGCATGGTCCACCCCAAGGTAATCGCCGCCGGTGGGATTGACCCCGAGGTCTATCAGGGCTTTGCCTTTGGTATCGGCATCGACCGTCTGGCGATGCTGAAATACGGTATTCCGGATTTGCGGGCCTTCTTTGACAGCGATCTGCGCTGGCTACGGCACTACGGGTTCGCAGCGCTGGATATGCCGAACCTGCATGGTGGTTTGAGCCGCTAATGTACTTGTTCGGGACATGGCTGGCTGCCTATCTCGACTGGTGCAAAGCACGGGCCTCTGAACGACCATTTTTTTGGCTGACGCTGGGGTTCGCGTTCAACTTTTTGTTTATGTGGATTGCTGGAGCCGTTCTTGGAGTGATCGGTGTTCTGCTTTGGGTGGCTGTGGCAATGGCGCTCCTGCCATTGTTCTTTTTATCAATGTTCAAGATTTACGCCGATAAGGCGCAGTCGGAAGCAGAGCGGCGCAAGCTGCGAAATGTACAGAAGCTGATTAACCGATCTGGTCGCAGTGACTAGGCTGTAACGTCAGCGGTTTCCGGAAGAATGCGCGGAGCTAAGGCCGATAGGCCGCCGCGCCATCGGTCGCTCATTGCGGCGCCACTAGTACAAGCGCAATGGACGACACTGCTCGCACGGTCTGGCGATAACGCGGCTTGTTACCTGCACCCACGGGGTTGTGACGTGACAGCGGGCGCAGGCTCGCTAGGGTTCGACGGATGATTTACCGACTGCTCTGCCTCTTCCTGCTGACCGCCACCCAAGCCGCTGCTATCGAGACCTGTCACGGCGATACCGCCTGTCAGGTCGGCGACCGTTCGTATCATGTGTTGGAGCCGGATGGGTGGGATGGCGAAACGCCTCTGCCCGTTTTGCTGCATTTCCATGGCTGGGCGCGGCAGGGGACCGTGGTGGTGAACCATGAACGCATAGCCGGGGCCACGAAGCTGCGCGGCGTGCTTCTGGTGGCGCCGAACGGATTGGGCAAAAGCTGGGATTTCTGGACCTCGGACACCGGCGACGTGCCCTTTGCCGATGGGGTGCTTGAGGACGTGGCCAAACGCTATCCCATTGACCCGGAGCGCATCTATGTCTCGGGTTATTCCTTTGGTGGTGCGATGGCGTGGCGCTATGTCTGCCAGTCGGGCAATGACACGGCGGCGCTATTAGCCGTTGCGGGCAGCATCCGCCAGACTGAGGAGTGCCCGCAGGCCCCGCGTGAGGTGCGCCATGTGCATGGCCTTAGCGATACGGTGATGGATTTCCCCTATGGCTCGGATGGCGACACCACCTATCCGGTGGCGCTGTGGCGGCAGAAATACGGCTGCCACGACGCGACCCCGCGTGGAGATTGGAGCGTGGTGCCGATCCTGACGCTCAGCCGCATGGAGTGGACCGATTGCGCGCATGGGCAGGTGGTGTTGGACACCCATCCGGGCGGGCATTTCATCCCCCATGGCTGGATCGGGCGGCAGTTGGATGAATTGTTGGGTCGCACCCCAAGCTACCCCTGAACTGTTTGACATCGCCGCATGTCCCCTTTCCAGTTAGGCAAAACGATCTGACACGGGATTCCTTGCCGCATGAAACTGCTTTTGCCCTTCGCCCTGATCCTAGCCGCCGCACCCGCCTTTGCGCGTGACATCTATCCGCCGGTTGACGTGCTGCTGCAGACCGAAACTTCGGTCATCGGCGAGGCGCTGGAATATCCCGACGGCACCCCGCAGATCACCATGGCCATCGTCACCATGCAGCCCGGTCAGAAAACCGGCCTGCACCGTCATGACGCTCCGCTGGCGGCCTATATCCTCGAAGGTGAGATCACCGTCGATTACGGCGATGCGGGCAACCGGACCTATAAGGAAGGTGATGCGCTGGTTGAGGCGTTCCGGTCGCCCCATGCCGGTGAGAATACCGGCGACGGGATCGCGCGGATTTTGGCGGTGTTTGCTGGATCGGACAGCGTTGCCAACACAGTGACCGCGGAGTAAGGGCGACGGCCTTACGCGCCCTCTTTCCCCTCTGCGCATTATCCGGTAAACGCGGTCTGACCCGAGATTTACTGGCGGAAACCGACCGATGAAATTCACTCTTTCCTGGTTGAAAGACCACCTCGACACCCACGCTTCGGTGGATGAGATTGCTGAGGCGCTGACTGATCTGGGCCTTGAGGTCGAAGAGATCGTGAACCCGGCGGACCGGCTGAAGGACTTTACCCTTGGGTATGTGAAACACGCCGAGAAACACCCCGACGCTGACAAGCTGCGCGTCTGTAAGGTGGACACCGATGAGGGTGAATTGCAGATCATCTGCGGTGCCCCCAACGCGCGTGAAGGGATCACCGTCGTGGTTTGCAAACCAGGCATGTATATCCCCGGTCTGGACCTGACCATCAACGTCGGCAAGATCCGCGGCGTCGAAAGCTTTGGCATGATGGCGTCCGAGCGTGAGCTGGAGCTGTCGGATGAGCATGACGGCATCATCGAGCTGCCTTCGGGCAAGGTCGGTGACAAATTCATCGACTGGCTGGCTGAGAATGAGCCGTCGAAGGTTGATCCGATGATCGAGATCGCGATCACCCCGAACCGCCCCGATGCGCTTGGCGTCGAAGGGATTGCCCGCGATCTGGCCGCGCGTGGCATTGGTAAGTTGAAACAGCGTGACTACACTCCGGTGCCGGGTGATTTCGAAAGCCCAATCAAGGTGACGATTGATGAGGATACGCTGGACGGCGCGCCCCATTTCACCGGACGTCTGATCAAGGGCGTTAAGAACGGACCCAGCCCGCAATGGCTGCAGGATCAGTTGAAGGCCATCGGTCTGCGTCCGATTTCGGCTTTGGTAGACATCACCAACTATATGACCTTTGATCACAATCGCCCGCTGCACGTCTTCGATGCGGACAAGGTGCATGGCAATCTGCGGGTACATCGCGCCAAGGGTGGTGAGAAGCTGGTTGCGCTGGACGAGAAAGAATACACTCTGCAGCCTGGCATGATGGTGATTTCCGACGACAAAGGCCCGGAATCCATTGCCGGTATCATGGGCGGTGAGGAAACCGGCTGTACCGAAGAAACAGTGAATGTCTTCCTGGAAAGCGCGTTCTGGGATCACGTGCAGATCGCCCTGACGGGGCGGGCTTTGAAAATCAATTCGGATGCGCGCTATCGGTTCGAACGTGGGGTAGACCCGGAATACACGCTGGAAGGTTTGGAGCAGGCAACGCAGATGATTTTGGATATCTGCGGTGGCGAAGTGTCCAAGGTCGTGGAAGCGGGCAAAGCGCCGGATCATTCGCGCGCCTTTAAACTGGATGCCGAGCGGGTTCAGTCTCTGGTCGGAATGGATATCCCCGAAAGCGAACAACGCCAAACCCTGACTCGTCTGGGTTTCCGCCTTGAGGGTGAGATGGCGCATGTTCCCAGCTGGCGCCCAGATATCATGGGTGAGGCCGATCTGGTGGAAGAGGTCGCGCGGATTGCATCCCTGACCAAGCTGCAGGGCAAACCGCTGCCGCGTATCACCGATGGCATCCCGAAACCGGTGATGACCCCGACACAACGCCGTCAATCGATGGCGCGCCGCACCTGCGCAGCGCTGGGGTACAATGAGTGTGTTTCCTACACTTTCATCGATCAGGCCTCGGCGGCCTTGTTTGGTGGCGGGGACGAAGCGACGCAGTTGGAAAACCCGATCTCGTCCGAGATGAGCCACATGCGCCCCGATCTGCTGCCCGGTCTGCTGCAGGCCGCCGCCCGCAATCAGGCGCGTGGCTACGCGGATGTGGCGTTGTTCGAGGTCGGTCCGGTGTTCCATGATGGCGAACCGGGAGATCAAAAAACGCAGATCACCGGTCTGCTGGTTGGTCGTAATGGTCCCAAGGACGTCCATGGGGCCTCGCGCCCGGTCGACGTATTCGATGCCAAAGCGGATGCCGAGGCGGTGCTGGCCGCCATTGGCGCACCCGCCAAGGTGCAGATCCTGCGTGACGGCGATGCTTGGTGGCATCCGGGGCGTCACGGCAAAATCTGTCTGGGTCCGAAAAAGGTGCTGGGCGTCTTTGGCGAGTTGCACCCTCGTGTGTTGCAAGCGCTGGATATCAAAGGCCCGGCGATGGCCTTTACGATCTGGCCGGACGAGGTGCCTCTGCCCCGTAAATCCGGAGCCACCCGTGCTGCGCTGGAACTGCGTGACCTGCAAGCGGTTGAACGCGACTTTGCCTTTGTCGTTGACGAGGGGGTCGAGGCGCTGACGCTGGTCAACGCCGCGGCCGGTGCTGACAAGGCGCTGATCGAGGATGTGCGTGTCTTTGATGAATTCATCGGAGGCAGTCTGGGCGAGGGTAAAAAATCGCTGGCCATCACCGTGCGCCTGCAACCAACCGACGCGACGCTGAAGGAAAAAGACATCGAAGCGGTGGCCGAGAAGATCATCGCCAAGGTCACCAAGGCCACAGGCGGTGTGTTGCGCGGATAGGGGCCCTGCCATAAGACTTCAAAAAAACGCGCTTCCGGGCGCGTTTTTCATTTCACCTACGGGAATTAGGGCGTGTTTGGGATAAGTGTTTCTGGTTTTTCTTGATTGGGCTTCCCGCAAATGCGCCTTAAGTAGGTTCCAAATCAATACCGGAGGTCGAAATGGGCTTGAACGTATACCTATCAGGGGAAATTCACACCGATTGGCGTGAGCAAATAATCGACGGTGCGCAGGGGTTGGACATCACATTCAACAGCCCCGTGACCGACCATGATGCCAGCGACGATTGCGGTGTGGCTATTTTGGGCGAAGAGCCGAACAAATACTGGCACGACCACAAGGGCGCGATGGTCAACGCGATCCGGACGCGCAAAGGGATCGCGGATGCAGATGTGGTGGTCGTCCGGTTTGGTGAGAAATACAAACAGTGGAACGCCGCCTTTGATGCGGGCTATGCGGCAGCGCTGGGCAAGTCGCTGATCGTGCTGCACGGCCCCGATCACCAGCACGCACTGAAAGAAGTTGATGCCGCTGCTCTGGCCGTGGCCGAACAACCATCGCAAGTGGTTGAGGTCTTGCGCTATGTGCTGACAGGCAAGTTGCCGGGCTGAATTGACCCATTGAAATTGGGCTTGCAGCATAGTGTGGCTGCAAGCCCGAACAGGCCCGAGGGGGCGGGCGGTCAGTCCCGTGGCGGTGTCACAAGACCTTTCTGAACGGCAGGGCGTTCCAGAAAGCGGTCCAGATATGCTGTTACATTGGTGTGGTCGTCCCATCCGACCAGTTCCCTGGCACCATAGAAATCCAGCCCGCGTAGCCAGGGCGCGATGGCTATGTCGGCGATCGAGTACTCTCCGACGACCCAATCCTGCCCTTCAAGCTGCTGGTTCAACACGTTCAGCAGCCGTTTGGCCTCGTTCACGTATCGCTCGCGGGGGCGGGGGTCTTCGATCTCGCTGCCAGCGAATTTGTGGAAAAAGCCAAGCTGGCCGAACATTGGACCAATGCCGCCCATCTGGAACATCAGCCATTGAGTGACCTGGTGCTTGTCTGCCTGGGTCTGACCAATAAACTTGCCCGATTTTTCTGCCAGATACAGCAGGATGGCACCGCTTTCGAACAAACCAATGGGCTGTCCGTCCGGGCCGTCCGGGTCGATGATTGCGGGGATCTTGTTGTTGGGGTTCAGCGACAAGAACTCGGGGCTTTTGACATCCGCGTCCGACAGGGTGACCTTGTGTGCCTCATATGGCAGGCCGGTTTCTTCCAGCATGATCGAGGCTTTGACCCCATTGGGCGTAGGGAAGGAATACAGCTGAATCCGGTCCGGGAACTGTGCGGGCCAGCGATTCATGATCGGGTGTGGTTTGGTGTCCAGCATTGGGGGCTCCTGAGTGGATACCCCCAGAACGTAGGGCGCGAGGGGCCATCTTGTAAGCCCCCGAAGCTGTGCGCGACCGGTCAGCGCGTGTTTGCTGGCGAACAACGGGGAAATCCGGTGGAACTAGCACCTAGACCAAAGTGTGTTTTTGCCTCAGACTTTGGCAATTCCCGCGCGAAAGCCGCGGGTTTCTTGTTGTTGAAAGGAGATGGCCGTGGATGAGGTCGTAACACAGGTGGGCGCGTTTGCGCCGCTGATCATGAACGCGGTCAAGGCGCTGATCGTTCTGATCCTTGGCTGGATCGTGGCTGGGGCCGTGGGCGGCCTGGTGCGCCGCCGGATCAACTCGACTCCGCAGATTGATCCGACGTTGGGCAACTTCTCAGCCAGCCTGGTGAAATGGGTCATCCTCGCGATGGTTCTGGTGGCCGTTCTGGGGATCTTCGGGATCGAAGCCACAAGTATCGTTGCCATTCTGGGTGCCGCGTCGCTGGCCATTGGTCTGGCGCTGCAAGGGACGCTCAGCGATCTGGCGGCCGGCGTCATGCTGGTGGTGTTCCGCCCCTACAAGCTGGGTCAATATGTGGATATTGGCGGCACGGCCGGGACAGTGAAAGACCTGAACCTGTTCACCACCGAACTGGTGACGCCGGACAATGTGCAGATCATTGTCCCCAACGGGCAATCCTGGGGGTCGATCATCACCAACTATTCGGCGCATGACACAAGGCGTGTCGATCTGGTGTTTGGTATCGACTATGGCGACAACGCGGACGAAGCGATGAAGATCATTCTGGATGTCGCCAAAGCGGACGAGCGTATTCACAGCGATCCCGAACCTTGGGTGCGTGTGACCAACCTGGGCGACAGCTCGGTTGATCTGACGGCCCGTCTGTGGTGTGCGGCGGCGGATTATTGGGACGTGAAGTTCGAAATCACCAAAGCGGTGAAAGAGGCTTTCGACGCAAAAGGCGTGTCGATCCCGTATCCGCATTCGGTAGAGATTCACAAACAGGCCTGAAGGCTCCCGCCCGTCGGTCGGGCATTGATATGCCCTCCTCCGGTTGGGCCCGGCGCCGCGCTGATCGCGCGGCGTTTTCTTTGTCGCGCAGGTCGGTGAACTTTGCGTAACAACAAAAAAAGGCGCCCTTCGGAAAAGGGCGCCTTTCGATTTCTATGTGCCAGCCTTAGGCGTTGACGATGTCGCTGGGCGATACAACGTCCAGACCCAGTGCTACACCAACGGCCTCATAGGTGAGCTGACCAGCGTGAACATTCAGACCAGCCAGCAGGTGCGGGTCGTCCTGGCAAGCCTTTTTCCAGCCTTTGTCGGCCAGCGACAGCATGAACGGCATGGTCGCGTTGCCCAACGCGATGGTCGAGGTGCGCGCAACGGCACCCGGCATGTTGGCAACGCAATAGTGCATGATGCCGTCGACTTCGTAGATCGGGTCAGCATGGGTTGTTGCTTTGGAGGTTTCAAAGCAGCCACCCTGGTCGATCGCAACGTCAACCAGAACCGCGCCGGGCTTCATGGTCGAAAGCTGTTCGCGTGTCACCAGTTTAGGAGCAGCCGCGCCGGGGATCAGAACGGCACCGATAACCATGTCGGCATCCTGGATCAGTTCGGCGGTGGCACCAGCGGTCGAGTACTGGTTCTTGAAGGTTCCGCCATACACGTCATCGAGGTAACGCAGACGCGGAAGCGAGCGGTCCAGGATGGTAACATCTGCGCCCATGCCAGCCGCAATCTTCGCGGCATGCGTACCAACAACGCCGCCACCGATCACAACGACCTTGGCCGGTCCAACGCCGGGAACGCCGCCCATCAGAACGCCACGACCGCCATTTGCCTTTTGCAGGGTCCACGAGCCAACCTGCGGCGCCAGACGACCGCAACTTCGGACATCGGGGCCAGCAGCGGCAAACCACCGCCAGGTGCGGTGACGGTTTCGTATGCAATCGCGGTGCAGCCCGATGCCAGCAGGTCGTGGGTCTGATCTGGATCGGGTGCCAGGTGCAGGTAAGTGAACAGCAACTGGCCTTCACGCAGCATCTTGCGCTCGACCGCCTGGGGTTCCTTGACCTTGACGATCATGTCGGCAGTGGCGAACACCTCTTCTGCGGTGTCCAGGATCTGGGCGCCAGCAGCGATGTAGGATTCGTTGTCAAAGCCCGAACCGATCCCGGCACCGGTTTCGATTACAACTTCGTGGCCGCGCGCGACGGCTTCTTGTGCCGCATTGGGCGTCATGCCGACGCGGAATTCCTGCGGTTTGATTTCCTTGGGGCAACCGATCTTCATTTTTCGCTCCTCCATTCATAAACTGCCTAAATAATGGGCGATCCAGAGCGCAATTTCTGTGAAACTCTGCCTGCAAAATTGCTTTTTTTCAGGAGAATCTTCGTTATATAGTCGGAAACTCGCAAAGGATTTGCGCAAATGAGCTTGGATGCGACGGATAAAAAGATTCTGGCAGCCCTTCAGCGGGATGGCCGTATGTCAAATGCGGAACTGTCCGAGCAGGTGAATCTGTCGCCTTCGGCCTGTCACCGGCGCGTTCAGCGGCTAGAGGCTGAAGGCTATATCCGCAAATACGTGGCGCTGCTGGATGCGCGCAAGATGAATGTGCCCACGACGGTGTTTGTCGAGATCACGCTGCAAGGGCAAGCCGAAGAGCTTCTGAATGCGTTCGAAAAATCCGTGGCGCGCATTCCTGATGTGCTTGAATGCCATCTCATGGCCGGTACGGCGGACTATATTTTGAAGGTTGTCGCCGAGAACACCGAGGATTTTGCCCGTATTCACCGCCAGTATTTGTCACGGCTGCCGGGGGTGGCGCAGATGCAAAGTTCCTTCGCGCTGCGCACGGTGTTTAAGACCACTGCGCTGCCGGTGTGACGTTCAGCCCGGGCCGGGATAGGTGAACAGGGCCAGGTGCAGGGCGTTAAAGCCAAAATGCATCAGAACCGGCACCCAAAGCCGCCCGGTTGCGTAATACCCCAATCCGCAGGCGGCCCCGAGGATCGAGGCGAAGACGACCAGTGCCGGGCCACCGCCCGCATGGGCCAGACCGAACAGCAGGCTGGCAGCTGCGATCCCGAGCGCCACGCCGATTTTCGACGTCAGGACCGATTGCAGATAGCCACGGAAAAAAGCCTCTTCAGTCAGGCAGGTCAGGAATAGGTTTGAAAACGCAAAAATCAGCCACCATGCGGGCAGGCCGATCTCGGGCCGCACCGCACCCAAGGAAAGACCCAACGCAAACAGGGCGGGCAGTGCCGCCAACCCGATCAACAAAGGCCCGGTTCTGACCAGCCGCGCGCCATGGATCATGCCTGGCCAAGCCAGCAGAACGGCAAACAAGACCATTGGTTTGTCCAGGTTGAGATACATAGTGAACGCAGCGCTGCCCGGGCCTGCCTGTACCTGATCCAGAACCAATAGATTGTGAAACCCGGGGATCAGATGCGCCCCCAGAGCCAGACACCACAGGATCAACACCAGATGCCCGAATACGGCGGGCACACCGGTCAGACGGCGCAACCCTAAAGCACCCAGCAAGCCCGCTGCCGTGATTGCCAAGGCCAGCGGGGTCAGCAGGCCAAGCACTGTTGCTGAACCTAGGAACACTGCCAACAGGGCCAGCCCCAGCCCTTGTCGGCCTGATACCATGCCTATTTGTGCGGCAATCAGGATGAACCAGGGCCAGATCGCAGGCAGTAGGGAAATGAAATGCGCCACATTCACCTCAGGGGGGTTGAAGGGTACTTGTGCCGACGGAATGATCCCTCTGGCAAGTAGGTTTGGGGCGGATTTATGCCAACCTGTTGGTAATGCGGCAAATCTGCCGCTTGTATCCCTGGGCGTGTAGGTTCAGATTGAGAAAAGGACCAAACCTCTTTTCGCATCGCCTTGACCTTGCTGCCATAAGCGGTTTCGCTTGAGGAAGGGCTTTATCAATTCTTCTGATGACATCAGGCGGTTACACGCGCGTTGTACGGTCCAGACCCGATAGACGATAAGGATAAGACCTTGGCTTACGAACATAACGATGCCCCAAAAGATTGGCTGGAAGCCGAGTTGGAAGACACGTTGGACGAAGATTTCGAGATCGAGTTCAGCGAACCCATGCTCTCGATGGAAGTCCGCAAGATCTATAAGGACCAGCATCCCGACATGCTGGATCGCAAGGTCTATTTCCGCAATCTGCTGCGCTTGCAGGCCGAATTGATCAAGGTTCAGGACTGGGTGCAGCATACCGGGGCCAAAGTGTGCATCCTGTTCGAAGGGCGTGACAGCGCCGGCAAGGGCGGCGTGATCAAGCGGATCACCCAGCGGCTGAACCCGCGGGTCGCCCGCGTGGTCGCCTTGCCAGCGCCCAGTCGCCGGGAGCAAAGCCAATGGTATTTCCAGCGCTATGTACCGCATCTGCCCGCGGCCGGCGAAATCGTGTTGTTCGACCGATCCTGGTACAACCGTGCTGGGGTGGAACGGGTGATGGGGTTTGCGTCCGAGGATCAGGTCGAACAGTTCTTTCAGGACGTTCCCGAATTCGAACGGATGCTGGTGCGGTCGGGGATCATTTTGCTGAAATATTGGTTCTCAATCACTGATGAAGAACAGCAGTTGCGGTTCCTCATGCGCATTCACGACCCGATGAAACAGTGGAAACTGTCGCCGATGGATCTGGAATCCCGCATCCGCTGGGAGGCCTATACCAAGGCCAAAGAAGACATGTTGTTCCGCACCAACATTCCCGAGGCGCCCTGGTATATCGTCGAAGGCAATGACAAGAAACGCGAGCGCCTGAACTGTATAGAGCATCTTCTGACCAAGATCCCCTATACGGATGTTCCGCAGGAAAAGGTCGAATTGCCAGATCGAAGATACAATCCGGAATATGAACGGCGCGTCCTGCCGGATGAGCTGCACGTTCCTAAAATTTATTGATCAATAGAAAACGCCCCCGGACTTGGGGGCGTTTTTTGGTTTAAGGTGTCGGGAATATCAGACCAAAAAATGGTCCTGCGTCAGATCCGACAATAATGTGTTTTCTAGTGTTAGGCTGTTGCCGGCGCCATCGTCGATAATCACATCGCTACCTGATTGGCGAATATGGTTGTTTTTTAAATCGTCGTAGCTTGTGATTGCAGCCGTTACTCTGAGATAAACATGGTCCTCGTCGGTAAAGTCTGTGACAATGTCGGCACCGCTGGTGAGGACAAATACGTCGGCACCTGAGCCGCCAGTCAGGTTGTCGACGTCGCGTCCCCCCCACAAGACGTCATTTCCTGCACCGCCAAAGAGGTCATCCCGGCCGCGTTCACCTCTCAGTACATCATTGCCATTGCCGGATTGCAGCCTGTCGTCTTCCGAGCCACCCAATAGCAGGTCATTTCCGTTGCCGCCATGCAGCCTGTCGTTGCCTCTGCTGCCTTGCAAAAAGTCATTTCCGTCAGCACCCCTGAGAAGGTCCGCTCCCTGACCGCCGATCAGGGTATCCCTACCTCCGTAACCGATCAGAGTGTCATTCCCCAGCCCGCCGTGAAGCAGGTCGCCGCCGTTTCCGCCACTAAGACTATCGTCACCGCCTTGCCCTTTTAGGCTGCCGGACTGGCCAGACTTAAGAGCGAAAAAGTTATCCGCATCATTTCCAACCGTACCAGCATCCACATATAGTAGTGTCGGTTCTGCTGGTGCAGGGGCGGGCGCCGGTGCCGGTGCTGGAGACGACCCGCCGGTGTCCAACTGCACCGGTGCCGAGGTCGTGGCAAAGTTCTGAGTCACGATCACGGCATCCCAACCGTTGAAATTGCCCTCTTCAATACCTATCCCGATATATTCGAAATCGGGGTTCAGTATGTTGGCCCGGTGACCGGGGCTGTTCATCAGGCTTTGGTGAAGCTGTACCACATCATCGCTGGCACCAATGGGCCCGCGTTCGGATTGCCAGGCGATGTTTTCACCCGATCTCCAGCTGCCGGTGAAATCGAAACCGGCATCTCTCATCCGCTGGGTTGCACTCGAGCCGCCCCGACCGGTGTGGCTGAAGATATCTGTCTGCAGCATCCATTCGCTGTGATCTTCGGCCGAGTCGTTCAGCTGAAGCTCAAGCTTGAGGGGTTGCAGCCCCCGACTTGTGCGTTCGTCATTGATCAATGCAAGCATCTGCCGTTCTAGATTGCTGGCCGTTGACATGATTCTGCCTCCAATTGAATTGAGTTATTTTGGCGAGACATTAATGGCGAGAATTTGACGGGATACAGACACAATCTGGACACCCCGACCCGTTCGGCGATTTGCCACCGCCTGATTCGCGTTGTTTGTGCGAAAAACTGCGCAAGTGCGCTGTGAAAGCGGTGTGAGGCACCGTTTCAGTGCCTCACACGCTGCATCGGACCTTAGACAAAGTCCATCATGCATCCGCTGTCGGCCGGTATCAGGATAAAGAAGTCATCCGGTGCGTCCGCCTCCATGACCGGGGCATCGTCATTCGCCGCCGGAGTGTCGTCGCACATATCCAGGGTCAGCATGAAATCGTCCTCGGTGGTGTCCGCATCGGTCACCATCGGGTCGTCATTCATTTTGAAATCGTCGACCAGTGCCAATAAGTCGTTCACAAAATCCTCGATTGCCGCCAGGAATTCTTCCACGTCGAAGCAAACGCCTGCAGTCGTATCGGTGACATCCGGTTCAGGTGTTTCCGGGTCTTCGGTCTCGGTGACGTCAGTGTCCGGTGTTTCTTCGCCCGGTTCGTCGGTCTCGGTGACATCGGTGTCAGGCGTTTCCTCAACCGGGTCGTCGGTCTCGGTGACATCGGTGTCAGGCGTTTCTTCGACTGGGTCGTCGGTCTCGGTGACATCGGTGTCAGGCGTTTCTTCGACTGGGTCGTCGGTCTCGGTGACGTCGGTGTCTGGTGTTTCTTCGACTGGGTCGTCGGTCTCGGTGACATCGGTGTCCGGTGTTTCCTCGCTCGGGTCTTCGGTTTCGGTGACGTCGGTGTCAGGCGTTTCTTCGACCGGGTCTTCGGTGACAGGGTCGTCCGGCATTGCCACGTCGTCCGTGGGCGGCGTTGGTGCCGCACCGTTGTCCAGCACCACTGCAGCGTCGGTAGTGGCAAAGTTCTGGGTCACCATGACGGCATCCCACCCATTGTAGTCGCCTTCTTCAATCCCAATTCCGATAAATTCGTAGTCAGGGTTCAGGATGTTGGCGCGGTGGCCAGGGCTGTTCATCAGGCTCTGGTGCAGTTGCTCGACATCGTCGCTGATGCCTGCGGCACCACGTTCCGATTGCCAGGCGATGTTTTCACCTGACCGCCAGCTGCCGGTAAAGTCGAACCCGGCATCTTCCATGCGCTCGGTCGCGCTAGAACCGCCCGAACCGGTGTGGCTGAATATATCGGCGTTCAGCATCCAGGTGCTGTGATCTTCGGCTGATGCGTTCAGGCGGGTTTCCAGTTGCAGCGGGGATAGCCCGCGGGATGTGCGCTCATCATTGATTAACGCCAGCATTTCTTGCTCGAATGTACTTGCAGTCGACATGGTAGCCTCCGTTTTGAATGGTCGTCTGAGTAGACGAGGCCAGTTACAGGGGGCGTCGAACGGACGGACAGAGCGGTTTAGATTTCAGGCGAATTTCAGCAGGGGCGTGCTACCGATACGGGATTCGCTGCGCTGCAAAATGCCGGGCAAAATGTTGCTTGGCCCGATTTAGCAGCTTGTCGCCTAAGGCAGAGGCGGACTCGGCGAAATGCAACCGGTGATAGAAACGACAAACCCCCGGGCGATGCCTCGGGGGTCGTCAAATAGTGTCATCCAAAGCTGGACGAGCGAGGTGCTTAGAGCAAACCTTCGCGCTGTGCTTTCTTACGTGCCAGTTTACGGGCACGACGGATCGCTTCAGCCTTCTCGCGCGCTTTTTTCTCGGACGGTTTCTCGAAATGTTGCTTCAGCTTCATTTCACGGAACACGCCTTCGCGCTGCAGCTTTTTCTTCAGGGCACGAAGCGCCTGATCGACATTGTTGTCGCGAACACTAACCTGCATGTGGTTGTCACCACCTTTCTAGATAGAGTTGCAAGGAAATTGCAGGAGTTGGCCGTATAGCAAAGCCGGTCTATCTTGTCTAGTACTGGCCCCGAGAACCGGAGACCCGCCATGACCGTTACCTATGAAGATGCAAAACAACAGCTTTTGGACGCGATGCTGACCCACGTGCCCTTTGACGGTTGGTCTGAAACTAGCTTTCGTGCCGCGATCATTGATTGCGATCTGGATGACGGTTTGGCGCGCGCAATCTGCCCCCGAGGCGCGGTTGATCTAGCGCTGGCTTTTCATGCGCGCGGGGATGCGGTCATGGTAGAGCGTCTGAAATCCACCGACCTGAGCGAGCTGAAATTCCGCGAGCGTGTGGCCGCTGCCGTTCGGTTCCGGCTTGAGGCTGTGCCTGACAAGGAATTGGTGCGCCGGGGCATGACGCTGTTTTCGCTGCCGACCCATGCGGCGGATGGGGCCAAGGCGCTGTGGCAGACCTGCGATCTGATCTGGGATACGCTGGGCGATACCTCGGACGACGTGAACTGGTACACTAAGCGCGCGACCTTGTCTGGGGTCTATTCCTCGACCCTGTTGTTCTGGTTGGGGGATGATTCGCCGGACCACCAGAAAACGTGGGAGTTTCTGGACCGTCGCATCGACAATGTCATGCAATTCGAAAAGCTCAAGGCGCAGGTGAATGGCAATCCGCTGTTCAAACCGTTTCTGGCGGTGCCGAATTGGTTTGCCAGCCAGGTGAAACCGCCCGTGAAAATGCGGGTCGACCTGCCCGGGATGCTGAATCCGCGCAAGTAAGCATCTGGGCCTTCTAGAAATTGCCTGCTAGGCATTGGGCAAAGGAGATTTGCCCATGACCCAGACAATGCGCGCCGTTGAGATCACCAAACCCGGCGGACCGGAGGTTTTGCAACTGACCGACCGTCCCGTACCGGAACCCCAAGCCGGTCAGGTGATTCTCAAAGTGGCATATGCCGGGGTAAACCGCCCGGACGCGTTGCAGCGCGCTGGGGCTTATGATCCCCCGCCGGGTGCCAGCGATTTGCCAGGCCTGGAGGCGTCGGGCGAGGTCGTGGCGATCGGTGCGGGTGTTGATGGCCTGTCGGTTGGTGACAAGGTCTGTGCGTTGTTGCCCGGCGGTGGCTATGCCGAATATGTCGCCACGCCCGCTGCACATTGCCTACCGGTTCCCACAGGTATGGAAATGAAAGAGGCCGCCTGCCTGCCCGAGACCTTCTTTACCGTCTGGTCCAACGTCTTCATGCGCGGTGGGTTGAAAGCGGGTGAGCGTTTTCTGGTCCATGGCGGGTCCAGCGGTATTGGCACGACGGCCATCCAACTGGCCAATGCGTTTGGCGCACGGGTCTTTGCAACCGCCGGGTCGGCCGATAAATGCCAGGCTTGCGTCAAACTGGGGGCCGAAAAGGCGATCAATTACCGCGATGAGGACTTCGTGGGTGTCCTGCGCGCCGAAGGTGGGGCGAACCTGATCCTCGACATGGTTGGGGGCGATTATATCCCGCGCAACGTCAAGACACTGGCTGAAGACGGGCGCCTGGTGCAGATCGCCTTTTTGCAGGGCCCGAAGGTCGAACTGAACTTTGCCCTGATGATGGTCAAACGGTTGACCCTGACCGGCAGCACCTTGCGACCACAAAGTGACCTGGCCAAGGCAAAGATTGCGCAGGATCTGCGCGAGGCGGTCTGGCCATTGCTGGACGCCGGAAGGGTGGCGCCCGTGATGGACAGCGAGTTCGCGCTGGCCGATGCCGCCGCTGCACATGCGCGTATGGAAAGTTCAAATCACATCGGCAAGATCGTTTTGAACGTCGCCGGATAAGCTGACCAGCGCGCGGTTTAGGCCGCGCGCTTTAGGCGACGGCCCGGCGGTACAGGTGCCATGTGGCGTGGCCCAGCACGGGCATCACCACAATCAACCCCAGCAGCATCGGGATTGCGCCAATCACCAGCAAGGCGGCGACAATGAAGCCCCATGTCAGGATCACTCCGGGGTTTTGCCGCAGCACCCGGACCGAGGTCACAACCGCAACTGGTAGACCCACTTTGCGGTCCAGCAATAACGGAAAGCTGACCACGCTGATGGCTAGTGCGACCAGAGCAAACAGGAATCCTACCGCGTTGCCAAAGATGATCATTGTCCAGCCCGCACCGGTGGTGAACACCTGCGTGACAAAGGCGCCTAAGGATGTGGGCAGATCAGGGCCCAGCGTGTGGACATAGATGCTCTGCGCTACCATCAGCCAGACAAGCAACAGCATGACCAGATAGAAACCCAACATCAAAATGGCACCGAAAGATGGCGATCGGAACACGCCGAACGCATCCAGCCAATGCACTTCTCCCCCTTGTTCGCGTTTGCGGCTGATCTCGTACAGACCCACTGCGGCTATTGGGCCGATCAGAGCAAACCCCATGATCAGCGGCGCCAGCAGCGGCACCATGTTGCGGTTCAGCCCGAACCCGAACATCAACAATCCTGCGATCGGGTAGATCAGCACGATGAATATGGCATCTGCTCTGGTTTCCAGAAAGTCATTGTACCCTGCCTGTAGACAAGCCCGCAGGTCTTGCATCGTTAAATTTTGCACCACCGGCAGATGCCGCGTATCCGCGCTGCCGATATGGTTGACGCTTTCAGCTATGTGATCACCGGTCGCACCGATATTCTGAGCGGCCCAGCTAATCGGATTTCCAATCGTTTTAGCCATTGATATCCCCTCCCTTTGCGTATCGCGCAGCAGGGTGGATCCGGCATCGATTGCCTGAGGCCGGACCAGCCGGCAACGCCCAGATAGCAGTATAGCACATTTTTTCACGTTACGGTTGCGTGACGCGGAATTGTGCCGATTGCCCTGATTTTCAGGCGTGTTAGCTTGGTCGCAGGCAACAGGAGGTCAGCATGCAGCAAACGGCAAGAACCGTCGTCATTCACGAACACGGCGGCCCCGAAGTTCTGAGGATCGAAGACCGCCCCGTCGGGGACCCGGGCCCCGGCGAGGTGCGTATCCGCCATCATGCCTGCGGATTGAATTTTATCGACATCTACCAGCGGATCGGACTGTATCCGATGGACCTGCCGCACGCCTTGGGTATGGAGGCCGCAGGCGTGATCGAAGCCGTAGGCGAAGGTGTGACCCATCTTGAGCCTGGCCAACGTGCAGCTTATGCGGCGGCACCGGCAGGCGCCTATTCCGAAGCCCGGGTGATGCCCGCAGCGCAGGTTTGTCCACTACCTGACGGGATTCCGTATGATGCGGCGGCGGCGATGATGCTAAAGGGATTGACGGTCGAATACTTGTTTCACCGAACGACGCCGTTGAAACGTGGCGATTCTGTTTTGTTTCACGCGGCCGCTGGTGGGGTAGGGCTGATCGCATGCCAATGGGCCAAATCCGAGGGGATTACTCTGATCGGAACCGCCGGGACCGACGAAAAATGCAGCCTTGCCCAATTCAACGGCGCTGCGCACTGTATCAATTATCGCACCGAAAACTTTGTCGAGCGCGTAGCCGAAATCACCGGCGGCAAGGGAGTGGATGTGGTGATGGATTCCATCGGGGCGGATACGTTCACCGGATCGCTGGACTGTCTCAAGCCGTTGGGGATGATGATTTCCTTCGGTAATGCGTCAGGGTCTGTGCCGCTGATAGATATTGGGATGCTGGCGAAGAAGGGCTCGCTCAAGATCACCCGCCCGACTTTGTTTACCCATATTGCCGATCACGCGGTCTGTCAGGCGATGGCCCGACGTCTGTTCGGCAAGGTTGAGGGCGGTGAGGTCAAGATCCATATCGACCAGCGCTTTCCGTTGGCTCAGGTGGACGATGCGCATCGTGCGCTTGAGGCACGACAGACCACCGGCAGCACGGTGCTGGAATTGTAAAACTCATCAAGTCCTGAGCAAATGTCACAGGGCCTGTCGCCAGCGGGAACAAACAAAAACGGCGGCGAGTGACCTCGCCGCCGAAAGACTGTCAGATGTCAGCAAATTATTGCTGCAGCTCAGCCGGATCTTTGTCAGCAATGTTTTCCCAGTTCACACCGGCTTTTTCGATAAAGCCCGGAACGTCGCCTTCCCAGCGCTCCTGAATGTCTTTCGACAGGTTCAGGTACAGTTTGTTGTCAACGATTTTCCAGTAGTTCGGGTCGCCGTCGAACTTGAAGCCCATCGCGGTGCCGAATGCGCAGTAACCGCCATATGCGGGCAGGTAGGCTTCTGGGTTTTCTTCAAAGGCGGCTTTGTTTTCTTCCGAAGCAAAACGGTACAGCGCGTCGTTGTGCAGGGTCGAGATGCGGTAATCGCCTTTGGTCGGCTCGCCTACGGTGAAGTATGCAACCGGGTCATAGCCCTGCATTGCCAGACCGGTCGAACTTGCGTTGATCTCAACACCAGCGGCCAGCGCCGAGCTTGCGATTGCAACCGACAGCGCAACGCCGCCCAGAATGGATTTGAACTTGTTCATGGTTTCACCTTTCGTGAATAGGCTCGCTCTAGAGCACCTGAATTTTGCCCGGGCAAACCGGATTTTGTTTTTGCGACGCCGGTAATTGGCCGTCACAGAACCTCAATTGGGCAGCGCCCTGATCACGTTCAAGACAATCAATTGTGAAGGTCCGGTAACACAAGTTTTGGTGATGCAGATTACGTATCCGGGATCAGAGCGGTGACGAATGAAACGACCTTATCGGCAGGCATTTCACAGGGGCGCAGCAGGGCACCACTTTGTCGCGTCAAATACAGGTTCATGCTGATATAGTCCGGGCCGCCAAGCTGATGGGCCACCAGTTTGAGAAACCTTCCAGCGCCAAAAACCGAACGGCTGACCACATAGTGCCGCCCATTGGCGTAACCGGTAAACGTACCCTCGGGCAGCGCGAAAAAGGCGTTCAGAAAACCGGTTGACGCAATCACGATTTGCCGATTTTCGGCTCGGTTCCCGCCTTGATCCGCGCCAGATTGGCGCTGTGGCGCCAGTAGACCAGCAGGGTTAGGATGATGCTCAGCGCAAAGGCTGAACTGTCCGTCAGCACAATCACCCAGACAACCGACATGGCCGCCGCCACCAGCGCGCCCAGTGATGAAATACGCCAGATCGCTGCAGCCACAAGCCATGTCAGACAGCAGGCCACACCTACGCGCCAATCCAGCGCCAGCCACAGACCCAGAAAGGTGGCCACGCCCTTGCCACCGTTAAAGCCCAGCCAGACAGGAAAGCAGTGGCCCAAAAATGCGGCCAGTGCCGCGATCTGGGCGGCGTCTTCCCCGGCCAGTGCCCGCGCCAACAGAACGGCCACCGCGCCCTTGGCGGCGTCAAAGATCAGCGTCAGCGCCGCGGCTGCCTTGTTGCCGGTGCGCAGCACATTGGTTGCTCCGATATTGCCTGACCCAATGTTGCGCAGGTTGCCCAGCCCCATGACCTTGGCGACGATCATGCCAAAGGGAACAGACCCCATCAGATAACCAAGCGCGGCCCAGAGGATCAGCTGGGTCATCGAACTGTCAAATGGCGGCATCAGGGTCTCCGGTAAACTTCTTGTCCAGCCACGTAGGTTGCGGTGACCTTACCTTGCATCCGCTGGTCGTCAAACGGTGTGTTCTGCGATTTTGATTTCAGCGAGAACCGGTCCAGCACAAAGGGCACATCCGGGTCAAACAGCACCAGATCGGCGGGCGCGCCCTCGGACAGGCGACCGCTGTCCAGCCCCAGCCGTTTTGCCGGGTTCAGCGCCATGGCCCGGAACAGCGTCGGCAGGTCCAACTGTTCCGAATGATACAGGCGCAGGGCTGCGGGCAGCAGCGTTTCCAGCGCAACAGCGCCCGAGGCGGCTTCTTCAAACGGCAGTCGTTTGCTTTCCTCGTCCTGTGGTGTGTGCATCGAGCTGATGATGTCGATCAAGCCGCTGCGCACGGCCTCGATAACCGTCTGACGGTCATCTTCGGACCGCAGCGGCGGCTTGACCTTGAAGAAAGTGCGATAGTCGGCCACGTCCAGCTCGTTCAGCGTCAGATGGTGGATCGAAGTGCCCGCGGTGATGTCCAGCCCATTGCGCTTTGCGCGCTCTAGCGCGGGCAGGGCGCGGGCGGTGGTGATCTGATCGGCGTGATAGGCAGCGCCGGTCATTTCCAGCAGGGCAATATCGCGGTCCAGCCCCATGCGTTCGGCCATGGGCGTGACGGCGGGCAATCCGCGCAAGGTTGCAAACTTGCCGCTGGTAGCGGCGGCCCCGGCGCTCAGGACAGGTTCCTGTGGGTGCGCGATAACCAGTGCGTCGCAAGACCGCGCATAGGTCAGAGCGCGCGAGAATACCTTGGTGTTGGTGACAACGTGATCGCAATCGGTGAACGCCACCGCGCCCGCATCTTGCAGAAAACCGATCTCGGTCATCTCACGCCCGTCGCGTCCTTTGGTCAGGGCGGCCATGGGCAAGACGTTGACCGGCGTATCCGCCTGCGCGCGGCGGGTGACGAATTCAAGGCTTTCGGGCGTATCGATGGCCGGGCTGGTATCGGGGCGGGTAACGATGGTGGTCACACCGCCAGCCGCTGCTGCCAGACCGGCGGATTTATAGCTTTCCTTGTGCCGCTCGCCCGGTTCGCAGACTTTGACACCGATATCGACGATACCAGGGGCAAGGCAGTGCCCGCCGCAATCGACGATCGGCGTATCCGTGGACGGTGCGTCGCCGTCACCGCGCGCGGTAATCTGGCCGTTGCCCACCTGCAGCCAGCCAAGGCTGTCCGTGCCGGTTTCCGGGTCGATCAGGCGGGCGTTGGTGAAGGTCAGGTTGCTCATGCCAGTGCCCTTTCGATTGCGGCTTTGGTGGCGGCGGAATCCGCCTGATATTTGATCAGGTGCTTGTCGCCGCCCTTGGTGACGATCTGGACAAAACTGCCCATGATATTAACCGCCTTGATCTGGTTCAGGGCCACCTTGCGCGGGCCAGGGCCGGTGAGGGTGGTGTCCGTCATCGTCCAGGTGGCGACCAGTTCTTCCGAGGCCATGTACCATGCCCGGATGCCGACGGCGGCCAGACCGGCAGGCGCGCCGGTCCAGGGATAGGGGTTTCCGATCAGCCAAAGCACAATCATCGCACCCGCCATGGCCACGGCGGCTAGCCATGCGTTGGTGCGAATATAAGTGCCTCTGTCGGGCGAGAAGGTCACAGGATCAGCCACAGGATGCCTCCGACGGCCAAAAGGATCACTAATGCCATAACGGCAGAACCGATGCGGCGGGGCTGGTCGTTTTGGGACGCAGGTTGAGGGGCCGAGAACGGTTTTGCGCTTTCGGTTTCGATCGGACCGCCGGTCCAGTTGGTGGCCTCTTCGGTGAACAGCCCGATCAGGCGCAGCCGTTTGTCGGGGATCAGAGTGGCTGCGCGACCGCCAAAGGCAGCGCTGCGGATCACCATGACCCAACCCGTTACGGCTTCAAGCGCATTGCGATCCAACTGATCGGCGGACACGCCGCAGCCCTCGTTCAGATAGCCATAGAGCCCCAGGTCCTCGAGGTCTGAGACCGCAAAGACGTCGATCTGTTCAGGGTCCAGCCCCGCGACGCCCAGGATTTGATCGGCGGCACCGGGTTCACGCAGAAATTTGGCCTCTTCCGGGCGCATGTTCAGCGTGAACAGGCGGATCACGCCGCGTTCATGGGGGGCAACGGTCAGATCGCTCATGCCACCTCGCGCAGGTTGCGGGCCAAAAGTTCCATCGCGGCCATGCGGACGGCGACCCCCATTTCAACCTGTTCCTGAATGACCGAGCGGTTGATGTCGTCGGCCAGGGTCCCGTCAATCTCGACCCCGCGGTTCATCGGACCGGGATGCATGACGATGGCGTCGGATTTGGCCAGCGCCAGCTTGGCGGCGTCCAAACCATAGCGGTGGTAATACTCACGCTCGGACGGAATAAAGCCGCCATCCATCCGTTCCTTTTGAAGGCGCAGCATCATGACAACATCGACGTCTCTAAGGCCCTCATTCATGTCGTCATAGATCTCGGCACCAAATTCGGCAAAGTGGTCGGGCACCAAAGTGGGCGGGCCGATCAGACGGATGCGGTTTTCCATCTTGCCCAGCAGGATCAGGTTCGACCGTGCCACGCGGGAATGGGCGACATCGCCGCAAATAGCGATGTTCAGCCGGTGCAGGCGGCCCTTGGCGCGACGGATCGTTAACGCGTCCAGCAAAGCCTGTGTCGGGTGTTCATGCTTGCCATCGCCCGCATTCAACACCGCACAGTTGACCTTTTGCGCCAGCAGATCGACGGCACCGGAATGCGGATGCCGCACCACCAGCAGATCAGGATGCATCGCGTTCAGCGTCATGGCGGTGTCGATCAGGGTCTCGCCCTTTTTGATCGAACTGGCCTGCATCGCCATGTTCATTACATCCGCGCCCAGTCGCTTGCCTGCCAGTTCAAAGCTGGCCTGCGTGCGGGTTGAGTTTTCGAAGAACATGTTGATCTGCGTCAGCCCCGACAGCACGTCGGAATGCTTGGTCGATTGCCGGTTCAGGTCGACATATGTCTCGGCCAGATCAAGAATAGCGGTGATATCGGATTGCGACAGATGCTCGATGCCAAGAAGGTGACGATGGGCGAAACGCATGGGCGGGCTCCTGTCTGACAATCGGGCCGCTTATAGGAAGGTCCGCGCGCCTAGGCAACCTAAGGATCGGTTCCTACGGGCAGTTTCTCGCATCCACCCTCGGGCAGGCATTGTTCGCCGGGTTTGCACCATTTGCCATAGCCGCAGTCGATGGCCTTGATCGGCACGCATCCCTGATGTTCGGAACACTTGAACCCGGGGCGGCATTGCGAGCCGGTTTCCTCGCACAAAAACCATCCGGGGCGCGAGCATCCGCCGCCCGGCAGACAGGACGATCCCGCACCGCAAGTCAGGCCATCATCGCAGACCGTGGGCAGGCCTTCGATTGCTGTGTTGGGGTCAAAATCGGGCGTGATGCGTTCACATTCGCGGCGCGCATTGCAGATCGAGCCGCCCGGGCAATCCGCGCGCGAAGTACAACTGTTCGCCCCCGCAGGCGCGCATCGCGTGCCCCCCGCAACGCAGCGCTCAAACGGGCCGCAGGTGCGCCCGCCCCCGCAATAGGTGCCACCCAGAGGAATGCAATGGCCATCAAAGCTGCATCTCTGTCCGCCCGAACAGCACCTTGTGCCGCATTGGAACTGGCCGGGGCGGCATTGGCCGTTGCGGTCGAAAAGCTGCGCAAAAGCAGGGCCGCTGAGGGTGGTCAGCAGCAAAGTAATCATAAGGAATCGCAATAGAACCAACATGAATACTCTCATGGTCGGTGCGACGGACCGCCCGATCAAGGCCTATTCGCTTTCCCTCGTTCAAAAGCTGGTTAGATTGAAGGGTATGGAATCGGCTCTGGACTATCAAACGGCGCGGGCTCTGCTGGAATGGCAGATCGAACTGGGCGCAACGGACGCAATCGGCGATGCGCCGATTGACCGTTTTGCGTTGCCTGACACTGCGCCCAAGGCCAAAAAGCCCGCCGTGGCCCAGTCTGCCCCGGGAAAACCCAAGAAGGTAGATCCAGTTGCCGTGGCGAAAGCGTCAGCCCAAGGTGCTGGGTCGCTGGAACAATTGCGTTCGGCGATGGATACGTTTGAGCATTGCGAGCTGAAGCGTGGGGCGCGGCAGTTGGTCTTTGCAGATGGCACGCCGGGCGCACGGGTCATGATCATCGGCGAAGCGCCGGGCCGTGAAGAGGACCGTGAAGGCAAGCCCTTTGTCGGCCGCGCGGGGCAATTACTGGACCGGATGCTGGCGGCGATTGATCTGGATCGCACCCAGAACGCCTATATCACCAACGTCCTGCCCTGGCGCCCGCCGCAGAATCGCGACCCGAAACCCGAAGAGATCGGGATGATGAAACCGTTTCTGGAAAGGCATGTGGCGCTGGCCAAGCCCGAGGTTCTGGTGATTATGGGCAATATCAGCTGTCAGGCGGTGCTGGGCAAGCGCGGTATCACCCGGTTGCGCGGGCAATGGGCACAGGCGCTGAACCTGCCGGTCATCCCGATGTTCCACCCCGCCTACCTGCTGCGCCAACCACAGATGAAGCGGCAGGCCTGGGCTGATCTGCTAGAGCTGAAAGCCCGGCTGGAGGGCAAGTGATGCGCATTCTTGCCTTTTCCGACCTGCATATGGCACGCAACCGCGCGGCCGAGGTCGTCGCGGCCAGCGCCGAGGCCGATCTGGTGATCGGGGCTGGGGATTTCTGCAAGGCGCGACAGGGGTTGGACCAGGCGATGGCGATGCTGTCCGGCATCACCGCACCGTTCGTGATGGTGCCCGGCAATGCCGAAAGCGCGCGGGAACTGGTCGAGGCCGCGCCGGAAGGTGACCATGTGCTGCACGGCACCGGCATGACATTGGACGGCCTGCGGCTTTTCGGGCTGGGGTATGGCGTGCCGGTTACACCTTTTGGCGACTGGTCCTGTGACCTGACCGAGGCCGAGGCCACTGAATTGCTGGACCGTTGTGACGCGGCGGATATCCTGATCGCGCATTCACCGCCCAAGGGGTACGGTGATGTCACGTCGCTGGGCGATGCGGTGGGGTCCGTGGCCGTGCGCGACGCAGTGGAACGCTTGCAGCCGCAACTTGCGCTGTGTGGACACATCCATGACAGCTGGGGCTATCGCGGCAACCTAGGCCGCACGCAGATCGCCAACCTGGGCCCCACAGTAAACTGGTTTGAGGTCACCTTATGATAGAAATGGTCACGCTGCTGGCGTTTATTCCGGCAGCTTTGGCACTGAATTTCACCCCCGGCGCAGACATGTTGTTTTGCTTTGGGCAAGGTTTGCGGTCAGGTGCCAAACCGGCTTTCGCTGCAAGTGCGGGAATTTCCCTCGGATCGATGGTTCATGTTTTTGTAGCGGGGCTTGGGTTGGGGGCCGCTGTAGCGACGATGCCATGGCTGTTCGATGTAATCCGCTGGATGGGGGTGGCTTATCTGCTGTATTTGGCATGGGGCGCGATCCGGAACGGGGCGGTGTCCGCCGATGCGCCTGCAAAGCCCACAAGCCACGCCTTTCGCGACGGGTTGGTGGTGAACCTGACCAATCCCAAGGTCATCCTGTTCGTTTTGGCCTTTATCCCGCAATTCGTGAATCCCGCCATAGGGCCGATCCTGCCCCAATTCCTGATTTTGGGCGTCATCATCGCGCTGGGCGGGTTTGTGGTAAATGGGCTGGTGGGCGTATTTGCCGGGGGCGCGGGGAAGGTTCTGATCTCCAATCCACGCGCCTCACGTATTATGGGCTGGGTGACCGGGGGAATTTTCGCTGCCCTCGCCATCCGGCTTGCCATCATGGAAAGGGCCTGACACCACATGTCACGCATCGACGAAAGCATGGAATTCATTCCGGTTCGGATCGCCGTTCTGACCGTCTCGGATACGCGATCGCTAGACGATGACCGCTCAGGTCAGACATTGGTCGACCGGATCGAACGCGCGGGTCATTCGGTGGCCGACCGCAAGATCATCCGCGATGAGCGCGGTGAGATCGCGGCGCAGTTGCGGCTGTGGGCCGGTGACCCGGACATTGACGTGGTGATCTCGACCGGTGGCACCGGTTTGACTGGCCGCGATGTGACAGTTGAGGCGCACCGGGACGTCTATGAAAAGGAAATTGAGGCATTCGGCACTGTTTTCACCCTCATTTCGATGGAAAAGATCGGCACTTCAGCGGTGCAATCCCGCGCCACGGGTGGTGTGGCCGAGGGCACTTATCTGTTTGCACTGCCCGGCAGCCCCGGTGCCTGCAAGGACGCCTGGGACGGTATTTTAGAAAAACAGTTCGATTACCGGCATCGTCCCTGCAATTTCGTGGAAATAATGCCAAGATTGGACGAACATCTCCGACGGAAGTAGACTGGTTGCACGTATAACTGATTGTAACCGCTTTGTGGCTTGGCATTTTTCCGTGCCCGGCTACGTTTTGCATATGGTAGCCTGATGCGACCGGGGTAAGTGATAGATGCGATTTTTGAGGCAAAGCCTTGTTGGTGTCTTTCTGGCGTTTCTAACGCTGGCCTTGGTATTTGTCGCGGTACAGCTGATTGTCAGCGCGGTGCAAGAGGCCCTGAACCGCGACAGTGAGCCACCCGAGGGCCGCGAACGCATTTTTGCCGTCAGCGTGCAACCGGCCGAGTTAGAGACGGTAACCCCCTATCTCGAAGCCTTTGGCGAGGTGCAAAGCCGCCGCCGCCTGGAGCTGCGCGCCGCATTGGGCGGGCGCGTGATCTCGTTGGCTGAGGATTTTGAGGATGGCGGCGTCGTCACCACCGGCGAGGTTCTGGTCGAACTGGACCCGGCTGACGCACAATCGGCCCTGGACCGCGCCAAGTCCGACCTGCTGGACGCTCAGTTCGAGGAACGCGATGCCGAACGCTCACTGCTTTTGGCGCAGGATGAGTTGAACTCGGCCGAGGCGCAGGCGGCCTTGCGTGGACGTGCCATGCAGCGTCAGAAGGATTTGCAAAGCCGCGGGGTGGGCACGCCTGCCGCCGCAGAAGAGGCCGAACTGGCCGAAGCGGCCGCACAGCAGGCGGTTCTGGCGCGTCGTATCGCACTGGCGCAGGCGGAATCGCGCGTCGATCAGGCAACCACGTTGTTGGCCCGTGCCCGTATCGCGCTTGAGGCCGCTGAACGCGATCTGGACGACATGACCGTCCGCGCGCGGTTTGCCGGGACGCTGACGGATGTGACCCTGGTCGAGGGCCGGTTGGTTGCGGCGAATGAAAAACTGGCGGAATTAGTGGATCCCAACGCGCTTGAGGTCGCGTTCCGTGTCTCGACTGCGCAGTTTGTGCGCCTATTGGATGCCCAGGGTAATCTGATCGAGGCGCCGGTGACCGTATCGCTTGAGGTAACAGGAACCGATCTGATCGCCACGGGGCGCATCAGCCGCGACAGCGGATCAGCGGGTGAAGGGCAGACTGGCCGTCTGATCTATGCCCGTCTGGACGACGCGCCCGGTTTCAAGCCCGGCGATTTCGTTACGGTCACAGTACAGGAACAACAGCTGGACAATGTGGTGCGTTTGCCATCATCGGTTCTTGATGCGGCGGGCACGGTGCTGGTGCTGGGCCCCGATGACAGGCTCGAGGCGCTGCCTGTGCAACTGATCCGTCGCCAGGGCGATGAGGTGTTGTTGCGCGGTGATGGTCTGGTCGGGCGCGAGGTTGTTGTTGGCCGGACGCCGCTGTTGGGTGGCGGGGTTCGGGTGCGGCCACTGCGGATCGAGGCCAATGCCGGGGCGGAACCGGACATGGTTGAATTGTCGGATGAACAGCGCGCCCAACTGGTGGCGCGGGTCGAGGCCAGCGATCAGATGCCGAACGACGTCAAGGCTCGTGTTCTGGGACAATTAAGCGAGAGCCGTGTCCCGGCCTCATTGGTGCGCAGCATCGAGACCCGGGCAGGAGGGTAAGCGCCATGATGCGCGACATCCCCGGCGCGGCGGGCGGTATCCTCAGCTACTTCACCCGCCATCGGACTGTGGCCAACCTGCTGTTGCTAGTGATGCTGGTTCTGGGTGCTGCAGCGATCCCGGCAATGCGCGCGCAGTTCTTCCCAGATGTGATCCTCGAGCGGATTGATTTGCAGGTCGAATGGGAAGGTGCCGGCCCCGAAGACGTCGATAATGGAATAGTTCAGTTGCTGGAACCGGCGCTACTGGCCGTCGAAGGTGTGACCTACTCCTTCTCTTCCTCGCGTGAAGGGGTAGCGCACATTGAACTGGAGTTCGAGCCCAATTGGGACATGTCGCGCGCTGTTGACGAAGTCAGGACCGCCGTCGACAGTGTGACCAACTTGCCAGAGGACACCGAAGAGCCCTCGATCCGGCGCGGGGCGTGGCGGGATCGGGTGACAGATGTAGTCGTGACCGGCCCGGTCGATCCGGATCAACTGGCCAAGTTCACTGACGAGATGATCAATCGGCTGTTTGCGAATGGCGTAACCCGCACCACGATCCGGGGTCTTGCTGCTCCGCGAGTGGTGGTCGAGGTTCCAACGGCACAGTTGATCGCTAATGACGTCACTATGTCCGAGATTGCGCAGGCCATAGCCGCAGAGGCGATGGCCAGCCCCGCTGGCGACGTCACCGGTGCCAATGCCCGCATCCGCACTGGCACCGAAAAGCGCACCCCCGAAGAGATCGAGGGCATCGCACTGCGCAATTTCGCCGATGGCTCCAAGCTCTATATTGGCGACGTGGCGGAAATCCGGGTCGAAGGGGTCAATCGCAACCGCAGCTACTTTGTCGGCGAAAACCCGGCCATGTCGGTGCGGGTTGACCGCTCGAACCTTGGGGATGCTATCGAGATTCAGCACACGGTCGAGGATGTGGTGGCCGAGCTTCAGGCCAGCCTGCCAGAAGGTGTGACGATCGAGCTGATCAGAACACGCGCGCAGGCGATCACCGACCGTCTGGATATTCTTGTTGACAACGGCCTAGTAGGGCTGGGCCTTGTGGTCTGCTTGCTGTTCCTATTCCTGAATGCGCGCATCGCCTTCTGGGTTGCGGCGGGTATCCCGGTGGCAATGTCAGCGGCGATAGCGTTCATGTATATCGGCGGGTTGTCGATCAACATGATTTCGCTGTTCGGGCTGATCATCACGCTGGGTATCGTGGTCGATGACGCCATTGTGGTTGGCGAACACGCCGATTTCCGTGCCCGCCGCCTGGGCGAGGCCCCGGTGGTGGCCGCCGAACGGGCTGCCCGGCGCATGGCGATGCCGGTCTTTGCCGCCACCCTGACCACCGTGATCGCTTTTTTCGGTCTGACTGCCATCGGCGGCCGGTTTGGGGAACTGATCTATGACATCCCGTTCACTGTGATTGCGGTGCTAATCGCCTCGTTGATCGAGTGTTTCCTGATCCTGCCCAACCATATGGCTCATGCCATCGCGCATTCGGCGAAAGAACATTGGTATGACCTGCCCAACCGCGTGGTCAATCGCGGTTTTCGTTGGGTGCGCGATAACCTGTTCCGCCCGCTGATCGCCTGGGTGGTTTGGGCCCGCTATGTGGTTGTGGCCGTGATGGTGGTGATCCTGGCCAGCCAGATTGCGCTATTTATCAAAGGTGATGTGAACTGGCGCTTTTTCAACGCGCCCGAACGCGGCTCGGTCACCGGCAACTTTATCATGGCCGAAGGTGCGACCCGCGAAGATACGCTGGCGATGATGCGCGAGATCCAGCGCGCTGCCGAAGAACTGGGACAGATTTACGAAGAACGCCATGGCCGCAATCCTATCGATTATGTGTTGGCCGAGGTGGGCGGAAACGCCGGATGGTTCAACCCGCCCGCCGCAGAAGGCAAGGATCAGGACTTGCTGGGCGGGATTTCAATCGAGCTGATCGACGCCGACCTGCGCCCCTATTCCAGCTTTGAGTTCGTGGGCGAGTTACAGGATTTTGTACCGCGTCATCCCAAGGTCGAGATGCTGACCTTCCGCGGCTGGCGATCCGGGCCCGGCGGTGATTCAATCGAGGTGCAGTTCTATGGCGCCGACGTGAACACGCTCAAAGCAGCTTCCGAAGATCTGCGGGCCGAATTGGCGAAATACCCCGAGGTTTCGGCGCTGCAGGACGACCTGGCCTATGACAAGGAAGATTTCATTCTGGATTTGACACCCATAGGGCAGGCGCTGGGTTTTCGTATGGAAACGCTGAGCCGTGTGTTGCGGGATCGTCTGAACGGGATCGAGGCCGCGACTTTCCCCGATGGCCCGCGCAGCGCCGAAATCCGTGTCGAATTGCCCGAAGGTGAACTGACCGCCGATTTTCTGGAACGCACCCTTATGCGCACGCCGGATGGCGTTTATGTGCCGCTGGCCGATATCGTCTCGGTCGAGCGCAAGTCGGGCTTTTCGACGGTGCGGCGCAATAACGGCCTGCGGGTGATTACGGTGGGGGGTGACATCTCCGAGGATGATCCGGCCCGTGCGGCAGAAATTGCCCGGGCGCTGAATGACGAGATCCTGCCCAATATCGCCGCCGAACGGCAGGTCGAATGGCGGTTGACGGGCCTGAGCGAGCAAGAAGATGAATTCCTGACCGAGGCGCGCACTGGCCTTATCCTGTGTCTGACCGGGATCTACCTTGTGCTGGCCTGGGTTTTTGCCAGCTGGACGCGACCTTTGGTGGTGATGGCGATCATTCCGTTTGGATTGGTGGGCGCGATCTGGGGGCACTATATATGGGATGTGCCGCTGAGCATGTTTACCGTGATCGGCCTGCTGGGGATGACTGGGATCATCATCAACGACTCGATCGTTCTGGTCACGACCATCGACGCCTATCAGCGAGAGCGGGGGTTGGTGCCGTCGATTGTCGAAGGCACGGCGGATCGACTCAGACCCGTGATGCTGACGACGCTGACGACGGTTTTGGGGCTGACACCGTTGCTGTATGAAGGTTCGCAACAGGCGCAGTTCCTCAAACCTTCGGTGATAACGCTGGTGTACGGGCTGGGTTTCGGAATGTTTCTGGTGTTGTTACTGGTGCCGGCGCTGCTGGCTATTCTAAACGACCTGTCACGCCCGATGACTGCGTTGCGCCGGGCGATGCGGGCACCGGATCGAGTGGTGCAGGGCACGGTGATGGCCACCGGGCTTGTGTTGCTGCTGTGGTTTGGCATGACGATGATTTGGCCCGCGATGACTGGCGCGCCAGTTGGTTTGTTGTCAGGGCTCTACCCGGGGGATGAGGGCATCGCGGCGCTGCATATGGGGCTGGGAGCGTTCCTTGCCGGTGCGCTACCAATTCTGATGCTAAGCGTCGTGTTGTCCGGCTTGCTTTACGTGCGGCTCAAGGGACGGGCGGCCTGACACGCCTGCAGCGCGGTTTCCAGCAGATCGACGACTCGATCACTCATGGGCAGGTCACCTTGTCTGATCTGATCTATCGAAAACCAGCGGGCGTCCAGCGCATCGTCCCCTGCGACGGGAGAACCTGAACGATATTCACAAGCGACCCCGACCAGCAGGTAATGCGACTGCACAGCGCCCTGTTCGTCGCGGCGCAGAAGGTCCAGATTGTCAAGATAACACAGCGGTTCCGCGATGACCGAGGTTTCCTCGCGCAACTCCCTTTGCGCGGCTTGCATCACCGTTTCGCCCCATTCCACATGCCCACCGGGAAACCCCCAGAGCCACGCATCTGGCTGTTTGCTGCGCTGCACCAGCAGCACGCGGGTTTCATGTACAACAACGGCCAGCGCGCCGATCTTAGGAGTATTCCCCATCTCTCAGCCCGCGCTACATCCCTGAATGTCGACGGCATGATTGGCGCCCAGCACCGTGATCCGTATATCGGACCGGTCGAGCGCAAATGGTCCGCCCGAGGCGCTGATCACCTCGGATATGGCCACCAGGGTCCCGCCCTGCCGTGTCGTTTCGGGTTCCGAGGCCCAAAGCGTGGGGTTTCCCGGTTCGATCACCGCAACCTCGCGCCCTCCGGCCGAGGGCATGGTTACGCGGGCTTCGATCCGCATACCGTCTGATGTGGGGGTCAGATGGCAGCTGGCGGCAGTCACCTGAGCCTCTTTCGCAGAATAGGGGCGTTGGGCCAGTGCTGCGGCAATGGCTGGGTTGCGCCCGGCGTCAGCGTCCAGCGTATGGTCGAAATCCAACGTCTCGGGGATGCAGACATCCTTGCAGACGCCCAAATCCATTTCCCCACGCAACCGCACGGGTTTGGCGGGGTCGCTTGGAGTAATTTCAACAGGCAGAACCAGTTGATCGGCATAGCCCAGCGATTGCAGGCCATTTTGTACAAATACGTGGGGCGCAGGCCAGGTGATCGCCACATCACCCACATTTTGCGAGCGGTTCCAATCAAACTGCGGCGGGATACCAGCGTCACCGGGTGCGCGCCAATAGGTTTTCCAGCCGTCCTTCAGCGTCAGTCGCAGCGCCCCCAGATAGGTGCCATTGGCCGTACGCCCACCATCAAGCACGTCCAGTTGCACAACGTCGTCCTCAACCTGCGCATGGGCGGGCGCGGTCAGGGCAAAACAGGCGGTCAGGGCGGCCGCGGTTGATTTTAGATAACGCGTCATACCCCATAGATGCGTGGTCTTGCCGGTGATTCCAAGTCACGTTCGGGTCACTGTGATGAAATCTAGCGAAATGTGACCTGATCCCTTGCCAACCCCCACGTGCCGGGGCCATTGTTGAAGGAAGACGAAGCAAGAGTTTTAAATCCATGGATCTGACCGGAAAACTGTTGATCGCGATGCCTGGAATGGGTGATCCACGTTTCGATCACTCGGTGGTGTATATCTGCAGCCATGGCGAGGACGGGGCCATGGGCCTGATTGTCAACAAACCGTCGGATTTGCGGATCAAAACCCTGCTCAGCCAGTTGAACATCGCCTGCAGCATCCCTGTCGTGGGCGAACGTCTGGTTCATTTTGGCGGCCCGGTTGAGATGTCGCGCGGATTTGTCCTGCACAGCGCGGATTACGATGCCAACCTGCATTCCATGCAAATCTCGGATGATTTCAGCATGACCGCGACATTGGATGTGCTCGAGGATCTGGCCTCGGGGCGGGGGCCTTTGAACTCGATGCTGGCGCTGGGATATTCCGGTTGGGGTCCCGACCAACTTGAAGATGAGATCGCCATGAACGGCTGGCTGACCACCGAGGCGACCTCGAAACTGGTGTTCGATGTGCCCGATGATGAAAAGTGGGAGGCTGCGCTGGCGACGCTGGGTGTTGACCCGCTGACCCTGTCGGCCAGCGCCGGGCGCGCCTGATCAGTTGTCACGCGGCGCAGCGGCGCGGCGCAGGCGGTCATTGATAGCCGCGCCCAACCCATGATCGGGGATCGTTGACACCGCAATCGGGCGGCCTGTGGTGTTCAACCTGTGCAGGGCCGAGAACAGGTTTGCGGCGGCTTCGGTCAAATCACCGCTATCTGACAGGTTCAGATCACACGGAACAGCGCCAAACCCCAGCAAAACCTCGTCACCCTGCGGGCCGGCCGCATTCAGGCGTACGGGTGCGTCGGGGGCGTAGTGCGATTGCAACTGGCCCGGCGCTGTCAGTACATCCGAGGCCTGATGCAGGTGCAGTTGTGTATTCAAAACGGTTTCGATCTGTTCCAGCGCCACACCGCCGGGGCGCAGCAATGCGGGCTCTCCGGCCAGTCCAACGATGGTGGATTCCAGACCAACACCGCAGGGGCCGTCATCCAGTATGGCCGCGATACGCCCATTCAGACCCGCGCGCACGTGATCGGCAGTCGTAGGGCTGATCTGACCGGAGGGGTTGGCCGATGGCGCTGCCACCGGCCCGTCAAAGGCTGACAGCAACGCCCGGGCCGTACCATGTGCTGGGACCCGAACCGCCAGCGTCTCTAGCCCGGCTGTGACCAGCGGTGAAATCCCGTGCCCCTCGCGCAGAGGAAGAACCATTGTCAGGGGGCCGGGCCAGAATGCGGCAGCCAGCGTCTCGGCCCGCTCGGACCATTCGACATATCGCTGCGCTGCCTCGGCAGAGGCCACATGCGCAATCAAAGGGTTAAAGCTGGGTCGTCCCTTGGCGGCATAAATGCTGGCCACGGCTTCGGTATTGCGGGCATCGCCGCCCAACCCATAGACAGTTTCAGTGGCGAAGGCGACCAGCAGGCCCTGCCGCAGCAGGTCAGCTGCCTGTGCGATTCCGCCCGGATCGGCGGCTAAATCCAAAGTGCCGTTAGGGTTCATTTCATGTGACGCCGCGTTTTGATTGCTTGCAGAACAAGGCCAGTTACGTTTCCGACCAATCAAGGATGCATAAAGGTGGGCATTGCAATTTCCAACCCCACCCGCCAAAAACCGACCCAAACAGACCCGGGGGAAGACATGCCATACCGCGCGCCCATTTCCGACTATGAGTTGTTGTTCCGCCACGTCGTCGGATTCGATCAAATCGCGGCGACCGAGAAGTTTTCGGAGGCCAGCGAAGATGTGGTCGGTGCGATCCTGTCTGAGGCCGGCAAGATGTGCGAAGAGGTAATGGCCCCGCTGCAACGCCCCGGTGATCTGGAGCCATCGCGGTTGGAAAATGGCGTGTTGCGTACATCGCCCGGTTACGTAGATGGGTGGAAAGCGATTGCCGAAGGCGGTTGGATCGGGATGAGCGGTGACCCAGAATTCGGTGGTATGGGCCTGCCGATGGCCCTGACCACCGCTGTAAATGAGATGATGTCGGCCGCGTGCTTGTCGCTGCAACTGGCACCGTTGATGACGCAAGGCCAGATCGAAGCGCTGGAACATCACGCCAGTGACGAGCTGAAATCTCTGTACTTGCCCAAGATGATGACGGGCGAATGGTCGGGCACCATGAACCTGACCGAAGCGCAGGCCGGATCGGATGTGGGGGCTTTGTCTTCCAAGGCAGTGCCCAAAGGCGACGGGACCTATTCGGTTTCGGGTCAGAAGATCTTTATCTCTTGGGGTGACAACGACTTTACTGAGAATGTCTGCCATCTGGTGCTGGCGCGTCTGCCGGATGGTGTGCCCGGAACCAAGGGGATTTCTCTGTTTTTGGTGCCCAAGTACCTGCCCGATGAAAACGGCAATCCCGGTGTGGCCAACGATCTGAAAGTGGTGTCGCTGGAACATAAGATGGGCCTGCATGGCTCACCAACCTGTGTCATGCAATATGACGGGGCCAAGGGCTGGCTTGTTGGTAAGGAACATGGCGGCATGGCTGCGATGTTCACCATGATGAACAACGCACGTCTGGGTGTTGGTGGTCAGGGTGTGGGGGCCGCTGAAGGTGCCTACCAGCACGCGCTGGCCTATGCGCTGGACCGCAAGCAAGGCAAGACGCCCTCGGGCACCATCATCGACCATGCGGACGTGCGCCGGATGCTGATGAGCATGCGCGCCGATACCTTTGCCGCGCGCGCCATCATGCTGGCCAATGCGGCTGCTATCGATATGGCCACGGCCACCGGTGACGCCGAATGGTCCGCACGCGCCGCGCTGCTGACCCCGATCTGCAAGGCCTTCGGAACTGAAACAGGCATGCGCGTCTCGGAAACTGGTGTGCAGGTTCACGGCGGTATGGGGTTCATCGAGGAAACGGGCGCAGCCCAATATTACCGCGACGTCCGCGTCACCGCGATTTATGAGGGCACCAACGGCATTCAGGCCATGGACCTTGTGGCGCGCAAGATGATGGATGGGGGCGAAGCAGCCTCGCGCTTGTTGGACGAGATCGAGGATCACGCCGAACAGGCCCGCGCCAGCCTGCCGGGTCTGGCGGGTCCCGTATGGGAGGCGACCGAAAGCCTGCGCGAAGCCACCGAGTGGATCGTGGCGCAATCGGACATGAACGCTCGGTTTGCCGGTGCTGTGCCTTATCTGCACGCCTTCGCCCGCGTTTTGGGCGCGCATTACCACCTGAAGGCGGCGCTGGCTGACCCCGAAGGTCCGCGCCTGAAACTGGCGCGGTACTACATCAACGCATTGCTGCCGGAATATGCCGGTCTGCTGACGCAGGCGCAGAACGGGGCCGAGGACATCTATGCGCTCACCCCTGAGGAGCTGGCGGTGTAATGGACGGGGATACACCTTTGGCAATCCGCTATCCTTGGCCTGAGCCTCCGGCGCAGGGCGAGGCGATCGAGGTTGCTGAAGGGGTGCTGTGGATGCGCCTGCCGCTGCCCATGGCGCTGGATCACGTCAACATCTATGCGCTGGACGATGGCGATGGATGGACAGTGATCGACACGGGCATGTCTTCGAACAAGACCCGTCGCATCTGGGAAACCCTAATGGGGGGTCCGCTGGGCGGCAAGCCGATCAACCGGGTGGTCGTGACCCATCACCATCCCGACCACGTGGGCAATGCAGGCTGGTTTCAATCGGAACACGGCGTGGAACTAGTGGCCTCGCGTACCGCATGGCTGTTCTCGCGAATGCTGCAATTGGATGTGCAGGAAAGCTGGCCGCAGGAAACGTTGGATTATTACCGCAGCGCGGGCATGGACGCGGGTGTTCTGGCCAAACGGATGACCGAGCGTCCGTTTAACTATTGCGACACGGTCTATCCAATGCCTCTGGGCTTTACCCGGATCAAGCAGGGCAGCGTCATCCGCATGGGTGGCCGTGACTGGGACGTTCATATGGGCAACGGGCACGCCCCTGAACACGCCACGTTCTGGAGTCGCGATGACAATCTGGTGATCACCGGGGATCAGATCCTCAGCTCGATCAGCCCCAATCTAGGCGTCTATGTCACCGAACCTTTGGCTGATCCCGTGGCCGAGTGGCTGGAGGCATGTGAGCGTCTGCAAGGCTTGGCGCGGCCTGATCATCTGGCGCTGGGTGGGCACAAGCTGCCTTTTACCGGCTTGCCGCTGCGCATGAAGCAATTGATCGACAACCACCACGGCGCGCTGGACCGGTTGCAGGACTATCTGGACCAACCCAAAACCGCGGCCGATTGTTTCATGCCTCTATTCAAGCGCCAGATCAAAGAAGGCGAGTACGGGCTGGCTTTGGTCGAAGCGGTTGCACATCTGAACCATCTTTACCACATTGGAACTGTCAACCGGACGCGCCGTGCTGACGGGGCCTGGGAGTTTCAGCGCAAAGGGTAAAGCCATGCAGGACCAGATCAAAACATCAGCCGAGGCAGCAGAAGCGGCAGCTTTGCCCCGTTGCTATGAGGTCCACGCCAACCCGGACGCGAAATCAGGTGCCAAGGATCTGCCCGGACAGCTGCAAAAACCGGTCGAGACCAAAAGCCCGGCGCAATGGGCGTATGAGCGGTTGATCTTGTATATCCAGAACTTCGAACAAACGCTGACCGGTGATCAAGAGGTCGCCATGGGCTTTACCGGTGGCGATGCGGGCGTGATGCGGATCGAGGGCATGGGTTATTTTGATCCCGATATCATCACTTTTTACGGCTCGGACGCGACCGGTGCGCGAACCCAGCTGGTGCAGCATGTCAGCCAACTGAATGTGATGCTGCGGGCCCTGCCCAAGTCGGTCGAGGACAAGCCCGCCAATCGCATTGGATTCCGGTTGGCCAAGGATCTGGAAGAAAGCTGATCGCCTGACTTGCAATTCACGTCTGCGCAGCCTTGAATGAGTGCAACTTTCAAGGAGGCCACGTGACCAGTTTCTCAGACGTTACAACTGCCTACAGGCGCGCCTGGGCGCGCCGTCGCGTGTTCGTGCCGATCTACATCGCCGTGCGCCTGCTGCTGGTGGCATTGATTGCACCGGGCGTGGCGATCACCGTAAACCTTGCCGTATCGCTGTCGAATCAAACCGCGCTGACGGATCAGGCCATCGCCGCCTTTATCCTGTCACCCGCCGGTTTCATCGCTGCTGTTGCTGTGCTGAGCCTGTTTCTTCTGGCCGAAGTGTTTGTTTTCTCGGTCATGGCCGCATCGTTGCGGATGGGCGAAGCCGATCCATGGCGCGCGGGCAGTTCCGCCATCGGCCTGATCCTGTCGCGCCTTTCGGCACTATTTGGATTTGCCGTGCGGTTCGTGCTGCGCGTTCTGCTGCTGGTGCTGCCTTTTGCTGTGGTTGCAGCACTGATCGCGTGGTGGACGCTGACCGAATATGACATCAACTATTACCTGACCTTCCATCCGCCCTCGTTCTGGGTCGCGGTGGTATTGATCGGAGCGGTAGTTCTGGTCATGGCCTGGGTGTTGATCCGCAGGCTCTCGGCTTGGGCGCTGTCGCTGCATCTGGTGCTGTTCGAAAATGTCCACCCTGGGCATGCCTTTAACATCAGCACCAGCCGGATGGAGGGCAAACGTGGGCGCCTCAAGATCGAGCTGGCGATATGGCTGATCCTGCGTCTGATCATCGCCGCGCTGATTGCCTGGGTCGCGGGTATCCTATTCGCCATCGTTCCCCTGCAGGGCGCCAGCCATCTGCGTCTGGCCTTGCTTTACAGCCTGTTGGTGGCAGGGGTTTGGTCATTGGCCGGATTGGTGCTGGCGGCGACTGCGTTAGGCGCGTTGGCAGTGTTGCTGGATGGTTTTTTTGAGATCAAGACAGACGAGCCATTGCATCCCGAACCCGGCAGTCTGCGTATTCCGCTGTTGGCAACCGTCGGCGCAGCCGTGGTGGCTGTGTTGATCGGGTTGTGGTTTGGTCAGCATTTGCTGGAACGTGTGCAAGCTCCCGACCGGGCCGAGGTCATCGGTCATCGCGGCGCGGCGGCGGTGCGCCCGGAAAACACCATGGCCGCAGTGCTCAAGGCCATCGAAGACGGTGCGGACTGGGTTGAAATCGATGTGCAGGAAACGGCGGATGACGTGGTGATCGTCGCCCATGATAGCGATTTCATGAAACTTGCTGGCGTGAACCTTAAGGTCTGGGATGCGACGATGGAGGATGTCGCCCAGATCGACATCGGCAGCTGGTTTGGTCCCGAATACGCCGATGAACGCACCCCAACTCTGCGTGAGGTGCTTGAGGCCGCAAAAGGTAAAGCCAAGGTCATCATTGAGCTGAAATATTACGGCCATGATGTCGATCTGGAAAACCGCGTGGTGGCCCTTGTCGAAGAGTTGGGGATGCAGGACGACATTGCCACCATGTCGCTGAAATACCCCGCCGTGCAAAAAATGAAGTCCATCCGCCCCGATTGGCGGGCTGGCGTTCTGGCGGCAACGGCGGTGGGTGACCTGACAGGGCTTGAGGGCGATTTCCTTGCCGTCAACGCCGCGATGGCGACGCCGGGTCTGGTGCGCTCGGTCCATGAGGCGGGCAAGGATATTTATGTCTGGACAGTGAATGATCCGTTGCAGATGTCGGCCATGGCCTCGATGGGGGTGGATGGGCTGATCACCGACCGTCCTGCAATGGCCAACGAGGTGCTGCGGGTGCGAGCTGAAATGGGCCCGGCCGAGCGGTTGCTGTTATGGATGGCGACCACTTTTGGCATGTCCATCGACACAGAGGCGATGCGTGATGAAAGCCCCTAAACTGGCGGCCTTGCTGGCAGTAATGGCCGCCCCGGCAACGGCACAGGAATTCATGCGAAACATCGAAATGCCAGCCCACCGCGCGCTGATCGCGCAACGTGGGGATGCCGAGCCCATTCCCTTTGAAACAGATGGCTGTTCCGGCGGTTTGTCCGCCAGTTGGCGCTTTGTGGCTGAAACCTTCCCCAAATTCAGCGCGCTATACGAGGCGCACCCGCCGTGGGAATATTGCTGCGTGACCCATGACCGCGCCTATCACAACGCTGGTGGCGCATCGAACGCCGAGCAAAGCTTTGACGCGCGCCAGTCGGCGGATGACACGCTGCGCGCCTGCGTCAAACAGCACGGCGATGACCATGCCGAGGATTATGCCCAACGCTATGAAATGACCCCCGACCAGATTCGTACGGCACACTTCTTTACGGCCGAGGCGATGTATACCGCCGTGCGTTTGGGCGGTGGGCCCTGTTCCGGCCTGCCATGGCGGTGGGGGTTTGGTTATCCGGGATGTTCCGTGTTTCAATCCGTGACCCCTGCGCGCGAATGACGTGGTGACAGGCCTCGATTTTTCGATTATCCAACATCTCAAACACGCGAATTAGGAATCTCTGAGTCATGGCTGAATACAAGCACGGCGAAATGGACATCACCGTCCAAACCAAAACCTTCAACGGTTTCATCAAGGCCACCACATGGTGCGTGGTTGCGATTGCCTTCCTTTGCCTGTTCCTGGCGGTCTTCGCCGCGTAATCCAAACCGGGGTCGACCGTGATCAGGATTTTGTTTGCCTGCCTTCTGGCGGCAACTGTTGCAGGCTGCACCGGGTCGCAGCGCCCTCAGGCAGATCAGTCAGAAGTCGTGGCACGGTCTTACCGTGATCCGGGTCCGTCGACGCTGACGCTTTATACAATGATCAGCACCCGAACCGGTTCGGGGGCGCATACCTCGTTGATGATCAGTGGTAGTGAGCGGGTGATTTTTGACCCTGCAGGTTCATTCCGCGCGGATGTTGTGCCGATCAAGAACGACGTGCTGTACGGCATCACTCCGAATGTCGAGCGCGCCTATCGCAGCAGCCACGCGCGCGAAACGCATTTTGCGCGTATCCAAACCATCGAGGTCACCCCACAACAGGCGGAAATCGCCCTGCAGCTGGCCAAGCAGATGGGGCCGGTATCCAGTGCATACTGCGCCAACTCTACCTCTCGATTGTTGCAGCAGGTGCCAGGGTTCGAACAGATCGGAACCACGTTCTATCCGGTCAAACTGTCCGAGCAATTCGGCCAGATACCGGGGGTGTCCACCACCGAGTATCGCGAAAATGACGATGCCGATCTGCAAAAGGGTCTGGCGGCGAACAATGCCCTTCTGAACCAGCAGAGCGGTGCGCTAGCCCACTAGGTACAGCAGCGCGTAGAGGGTCGCGGCCCCGGAAAAGATCGCGGCAAGCACGTTTTTCGTAATCAACCCGGCCATCAGCGCGACAGCGGCTGCCGCCATGCGCGGGATGTCCGGCTGGCCGCCGGTTGCGGTCGGCCATACCACCAGCGGCGCGATCAGCGCCGGCAAAATTGCCACGGCAGTATAGCGTAAATGACGCAGCAGCCAGGGTGGCATCGGGCGATCCCCGACCAGGCCGAGGAACACGAACCGCAGGCCGTAGCTGCCCAGTGCCAGCCCGACAATGATGATCCACATGGTAACCGGATCGACCGCGTTCATGACGTGACCTTTCTGCGTTCGAGCCACAACTCCGCCTGTGCCCCGGCCATCATACCGGTGCACCCTGCCACCAGCAGGCCCAGATTATACGGCACCGCTACTGTCAGCAGCGAGACTGTGATGGCGACCAAAGCGGCCACAACATGCGGCAGTGTGCGCATCATCGGTCCGATCATGGCCAGAAAGGTAATCGGCAAGGCGAAATCCAGCGCCCAGCTTTCGGGTATTCGCGTGCCCAACACTGCCCCCAGATAAGTGGACAGTATCCACAAAGGTGTGATCGGTGAGACCGAGCCAAAGAAATAGGCCATGCGTTGAGGTACGGTCATGTTGGGCTCTTTTTCGAACCGGACCATGCAGCTGGCGTAGGACTGGTCCACGACCAGATATGCGCCAATGGCGCGTTGCCATAGTGGCGCGGCCCCCAGATACGGCGTCAGCGAGGCTGAATACATCGCCATCCGCAGGTTCACAGCCAGCGCCGAAGCCAGGATAATCAGGGTTGGCGCATTGTCTTGCAGCAGTTGCAAGGCCGCGAATTGCGCGGCCCCGGCGAAAACCGTTGCCGTGAACGCCATCGTCTGAATGATGGTCAGCCCGGTTTCGGTGGCGAATACCCCGAACAAGGTGCCGAAAGGTATGGCGACGAAAATGAACGGGGTCCCGTCGCGAAAACCCTTCCAATAGTATGACTTGGATGTGGTGTCTGCCATGGCTAAATCCTATGGTGATAGCCGCAGCAGTAGCGGTCTTGGGAAAGGGTTGCAATTGGCCAAGGAACTGGATGTCTCGGACTACATCATCGCCCCCGATCCCGGCGCGGCCCGCCTGACCCGCGCGGTCGAGGGCGTGGACCAGAATGGAGAGGTCAGCCAGATCTCGGTTGTCGAAGAGCGCCCTTTGACGATTTTCCTGAATTCCCAGGAAATCGTGACCGCAATGACCATAGGCGACTATCCGGAATATCTGGCGCTGGGGTTCCTGCGCAATCAGGGCATGTTGCTGGATGATGATCAGATCACGCGGGTCGATTATGACGACGATCTGGAAACCGTGATCGTCCGCACCGCGCGCGAGACGTCCTACGAGGACAAGCTGAAGAAAAAGACCCGCACCAGCGGTTGCGCAGTCGGCACCGTGTTCGGCGACATGATGGAGGGGCTCGAGGATGTGCGCCTGCCGCAAGTTCATGTGCGGACATCATGGCTGTATGAGCTGGCGGCCAAGATCAACCGAACCCCGTCGCTGTATCTTGAGGCCGGGGCGATCCACGGAACGGTTCTGTGCCTTGAAAACCGCCCTTTGGTCTACATGGAGGATGTCGGCCGCCACAACGCTGTCGACAAGATCGCGGGCTGGATGCTGTCCGAGGGTGAGGCGGCGGAAGACAAGATCCTCTACACCACTGGCCGTCTGACATCCGAGATGGTGATCAAGACGGCGATGATGGGCATCCCAGTGCTGGCCTCCCGTTCGGGCTTCACCGCATGGGGCGTCGAGATCGCGCGCGAGGTCGGCCTGACCCTGATCGGCCGCATGCGCGGTCAGCGGTTTGTGTGTCTGTCGGGCGAGGACCGGTTGCTGCGCGATGTGGACCCGGCCAGCGTGGCGGTTGAGGATAAGAAGCATCGCAGGAAGAGTGCGGAGTAACCATGTCGGAAAACTTGTTAATAGTGCCGTTGATCTTGGGGCCATTCGTGGTTTTTGGCATAGCAGGATTTTGGATTGCGGCCCGGCTTTGGTGGCCTCTTTTGGCAAGACTCGACATACCCCGGCGCAACCGAAGAGTGTCACGAAATCTGTTGTTTTCAGGATGCATGAACGGCACGCCGGAAATAATTTCAGAACTGAAAAGATGTAGACGCGCTTTCGCAGTTTTGTTTTCCGTATTCTTCGTATTTTCCTATTTTTTCTTCGGATTTTACGCCGCGATGTTATTTTTGACCTTCTTTGTCGTCAATTTCCTGACGACGCGGCCCCATGAACTCCCGGAGATCTCCACATGACTCGCCCTCTCGGAGTTATCCTCGCAGGCGGCCTTGCCACCCGGATGGGCGGCGGTGACAAAGGTCTGTTGCAGATCGGCGGGCAAAGCCTGCTGTCCCATGTGATCGACCGGCTGGCCCCGCAGGTGGATGGCCTTGCGCTGAATGCCAATGGTGATCCGGAACGGTTCGCTGATCTGAACCTGCCTATTCTGCCCGACACGATCGAAGGGTTTGCGGGGCCTTTGGCGGGCGTTCTGGCCGGGCTGGATTGGGCGGCCACGCAAGGGGCTGACTGCATTGTCACCGCTGCCGCCGATACTCCGTTTTTCCCGCGCGATCTGGTGATGCGGCTGAGCGACGCTGCCCAGGGGCAAACGCTTCCGCTGGTGCTGGCCACCACGCCACGCACCGGGGATGAGGCGCTGAAATCTGGTGGTGGAAAACGGGTCAATCGGCACCCGACCTTTGGTCTCTGGCCCGTGGCATTACGCGACGATCTGCGGGATGCGCTGAATGACGGCCTGCGCAAGGTCGTGCTGTGGACCGACAAACATGACGGGCGCGAGGCGCTGTTCCCGGCCGATCCCTTTGATCCGTTCTTCAACGTCAACACACCCGACGATCTGGCGCGGGCAGAACAACTGCTGGAGCAGGCATGAAGGTTTACGGCGTCATTGGCTGGAAAAACGCGGGCAAGACTGGGTTGATGGAGCGGCTGGTGACTGAGATCACCGGGCGCGGCTTTACCGTCTCGACCCTGAAACACGCCCATCACAATGTCGATGTCGATCAGCCGGGCACTGACAGCTATCGTCACCGCGTTGCGGGCGCGTCCGAGGTTCTGCTGGCCTCGGGTCAACGCGTCGCGATCATGCAAGAGCTGCGCGGCGTGCTCGAGCCTCCATTGAATGAGTTACTAGAGCGACTGTCGCCAGTCGATCTGGTGTTGATCGAGGGGTTTAAAAGCGAGGCCCACCCCAAGGTCGAAGCCTATCGGGCCGAGGCCGCGAACCCGTTGATGGCGCCTGAGAACGCGACGATCCGCGCCGTCGCAAGTGACACGCCGCTCGATGTGGCTGTGCCGGTCTTTGACCTGAATGACACCGCAGCCATCGCCGATTTCATTCTGCAAGAGGTTGGTTTGTGACCGGTTTCGATAGTTTTGCCATGGTCGATTGGTCCGGTGGCAATGACACCGGCCTTTCCGAACGCAAGGATGCCATCTGGGCCTGTGTGGTGCGTAAGGGCAGGGCGGAAGAACCGACATACCTTAGAAACCGCAAGATTGCCGAGCAATGGCTGCACGACCTGATTGCGGATGAGATTGCCTCAGGACGGCGGCTGTGTCTGGGGTTCGATTTCCCCTTTGGCTATCCCAAAGGGTTCGCCCGTGCGCTGACCGGATCGGATGATCCGTTGCGGTTGTGGGACTGGTTCGAGGCTCGGATCGAGGATTCGCCAAAAGCCAACAACCGGTTTGATCTGGCCGGAGAGATTAACCGCCGTTTTGGCGGCAAGGGTCCGTTCTGGTTCAATGGCCTGCGACGTGGCATCGACGGTTTGCCCAAAAACAAGGCGGGCTATCACAACCCATTTCCCGAGCGCCGTTGCGTCGAACTGAACCCCGAAACCAAGGGCAGCTTTACGTGTTGGCAAATGGGCGGGGCCGGTGCTGTGGGTGGTCAGGTCATGACTGGCCTGCCGGTTCTGGCCCGTCTGCGCCGCGCATTTACCGGACAAATCTCTGTCTGGCCGTTCGAGCCGCTGGACACCCCGGTCGCCTTTGTGGAAATCTGGCCCTCGCTTACCCTGGGGGCCGGGCCGAAAGACCGGATCAAGGACGCCTGGCAGGTGGAACAGGTCGCGCTGTCACTGGCCGGGATGCGACTCGAGGAATTGGCGATCCATCTGAACGTCAACGCAGCAGAGGAAGGCTGGATTTTGGGAGTGTCACAACGCAAGCCGGATATTGCCCCACCGCCCCTGCGCAACGATTGCTTTGCTTTGCCTGCCGGGGTGAGTTGGACGCCGGTGGATGACGCGCTGGCCCTGCTGCGCCAGCGGCTGACGGTAGTTGTGCCTGTTGAAACAATTGCGCTCCCGCAGGCTATGGGGCGTATTCTGGCAGAGGATATCATCGCTAAACGCTCGAACCCGCCGCAACCGAATACGGCCGTTGACGGCTACGGATTTGCGGGTGCGATGCCCGAGGGTGCGCAGGTGATGCCATTGCATCCGGGCCGCGCGGCTGCAGGTATCCCGTTTGATGGCACGGTGCCGCATGGCCATGCGCTGCGGGTGTTGACCGGCGCGGCGTTGCCTGAGGGTGTGGATACGGTCATTCTAGAAGAGGACGTGACCGTACAAGATGGCCACATCGCTTTTCACGGCCCCCTGAAACAGGGTGCAAACACCCGCCGTGCAGGTGAGGACGTGACCGCGGGCGATCTGGTTCTGTCTGCCGGGCGAAGGTTGACGCCCGCCGATCTGGCGTTGTTGTCGGCTGCCGGAATTGCAAAAGTTCCAGTGCGCAATACGCTGCGTGTGGCGGTGCTGTCGACCGGTGATGAACTGATCGAACCCGGAGACAAGGCCGGGCCAGGCCAGATATTCGATGCCAACCGCCCGATGCTGTTGTCACTGATCGACCGCATGGGGTTTCAGCCGGTGGATATGGGGCGGGTTTCTGATGACCGGGAAGATTTGCGCGATCGCCTGAATGCGGCGGCGGAACAGGCGGATGTAATCCTGACCAGCGGTGGCGCGTCAGCCGGGGATGAGGATCACGTCTCGGCCCTGTTGCGAGAGGCGGGGGCGATGCAGGAATGGAGGATTGCGCTCAAACCGGGGCGGCCGCTGGCTCTGGGATTGTGGGAAGGCACACCGGTCTTTGGCCTGCCGGGTAATCCGGTTGCGGCTAAGGTCTGCACCCTGATCTTTGCGCGCCCGGCTTTGGGTCTGATGGCGGGTGAGGGCTGGCAGGACCCACAGGGGTTCGATCTGCCCGCCGCCTTTGAAAAACGCAAGAAACCGGGCCGCCGCGAATATCTGCGCGCCCGAGTGCGCGATGGCCGGGTCGAGGTGTTTGCCTCTGAAGGATCGGGCCGGATCAGCGGGCTCAGCTGGGCCGAAGGGCTGGTCGAAATCGAAGACGGCGCGCGCCATATCAAACCGGGCGATCTAGTCCGGTTTATCCCCTACGGCAGCTTCGGCCTTTAGTCGAAGGTTCCAGCCACACGCCCCAGTAACATGAAGGCTCGCGCCGTTCGGGTCTCACCCAATGCGGTCAGGTCGGCATCGCTGGCCTCAGGTTCAAAAGCCACGATCATGTGGTCAAAGCGGCGCAGAAAATGATGTGCGGCGTCGCGAAAGATCGGGTCCTGCTTCATCCGCGCCGCCGTCAGCGCAAGCGACGACCGATCCCGAATGCCGCCCAAAGCCGCCACCGAGCGACCACGGGCACCCTGCGCGAATTGCCGCCAGATCTCGGGGCGGGACATGTCGGGGCGCAGGTCATCCATATAGATGCCTTCCTGGCTGAGCAGCGTCAAAACGTCCTGCGAAGCCTGCACCAGTTGGGCGGTCTTGCGGTCCTTCAACGCCAGACGCAAGGCGTCGAACCCTTCGGCGTCATCCTGCGTTTCGGGGAAATTCAGCGCTCGGATGAAAATATCGGTGCTGAGTGGCGGCGCGATGTCCTCGGCCTGCGTACCCAACTCCAACGAGGTTTGGTCGCCGGTTCCGTTTGACGCTGCCGCCCGCGCAGGTTCGCTACGTTTGGTCGAAAACGTGGCCAGTGTACTTTCGGTCTTTTTCGCGGATTCAGCGATTTCGTCCAACTTCTTGCTGACGGCCGGTTCGTGGGAAATGGCGGCCCGCTGTTGCTGGAGGACATAAGTCTGCCGGATCGCATCAATCGCAGTCTGTAGACGCTCGCTTTCTTCGCGCATGACGCGGCTGGCGCGCATCGCCGTGGCCGCGACCCAGATCATTGCTACCGGCATGAACACCGCCAGCAAGGTCACCACGAACCCACCTCCCTCGACGTCGTCGGGCAGCACCAGAAACACCACCGAAACCACCAGCCAGATCACGCTAAGCACGATGGCCGCAATCTCGATCTCGGTCACGGACGGCCGCGAGGGCTTGTCGTAAATACCCAACGACGTTGGCCGCTCGGCTTCCTGCTCTGGCGTGGGCTCGGACATGAAGGACGCTCCGGTCAGGCGTACTCGATACTCAGGACTTCGTAAGACCGCACACCACCGGGGGTGCGGACTTCGACACTGTCACCTTCGTCCTTGCCGATCAGGGCGCGGGCGATGGGGGATTTGATGTTGAGCAGACCGTTTTCGATATTGGCCTCATACTCACCCACGATCTGCCAGGTCTTTTCCTCGTCAGTGTCCTCATCGACCAGCGTGACCTTGGCGCCGAATTTGATCGCACCCGACAGCTTGGCGGGGTCGATCACATCGGCCAGCGATAGGATGCCTTCCAGCTCTTTGATACGGCCTTCGATAAAGCCCTGTTTTTCGCGGGCCGAATGATATTCGGCGTTTTCCTTCAGGTCACCCAATTCACGGGCCGTAGCAATGGCCTCGATGATAGCTGGGCGCTCAACGGATTTCAGGTTTTTCAGCTCTGCCGCAAGCGCGGCATTGCCCGTAGGCGTCATCGGAATTTTTTCCATGGTCTTGTCGTCCACGCATAAATTGATGCGCCCCGCCGCATGGAACCAGCGTCGGGGCGAATTGATGGGTTGGCAAATACCTGACCTAAATGAGGCGTGAATTGCAAGAGGTCTTGGCCCCGCAGCGGGCGGATTACGGCCTATGATGTTCGGGAAAAGTTTGAATCGCCAATACCCTGCCGCACTTCGCGCTCTCGGGATATTGGCGATAACGAGTTTGCAAGATGTTTCCCGGAACGCCCTAGTTGTAACTAATCACTTCGAATTCGATGCCATTGTCGTCGTCAAAGTAGAACCGTTTTCCGGGCTCATAATCCGCATGTGACTTGGGCGTGAAGCCGGCTTTGATCACTTGCTGCTCGGTGGCGTCGATATCTTCGACCAAAACACCCACGTGGTTCAGCCCTCCAATGATGTCGTAACTGCTTTCGCCGGATGGCTGCGGATCGCTGGGCGCATAAAGCGCCAGATAGGTATGCGCGCTGCCCACATGCACGGTATAGCCGCCCGCAATGGCCGGGCCTTCCCAGCGGGTTTTCCAACCAAACACCTTGTGCATCCACGCGGCCGAAGCCTGCGGGTCGCGAACGGTGAAGTTGGTGTGTTCAAGCGTCGCCATCATGGGGTCTCCTTTGCGAATTGAGGCTTGTCACGACTCACTGTAATTTCTAAACCTAACTTTAGGTCAAGAGATTAAATGAGGATAATGGCAGTTTCCGAAGGGCTGGCAATTGGCGCATTGGCCCGGCGCACGGGGTTGGCTGTGTCGGCCATCCGGTACTACGAGGCGCAGGGGCTGATCGCGCCCTGGCGCAATGCGGGTGGGCAGCGGCGGTATCAGCGCGCCGATATTCGGCGGTTGAGTTTCATCATGATCGCCCAGCAGTTTGGCCTGACGTTGCCCGAGATCAAGGATGTTTTGTCCGACTTGCCTGGCAACCGCACACCAACGCCCAAGGATTGGCAAAAAATCAGTGTCGGGCTGCGTGACCGTCTGGATCAGCGAATCGCTACCTTGACGCGGTTGCGCGACAATCTGGATGGGTGCATCGGCTGTGGCTGCCTCAGCCTTCCGAAATGCGCACTTTACAACCCGGACGACCGGGCCAAATGCCATGGTAGCGGTCCCAGGTACCTTATGGGGGACTCTCCCGATACATAACTGCCGCATTGCAGCAATGTTACGCCGTGTTTTGATTGACCAAGGTCTTAGCAACCATGTAATCAGCCGTGAAACAATATTGCGCCGACAGCATGTAGAAAGCGCCAATTCGGAAAGTTAGCTAAGGAGCCCGCGATGGCCGAGATTGAACGCGAAGCGATGGAATACGATGTGGTTATCGTGGGTGCAGGCCCGGCGGGCCTTTCGGCAGCCATCCGTCTGAAACAGCTGGACGCGGACCTGAACGTGGTTGTTCTGGAAAAAGGCTCGGAAGTGGGCGCGCATATCCTGTCGGGCGCGGTTTTGGACCCCTGTGGTCTGGATGCGCTGATCCCCGACTGGAAGGAAAAAGGCGCGCCGTTGAACACGCCGGTGACCGAAGACAATTTCTACATGCTGGGCGAGGCGGGTAAGATCCGTATTCCCAACTTCCCGATGCCGCCGCTGATGAACAACCACGGCAACTACATCGTCTCGATGGGGAATGTTTGCCGCTGGATGGCGGAACAGGCCGAAGAGCTGGGCGTGGAAATATTCCCCGGCATGGCGTGTTCAGAGCTGGTTTACGGCGACAACGGCGAGGTTAAAGGCGTCGTGGCCGGGGTGTTTGGCCTGGAACCCGACGGCTCATACGGCCCCAACACCGAACCTGGTATGGAGCTGCACGGCAAATATGTCTTCCTGTCCGAAGGCGTGCGCGGCTCGCTGTCCAAAGAGGTCATCGCCAAATACGACCTGCAGGCTGGCAAAGAGGTGCAAAAATACGGCGTCGGCATGAAAGAGATCTGGGAGATCGACCCCGCCAAGCACAAGGAAGGCACCGTCACGCATACGATGGGCTGGCCTCTGGGCAGCAACGCGGGCGGCGGATCCTTTATCTATCACCTTGAAAACAATCAGGTCTATGTCGGGTTTGTGGTCCACCTGAACTATAAAAACCCGCACCTGTACCCGTATATGGAGTTTCAGCGCTTCAAGCATCATCCGATGGTGGCCGAGCTGCTTAAGGGCGGCAAGCGCGTGGCCTACGGTGCCCGTGCGATCACCGAAGGCGGCTATCAGTCGATGCCGAAACTGGTAGCGCCGGGCGTGGCGCTGTTGGGCTGTTCGGCGGGCATGGTCAACGTGCCGCGCATCAAGGGCAATCACAACGCGATGCTGTCGGGCAAAGCCGCGGCTGAAGCCGCCTTTGACGCCATCAAGGCAGAACGCTCGGGCGATGAGCTGACCGATTACGAGACCGATGTGCGCAATGGCCCGATCGGCAGCGATCTGAAAAAGGTGCGAAACGTCAAGCCGATCTGGTCGAAATGGGGTCTGACCGCCAGCCTGATGCTGGGCGGTCTGGATATGTGGACCAACACGCTGGGCTTTTCGCTGTTGGGCACAGTGGGCCATGGCAAGAACGACGCGGATTCGACCGAAGAGGCCAGCAAACACAAGCCTATCGATTATCCCAAACCCGATGGCACGCTGTCGTTTGACCGCCTAACCAACGTCTCGTTTGCGATGACCAATCACGAGGAAAGCCAGCCCTGTCACCTGAAACTGGCGGACCCGGACATCCCGGTCAAAGTCAACCTGCCCAAATACGACGAACCGGCGCAGCGCTATTGCCCGGCGGGTGTGTATGAGATGGTCGAGGATGAAGGCAGTCCGCGCTTCGTGATCAACTTCCAGAACTGCGTCCACTGCAAGACCTGCGACATCAAGGACCCCAGCAAGAACATCACTTGGACCACGCCGCAGGGTGGCGACGGGCCAAACTATCCAAATATGTAAGCAAAAAACCGGGCACTGGCAGGGTCGTGAAGGCTCTGCCATTGCCTCTTGCCAGCCAAAGCCCTAGCTTGTTGCGCAGACAAGAATAGCAAGGCAGGATTTTGGTGATTTCTCTGGTTCGTCGCGCCGCAATGGCTGCGCTCTTCACCTCGTCGATTGTGCTTCCAGCTGTAGCGGATTCGGGGTCCGGTGCGTATTTGGCTGGCCGTCAGGCCATCTATCAGAACGACTATTCAGCCGCTGAAAAATACTATGCGCAGGCCCTGAAAGCCGATCCTGAAAATGCAGCATTGTTGGAAAGCGTGGTTGTCGCACGGCTGGCGCTGGGCGATGTGGCACGCGCGCTGCCTGTTGCGCAGATGATTGAGGATGCCGGTCTGCCCAGTCAGGCAGCAAGGATGGTGATCACCGCCAATCTGGTGGCCGACGGCAAACTGGATGAATTGCTGGCCCGTGATCCCGAAACGCAAGGCGTGGGGCCTTTGGTCGACGGTTTGGTACAGGGATGGGCATACATTGGCCAAGGGGCCATGACCCGCGCGATGGAGCAGTTTGACGAGGTCGCAACGCAGGATGGCTTGCGCGACTTTGCACTGTACCACAAGGCGCTGGCGCTGGCCTCGGTTGGCGATTTTGAAGGGGCCGAAGAAGTATTCACGGCCCATAACGGTGCGGTTGCCCGCTTTTCGCGACGGGCCGCTTTGGCCCGGGCCGAGGTTTTGTCGCAACTGGACCGCAATGAAGAGGCACAGCAATTTCTGGGTGAGGTATTTGCGGCCGGCAGCGACCCGTCGATCGAAGGTTATGTGGCGCGCCTGTCCGATGGTGACACCCTGCCGTTCACCCATGTTCAATCCGCGCAAGATGGCATGGCCGAGGTTTTCTTTTCCGTCGGCGCAGCGCTGAGCAATGAGGCGGCGCAGAACTATGTCCTGCTTTATGTGCGCACGGCTGCGTTCCTGCGTCCCGGACATGTGGATGCGATCTTGCTGAGTGCCGAATTGCTGGACGTGCTGGAGCAATATGATCTGGCCGTGGAAGCCTATCGTCAGGTACCCGCCAGCAGCAGTGATTATCACGCGGCTGAACTTGGCCGGGCCGAGGTGCTTAGCCGGTCGGACAAAAAGGATGCTGCTGCCGAGGTGTTGCAGACCCTGGCCAGCCAGAACCCAAACCTGCCTAGCGTTCATGTAGCTCTGGCCGATCTGCAACGCCAGCAAGAAGAATACACCAGCGCTGTCGCGTCTTATGATCGTGCCATCGAACTGACCGAGGGTGGGAACTGGTTTTTGCACTATGCCCGCGGCATCTCGCACGAACGGCTCAAGCAATGGGATCAGGCCGAGGCCGATTTCCGCCGCGCGCTTGAGTTGAACCCAGATCAGCCGCAGGTGTTGAACTATTTGGGATATTCCCTGGTCGAACGGCGCGAAAAACTGGACGAGGCGCTGAACATGATCGAACGCGCCGTCGCGGCGCGCCCCGACAGCGGTTATATCGTCGACAGTCTGGGCTGGGTCCTGTTTCGTCTGGGCCGCTATGATGAGGCGGTCGAACATATGGAGCGCGCGGTCGAGCTGATGGCGGTTGATCCAGTGGTGAACGATCATCTGGGTGATGTTTATTGGGCTGTGGGCCGCGCGCGCGAGGCTGAGTTCCAGTGGAAACGCGCCCTGTCCTTCATTGATCCTGAAGACACGGATGCCGAGGCTGATCCCGACCGTATCCGTCGCAAGCTGGAGATTGGCCTCGACGAGGTTCTGGCCGAAGAAGGGGCGGAACCGTTGAAGGTCGCCAATGGCAACTAAGGCCTTCGCGCCCGCCAAGATCAACCTGACTCTGCATGTGACCGGCCAGCGGGTTGATGGATATCACCTGTTGGATTCGCTGGTCGTATTTGCTGATGTGGGCGACAGGTTGCAGTTTACACCAGGCCCTGAATTGTCGATCTCAGTCACCGGAGAACACGCGGCAGGCGTGCCCACGGACAGTCGCAATCTGGTCTGGAAAGCGGCCCAAGCCGCCGGGTGGACGGGCCATATCGATCTGAACAAGGTGCTGCCGCATGGTGGCGGGATTGGCGGCGGTTCGTCTGACGCCGCCGCGACCCTTTGGGCGTTGGCTGGTCAGGGGGTCGACATACAAGAGGACCTGCCTGTTTCTCTGGGCGCTGATGTATCTGTTTGCATGGCCGCCCAAGCAACACGAATGCAGGGAATTGGCGATAGGCTAACGTCCGTGTCCCTTCCGAATTTGCCCGCAGTTCTGGTCAACCCGGGTATTCCGGTGCCCACATCTTCGGTGTTCCAGGCGTTGGCCCGGCGGGACAACCTGCCCATGCCGACTGATATCCCGGAATTCGAGAATGCCAGGGCCTGCGCCGAATGGTTGCGTGACCAGCGGAATGATCTGGAAATCCCCGCAATGGGCATCGCCCGCGAAATTGAGTTTGCGCTGGATACACTGCGATTGACTACGCGCGCGGTGTTGGCCCGCATGTCGGGGTCAGGTTCGACCTGTTTCGCGCTCTATCCCACAATGAAAGACGCGCATTTCGCAGCGTACGAGATCGGCGCGGCCCATCCCGATTGGTGGTGCCGTGCGGTGCAGCTTAATTGAGGCGCGAAACCACATAATCGGCCAGATCACGCAGCAGCGTGCGAATCTCATGATCGGGCAGGGGCGCCAGCGCATCCTTGGCCTTGGCGGCCCAGTCGAACGCATCTGACCGGGTGGCGTCGAGCGTGCCGTATTTTCCCATCAGGCTCAGCGCGTGGTCCAGGTCACCCTCTTCCTGACGACCCCGGCCAATCGTGCGCTCCCAAAAGGCATGTTCATCAGGGGTGGCTTGCGCCACGGCCTTGATCACCGGCAGGGTCAACTTGCGTTCGCGGAAATCGTCGCCGACATTTTTGCCGGTGGCCTTGCTATCACCTTGATAATCCAGCAGATCATCAGCGATCTGGAAGGCAACACCCAAAGCATCGCCATAGTCATACAGCGCCTTGATCTGTTCCTCGGACGCTCCGGCGATTACACCGCCAACCTCGGTCGCGGCAGAGAACAGGGCGGCGGTCTTGCCGCGTACAACCTGCAGGTAAATCGCCTCATCCGTGCCCAGATCGGTGGCCGCAGTCATCTGCAGCACTTCACCTTCGGCAATGGTGGCCGAGGCATTGGCCAGAATATCCAGGACACGCAGTGACCCGGTCTCAACCATCAACTGGAAACTGCGGGAGAACAGGTAATCGCCCACCAGAACGCTGGATTTGTTGTCCCACAGCAGGTTCGCCGTTGGGCGGCCACGCCGCTGGGCGCTTTCGTCTACCACATCGTCATGCAGTAGGGTCGCCGTGTGGATGAACTCAACCGTCGCGGCCAGCCGCACATGGTGGTCGCCCGCGTAACCGAACAGACGTGCGGCCGCCAGGGTCAGCATCGGACGCAGACGTTTGCCACCGGCCTCAACCAGATGTGCTGTTACTTCGGGGATGCGCGGCGCGTGATCAGAGGCCATGCGCGTGCGGATCAGCTCATTCACCGCAGCCATTTCGCTGGTCAGAAGGTCAGCCAGCCGCTCATGCGGTTTTGTGATCGCGTCGATTTCCATCACACTCCTGATACAAGGCTCGACTTTCGACTTACCTTGCCCTTACATCCATCCCTATGAAAGAACTTTTGCGCAGCACCGATCCGACGATCCTGGCCTTTGCTTCGGCCCTTCTTGAGGGTGAGGATATAGACTGCTTTCAGATGGACGTAAATATGAGCATCCTCGAAGGCGGCATCGGAATCTTCCCCCGTCGTCTGATGGTGCGGGCTGATGACCTGACGCGGGCTGAACGGGTGATGCGCGATAATGAGATTCCGCTGGGTCGATGAGCCATTTTCCGGATAATGATCTGACATGTAACGATTTTTTGAACGGCCGTGTGCGCCTGTGGCAACCGCGTTTGGGATATCGTGCGGGCGTGGACCCGGTCTTGCTGGCTGCCTCGGTTCCGGCGACACGTGGTCACACCGTGCTGGAACTGGGCTGCGGGGCAGGCGCCGCGATCCTGTGCCTTCTGGCGCGTGTGCCGGGATTGCATGGGGTCGGGGTGGAGTTGCAGGCCAGCTATGCCGCGCTGGCCCGTCGCAACGCAGCCGAGAACGCCGCGTCGTTCGAGGTGGTCGAGGCCGATCTTGCCGCCCTGCCTGCCGATCTGAAACAGCGCCAGTTTGACCATGTCATCGCCAACCCGCCTTATTACCGCGCCGGAGCGCACAGTGCCGCTGCGGATGACGGACGGGCAATCGCGCTTGGTGAGGGCACACCACTGGGTGTTTGGTTCGACACTGCGGCCAAACGTCTCGCACCGCGCGGCTATTTGCACATGATCCAAAAGGCCGACCGTTTGCCAGATATGCTTGCGGGCTGCACGGGGCGCCTGGGCTCAGTCGAGGTGTTGCCTTTGGCGGCACGCGCGGGTCGGGCTGCCGAATTAGTGATTTTACGCGCCAAAAAGGGCGGAAAGGCCGCGTTTCGGTTGCATGCGCCGTTGATTTTGCATGCAGGCGCGCGCCACGAAAAAGACGGTGAAAGCTACACACCGCAGGTTTCGGCGGTGCTGCGCGATGCGGCCGCCCTGCCGGGGTTGTCCGGCCAATAGGCAGTAACCAGCCGAATTTGTCGGATTTATTACAGAATCTGTGCGTATGCAGCGTGACAGGGTGGAAACGATGTGATCAACTTCTTACGTGAAACTCAGACACCAACAGAGGAGTATCGCCATGAGCGTGAGCGCACACCTGACCGAACTGAAGAAAAAGCACGAAACACTCGGTCTTGAAGTTGAACAAGCCCAACGCTCGCCTGGCATCGACGATCTCCATATTGCACAACTCAAAAAGCAGAAGCTTAAGCTAAAAGAAGAGATCGAGCGCCTGTCAGCCTAGCGACGCAAGCTCGCCCGCGCGGCAATGGCCGCGCCGCCAGTGATCAACACGGCCGCGATCGCCAGACCCCAGGACGGGGCGGCGATCCCGGCCCCAACCAAAGCCAGCGTAGACAACAGCGGTGCCGCGTAAGAAGCAGTACCGAGGATTTGTATGTCACCCTGCTTTACCCCGATATCCCACACATAAAACGCTAGACCCACCGGCCCCAGACCCAGTGCCACGACCGAAGCCCAGCCAAAGGCGCTGTCGGGCCAGATGGTTTCTTCAACAGCCAGATGCAGCGCGCCCGAGGCAATCGCCGCCGCGATGCAGAACACGGCGACCGAACTGGTCGGAGTGTCCCCCAAACGGCGCGACAGGACCGAATACCCCGACCATGTCAGCGCGCACAGCAGCGCCAGCCCATACCCCGGTAGATGAGCGGTCTGAACCCCTGCGCTACCGCCTCCTGCGATGATGATCGCAGCTCCGGCAAAGCCCAGACAGGCCCCAAACAGATGACCGATACGCAGATGCTCGCCCGGCAATAGCCCGGAAAACAGCACGATCAGCAGGGGCCAGAGATAGGCGATCAACCCAGCCTCAGCTGCTGGAGCCATGCGCAGGGCCGAAAAATAAAGCGCGTGATAGCCGAACAGGCCCGTGGCACCGAACAGATATGTTGTCCAGGGCACCGCCCGTAATTGGGGCAAACCGCCGTTGGCCCATGTCCAGATCAGGCCCAGCGTGCCGCCGATAGAAAAACAGATGGCGTTCAGCAAAAGCGGTGGGGTTGGGGTCGAGCCGACTGTGAACAGCGCCAGTAAAGACCACAGCAGCACAGCCACAAACCCAATCGCTGATGCCTGAGCTTTTGTCATAGGGCCGTGACCTTTTTCACCGATCTGCTTTGAAAGAATACAGCCACCGGGAAGACGTGCAATTCTTTAACTGTCGGTTTCAGAACGAAAAAGGCCGATCCAAAAGGACCGGCCTGAATTGTTCGTGGGTCTGCAGATCAGACGAAGAACTGCGCACCGTTGGCCGAAATTGTCGAGCCATTGATGAACTGAGAATCGTCCGACGCCAGAAATGCCACGCAGCGCGCGATTTCCTCGGGCTCGCCCAGTCGACCAGCCGGGATTTGACCGATGATGGATTCACGAACCTTCTCGGGAACCGCCATCACCATCTCGGTTGCGATGTAGCCGGGGCAGATGGCGTTCGCGGTGATACCAGCACGAGCCCCTTCTTGCGCGAGGGATTTCACAATACCGAGATCACCCGCTTTGGTCGCGGCATAGTTCACCTGCGCGAACTGGCCTTTCTGACCATTGATCGAGCTGATGACGATCACACGGCCAAACTTGCGCTCGCGCATGCCGGACCATACCGGGTGGACGGTGTTGAAAACGCCGGTCAGGTTGGTGTCGATCACCTGATGCCACTGCTCAGGGGTCATTTTGTGGAACGGGGCATCGCGGGTGATGCCTGCATTGGCGACCACGATGTCGATCGGGCCAACTTCGGCTTCGACCTTTTCGATGCCCGCTTTCGATTCGTCATAGTCGGCCACGTTCCACTTGTAGGTGGCGATGCCGGTTTCCTCGGTGAATTTTGCGGCGGCTTCGTCATTGCCGGCATAGGTGGCTGCAACATTGTAGCCTTCAGCCTTGAGCGCCTTGGAAATTGATGCGCCGATGCCGCGGGAACCGCCGGTGACGAGTGCTGTACGTGCCATTGAGGAATCCTCCAATTAAGTCTGACTTGGTAATTCTGTTACTCTGAGAGAGATTGCTGCGCAATATCGTTTCGTCTTCGTTTTGATCTTTCTGTTCGGCGATATTGTCGCATCTAAGGGATAGGGCCCGAATGTAACAAAAAAGGGCGCCCAGTAGACGCCCTTTTCCATTTAGTTGTCAAAGCACTTAGTCGCGCTCCACACACAGGGCGACACCCATGCCGCCGCCGATGCAAAGGGTCGCCAGACCCTTTTTCGCGTCGCGGCGCTTCATTTCGAACAGCAGGGTGTTCAGAACGCGGCAGCCCGATGCGCCGATCGGATGGCCGATAGCGATTGCGCCACCGTTGACGTTCACGATGGATGGGTCCCAACCCATGTCCTTGTTCACGGCACAAGCCTGTGCGGCAAAGGCTTCGTTGGCTTCAACCAGATCCAGATCGTCAACCGACCAGCCCGCTTTTTCCAGCGCTTTGCGCGAGGCATAGATCGGACCAACGCCCATGATCGCCGGGTCCAGACCCGCCGTGGCGTAAGAGGCGATGCGGGCGAGAGGCTCGATCCCGCGCTTTTCGGCGTTTTCGGCTGACATCAGTAGGGTTGCGGCGGCACCGTCGTTCAGGCCCGAGGCATTGGCTGCGGTGACCGAGCCATCCTTGGTGAAGGCTGGGCGCAACTTGCCCATGGCTTCCATGGTTGCGCCGTGGCGGATGTACTCGTCTTTGTCCATCACGATGTCGCCCTTGCGGGTCTTGATAGTGAATGGAGTGATTTCGTCGGCGAATTTACCAGCCTTTTGCGCGGCTTCAGCCTTGTTCTGCGAAGCAACGGCGAATTCGTCCTGCATGTCACGGCTGATCTGCCATTTTTCAGCAACGTTTTCAGCGGTTTGGCCCATGTGATAGCCGTTGAAGGCATCCCACAGACCATCGCGGATCATCGTGTCGATATATTTCATGTCGCCCATCTTGTGACCGGCGCGCAGCGCGGCGGCATGGGGCGAAAGGGTCATATTTTCCTGACCACCGGCGGCCACGATTTCGGCATCGCCCAGCTGGATGTGCTGTGCGCCCAACGCAACCGCGCGCAGACCCGAGCCACACACCTGGTTGATGCCCCAAGCCGCGCTTTCTTGCGGCAGACCGGCATTGATATGGGCCTGACGCGCCGGGTTCTGGCCCTGTGCAGCCGTCAGTACCTGACCCATGATGGTTTCGCTGACTTCACCCTTGTCAACTCCGGCACGGTCTACAACTGCTTCCAGTACGGCAGTGCCAAGGTCATGTGCGGGTGTGTTTGCAAACGAGCCGCCAAAACTGCCGACACCGGTACGGGCTGCAGATGCGATTACTACGTTAGTCATATAGACAATCCTTTACCATCAAGGTCCAGTGGGAACCGTGATGACGCAGATCGCAGAGGTCCGGCCTCTAAGATCCAGAGCGCCTCATGATCCCCCGCTCCAACTGCTCATGGAATAGCGTAACGCTGCAATTGCAGCAACGGTCAGCTTGTCTCAGGTAAATTGGAAATGGATTCTAAATCTTTAACTACCGGTTTTCTTGAGTTTTTTGTCTTTCCAAGGGCCCGACACAGTGGGTGCGCCGAACAAAAACCCCTGCAAGCAGTCCACGCCATTGGCCACAAGGAATTCGGCATCGCCCCTGGTTTCGACCGATTCGGCGGTTACTAGAATTTCAAATTCCCGGGCCACAGCGACCAGTGCCCGGACCAACGCTTGATTGTCCGGGTTTTCGGAAACTCCGCGCACGAACTGACCGTCGATCTTGGCGGCATCAAACAAAAACTCGCGAAAGTGGCGGAAACTGAAATTGCTGGCACCGAAATCGTCCAGCGCAAACGCAACGCCGCGCGGTTGCAGCCGGTCCATGAAATCAATCACCAACTCGGGCACAGTCATGGCCGAACTTTCCGAAATTTCCAGAATCAGCCGTTCGCCCAAATTGGCGTCTTTCTTGAGAAACCGATCTAAAACCCGAGAATACCGCGCATAGCCGATCGAACGTGCGGACATGTTGATGGACAGGCGGATTTCGGGGTTATTGATCAGTGTCCTCAACCCCATTTCCAATGCGACACAATCCAGATCCCGCCCGATCGGGGTGTTTTCCAATTGCGGCATGAAATCCCGTGCAGGAATAACCCGCCCGGTTTCGTCCAGCACCCGAATGAACCCTTCGTAGAACGCTACACCGAATGGTTGATGCGCCTGCATGACCGGCTGAAAGGCCAGTTTGCATTGTTTGTGCTTTACCGCTTCGGTCGCCATCTGAACCGAGGATTCGTCACGGGATGCGACGGCTGCGTTCAGCGGGCTTTCGGCACCCTCGGGCGCATCTGCCTGTTTCCTGTCCCGCATGTCCTTGCCAAGCCCCTTAACGTCACCGGTCAGGGCCTTATTTCAAGGCAAAGGTATGAATTTGCGGTTAAGAGGAGCGATTTTGCCAGGTGTCAGCGCGCGGATTCCCAAACCCGTCCTAGTACAGCGGCGGCGCCGACCACGGCTCCCATGAAGCCCAGTGCAAGCATGACAAAGCCCATTGCAACGATGGTTGAGGGGCCACCCGTCAGTGCCGTCAACATGGCCAAAGCCAGACCGATCAAACCAAGTGTGGTCGATACTGTCATCAAACGGGTCATGGCGGCCTCCGGGTTACTGGCTACGGGTCACATCCGCTGAATATGGAATGTGAAATCCCGTTTTCAAGAAAGCAGAGAGTCGAACAGGCGGATTTAGGCCTGTTTTGCCTGTGGATTGGGCGTCTGGGCCTCAAGTTGTTCAAAACCGGGCGTTCCGTGATCTTCGGGATGGCGCGCCAGATGCCGGGCTTTGATCTGTTCCGAGCTTTCGCGGCTGCCATCATGGCTGTAACCCGGTGGAGCAAAGCAATAGGCCAGACGTTCGCGCAACGTCAGCCTCGGCTGGGTTGCGTCGCGCCAGATACTGACCCATTCGTGAAAGGCCACGCGCAGCGGGTTGAACGTGCCGATATTGTGGACCAGCCCGTAATCGACGCGGTCGTCCTTTTGTTCGGGCACAAACGTGCCAAACAGTTTGTCCCAGATGATGAAAACCCCAGCATAGTTGCAATCCAGATAACGCGCGTTCCGTCCATGATGGGCGCGGTGGTGGCTAGGGGTGTTCATCACCGCCTCGAACCAGCGGGGCATTTTCCCAATCGCCTCGGTATGAATCCAGAACTGATAGATCAGGTTCAAACCGCCGCAGAACAGCACCATCGCCGGGTGGAAGCCCAGCAGGATCAGCGGCGCACGTACCACCATCATGAAGGTAAACGTATAGGTCCATGTCTGCCTCAGCGCCGTGGTCAGATTGTAGTGTTGAGAACTGTGGTGGTTCACGTGACTGGCCCAGACCCAGCGGATGCGGTGACCGAACCGATGCACCCAGTAATAGCGTAAATCATCCAGCACAAAGCACAGGATGATCACCGGAATCGAGGTGCCCAGGTTCAGCGGCGTGATCTGCCACAGCCACATGAAAAAACCATATGCGATGAACCCAAGCAGCAACCCCGAGGCGATATTTCCCGCCCCCATGATCAGCGAGGTGACGGCATCGCGCGTCTCATACCGTCCGCCCCTGCCTTTGAAAGCGATCCACAGGAACTCGGCCAGAATGGCGGCGATGAAGAACGGCACCGCCCATTGCACGGCGTCGGGAAAGCTCACTTGGTCGGTCATGCGGGGTCCATCAGGTTTTGCCAGTGGGGGCGTTCGAAATCGTCAAGGCGGATCAGGGCTTTGGGCGTGCCGAAGTCATGAAATTGAATTTCGAACCCCTCGGGGTGATCGATCCAGTCGAAATCCAGAAGGTGGCGCGCCACCGTATCGGCACCAAAGGACCACAACAGCCCGTTTCCCGTCTCGGTACGGATCAGGGCGGACCGCTTGTCATGTGCGATTGTTATATCAATTATTACGTCGTCCGGCGCATGGCGCAGCCATTCCGAACGCGCGGTCTGGGGGGTCAGTTCGCGCACGCGTGACCGCCCTGACAGGTGCAGCAGAACGGTGATGCCGACGATGCCTCCGACCACCAGAACCAGAAGTATTTCAAGCGGCATTCTTTCCTCCCGCCCGACAGATTGCAGAGCGGCAATGACGCTGTCAAAGGTAGCGTTACGTCAGCCAGCTTCGAACGTGTCCAGGACTTCGTGCTGCACCACGCGTTCGACAAAGGGCACCAGCCCATCAGGCCCCGAGGCCCTGTCTTTCAGGTGTATGCAGATGTCTGGCCTGCGTGCTGCGATGATGCCCACCATCTCGCCGCGGATCTTGTCATCCAAGCCCGCGCCCATGACCGCACAGACGATCCGTGGTTCGGCATCCAATTGCCGCCGGACCTCATCCTGATCATGCGCACCCAGCCATTGAATCGGCATGTGATCCAGACGCCGCGCCACGTCGCCGATGACATTCGGCAAGCGACCGATCAACAGAACCACTGGTTTCATTGTCGCCTCCTTTCACTGGTAACCAACAGAAAAACCGGCCCCGAGGGACCGGTTCTATTCTAGCACAGATGAATTCTGTGTTTCTGCCTAGTTGGAAATGGTCATAGGCACAGCCTCACCTTTTCCTTTATCGCGTGTGAAGGTTACCTGATTGCCATCGATTGTAACTTTCTGGCAATCTTCGGGAAGTTGGTTGGTTCCAATAAAAACATTTCGGCAAAAATACCTTTTGTTCCAGACCCAAGCCCCTTTGATTTTGCCTTTTTTGGCGGTTTCCCCCTGAATCGTTCCGTCTGCCGCGACGACAAGCCAGGACCCTCCGCTTACGAGCTTCTTGCCAACGATTGTGTCCATGAATTGTTGTTGCTTTTTAATGTCTTTGGCGTCTGCTGTCGTCGCTGCAATACAAAGAACACTGACCGCCGCGATCAGGATGGCAATTGATTTCATAGCTATTCCCCCAACGATTAAAGCTGAGAGAGTAGCATGATTCGTCGTTTTTCGTGTGTGTTTACTTAGCTTTCAGCGCCGACAAGCGTCGCGATAATCGCCTTGGCACTTTCTGAATTCCATTCCGCATCGCCGATTAACCGGGCAATTTCCTGACCCTCAGGATCCAGAATAACGGTGATTGGCAACGCAACAACGCCAAACTCGCGCGCGGCGGCTGAACCGGGGTCCTGATGGCGCGGCAGGTTATTGATGCCGTTTTCCTCGAAGAACTTCTTGATCCCGGCGGGTGAGTTGCGCCCGGTGGCAAGGGTCAGAACCTCAAACTTGTCACCGCCGAACTCTTCTTGCAGCTCGGCAATCTGCGGCATCTCTTTGCGGCAAGGCGCACACCACGTGGCCCAGAAGTTCACCAGAACATACTTGCCGGCATAGTCCTCAAGCGTTCCAACTCCGCCCTCATCTTCCAGCTGGAATTCGATTGTTTTTGCGGGCTTGGGTTCTTTGTGCAGGATCAGGCGTTTCAGTGTTCCATCACGCAGCGGGCCAAGCGTTTCGGCATCTGTCGCCAAAGCGGCGTTTGCACCCAGCGCAAGGGCCATATAAAGGGGGATCAGACGAAATAGGCGCATATCAACTCCGGGTTTTCTTACATGACCGATCAATCTTCGAACCAGATGTGGGGCGGCCGCTTTGCCGCCGGTCCAGACGCGATCATGGAGGCAATCAATGCCTCGATCGGGTTCGATCAGCGGATGGCAGCCCAGGACATCGCAGGCTCGCGCGCCCATGCCGCCATGTTGGCTGCCACAGGCGTAATAACTGATAGTGATGCGCAGGCAATTCGGGAAGGGCTGCTCACCGTTTTGTCAGAAATTCAGAACGGGGAATTTCAGTTCTCGACCGCGCTGGAAGACATCCACATGAATGTCGAAGCGCGTCTGAAAGAGGTTATTGGCGAGCCTGCAGGTCGTTTGCACACGGGCCGCAGCCGGAATGACCAGGTTGCGACCGATTTCAAACTGTGGGTGCGTGATCAACTGGACGCGGCAGAGAGCGGCCTGCTGGCCCTGATCCGCGCGCTTTTGGCGCAGGCCGAGGCCGGGGCCGATTGGGTCATGCCAGGCTTTACCCATCTGCAAACCGCACAGCCGGTGACGTGGGGCCACCACATGATGGCCTATGTCGAGATGTTTGGCCGTGACCTGAGCCGCGTCCGCGATGCGCGAGCCCGGATGAACGAATCCCCCTTGGGGGCGGCGGCCTTGGCTGGGACGTCTTTTCCCATCGACCGCCAGATGACGGCCGAGGCGCTGGGCTTTGACCGGCCTGCCGCCAACTCGCTGGACGCAGTCAGCGACCGCGATTTCGCGCTTGAGTTCCTGTCGACCGCCTCGATCTGCGCCATGCACCTGTCGCGCTTTGCTGAAGAGCTGGTGATCTGGTCTTCGGCCCAGTTCCGATTTGTCACCCTGTCTGATCGGTTTTCAACTGGTTCGTCGATCATGCCGCAGAAGAAGAACCCGGATGCTGCAGAGTTAATCCGCGCCAAAGTGGGCCGCATTTACGGTGCAAATACCGCATTGATGATGGTGATGAAAGGCCTGCCGCTGGCCTATTCCAAGGACATGCAAGAAGACAAGGAGCAGGTCTTTGATGCCGCCGACAATTGGATGCTGGCGCTGGCTGCGATGGAAGGTATGGTTAAGGACATGACTGCCAACCGCGAGAGCCTTGCGGCGGCAGCGGGCTCGGGGTTCTCGACCGCTACCGACCTTGCTGACTGGCTGGTTCGTGTATTGGGCCTGCCGTTCCGCGACGCCCACCATGTGACCGGATCGCTGGTGGCCATGGCCGAAAGCAAAGGCTGCGACTTGCCTGACCTGACGCTGGAGGACATGCAATCGGTCCACGCAGATATCACCGATGACGTCTATTCTGTCCTTACCGTCCAAAATTCGGTAAACTCGCGCCAGTCTTATGGCGGCACCGCACCGGATCAGGTGCGGGCCCAGATCAAGCGATGGAGGGCGTTGGTATGATGCAAATTCTCCGTGTTGTCCTGCTGATTGCGGCTGGGTTTGCCCTGGCCGCCTGTGGCGCAGATGGCGAGCCGATCCAACCCACGATGAGCGCCAATGTAGGCGTCGGAAGCAGTGGCACCTATGTTGGTGGTGGTGTTGGCTTTCGGCGCGGTGGATTGGGTGTTTTTCTTGGGGTTTAATCCTCTGAGGTAATTGCATTTTGTCCACGCGGCGCCCATGTTCGCACGTATGATCGGCCTAGCGCCGAATTTCCTGAGCTAAGATGACATCATGAAGATTTTCGGCCTGATCCTGACTATTGCCGTACTTGCGGCCTGCGAGCCTTCGCACAACTCCCGCCCCGAACCCGAGGCGAATTCCGGCAGCTCTGGCGTTTCGATTTCGGGCTATGGTCGGGTTGGCGTTTCTGTCACCAACTGACCGAATAGCGCCGGATGTGCGGAATCCATTGATCCGCCGGGCGGTTTTGGTCTAAGCGCGCTGTCATGGATCACTTTCTCTACCGCGACGGCGCGCTTTACGCCGAGGATGTCCCAATCTCCGAAATCGCTGCCGCGGTCGGGACCCCGTTTTACGTCTATTCCACCGCGACTTTACTGCGCCATTTCCAGCTGTTCGATGATGCGCTGGAAGGGACCGAGCATCTTGTATGCTATGCGATGAAAGCCGCCAGTAATCAGGCGATCCTGAAAACGCTGGCGCAGGCGGGCGCGGGGATGGATGTGGTCTCGGGCGGGGAATACCTGCGCGCCAAGGCGGCGGGTGTGTCCGGCGATAAAATCGTGTTCTCAGGCGTTGGCAAAACTGTGGATGAGATCCGCACCGCGCTGACCGGGGGCATCCGTCAGTTCAACGTCGAATCCGAGCCCGAGATGGAAGTGATTAACGCTGTAGCACTGGAATTGGGTGTGGTTGCGCCGATCACTGTGCGGGTTAACCCGGATGTTGATGCCAAAACCCACGCCAAGATCGCTACAGGAAAGTCCGAGAACAAGTTCGGTATTCCCATCGCCCGCGCGTCAGAGGTCTATGCCCACGCCGCGTCCCTGCCCGGGCTTGAGGTGATTGGCATCGACGTCCATATCGGCTCGCAACTGACCGAGCTGGAGCCGTTCGAGCTGGCCTATACCAAAGTCGCAGAGTTGACTGAGCAGCTGCGTGCCGAAGGTCACAATATCCGCCGTCTCGATCTGGGCGGAGGTTTGGGCATTCCCTATACCCGTGCCAATGACGCACCACCGCTGCCCGTAGAATACGGTGCGTTGATCAAGAAAACGCTGGGCCATCTGGATTGCGAGATCGAGATCGAACCTGGTCGTCTGATCGCGGGCAATGCCGGTTTGATGATCAGCAAGGTGATCTATGTGAAATCCGGTGAGGGGCGCGATTTTCTGATCCTCGACGGGGCCATGAACGACCTGATCCGCCCCGCCATGTACGAGGCGCATCACGATATCGTTGCCGTGCAGGAACCGGCGCCGGGCGTTGAACAACAGCCCTATGATATTGTCGGTCCGGTCTGTGAGACCGGTGATACCTTCGCCAAACAACGCAACATGCCACCGCTGGCGCCGGGTGATCTGGTGGCCTTTCGCAGCGCCGGAGCCTATGGGGCGGTGATGGCCAGCGAATATAACACGCGCCCCCTGATCCCTGAGGTTCTGGTACATGGGGATCAATTTGCAGTTATTCGTGAACGGCCAAGCTTTGACGAAATCATAAACCGCGATACCATACCTGAGTGGCTTTGACACGATGACCGTGCGGGCCCGCTCAGGAGGCCTGCCTTGAACGCAAGACATAACCTGCCGATTCCAAGACTTTCCCTGTGGCTGACGCACGCAGGGATGCTGGCCGAGCAGGTTTTGCGCGCATTCTGGCCATTTTTCTCGATTTTCATGGCGATTCTGGCTGCGTTGATGCTGGGGTTGCAGGATCACGTCCGGGTCGAGGTGGTCTGGGCAGTGGGTGTTGTCGCAGTGATTGGCCTGCTGGTGGCGCTGGTCTGGGGTATCAGGCGATTCCATTTGCCCAGACGGGCCGAAGCGCTGATGCGGGTGGATGCGTCACTGCCGGGGCGTCCGATTCAGGCGCTTATGGACGATCAGGCCATTGGGGCGATGGATGCCGATTCAGTCGCGCTGTGGCGGGCGCATCAGACGCGTATGGCGCAACGGGCGGCGCAGGCTGAGCCGGTCAAACCAGATTTGCGGCTGGCTGATCGCGATCCTTATGCGTTGCGTTACTCTGCCTTGCTGGCGCTGGTGATTGCGGTTTTGTTCGGATCATTCTGGCGCATTGGTTCAGTGGCCGAGATGACGCCGGGCGCGGCCACGGCTGGGCAGGGGCCCAGCTGGGAAGGCTGGGTGGAGCCGCCACGCTATACCGGCTTGCCGACGCTTTACTTGGCGGATCAATCAGACCCGACACTATCTGTTCCGCAAGGTAGCCGCATCACCCTACGTTTTTATGGCGAAGTCGGCGACCATAGCTTGACCGAGACAACATCGCCCCTGGGCGCCGAAGACGCATCTGAGGTGGAACAGGATTTTATTGCCACCCGTTCAGGCCAGTTGACGATTGATGGTCCGGCAGGGCGGAACTGGGCCGTAAACATCATTGCGGATACGTCGCCGAAGATTGCGATCGCCGACGAAGCCGAGACCGAGGCTGGTGGACGCATGAAACTGCCGTTCACTGCTGTGGACGATTATGGCGTGGTCTCTGGATCAGCCGTGATCGCGCTGGATCTGGCTGAGGTCAGCCGGAGCTATGGTCTGGCCGCTGTACCTGAACCGCGCGAAGTGATCACCGTGGAACTTCCGATGCCGATTACCGGCGACCGGATCGATTTTACCGAAGACCTGATCGAGGATTTCTCGCAGCACCCTTGGGCGCATTTGCCGGTCAAGATTACATTGACGGCACGGGATGCGGCCGATCAGGAAGGCCACTCTGATCCGTATCAGACCACATTGCCTGCGCGGCGTTTCTTTGATCCACTGGCCGCTGCAGTGATCGAACAGCGGCGTGATTTGCTGTGGGCCAGGGACAACGCGCCCCGGGTGTCTCAGATTTTGCGCGCGATCTCGCATCTGCCCGAAGGGTTCTTTCGATCCGACACCGCGTATCTGCGTCTTCGTGTGACCCTGCGGCGATTGGAAATGTTCGATGACTACGGGCTGACACTGGAACAACAGGAAGAGATCGCCCAGGCCCTGTGGGATCTGGCGATCATCATCGAAGACGGTACGCTGGCCGATGCGCTGGAACGGATGCGCCGGGCACAGGAACGCCTGACCGAGGCGATGAAGAACGGCGCCTCCGATGAGGAAATCGCTGAGCTGATGCAAGAGCTGCGCGAGGCAACGCAGGATTACATGCGCCAACTGCAGCGTCTGGCACAGGAAAACGGTGAGTTTGACGAAAACCAACAAGGCGAGAATGGCGAATCCCTGCAGATGACGCAGGACGATCTGCAGCGGATGATGGACCGTATTCAGGAACTGATGGAACAGGGCCGCATGGCTGAGGCTCAGCAGGCGCTGGAAGAGTTCCAGCGGATGATGGAAAACATGCGTGTCACTCAGGGCCAGGGGCAGGGCCAGCAATCCGAAGGCCAGCAGGCGATGGAAGGGTTGGCCGAAACCCTGCGCGAACAGCAAGGCCTCAGCGATCAGGCTTTTCGCGATCTGCAGGAACAGTTCAACCCTGGCGCGCAGGCTGGTGAAAGCCAGGGCAACGAAGGCCGCAATGGCGGTCAGGGTCGGGGGCAAAGCCACGAAGGTCAGGGTGGTCGCGGCGCAGATCAACAGGGCGACGGCCAGCAGGGGCAAGGATCGCTGGCTGATCGCCAACAGGCTTTGCGCGATGAATTGGGTCGTCAGCAACAGAATCTACCCGGTGCGGGCACGCCCGAGGGCGATGCCGCGCGCGATGCGCTGGGCCGCGCAGGGCGGGCTATGGACGAGGCCGAAAATGCGCTGCGCAATGATGATCTGGCTGATGCAATCGACAACCAGTCCGAGGCGATGGAAGCCCTGCGCGAAGGCATGCGGTCACTGGGTGAAGCCTTGGCCCAGAACCAGCAGAACCAACCGGGTCAGGGATCGCAAGAAGGTGATATGCAGGCCAACAGCCGTGATCCGCTGGGCCGCAACCCGGGTTCAAATGGATCGATCTCAACCGATGACAGCCTGTTGCAGGGCGAGGATGTCTATCGTCGCGCCCGCGAATTGCTGGACGAAATCCGTCGCCGCACCGGTGAATCGGATCGTCCTCAGATCGAGTTGGAATACCTCAAGCGGCTGTTAGAGCGGTTCTAGGTCCGTCTTTCAATCAGGTCAGTTCTGTGCTGTCCCCGAAGTCTGTGCTTCGAGCCACAGACGTGCCTGATCCACCAGCGACACATATGGGGTCAGGATCGGTTCGGCCTGCGGCACAGCCTCGCTGATTTTTTGGGCGTTGCCATAGACCAGCAACAGAATGATGCCAACAATCAGGATCAATGCAAATCCGCGCACAAATCCGCCAGATTTACGCGGCGCGGGCTCGTCTTCTGCGCCCATGATGTCGTCGCTGCGCAAGCTGGAATTGATCGCTTCGACATCGGGCAGGTCATCTTTCTGGCCCGCGTCTTCTGCGGTTTCCGTGGCCGTCAGTTCCTTGATGGCGTGTTCGGGGTCAGGTTCCGGAGGAGTGTCCAGTGCCAAATCGGGCTGAGTTTCTATGCTGCCGCCTTCCTGGGCACGCAGCTCAGCCTCTCGGGCGGCTTCCTCTTGCAGGATGCCGGCAACAGCGGGGTCGATATTTCCGGTTGTTTCGGGTTTTTCTGGCTCGGGGGCTGCTTCAGGTTCTGGTGCGGGTGTTGCTTCGGGTTCCAGCGCAGGTTCAGATCTAGGCTCAGCCTGCGGTTCCGCGGCAAACGCTTCATCCACCGGTGTGGGGGTCGGGTCTGTCGCGGCTTCCTCGGCTGCAGGCTCTTCTGAAATGAGCGTGACCGCTGCGGGCGCGGGTTGGTCCGGGTATTTGGCCTGGAACCAGGTGTTCTCGCAATTTGAACACTGAACGTCGCGGCCCTCTTCCGGGATGACTTCGTCTGGCACCTCATATTGGGCACCGCAATTCGGACACGTAAGACGCATGCTGCCTCCTGGTCGGGACCTCGACCTGATAATAGTTTTTTTAGGGATGTTATTCCGTTAAGACCTGACCGCAAAGGGTGTTTTCGGTTTGGCAGCATAAATGTCACCAATTCGCCCCGGTGCAGGCATTGAAACCACAACCACGCTCGGGCAAGAAGAGCAGCAATTAGAACGGGGGCCCCTGTGATCGAGCTGGAAAATGTCAGCTACACCTATGGTGGAGGTGAATTGCTGAGCAACGTGTCCCTGCGACTGCAGCCGGGTTCGTTCCACTTTCTGACCGGCCCTTCGGGCGCGGGCAAGACCACTTTGCTTAAACTATGCTACGGCGCATTGCTGCCCACGTCCGGACGGTTAAATGCGTTTGAACAGGACGTGGCCCAGCTGGATCGCGACCAGATGGCCCTGCTGCGCCGCCGGGTTGGCGTTGTGCATCAGGATTGCCGGTTTCTGGATCATATGACGGTAGTCGAAAATGTCTCGCTGCCGCTGATGGTGTCGGGGCGTTCGGAATCTGCGTTGCGGGATGATCTGACTGAATTGCTGAACTGGGTGGGTCTTGGCACCCGGCTGGGCGCGCTTCCGCCCGAACTGTCGGGTGGTGAACGTCAGCGCGCCGCGCTGGCCCGGGCGGTGATCCTGTCGCCCGATGTTGTTCTGGCAGATGAGCCCACTGGCAATGTGGACTGGGAGATGTCGCAACGCTTGCTGCGCCTATTGATCGAGCTGAACAAGATGGGCAAAACCGTGCTGATCGCCACCCATGATCTGAGCTTGATCCGAGCTGCCAAAAGCCAGGTGCAGGCACGCGTGCTGCGTATTTCGCAACGGCAGGTCCAACTTGCGGGGGCAGACCTATGAGCAAGGGGATGACCCGAAACTTGCTGAAACGGGATGCGCGCGCCGATCGGGTGGTGCCCCCCACCGGTTACACCGCACATTTGACCTTGTTCGTATCGGGCGCGATGGCTTTTCTGACCGTGTTTGCGCTGGCCCTGTCGCTGGCGTCCGGGCGATTGGCCGACCGTTGGGCAACCGAACTGGCCGGGGCGGCCACCTTGCGGATCAATGCCCCCGCCGACCAGCTGGCCGCCCAGACCGAGGCTGCGTTGACCGTGCTGGCCCAAACCCCCGGCGTCGCATCGGCCCGGGCGCTGACGACCGAGGAGCAGGCCGCGCTGTTGTCGCCATGGTTTGGTTCTGACCTGCCGCTGGACACATTGCCCGTTCCGCAACTGATCGAGATCATCGAAGGCGATCCGGGTCTGGATGCAACCGGACTGCGGTTGCGGTTGGGGGCCGAGGTGCCGGGCGCTGTGCTGGACGACCACACCCGCTGGCGCGAACCTCTGGTCGATGCGGCCATGTCACTGCGCCGGCTCGGTTGGGTCTCGATCCTGCTGATCGGTGGCGCGACCGCAGCCATGATTACGCTTGCGGCTAATGCCTCGCTTGCGGCCAACGCGCAGATCATTGAGGTGCTGCGTCTGGTTGGTGCCAGGGATCGCTTTATCGCCCGCGCCTTTGTCCGGCGCTTTACCTACCGGGCATTCTTTGGCGCGGTTGTCGGGGTATTGCTGGGTATGACCGGGGTGCTTTTGCTGCCCGAAGCCTCGGACGAGGGCGGGTTTTTGACCGGTCTGGGCTTTCAGGGGGCAGGCTGGTTGCTGCCTGCACTGATCCCTGTATTGGGCGCAACTGTTGCCTTCCTGGCCACGTGGACCGCCGCCAGCCGCAAATTGAAGGAGCTTTCGTGATGGCCACAGCGTTTCAATGGGTACGCTCTTTGATCTTCATGATCGTGATCTATGTCTGGATGCTGATCCTGGGCATCGTGTTTGCCCCCTTTGCCCTGTTCAACAAGCGTGGTGCGTTGCGGGCGTGTAAGACCTATGCCCGCACAACCCTGTGGCTGGCGCGCTGGATGGTTGGCATTCGATCCGAAGTACGCGGCACAGTGCCGGTGGACGAGGTGGTGATTGGCGCCAAGCACCAGTCCTTTCTCGACATCATCATAATTTTCGACGCCATCCCCCACGGCAAATTCATAATGAAGAAAGAGCTGCTGTGGACCCCTGTCATTGGCATGTATGCGCGGCGTCTCGGCTGTATCCCAGTCGATCGCGGTAAAAAAGGCGCGGCCGTTGCCAAGATGGTCAAAGACGTCGCCAAAGAATTCACTGAGCCCGGTCAATTGGTGATCTACCCGCAGGGCACACGCGTTGCGCCAGGGGTGCAGAAACCTTACAAAGTGGGCACAGCGGTTCTGTATGAGGGGTTGGGATTTCCCTGTGTCCCGGTGGCGACAAATGCCGGAGTTTTCTGGCCGCGCACAGGTGTTCTGCGCAAACCGGGTTTGGCGATTGTGGACTTTCTTGATCCGATCGAGCCGGGGGTTGCGCGCAATTCGTTTCTTGGTCGATTGGAAGACGTGATTGAGACGCGATCCAATGCATTGATGAAAGAAGTGGGGTTTGATCCGGATGGAGTTCATTAAGGACATCAAATCGCTCGAAGAGATCTACAACAGACCGCCCGGCGCGGCCTCTTTTCGAAAAGTGGTACACAGCCTGACACCACTTTATCGCAAATGGATCATGAGCTCGCGGCTTTGTATCCTCAGTACCGTGGGTCCCGAAGGTGTGGATGGCAGCCCCCGCGGAGATGATGGCCCGGCGGTGTTAGAGCTTAATCCAAATACGCTGGCCCTTCCGGACTGGCGCGGCAATAATCGATTGGATTCACTGCGCAATATTGTGCGTGATCCGCGTGTGGCCTTGATGTTTATGGTATCGGGCTCCAACAACGTGGTGCGTGTAAATGGAACGGCCCGACTGACTGCGGATGCAGACCTGCGCGCCCGGTTTGAGAAACACGGCAAACAGCCAGCCACGGTCATCGTTATCGAAATCACCGAGATCTACACGCAATGCGCCCGTGCCTTGATGCGCGCTGAAATTTGGACCTCGGGTGACAATTCCGCCGAGTTGCCCAGTATTGGTGAGATTTTGGCCGAGGCAAGTCAGGGTGAGGAGGGCGGTGAACGCTACGATTCAGAATGGGGCGCACGCGCTGCAAAAACGATGTGGTAAATGGGGGCTCTGCCCCTGCTGCGGCAAGCCGCAACTCCCCCGAGGTATTTAATGGCCAGATGAACGAGGAATCCGTCTTTTCATCTTGCCAAAAATATCTCGGAGCGCGAGGCAGAGCCTCGCTAACTCCGGTTGAGTCAGTGCTGTCCTACGAGTGGATCGGACCGTCACCACAAGCCAGTGCAGCTTCGCGCACCGCTTCCGAATAGGTCGGGTGGGCGTGACAGGTCAGGGCCAGATCCTCGGCTGACGCACCGAATTCCATCGCCACGCAGACCTCGTGGATCAGATCACCCGCTGCCGGGCCGATGATGTGACAGCCCAGAATGCGGTCCGTGTCCTGGTCGGCCAGAATCTTCACAAAGCCATCGGCGGCAAAGTTCGCCTTGGCGCGCCCGTTGCCCATGAACATGAACTTGCCGACTTTGTAGTTGCGGCCCTGTGCTTTCAGCGTCTCTTCGGTTTCACCCACATTGGCCACTTCGGGCCAAGTGTAGATCACGCCGGGAATGACGCCATAGTTCACGTGGCCATGCTTGCCCGCGACCTGTTCAGCAGCGGCCATGCCCTCATCCTCGGCCTTGTGGGCCAGCATCGGGCCTTCGGTCACGTCGCCGATGGCGTAGACTCCCGGTACGTTTGTCTGCCAGTCGCTGCCAACTTTGATCTGACCGCGCGGTGTCATTTCGACCCCCAGAGCCTCCAGTCCCAACCCGTCAGAGAACGGCTTGCGCCCGGTGGCGACCAACACGGTATCCGCGTCGATCACATGCTCGCTGTCGTCTTTCAGAAGTTTATAGGTGACCTTGGCCTTGGTTTTGGTCGCTTCGGTCTTTTGCACCGCTGCGCCCATCACAAACTTCAAGCCCTGTTTCTTGAGAATGCGCTGGAAAGTCTTCTGAACCTCGGGGTCCATGCCCGGTGTGATTTCCTTGAGGAACTCAATCACCGTCACTTCGGCCCCCAATCGCTGATAAACCGAGCCAAGTTCCAACCCGATCACACCGGCACCAATCACGACCATCTTCTTGGGAATCTTGCCAAGTGACAGCGCACCAGTCGAGGTCACGACAACCTTTTCGTCAACGTCTACACCAGGCAGCGAGGACGGTTCAGACCCCGAGGCAATGATGATGTTCTTGGCCGTGTGAACCTCATCGCCCACCTTGACCTGACCGGCAGCAGGGATCGACCCCCAGCCCTTCAGCCAGTCGATCTTGTTCTTTTTGAACAGGAACTCGATGCCCTTGGTGTTCCCTTCGATGGTTTCTTCCTTGTAGGCCTGCATCTGTTTCCAGTCGACCGAGGGGCTTTTGCCCTTCAGGCCCATCTTAGCAAAGTTATGCTCGGCCTCATGCAGCTGATGGCTGGCATGCAGCAATGCCTTGGACGGGATACAGCCCACGTTCAGACAGGTGCCGCCCAGCGTTTCACGTCCTTCGACAACAGCGGTTTTCAGGCCCAGCTGGGCGCAGCGGATGGCGCAGACATAGCCGCCGGGGCCGGCGCCGATTACGATGACATCATAATTTGCCATTTTACTCTCCTAAGTCGACCGGATTGGCCGGTGGCCGCATGATCCAAAGTGGTTGGATCATGCTGTGCTTACTTCAAACCGGTTCCAGCAGCTTGATCGTGATATGGGCGATGCCGCCCCGTTCATGGTGCATCGCCAATTCCTCAGATCCGAAAAAGGCGCGGGCCTTGTCCAGGTTCGTAACCTCGAACATGGCAATGGCATGGTCGGCCTGATCCGGGTCACGCCAGACGTGCAAGTCGCGGATACCCGCAGCCTTGCGCATTGGCGTATCCTCACGAAACACTTTCAGCCAGGCATCGAAATCGGCCACATCGGCCTGCCACAATACATGCGTTGCCATAATTACAGATCCATCAGCAGGCGGCGCGGGTCTTCCAGCGCCTCTTTTACACGAACAAGGAAGGTCACGGCGCCTTTGCCGTCAACGATCCGGTGGTCATAGGACAGGGCCAGATACATCATCGGACGGATCACGACCTGACCGTTGATTGCCATCGGACGGTCCTGAATCTTGTGCATGCCCAGGATACCCGATTGCGGCGGGTTCAAGATCGGCGAGGACATTAGCGAGCCATAGACACCGCCATTCGAGATGGTGAAGGTGCCGCCCTGCATCTCCTCCATTGACAGCTTGCCATCACGGGCGCGCTTGCCTTTTTCGGCGATGGCTTTTTCGATCTGGGCAAAGGACATCGAATCCGCGTCGCGGATAACCGGAACCACAAGACCGGTCGGTGTTCCGGCGGCAACGCCCATATGGACAAAGTTCTTGTAAACGATGTCGGTGCCGTCGATTTCCGCATTCACCTCGGGCACTTCTTTCAGCGCGTGGCAGCAGGCCTTGGTGAAGAAAGACATAAAGCCCAGACGCACGCCGTGCTTCTTTTCGAACTGGTCTTTGTACTGGTTACGCAGGGCCATCACCTCGGTCATGTCCACCTCGTTATAAGTGGTCAGCATGGCGGCGGTGTTCTGACTGTCTTTCAGACGCTTGGCGATGGTCTGGCGCAGGCGGGTCATCTTGACCCGTTCCTCGCGCGCGGCATCACCTGCTGCGACCGGTGCGCGCGGTGCAGGTGCAGGCGCTGGGGCCGGAGCAGGGGCTGCGGGGGCAGCTGCGGCGCGGGCCACGTCCTCTTTCATGATGCGGCCATCGCGGCCAGTGCCAGTGACCTGATCGGCAGACAGACCAGCCTCGGCCATTGCTTTCTCAGCCGAGGGTGCATTGGCCACGTCTTTTCCTGCAGTGGCTGCCGCAGGCGCTGCTGCGGCGGCTGGGGCTGCGGCCGGGGCGGCTCCAGCACCCGAACCCGAAATCACGGCCAGCTTGGCCGAGGCGTCCACGGTGGTGCCTTCGGGCGCTACGATTTCCGCCAGAACACCAGCAGCCGGTGCCGGAACCTCAACCGAGACCTTATCGGTTTCCAATTCGCACAGCATTTCGTCTTGCGCCACGGCATCGCCAACCTGTTTGAACCAGGTCGAAACGGTAGCCTCGGTCACGGATTCACCCAAAGTGGGCACCATCACATCGACGCTGCCACCACGAGCGGCCGCTGCAGGCGCGGCAGCAGGGGCCGGGGCAGCGGCGGGTGCCGGTGCAGCACCTTCGCCTGCGGTGATGGTGGCCAGCAATGCGTCAACGCCTACGGTTTCACCTTCGGCAGCGACGATTTCGCCCATCACACCGGCAGCGGGGGCTGGAACCTCGACCGTTACCTTGTCGGTTTCAAGCTCACAGAGCATCTCATCCACGGCCACAGCGTCACCGGGTTTCTTGAACCAGGTGGCAACCGTAGCTTCGGTGACGGATTCGCCTAGCGTAGGTACACGAACTTCAATGGTCATCGTTTACTTTCCTTCGAGGCTCAGCGCTTCGTTCACAAGCGCCTCTTGTTGAGCTTTGTGTTGGCTGGCCAGACCCGTCGCGGGCGAAGCCGAGGTTGCGCGGCCGACATAAATCGGCCTTGTGTGTTTGGCGCCGATGCGGGTCAGCACCCATTCGATATTGGGTTCGATAAAGGTCCAGGCGCCCTGGTTCTTGGGTTCTTCCTGACACCAGACCATCTCGGCCCCTTTGAAACGCTCAAGCTCATTGATCAGCGAGTGGGCGGGGAAGGGGTAGAACTGCTCGATCCGCATCAGATAAACGTCGTCGATCCCGCGGGCGTCGCGTTCTTCCAGCAGGTCATAGTAGACCTTGCCGGAACACATCACGACCCGCTTGATCTTGTCATCCTTGACCAGCTTGGTGTCCGAATTGCCGTGTTGTGCGTCATCCCACAGCACCCGATGGAAGCTTGAGCCTGTGGTGAATTCGTCGGCAGTACTGACCGCCAGCTTGTGGCGCAGCAGCGATTTCGGCGTCACCAGGATCAGCGGTTTGCGGAAGGTGCGGTGCAACTGACGGCGCAGTATGTGGAAGTAGTTCGCAGGCGTCGTACAATTCGCCACGATCCAGTTATCCTGGCCGCACATCTGCAGGAACCGCTCAAGCCGTGCGGATGAGTGTTCGGGCCCTTGCCCTTCAAACCCGTGCGGCAGCAGGCAGACCAGACCGGACATGCGCAGCCATTTGCTTTCGCCCGAGCTGATGAACTGATCGAACATGATCTGCGCACCGTTGGCAAAGTCTCCGAACTGCGCTTCCCACAGGGTTAGTGCGTTCGGTTCGGCCAATGAAAACCCGTATTCGAAACCCAGTACAGCGTATTCGCTGAGCATCGAGTCGATCACTTCGTATTTCGACTGGCCTGCACGGATGTTGTTCAGCGGGTAATACCGCTCTTCGCTTTCCTGATGCACAAAGCCCGAGTGACGTTGACTAAAGGTGCCGCGTGTCGCGTCCTGACCGGACAGGCGAACCGGGAACCCTTCGGTCAGCAACGAGCCAAAGGCCAACGCCTCGCCCGTGGCCCAGTCAAAGCCCTTGCCGCTGTCGAACATGTTCTTCTTGTGATCCAGCAACCGCCCGACGGTCTTGTGCAGGGCAACGTCGGCGGGTGCATGCGTCAGGGCCTTGCCGATCTCGACCAGAGTGTCCGGCGTGATCGCGGTTTCGCCGCGGACATATTCTTCTTTGTTCTTGTCCAGATGTGACCAGCGCCCGTCCAGCCAGTCAGCCTTGTTCGGTTTATAGTCTTTGCCCGCGTCGAACTCATCGTTCAGATGGGCCTGAAAGGCGGCTTTCATATCCTCGATCTCACCCTCGGGGATCAGACCGTCCTTGACCAAGCGCTCGGTGTACAGCGACAGCGTGGTCTTATGGGTTTTGATCTTCTTATACATGATCGGATTGGTGAACATGGGCTCGTCGCCCTCATTGTGACCAAACCGGCGATAGCAGAAGATGTCGATCACGACGTCTTTGTGGAACTTCTGGCGGAACTCGGTTGCGACCTTGGCGGCGTGCACGACGGCCTCTGGGTCGTCACCGTTCACGTGGAAGATTGGTGCTTCGACCATCAGCGCGATATCCGTGGGATATGGGCTGGAGCGTGAGAAGTGCGGAGCGGTGGTGAAACCGATTTGGTTATTGACCACGATGTGCATGGTGCCGCCGGTCTTATGCCCGCGCAGACCCGACAGGCCAAAGCCTTCGGCCACAACGCCCTGACCGGCAAACGCCGCGTCGCCATGCAGCAGGATGCCCATCACAGTCGTGCGGTCATCGTCTTTCAACTGGTCTTGCTTGGCGCGGACCTTGCCCAGCACCACCGGGTTCACCGCCTCAAGGTGCGAGGGGTTCGCGGTCAGTGACAGGTGGACTGAGTTGCCATCAAACTCACGGTCGCTGGAGGCGCCGAGGTGATATTTCACGTCGCCCGAACCATCCACGTCTTCGGGCTTGAAGCTGCCCCCCTGGAATTCGTTGAAGATCGCGCGATAGGGCTTGCGCATCACGTTGGCCAGAATGTTCAGACGGCCCCGGTGCGGCATGCCGATCACTATGTCCCGAACGCCTAGCGCGCCACCGCGTTTGATGATCTGCTCCATCGCCGGGATCAGGGCCTCGCCGCCGTCCAGACCAAAGCGCTTGGTGCCCATGTATTTGACGTGCAGGAATTTCTCGAAACCTTCGGCCTCGACCATCTTATTCAGGATCGCCTTGCGGCCTTCCTTGGTGAAGGCGATTTCCTTGCCGTAGCCTTCGATCCGTTCCTTCAGCCACGCGGCCTGTTCGGGATCAGAGATATGCATGTATTGCAGCGCGAATGTGCCGCAATAGGTGCGTTTTACGATCTCAACGATCTGGCGCATGCTTGCCATCTGCAGGCCAAGCACGTTGTCGATAAAGATCGGCCGGTCCATATCGGCCTCGGTGAACCCATAGGTCTTAGGGTCCAGCTCTGGGTGCGTGCTGGCGGTGCGCATGCCCAGCGGGTCCAGATTGGCGGCCAGATGGCCCCGAATCCGATAGGCCCGGATCAGCATCAGCGCCCGCAGGCTATCCAGCACCGCACGCTTGATTTGATCGTCGCTGACGGTAACGCCCTTGTCCGCGGCCTTTTCCTTGATCTTTTTGCCCGCTGCCTTGGCGTCGATCTCGGCCCATTCGCCGGTTAGCGCGCCGGTTAGGTCATCGGCTGGCATCGGCGGCCAGTCGGTGCGCGCCCAGGATGGCCCCTCGGCCTCACGCTGCACGTCCGGCGTGGCGTCACCCATGGCCTTGAAAAACTCGGCCCAGGCGGCATCCACCGCGCCGGGATTCTTGGTGTACTGGGCATAAAGCTGTTCCAGATACTCGGCATTGTGCCCCTGCATAAAGCTTGAGGCGTGAAACGCGGAATTGGGCGTATGTTCGGTCATTGGGCTACCTCATATGGGTTGGGACCGTATTGGTTGGTGCCTGGTTGAGACGGGCGGGTCAGCCACCACAAAACCAGGAGGGGCGACACAAACAGAACGAAAAGTGTCGGAAGGACGACCAGCAAAGTGGCGCGAGTGAACAGGATGTCCAGATTTCCGCCATGCGGGAAATGAGAAGCGAGGCCGATGCCAAAGATCAGGACTCCGAAGGCCCCGAGGATCAGCAGGATTGGCAGTAGAGCATAAAGCCCGTTGCGCCCTGTATCATGCATCCGCCGCCAAGCGACCGCCAGATGGGGGATGAACACGATCAGGCTAACGATGCTTTGCACCGGTGCCGAAGACGTGCCGGTGACGGATTTGGATGTTTCAGTTTCAGTCACAGCAACCTGAGTGAAGAACTGTGCATCAATGATCCCGGCGATGATACTCCAGATCACGATGAACAGGAAAAAGAACCAATATTCAGACCGCGAGGCACGACCTGAAAAGGTTAAGAACTTGGTAAAGCAAGTGCGTATGGCGTCGGAGAAGGTCATATAAACTATTCCGAGGTCCTCAAATCTAACCGGTGCATCGCACAACCAGATGGCGCGCTCCCGGCAACTCTTCTGGATGGTGCAAGTCCGCTTCTTCTATCTCGTAGACCTTGGCACCTCTTTCTGCGCATAGCCTCGCGGGGGCCGCATCCAATTGTTTTCGATCAATCTTATCTGGATAGTAAAACACACCAATTTGCGAACCAATTCCAATAACGGCGGCCAGGGCCTTTTTATCAATGCCTGAAATAGGCTCGATGCCCGCAGGCTGCTCGTTCCCGATTACGGCAGATTGATCTACCGTTGAACCGTGTTCAGACACACAACCTTGCAGCAACAATGTTGCTGCAAGGGACAGTATGAATGGTGTTAACCTCACCCAATCGCTTCCAGCACCGCCTCACCCAGTTGCGCCGGGCTTTCGGCCACGACGATACCGGCGGAGCGCATGGCTTCGATCTTGTCCTCAGCTCCACCTTTGCCGCCGGCGACGATTGCGCCTGCGTGGCCCATGCGGCGGCCCGGAGGGGCTGTGCGGCCTGCAATGAAACCGGCGGTCGGCTTCTTACGGCCCTTCTTGGCCTCATCCGCCAGGAACTGCGCGGCTTCTTCCTCGGCTGAGCCGCCGATCTCACCGATCATAATGATCGACTCGGTTTCGTCATCGGCCAGGAACCATTCCAGCACGTCGATATGCTCGGTGCCTTTGATCGGGTCGCCGCCGATGCCCACGCAGGTGGACTGGCCCAGACCCACATCGGTGGTCTGCTTGACGGCCTCATAGGTCAGGGTGCCCGAACGGGACACAACGCCGACCGAACCGCGCTTGTGGATGTGACCGGGCATGATGCCGATCTTGCAGGCATCCGGCGTGATCACGCCAGGACAGTTCGGACCGATCAGGCGCGAGCTTGAGCCTTCCAGCGCGCGTTTCACCTTCATCATGTCCAGAACCGGGATGCCTTCGGTGATGCAGACGATCACCTCCATCTCGGCATCAATCGCTTCGAGGATCGAGTCAGCCGCGAAGGGCGGCGGCACATAGATCACGCTGGCGTTGGCTTCGGTCACAGCCTTGGCCTCGTGGACCGAGTTGAACACGGGCAGGTCAAGATGCGTCATCCCGCCTTTGCCGGGGGTCACGCCGCCGACCATCTTGGTGCCATAGGCGATGGCCTGTTCGCTGTGGAATGTGCCCTGCGAGCCGGTAAAGCCCTGACAGATCACTTTGGTATTTTCGTCGATGAGGACTGCCATTTCGTGGCCTCCATAGTGATTAATATTAGCGCGCTAGATGTTTTGATCACCAGCGCTGCGAGTCTCGTTTTGGTCGGGATCAGAACCGCGTCGTGCCAAGGCGTCGATGACCTGGTCTCGGGACCAAATCCCCAAAGACCGTTGTTTCTGACCTTCTCGCGTCAGCATAAACTCGGGGTCCAGGTTGATTTCGCCCGTTTCACTGACGGTCTCGATCGGTTCTAAAAAGTTAAAGGGTGCAACGCACGGGTTGAACCGTTTGAAACCTCCGTTTCTTGGCAGTCTGGGGTTTTGGGGGATGTAATGCCGCGTCGTCAGCAAATACGGGATTCCGCTGGCGACGAAGTTTTCAAAAAAGGCCCACCGCAACCACCATTTTAGATGAAAAAGACAGTCGCGGCACATCATCATGTCCGCCTTTGGCAGAGTGTCTGATGTGATGTCGAGGTGCATGAACTCGCGTCCCGGAGCAGCATGCTGCTGTTTGACCTCTTCCAGAACCTCCAGCGAAATGTCACCGCCGACATATTGAATGCCGGTCAGGTCCACATGTTGCATCCAAGTCCAATCACCACATGGCGCGTCAAGAAACGTTTTGACATTGTACTCGTCAAAAATACGCGGAAGCGCATCACGCAGCGGTCGGGTCGCCGCAAGGGTCGACCCATGCCCCGAGCGCGGTCCGTTGCGGCGTCCGGCCCAGCTCAGCGTTTCAAAAGTGTCTCTCAAACCACTGCGCATAGCGGTTCTCCGTTTGGTTTAAGGTTCGATGAGCTGTGGCGATTACCCCTTAACCGCCTTCACGATCTTCTCGGCACCGTCTTTCAGGTTGTCCGCCGCGATCACGTCCAGGCCCGAGGTGTTGATGATCTCTTTGCCTTTCTCGACATTCGTGCCTTCCAGACGCACGACCAGCGGGACCTGCAGGCCGACCTCTTTCACCGCGGCGACAACGCCCTCGGCGATGACGTCACAGCGCATGATGCCGCCGAAGATGTTGACCAGAATGCCTTTGACCTGCGGGTCCGAAGTGATGATCTTGAACGCTTCGGTTACTTTCTCTTTGGTCGCACCGCCGCCCACGTCGAGGAAGTTGGCAGGCTCGGCCCCGTACAGCTTGATGATGTCCATCGTCGCCATCGCCAGACCAGCACCGTTGACCATGCAGCCGATCTCACCATCCAGCGCGATGTAGTTCAGGTCGTACTTGGAGGCTTCCAGTTCCTTGGGGTCTTCCTCGGTGGTGTCGCGCAGTTCGGCGATGTCGGGGTGGCGGTAGACCGCGTTGCCGTCAAATCCGACCTTGGCGTCCAGCACCTTGAGGTCGCCGCTGTCGGACACGATCAGCGGGTTGATCTCCAGCATCTCCATGTCCTTCTCGACGAAGGCGTTATAGAGCTGACCCATCAGCTTGACGCATTGCTTGACCTGAGCGCCTTCCAGACCCAGCGAGAACGCGATCCGGCGACCGTGATAGGGCTGATAGCCGGTTGCAGGGTCAACCGAGAATGACAGGATTTTCTCGGGCGTGGCTGCGGCCACTTCTTCGATGTCCATGCCGCCTTCGGTCGAACAGACGAAGGAAATGCGGCTGGTCTGGCGATCCACCAGCAGGGCCAGGTACAGTTCACGCTCGATGCCGGAACCGGCTTCGATATAAATGCGGTTAACCTGTTTGCCCGCCGGGCCGGTCTGATGCGTAACCAGCGTGCGGCCCAGCATCTTCTTGGCTTCTTCGGCGGCTTCTTCCACCGATTTGGTCAGACGCACGCCGCCTTTTTCACCGGCATCGGCCTCTTTGAAGCTACCTTTGCCGCGTCCACCTGCGTGGATTTGCGCTTTGACAACCCAAAGCGGGCCGTCCAGTTCACCGGCTGCGGTTTTGGCTTCCTCGGCGCGCAGAACCGCGCGTCCCTCGGAGACCGGAGCGCCATAGCTGCGAAGAAGAGCTTTGGCCTGATATTCGTGAATGTTCATCAACACTGTCCCGTCTGACTACGATTACCCCGTTATAGAGGGCTGTAGAGCGTAAATATAAAGGCTTTTTTGACGGCGAAGAGCTTTTTAGTGTAGATTTTTGTTATTTGTGATCACAGTTTTTTGGGGTGTGATCACAATTCATTCTCGGGCAGTTACTTGATTCGAATCTGAAACCAAACCTGCCAAAAACACATTCAAAAACAAAATTTAAAACGTTTGCGCCAACATTTTCGGTAGCTCCATTCGGACTTGGGCAAACGGGCAATAGAAAAGCCGGACCTGAAAAGGACCGGCTTTCGAAAGTCTCATAAATGGGATCAGGCCAGCGAGCTGTCGATACCTTTGCACGCTTCGATCAGGCCTTTCACCGCATTGACCGAATTGTCGAAACCGGCCTGCTCTTCTTCGTTCAGCTTGATGTCGACAACACGCTCGATACCGCCCGCGCCGATTACGGTGGGCACGCCCACATAAAGGCCGCTGACGCCCAGCTCACCTTCGCAATAGGCTGCGCAGGGCAGGACGCGCTTTTGGTCTTTCAGATAGGCTTCGGCCATTTCGATTGCCGACGTGGCCGGTGCGTAAAAGGCCGAACCGGTTTTCAGCAGGCCAACAATTTCGGCACCGCCGTCACGGGTGCGCTGTACGATAGCGTCCAGCTTGTCTTGCGTGGTCCAGCCCATTTCGACCAGATCGGGCAGCGGGATACCAGCGACGGTCGAGTAACGGACCGACGGCACCATAGTGTCGCCATGGCCGCCCAGAACAAACGCGGTGACGTCTTTCATCGAGACGTTGAACTCTTCGGCCAGGAAATGAGCAAAGCGACCCGAATCCAGAACACCTGCCATACCGCAGACCTTGTTGTGCGGCAGGCCCGAGAATTCACGCAGCGCCCAGACCATCGCGTCCAGCGGGTTGGTGATGCAGATGACGAACGCGTCGGGTGCGTTGGCCGCAATGCCTTCGCCGACAGATTTCATGACCTTCAGGTTGATGCCCAACAGGTCGTCGCGGCTCATGCCCGGCTTGCGAGGGACGCCAGCGGTCACGATGCAGACGTCGGCGCCAGCAATATCTTCGTAGGACTGAGTGCCTTTCAGCTTGGCGTCAAAGCCTTCGGACGGGCCGGATTCAGCGATGTCCAGCGCCTTGCCTTCGGGGGTGCCTTCGGCGATGTCGAACAGGACGACGTCACCCAGTTCTTTCATTGCTGCGAGGTGGGCGAGCGTGCCGCCGATCTGACCTGCGCCGATCAGCGCGATCTTGGGTCTGGCCATTTGGATTATCTCCGGTCGGTTTTGAAATCGCGGTTTTGCTAGTCGTTAAATGGGTTTCGCGCAAGTACCCTTGGGCGCGGCATGCAACCGCATACCATTTGCACCCGGTCGTGTGATTGCGCTAAACGGCCTTTTAGACAGGCCAATTTGCAGGACGCCACATGTTCGAATTGAACTTGATGTTTTTTGCCGTGGCGATCCCTGCGGTGGTCTTTGCCGGAATCTCGAAGGGCGGGTTCGGGTCGGGGGTGGCGTTTGCGTCCTCGTCGATTCTGGCCCTGATACTTGAACCCGGGCAGGCGCTTGCGCTGATGTTGCCGATCCTGATGGTGATCGATGTGGCCACCCTTGGCCCATACTGGAAACGGTGGAGCTGGCCGGATTCACGCCTGTTAATACTGGGCGCTGTGCCGGGGGTTGCGCTGGGGGCGTGGTTGTATCGCGCCACCAATGATGACCTGCTGCGATTGTTGATCGGCGGAATTTCTGTCGGATTTGTGATTTGGCATTTTTCGCAGACCAAAGGCTGGGTGCGCGGTTTTGCCAACCGCCTGCCACCGCCTGCCGGGCTGTTCGCGGGTCTGATCGCCGGGTTCACCAGTTTCGTCAGCCACGCCGGAGGGCCCCCGGCCGCGGTCTACCTGCTGTCGCAGCGCTTGACGAAAACTCAGTTTCAGGCGTCGACCGTGCTGGTTTTCTGGGTCATCAATATCGCGAAGTTTGTGCCTTATGCCTATCTGGGTCTGTTCACCTGGCACACCGCATGGGTTGACCTGCTGCTGACGCCCTTTGCTATTCTGGGTGCTTGGCTGGGCGTCCGGGCGCATTTCATGCTGTCCGAGCGCCTGTTTTTTGGCATTGCCTATGTGCTGCTGACATTGACCGGCAGCAAGCTGATCTGGGACGCGTTGACCTAGACGTTGGGCGGCAGCGCCTCGGCCATATCATCATAGGCCTGGCCCGAGGCGACCAGGCAAGTTATCCCGTCCGGCAATGTCACCGTGATCGTCCAGCTGCCGCTTTGATCCGAAGCGTAAACCTCCATCATGGTCCCTTGCCGCGCGACGCCGATACTGCGGCGTGTTTCGCCGTAGGTCTCGGTCAGGCGCCTCACTATGTCCTCGCGCGGGGCACAGGTGCGGGCCTGTACCTGTTGTGCGGCCAGAACCATGATCCCAAGGCCCATCGTCATCTTGAACAACGTCGTTTTCATCAGTCACCCCTTTCGATTCCATAGCAATCAGAGTGCGTCCGGCGGGCAGAAATCCGGTTAAAGCTCCGCACGTTGCGTCGTAAATGCTGCAGCGCGGCGATTTTGCTCTTGAACTTTCCGACAAAAAATGCCCCATTCCGCGCAACATTCTTTCAAAGGGAGAGGCCAATGGACCCCCGTCAGCGCCCCTATCGTTCCGTTCTCTATATCCCCGGCTCGCGCGATCGGGCGCTGGATAAGGCCCGCACCCTGCCAGTGGATGCGATCATCTTTGATCTTGAAGATGCCGTTGCCGCCGACGAAAAGGTCAATGCGCGCGAAACGCTCAGGGCGGCACTGGCTGCTGGCGGGTATGGTGACCGGGTCAGGATCGTGCGCATCAACGGGCTGGATACCGAATGGGGCCGTGCCGACGCCGAAGCCGTACGCGAGATGGACGCGGATGCCGTGTTGTTGCCCAAGGTGGGTTCGACCGCTGACGTGGACGCGCTGGCTGCGATCACCGGCGACATGCCGATCTGGGCGATGATGGAAACTCCGCAAGGGATGTTGAACGCGGCCGAGATTGCAGCGCATCCGTTGATGGCAGGCTTTGTCATGGGCACCAACGATCTGGCCAAAGATCTGCAAACCCGGTTCCGTCCGGACCGTCTGCCGTTGATGACGTCGCTGGGCCTGTGCGTGTTGGCCGCCAAGGCCCATGGGCTGATCATCGTGGATGGTGTCTATAACGCATTCAAGGATGAGGCTGGTCTGGCCGCAGAATGCGAACAAGGCCGTGACATGGGTTTTGACGGCAAGACGCTGATCCACCCGGCGCAGGTCAACATCACCAACGCGGCCTATGCGCCGTCAGAGGCCGAGATCGACTTGGCCCGCCGTCAGATTGCAGCGTTTGAAGAGACCGAGGCACAAGGGCAGGGCGTTGCCGTCGTGGAGGGGAAGATCGTTGAAAACCTGCATGTTGTAACAGCCCGCGAAATTCTGGCAAAAGCAGAGGCGATTTCAGCTTTGCAAGCGGGGTAAGCCAGCAATGGGCTTTGTTCTTCTGATCCTTGGGGTGGCGCTGTGGTGGGCCGCTCATCTGTTCCAACGCGTCATGCCGGCGCAGCGCGCGGCGATGGGCAGCGCGGGCAAAGGCGCGGTCGCGCTGGCGCTGGTCGCGGCAATCCTGCTGATGATCTTCGGCTATCGCATGACCGATACCGTTTTCGTCTGGGCGCCACCATCTTTCATGACCCACATAAACAACCTGATGGTGTTGATCGCGATCTATATGATGAGCCCCGCAGGCACCAAGGGTCGCCTGTTGAACAAGCTTCGCCATCCGATGCTGGGCGGGTTCAAGCTGTGGGCTTTTGCGCATTTGCTGGTTAACGGCGATTTGGCCTCGATCATTCTGTTCGGCGGGCTTCTGGCCTGGGCTGTTGTAGAGGTCATTGTGATCAACAAGTCCGAGCCCGATTGGACACCCGGTGAACCCGGTACCTATGGCAAGGACGCGATGTTCTTTGTCGCCTCGATCGTGTTGTTGGGTGTGATCGGCTATATTCACGGGCTGGTTGGTCCGTCTCCGTTCCCATCTTAAGGAAATGACATCATGGCAAAACTCTATCGCCTGCTGACCGAGGAAGACACATCCGCCTTCTGCCACAAAGTGTCAGACGCCTTGGCAAAAGGGTGGGAGCTGTATGGCGGCCCGTCTTACGCCTATGACGAAAACAGCCGCATGATGCGGTGTGCGCAGGCTGTGACCAAAGAGGTCGAGGCCGACTATTCCTCCGATATGAAACTGGGACAGCAATAATGGCAAAGACAAATCCGGGCCGCTTTTTCGAAGACTACTCTGTTGGGCAGGTGCTGCATCACGCCGTGCCGCGTACTGTAACCGACGGAGAGCGGGCGCTGTACCATGGGCTCTACCCGGCGCGGCACGCGCTGTATTCGTCGGATGAATTTGCTCGGAATTGCGGCTTGCAGCAAAGCCCGATTGACGATCTGGCTGCTTTCCACGTGGTGTTTGGCAAGACCGTGCCAGACATCTCGCTGAACGCGGTTGCCAATCTGGGATATGCCGAGGGGCGCTGGTTGTTGCCGGTCTATCCGGGCGATACGCTGCGCTCTGAATCCGACGTGATTGGGGTCAAGCAGAACTCGAACGGCAAGACCGGTGTGGTCTGGGTGCGCACGCGTGGCCTGAATCAACGCGATGAGGTTGTCATCGAATATGTCCGTTGGGTGATGGTGCGCAAATCGAACCTTGACGCCCCCGCGCCCGAGGCGGTTGTACCGGACCTGAAAAAGGTACTTGAGCCAAAAGATCTGGTGGTGCCCGCGGGGCTGGATTTCTCGAATTACGATTTTGCCCAATCGGGCGAGGCGCATCGTTGGGGTGATTACGAAATTGGCGAAACCATTGATCATGTCGACGGCGTGACGGTGGAGGAGGCCGAGCATATGCTTGCCACCCGGCTGTGGCAGAACACAGCCAAAGTGCATTTCGACCTGACCTTCCGGCCCGATGGTCGTTTGATTTATGGTGGCCACGTAATTTCGATGGCGCGGACATTGTCGTTCAACGGCCTGGCCAATGCGCAGATGATTGTCGGCCTGAACGGCGGCGCCCATGCCAACCCCTGCTTCGCAGGCGACACAATCAAGGCCTGGTCCGAGGTTCTGGACAAGGCCGAAACTGGTGTGCCGGGCGTGGGTGCCATCCGTCTGCGGCTGGTCGCGACAAAGGGTGGAGAGCCGTTTGCGCTGAAAAACGAAGATGGCCGGTATCAGCCGAACGTCCTGTTGGACCTTGATTATTGGGCGCTGATGCCAATCTGAGCACGCCCCACATTCATTTGATCGCAGCCTGCGTCAATCATGCTAGGCTGCGATCATGGTCCTACTTCGATCACTTGCTGCCTGCCTGTTTCTGACGCCGCCCGCCGTCGCGTGCGATCTGGCGTTGGCATTGGCAGTGGACGTATCCGGTTCGGTCGATACGACGGAATACCGGATTCAGATGGATGGGCTGGCCGCCGGGCTGCGCGACCCCTTAGTGTCCGAGGCGCTGGTGCGGGGGCAGGCACAGTTGATGCTGGTGCAGTGGACCGGGTCCTCGCGTCAAAAGGTAACGATCCCGTGGACTCGGATCGATAGCTTTGACACGCTTGAACGGTTTGCCGATCAAGTTGCCGACGACCCCAGGGTTTGGCGCAACTTTTCAACCGCTATCGGTGAGGCGCTTGAGATGACCATGTCCAGCTTCGATGCGGTGGCGGATTGCAAACGGCATCTGATAGACATTTCGGGCGATGGGGTGTCGAACGAGGGTGTCGAACCAACCGAGACGCACAGGGCGTTGCGCACACGCGGGGTGACGGTAAACGCAATTGCGATCGAGGAAAGCGAACCGGACCTGACCGCCTATTTCTTTGAAAATGTCATTGTCGGCGAGGGCGCATTTGTGGTGTCGGCAGCGGGGTTTGCTGATTACCCCGAGCGGATTCGAAAGAAGCTGTTGCGCGAAGCTACACAGCAATCAGCGGCTTTGGAGCAGCAGTAGCAGATTCGTGATCACAATGCTTGTTCCCTGAAAACGCTAACATTCAAGGCTTGGAAGGGTTTTCGTGATCACAGTATTATTTTGCGTGATCACAAACTGATGAAATCTGCTATTTTGAACCCTTTTTACCCATTTTTGCGCATGCAGCACGTGACAGAAGGGCAAAAAACAGTAAAACGACCGGTAGCCAACGAAAGAGGAGCCGACATGGCCGATGTCAATCGGGGCAACCGCCCGCTCTCGCCACACATTATGATCTATCGCCCCCAGATGACTTCGTTGTCGTCGATCATGGTTCGCCTCTCGGGATTGGGCGCCTTTGCCGTTGCAATCCTGATCGTCTGGTGGCTGTTGGCCGCTTCGACATCGGAAAGCGCGTTTCTGGCCATCGATGGATTTTTGCGCAGCTGGTTCGGCGACATCCTCCTGACCTTGGCCACCTGGGCACTGTGGTATCACACGCTGGGTCGTCTGCGTCACGTCTTTTGGGATTTCGGCTACTGCCTTGATGTTGAGGTCTCTGAGAAACTGGGTCTTGGCATGTTCGTCGGTGCGACCATCCTGACCATTATCACTGTGGTTGCGGTTTAAGGGGACGGCACATGCGATATCTGACTGACCGTAAACGCGCGCAGGGTCTGGGCGCAGGGAAATCCGGCACACAAACACATTGGCGCACCATGGTCCGGGCGATGATCCTGACCGTGCTGGTTCCGATCTTCATCTTCACCTTCGGGGCCGGTATCGGCGGCACATACGAAGAAGTCGTCGCCTATTTCAGTCGCCCATTCCCGGCAATTGTGACCGCTCTGACTTTGGTCGTGGGCATGCAACAGCTGATGTATGAGGCGCAGGAAACCATCGAAGATTATGTCCATGGTGTTCTCGAGAAAGTCTCGCTCGTTGCAATGTGGGCCCTGGGCTACACGCTGATCGCGGCCGGGCTGTTCGCTCTGGTCAAGCTCGCCCTGTGATGCGCGGTAAGGAACAAGAACAATGACAGCAGCATATGAATATGAAACCCACGAATACGACGTCGTTGTCGTAGGCGCAGGTGGTGCAGGTCTGCGGGCGACGCTGGGCATGGCCGAACAGGGCCTACGCACTGCATGCGTCACCAAAGTGTTCCCGACACGCTCGCACACGGTTGCGGCGCAGGGCGGCATCGCGGCATCTCTGTCTAACATGGGACCGGACCACTGGCAGTGGCACATGTACGATACCGTCAAGGGCTCGGACTGGTTGGGTGACACTGACGCGATGGAATATCTGGCCCGTGAAGCACCCAAAGCGGTGTATGAGCTGGAGCACTATGGCGTGCCCTTCAGCCGGACTGAAGAAGGCAAGATTTATCAGCGCCCCTTCGGTGGTCACACAACCGAATTCGGCGAAGGTCCTGCCGTGCAGCGTACCTGCGCCGCCGCTGACCGGACAGGCCACGCGATCCTGCACACGCTGTATGGTCAGTCACTGAAGAACAACGCCGAGTTCTACATCGAGTATTTCGCCATCGACCTGATCATGTCCGAGGACGGACAATGTCAGGGCGTCGTCTGCTGGAAGCTGGACGACGGGACGATGCACGTATTCAACGCCAAGATGGTGGTGTTGGCGACCGGCGGCTACGGCCGTGCTTATTTCAGCGCGACGTCGGCCCATACTTGTACTGGTGACGGCGGCGGTATGGTGGCCCGGGCGGGCCTGGCGCTGCAGGATATGGAATTCGTGCAGTTCCACCCGACCGGCATCTACGGTTCGGGCTGCCTGATCACCGAAGGCGCACGGGGCGAGGGTGGCTACCTGACCAATTCGGAAGGTGAACGGTTCATGGAGCGTTACGCGCCCCAATACAAGGACCTCGCGCCGCGCGACTATGTTTCGCGCTCGATGACCATGGAGATCCGTGAAGGCCGTGGCCATGGTGACAATGGCGACCACATCCACCTGAATCTCAGCCACCTACCGGCCGAAGCGCTGGCGGAACGTCTGCCGGGCATTTCGGAATCGGCGCGTGTGTTTGCAGGTGTGGACGTGACCAAGGAACCGATCCCGGTTCTGCCGACCGTGCACTATAACATGGGTGGCATTCCGACCAATTATTGGGGCGAGGTTCTGAACCCCACAGCCGACAACCCAACCGCTGTTGTACCGGGCCTGATGGCCGTGGGTGAAGCGGGTTGTGCCTCGGTCCATGGCGCGAACCGATTGGGCTCGAACTCGCTGATTGACCTTGTGGTGTTTGGCCGGGCGGCCGCGATCCGGGCCGGTGAAGTTGTCGATGCCAAAGCGTCGAACCCGGTTCTGAACCAAGCGTTGGTCGACAAGGCGTTTGACCGGTTTGATGCTGTGCGGAATGCCAGCGGCGCAATCCCTACCGCTGATCTGCGGCTTGAAATGCAGCGGACCATGCAGGAAGACGCAGCCGTATTCCGGACCGCCAAGACCATGGCCGAGGGCGTCGAAAAGATGACGGTGATCGCCGCCAAGATGGACGACCTGAAGGTCTCTGACCGCTCGCTGGTGTGGAACAGTGATCTGATGGAATCTCTGGAACTGACCAACCTGATGCCAAGCGCGCTGGCCACCATCGTTGGTGCCGAGGCACGCAAGGAATCCCGCGGTGCTCATGCGCACGAAGACTTCACCGAGCGTGACGACAAAAACTGGCGTGTCCATACCGTTTCGCGGGTTGAGGGCAACAAGGTTGAGCTCAGCTATCGCCCGGTCATAGCCGATCCGCTGACCACCGAAGAAGAAGGTGGCATCAGCCTCAAGAAAATCGCGCCGAAGGCGCGGACGTTCTAAGGAGAGGAACTAATGGTACAACTAACCCTCCCCAAGAATTCGCGCATCACGACGGGCAAAACTTGGCCCAAACCCGAAGGCGCGACCAATGTGCGTAAGTTCCAGATTTATCGCTGGAACCCGGATGACGGCAAAAACCCCCAGCTCGACACCTATTTCGTCGATATGGACAACTGTGGTCCGATGATTCTGGATGCGCTGATAAAGATCAAGAACGAGATCGATCCGACTCTGACCTTCCGCCGCTCGTGCCGCGAAGGGATTTGTGGGTCCTGTGCGATGAATATCGACGGGATCAACACGCTAGCCTGTATCTACGGTATGGATGAGATCAAGGGCGACGTGAAAATCTATCCGCTGCCGCATATGCCGGTGGTCAAGGACCTGATCCCCGATCTGACGCATTTCTATGCCCAGCACGCTTCGATCATGCCGTGGTTGGAAACCAAGACCAACCGCCCCGCGAAAGAGTGGAAGCAGTCGATCGAAGACCGCAAAAAGCTGGATGGTTTGTATGAATGTGTGATGTGCGCCAGCTGCTCGACCTCGTGCCCGAGTTACTGGTGGAACGGCGATCGCTACCTTGGGCCCGCCGCGTTGCTGCATGCCTATCGTTGGATCATCGACAGCCGCGATGAAGCCACGGGTGAGCGTCTGGACGAGCTGGAAGATCCCTTCAAGCTGTATCGCTGCCATACGATCATGAACTGTGCCAAGACCTGTCCCAAGGGGCTGAACCCGGCCAAGGCAATTGCCGAGATCAAGAAGATGATGGTCGATCGGTCCGTTTGATCACAGCCACAAAAGAAGACAAAACCCGGGGTGGAAACACTCCGGGTTTTTTCGTGTTATGCGGGCATTGTAATATCGGAGTACATCAATGACCCAAAGACTACTAAAAGCCCTGTCTATTTCTGCGATCACCGTTCTTTCAGCGTGTGGCGGATCAGGTGGCAACCGGGCGGAACTTGTTTTTAAGCAGGTAGACTGCGCGAAGCAGGCGGGAATTGGCGGTTCATTTACCACTCAATATGTCCTCCAGGATGGTAAGCAGACTGAAGTGTTCGTGCCCGGCAACGGTATCAGCAAAGAACAAACCGCTAAAGCGAATGCTTGTATGACCGCGTAATTGGCGAAAAACGAGAAAGGCTGGCAGATGCAAGTGCCAGCCTTTTATGCAGTTTTGTCATACCGAGGTTGCGAAAAGATGTGATGAAGTCAGTTGTTGGACTGCTTAACCTTTAAACAGGGGAGGAGTGATGGAACCGAAACGGGATCGCTCCGATGCACGACCAAAACTCAAAAACGAACGCTGCCGAGGCTCTGGAACTGCTAGAACAAGCTTGGGCATATTACACGCCGGAACCTGCGTCGGTGGCTGAGGTTCACGAGCCTGAATTGTTCGAATACGCAAACGCCGCCTAACGCTTGAATTTATCCTTGGATTGGGCAATGCATAAGCATGCCCATTCTGTTGTTAGTACTGACGGCCGGAGTGTTCGCCTATTTTATCTGGCGATCACGGACGTCGTCGTTGACGCGCGATTGCCGATGGCGGCAGCACCGCAAGGAAGGCGTTTGGGTTTGTGCCTATTGCGGGGCACAGCACGAAGGTTCGGATACTCCGACAAGTTGCCTGAAAGGGAAATAGGATAGCAGGGCGATCATTCGCCCTATCAGTGGCTATGCCGCGTCGGGAAATGCTGCTTGCAACGCGATTTCCACCATATCCCCAAAGCTGCTTTCGCGTTCGGACGACTGCAGTGCCTCACCCGTAAGCAGGTGATCGGACACGGTCAGAACGGCCAGCGCGCGGCAACTGTGACGCGCGGCGAGGATATACAATTCGGCGGCCTCCATTTCGACCCCCAGAATGCCGTGTCGCACCATCTGTTCGTTCAAATCAGGTCGTTCGTCATAAAACACGTCCGACGAATAAATCCCGCCGATGTGCGTGGGTGTCCCTTTCGCCGCCGCCGCCTGAGCCGCCGCCTGTAGCAAACCCCAGTCGGCGCAGGGGGCAAAGTTCAGTTCTTTCAGAATGCCGCGTGATGGCGTGCTGAGCGTTGTCGAGGTCATCGCCAATATCACATCGCGGATATTGACACTGTCCTGCATCCCGCCGCACGATCCGATGCGGATCAGGGTTTTAGCACCAAAATCGCGGATCAGTTCATTGGCGTAAATCGACAAGGACGGCATCCCCATGCCGCTGCCCTGAATTGAAACCGGGTTTCCTTTCCAGGTTCCGGTGAAACCCAGCATGCCCCGCACGTTATTGACCAGCCTGGCATCCTGCAAAAAGGATTCTGCCGCCCATTTCGCCCGATAGGGATCACCGGGCATTAAAACGGTTTCAGCAATTTCACCTTTTTCTGCGCCAATATGAATTGTCATTTTTCACTCAATTCCTGTCAGATTTCCAAATCCGAAATATCTGCCCCGGCTTTTAACGCGTCATGAACCCATTGCGGTTTGCGGCCTCGGCCCGACCAGGTTTGTTCGGGGTTGGAGGGATTTTTGTACTTTGCGTTGGCCTTTGAACTCTTAGGTAATTTTGAGCCATTGCCAGACAGGTCTGAAAGTGAAAATCCGAACTCAGCGGCGGCCTTTTCGGCCGCTTTCAAAGCCTCTTTGCGATCACGCTTTTCCGCATTTTTAAGCGCGATTTCCACCTTGTCGCGCAATTCAAGCAGTTCTTTTCGAGACATTTTATCTAGGCTGATCGCCATTTTTTTCTCCGTTCCGCACTTCGTCATACGTGGACGCAATAGCCCACCGTAATTCCAAATCCGAAATTTATCTATCCCCTCGTGAAGGGGAATAGAAACAGAGATTTCCCAAAAAGGGTTGAACTATTCAGCCGCGATATTTTGCGGATCGACCAGAGTTACGATATCACCCATGATCACATTCAACTCAAAGTTCTTGGGCGTATAGATTTTGGCAACGCCCATTGCCTTGAGTTTCGCTGCATCATCATCGGGAATGATCCCTCCAACCACGACAGGGACATCGTTCAGCCCGGCTTCGCGCAGGCGGGTCATGACGTCTTGCACCAATGGGATGTGGCTGCCGGACAGAATCGACAGACCGATGACATGGGCCTTGTCTTCAATGGCAGCCGTGACGATTTCCTCGGGCGTCAGGCGAATGCCTTCATAGCTGATGTCGATGCCGCAATCGCGGGCGCGGAAGGCGATTTGCTCGGCTCCGTTTGAATGGCCGTCCAATCCCGGCTTACCCACCAGGAATTTCAGGCGGCGCCCCAGTTTGTCACTGACCGCATCAACAGCAGCGCGCAGATCCTCCAGCCCTTCGGTCTTGTTCGACACCGAGCCGGACACGCCGGTTGGGCCACGGTAGGTGCCGTAGACCTTGCGCATTTCTTCAGCCCACTCGCCGGTGGTGACACCTGCCTTGGCGGCGGCGATTGACGGCTCCATCACGTTGGTGCCGGATCGCGCCGCCTCGCGTAGTGCGGCCAAAGCCGCCGCGACGGCTGCGTCGTCACGATCTGCGCGCCATTCATTCAGGCGGTTGATCTGTTCTTGTTCGACGGCCGGGTCGACGACCATGATACCGCCGTCTTCGGTCTCCAGCGGTGAGGGTTCTCCCTGTGTCCACTTGTTTACACCGACCACAACGGTTTCATTCCGTTCGATCCGGTTCAGACGTTCGGCGTTGGAATCGACCAGACGGGATTTCATGTATTCGATCGACGCCACCGCGCCGCCCATCGATTCGAGGTTGCCCAATTCAGCCCGCGCGCCTGCTTTCAGCACTTCAACCTTAGCGTCCACGGCGGGGTTGCCGTCAAACAGGTCACCATATTCCAGCAAGTCGGTTTCATAGGCCAGGATTTGCTGCATCCGCATCGACCATTGCTGATCCCACGGGCGTGGCAAACCCAACGCTTCATTCCATGCGGGCAATTGCACAGCACGGGCCCGGGCCTTTTTCGACAAGGTCACGGCAAGCATTTCGATCAGGATGCGATAGACGTTGTTTTCGGGCTGCTGCTCGGTCAGACCCAGCGAGTTGACCTGAACACCATAGCGGAACCGACGGTATTTTGAATCCTCGACGCCATAGCGTTGTTGCAGAATCTCGTCCCAAAGATCCACGAAAGCTCGCATCTTGCACATTTCGGTGACAAAGCGGATGCCCGCGTTCACAAAGAACGAAATACGACCGCAAAGCGCCGGGAAATCCTCGGCTGGGACGCGGGGGCGCAGCTCATCCAATACGGCGATGGCCGTGGCAAGTGCATAGGCCAGCTCTTGTTCGGGTGTCGCGCCGGCTTCTTGCAAGTGATAGGAACACACATTCATCGGGTTCCATTTCGGCACGTTGGTATAGCAATACTCGGCCACGTCCGCGATCATCTTCAGCGACGGTTTTGGCGGGCAGACATAGGTGCCGCGGCTCAGGTATTCCTTGATCAGGTCGTTCTGCACGGTGCCTTGCAGCTTGGACACGTCCGCGCCCTGTTCCTCGGCCACAGCGATATAAAGCGCCAGCAACCAAGGGGCGGTGGCGTTGATAGTCATCGAGGTGTTCATCTGTTCCAATGGAATCTGATCGAACAATACCCGCATGTCGCCCAGATGGCTGATCGGAACGCCAACCTTGCCGACCTCGCCGCGCGCCAATGTGTGATCGCTGTCGTAACCGGTCTGCGTCGGCAGGTCGAAAGCCACGGAAAGACCGGTCTGTCCCTTCGCCAAATTCCCGCGATACAGCGCGTTTGAGGCCTTGGCGGTGGAATGACCGGCATAGGTTCGGATGAGCCAAGGGCGATCTTTCTGCGTCTGCGTCATAGCTGGGCCTCGTGTTGCGGGTGGGCAAGAAAATTACGTCACTGGCCTCTAAAGCGCAATTTTCGGGATATGTCAATTCGCTGCGTCGCGGCATTTCAGGTTCTTCAGATTGTAGGTGGCCCGGTTTGGTGGCAGGGTGCGTGCATGACTCAGACCGTGGAACTTCCGCTTTGGCTGTTTTTGCTGATCGTGGTGTTTGCCGCGGTCACTCTGGCCTCGCATTTTCTGTTTCCTTCGGTGCGCTGGTTTTTTCGCCGCCGGCTTGAGCGGGCAGTCAAACGCCTGAACAAACGCCTGCAGCGACCCATCCAGCCATTCAAGCTGGCGCATCGACATGACATGATTCAGCGGCTGATTTATGACCCGCAGGTCGGGCAGGCGGTTCAGAACTTTGCACGCGAGGAACGTGTTCCCGAGGCCGTGGCCTTTGAAACGGCCCGTCGTTATGCGCGCGAAATCGTTCCGTCCTTTTCAGCGGTAGCCTATTTCAGCATCGCCATCCGCCTGACTCGTATGCTGAGCAACGCGTTTTATAACGTGCGTCTTAGCTATATGGACGAAAAAGCCCTGCGCAACATTGACCCTGAGGCGACGGTTGTTTTCGTCATGAACCATCGCAGCAATATGGACTATGTGTTGGTGACCTATCTGGCGGCGCAACAATCTGCGCTATCTTATGCGGTTGGGGAATGGGCGCGGGTCTGGCCGCTTAGCCGTTTGATTCGTGCGATGGGCGCTTACTTTATCCGGCGAAAATCAGGCAGTGAACTGTATCGTCAGGTGCTGGCCTGCTATGTGCGCCACGCGACCGAAGCGGGCGTGACACAAGCCATGTTCCCCGAGGGCGGTCTTAGCTTGACCGGCGCACTGGGTCGGCCAAAGCTGGGGCTGCTCAAATACATCATTGATGCCGCCACCCCCGACGGGAGGGACGTTGTTTTTGTACCCGTCGCGCTGAATTATGACCGCGTGCTAGAGGATACAATCCTGACCAAAGCGGCGCTGGGAAATGAACGCAGGTTTCGGGCCAGGATCGGGGTCATCGCCTGGTGGATTATCAAACAGGTCGGCCGACGGTTGGTAGGTCGCTATCAGCGATTCGGCGTGGCTTCGGTGCGGTACGGCCAGCCTGTTTCGCTGCGGGCGTTCCGGGCGGACCACAATACCAACCTGATGACCGATCTGGCGCGGGACTTGATGGTGGGCATTGGTAAAGCGATTCCGCTGGTTCCGGGGCCTGCTACGTGTTGGTTGGTGCGTGAAAAGGGCGAAATTGCCGAAGCAGACGCGGTGGCGCTGATAGACCAACTGCTGCGACGCAACGGAAGTTCTACACCATTGGAGCACAGTGCAATCGAGGCTAGTATTCAGCAATTGGTGGATCGCCGCATTCTGAAACGCGAGGGCGGGATATTATCGTCGTCAGGTCAAAGAGTTGACCTGTTGAACTACTATGCTGCCTCGGCGCCACTGGATGCAGGGCAAGTGATTTCTGCGACTGCAAAAGAAATTTCTGCACCCGCTGGGTCATAAAATTACAAAATGAACTCAAAATGGGTTGCAATATTGCTCGATGGAAAATACTCATCGGGTAAAGCCGCCGATTCTGCGTTGCGGCAAGGATTTTAGAAAAGGAGGCCAACATGGCTCTGGACACCGATAGCGGCATCGCGTCGTACGAGGCACCGGAAAAAGACCTCTATGAGATGGGTGAAATCCCTCCGATGGGGTTTGTCCCGAAACAAATGTATGCATGGGCGATCCGCAAGGAACGCCATGGCGAGCCGGACACGGCCATGCAACTGGAAGTGGTAGATGTCCCCAAGCTGGACAGCCACGAGGTGCTGGTTCTGGTGATGGCTGCCGGCGTCAACTACAACGGCGTCTGGGCGTCGTTGGGTAAACCGATCAGCCCGTTTGATGGTCACGGACAGCCGTTCCACATCGCCGGTTCGGATGCATCGGGCATCGTTTGGGCCGTAGGCGACAAGGTCAAGCGCTGGAAAGTGGGCGACGAAGTCGTAATCCACTGCAACCAGGATGACGGTGACGACGAAGCCTGTAACGGCGGCGATCCGATGTATTCGGACAGCCAGCGGATCTGGGGCTATGAGACGCCGGACGGGTCGTTCGCTCAGTTCACTAATGTTCAGGCACAGCAGCTGATGCCGCGCCCCAAGCACCTGACCTGGGAAGAAAGCGCCTGCTACACGCTGACGCTGGCCACCGCATACCGGATGCTGTTCGGTCACGAACCACACGATCTGAAGCCGGGCCAGAACGTTCTGGTTTGGGGTGCGTCGGGTGGTCTGGGCTCATATGCAATCCAGTTGATCAACACTGCGGGTGCAAACGCAATCGGCGTGATCTCGGACGAAAGCAAACGTGACTTTGTAATGGGTCTGGGTGCTAAGGGTGTTCTGAACCGCAAAGACTTTAACTGCTGGGGCCAATTGCCCACAGTGAACACACCGGAATATGCCGATTGGTTCAAAGAAGCACGCAAGTTCGGTAAGGCCATCTGGGACATTACCGGCAAGGGCAATAATGTCGACATGGTGTTTGAACACCCCGGCGAAAGCACCTTCCCGGTGTCGACCTTCGTGGTGAAAAAGGGCGGCATGGTTGTGATCTGCGCCGGCACCACCGGCTATAACCTGACCTTCGACGTGCGCTATATGTGGATGCACCAGAAGCGTCTGCAGGGTTCGCACTTTGCGCATCTGAAACAAGCGGCTGCTGCGAACCAGCTGATGGTCGAGCGTCGCCTGGACCCATGCATGTCCGAGGTGTTCTCGTGGAATGAACTACCCGATGCGCACATGAAGATGATGCGCAACGAGCATAAGCCGGGCAACATGTCGGTCTTGGTTCAAGCTCCGCAGACCGGAATGCGCACTCTGGAAGAGGTTTTGGACGCCCGCGGTTGAACCGCACCAAAATCAGGTAATGGTGCCCGCGAATCGTGTTAACGGTTCGCGGGCGTCACTTTTTCAAGGGTAAGTCTATTCATTTTAAGGGGTTATAGATATTAACCCCACTGTTTTGGGGGAGTAGAAAGCAGCGAATAGGCAAAAAAATACTGCACATGTTATGGTTGTGTTAACCCTTCGTTAACCGTTTCGGAGAGACCCTGATGGCGCAGAATGAGTGGATACTGGACGTGTTGTCGGACCTCAACGCCTTCGCTGTTGAGAATGGTATGATCGCGCTGGCCGAACAGCTGGACGACACCAAGCTGATCGCCGCAGCCGAGATCGCGTCCATGAAGGCTGAGGTACGGACGCCGGCGGATGGGAAAAATACTCGATATGAGCCAAGTCCTGGAGGACTTGGAAAACACCAGCACGCTTGATGAATTAAGTGGCGTCGCAATCCGGTTGCGTGACCGGCTGAAAGTCGAGCACCTTATATACCACTGGGTCGATGGTGCCGGGGATCAGTACGGCTATACGACCTATCCCGACGCTTGGGCAGAGCGATATCTGGAAAAGAGTTATCACCGCATTGATCCGGTCATCCTGGGGTGCTTTCAGCGGTTCCACCCGGTCGATTGGAAAACGCTGGATTGGTCCAGCAAAGTGGCCAAGGCATTTCTGCAAGACGCACAAAGCCACGGTGTCGGCAATCAAGGCTATTCCATCCCGATCCGGGGGCCGAACGGGCAATTCGCCTTGTTTACGGTCAACCATAACTGTGATGATGAAACCTGGCAGCGTTTCATCGAGCGTCATGGTCGTGAGCTGATCCTGATCGCGCATTATTTCAACCGCAAAGCGCTGGAATTCGAAGTTGATCGACAGCCCGACTCTGCCCGCAGTCTGTCGCCACGCGAAGTCGACGCGATGACCTTGCTGGCGCTGGGGTACAGCCGGGCCCAGGTGGCCCATTCGCTGTCTATCTCTGAACATACACTACGGGTCTATATCGAAGGCGCCCGGGCGAAGCTTGGGGCGCAGAACACCACTCACGCCATCGCCACAGCGCTCAGCCGAGGATTAATAGTGGTTTAAGAGGCGCGCGCCCTCAGAACGGGAAATTAACTATGACTTTGTACCCCCTTCGTTCCTGCACAGGACGACAAGGGGAAAAAAGTCATGTTGCGCTATTTGTATGCGGATGAGCTGCACAAGTTTCCGGATCTGGCCGAAGGGATGTTCCGGGATCGCGCGGATCAGTTCAAAACCCGGTTGGGTTGGGACGTACACGTTAACGAAAAAGGGGAAGAGCGGGATCGGTATGACGATCTGAACCCGCTTTATGTCATCTGGGAAGAAGAAGACGGCAGTCATGGAGGCTCAATGCGCGTGTTGCCGACCACCGGCCCGGTCATGGTGAACGAGGTGTTCGGCCATCTGACCGGTGGCAAACCAGTCTGCAGCCCGCTGATTTGGGAGGTCACAAGGTTCTGCCTGTCGCGCACGGCCAGCTCGCACACCGCAGGCGCCATCATGCTAAGCGGCGGTGAGATGATGGAAGGGTTCGGCCTGACCCATATCGCCGGGGTCTTTGATGCACGCATGATTCGGATTTACCGCCTGATCGGATCGTCCCCGGTGGTTCTGGGGACCGAAGGGCATGGGCGTGATCAGATTTCGGTCGGGCTGTGGCCCTATTCTGCCGATGATTGCAACCGCGTGGCCGAACGCGCGGGGATCCCGCGAGAGCTGTCGCGGCTGTGGTTCAAGACGGCATTCGGGATCGGACGGCAGCATCGCTTTTCTCTGTCGGCCTGATCAGACGAAAAGCCCAATCCCTCTCTGGTGATAGCTGGCGCGGCCCTGTAGGGTCGCGCCATGTCTTTGCCCCCCGTGACCTTCTCTGACGACCAGGCGGCCGCCTATGACAGCATCTCTGAAATGCTGCGATCAGCCGGTGTAGATCTGGATGATGATGCCCTGCTGAAATTGCCGGGCAATGGCAAATCCGGTGTGATGGCGGTGATCGGCAAAGCTGGCTCGGGCAAGACCCTGTTGCTTGCCGAGCTGTACAAGGCCTTGGCCGAAACCGGTGTTCAGATTGTGTCTGGTGATTTCGAAAGCCGCAAAGCCAAGGAAAAGCGTAGCCTTGCGATCCTGGCCCCCACCAACAAGGCCGCCAGCGTGTTGCGCCTGCGCGGGGTCCCTGCAACGACCATTCACCGCATTCTCTATACCCCGGTTTATGACCCGGAATATGAACGCATCGCCGAATGGCTGGCGGGCAATGACGAACGCCCCGAGATCGAAGGTCTGACGGACGAGGCGTTGGACCGTGCAGCGGCGTTTTATGCGAATAATAAATCGATCCCTGGTGCCTTGGCCGCCGCCGGATTGCGCGGGTCCGATTTCATCACCGGCTGGAAACGTCGGGACGAGCCTTTGGATATCGGGTTCGTCGATGAGGCCTCGATGCTGGACGACCGGCAATTCGAGGACCTGCAAGAGATTTTTCCGACCTTGTTGTTATTTGGTGACCCTGCGCAGCTGGCCCCCGTCAATCAATCGGGTAGCATGGTGTTTGACGCTTTGCCCGAGCCGCGCAAACAGATCCTGCACCGGGTCCACCGGCAAGAGGCGGACAATCCTATCCTGGACCTGGCCCACGCGCTGGCGGACCCCAAGATGGGGTTCGAGGATTTCGAACGTCTTATAGAACAAACCGCCCGTCAGGATGACCGCGTGGTCTGGGGTCAGCGGGTCGAGGTTGATCTGATGGCCCGCAGCCCGGTTCTGGTCTGGCGCAACGCCACACGTATTCGGTTGATTCAGGCGTTTCGGCAAGTTCACGGCGCGCCGGAGACCGAGCTGCTGGAAGGTGAACCACTGATCTGTGATGGCATCGAACTGCCGTTGAAACACCGCAAGAAACGTTTGGACCTTGAGGCGCGCGGGCTGATCAAAGGCGCGCAAGTCATCTATTTGGGACCAGGGCGCAAGCCGGGCTTTTCACGCCTGCACGTGATGGGCGCCGAGGACCCACAGGTCAGTGCGGCCTCGATCGTCAAGATCGAAAAGCCGGATGAAGAAGAACCCTTTATCCCCTTCGCCGCCCGCATGGGTGCCACCTTTCTGCATGGCGCGGCGGTAACCATTCACAAGGCGCAGGGCTCGCAATGGGACACGGTACAGGTCTTTGCACCGGATATTTACGCCGCCGCCCGCATGGGCAGGACCGAGGCCGGGCAGCCGCTTTGGAAGCGGCTGGCCTATGTCGCCATCACCCGCGCGCAAGAGCGGTTGATCTGGGTTGTGCGCAACCGTCTGGCCAAGCCCACCCATCCGCTGCGTGTGGATGATCTGCGCGCGGTTCCGGCGGCGTCCTTGACATTGGAGGCTGAAGATACATGACATCCATCATAGTAACCGGCGCAAGCTCGGGCATTGGGCGGGCCACGGCGGAATTGTTCTTGAACGAAGGCTGGACAGTGGGCCTGTTGGCGCGCAGCGCCGATACGTTGCACGAAATGGCCAAGGATCGCACAAACGCGATCCCATTGGTTGCGGATGTAACGGACGCGGATGCGGTCCATGCGGCCTTTGGCGCGTTTCAGGAAAAGGCTGGCCGGTTGGACGCGTTGTTCAACAATGCGGGCATCTTTGCGCCCGGCGGAACCATCGACGAGATCGCGCTGGAGGATTGGTATCAAACCGTCAACGTCAATCTGAACGGCATGTTCCTATGCGCGCGCGAGGCTTTTCGGATCATGCGCCATCAGTCGCCGCATGGCGGGCGCATCATCAACAACGGCTCGATTGCCGCATATGTGCCGCGCCCGAACTCGGTGCACTACACGACCACGAAACATGCCATCACCGGTCTGACTCGCAGTCTGTCGCTGGACGGGCGGGACCTCGGAATTGCTTGCGGTCAGATCGACATCGGCAACGCGCGCACGCAGATGGTACAGGGACTGGTGGATGCCGCAGTTGAGGCCGGTCAGACGCCAGACCCGACCATGGCGGTTGAAGATGCAGCACGCTCGGTGCTGCATATGGCGACCCTGCCGCCCGAGGCGAATGTGCAGTTCATGACCGTGATGGCAACAACGATGCCCTATATCGGGCGCGGTTAGGGGTTAGTTTTCACGCAGCAATCGGAACGCAGTCGACGCCCCCCAGCCCGCTGCAATCGCAATGACCAGTGACATCAGCCCGTACCACACAGGTTGCTGTCGGGACATGTTGTACAAAAACCGCTCCAGCCCCACTTTGCGCACGTCGATGGTTGTCTCGAATTCCGAGATCACCTCTTTGCCGCGGGTCAGGAAGATGCGCGCAGCATAGTCGCCTTCGGTCAGGTCGGCAGGCATTGCAATTGAGGTGCGGAACAGGGTTTGCTCATCCACGGCCACTGTGTTTTCGCGAATGGAATACAGCCCCTCATCCTCGCGAATGCGCACCACGGCATCTGCAAAATCCTGCGCGCCTCGGATATGCATGGCCGCCCCGACCGATCGGATGGCGCGTTCGATTGAAATCCGGTATCTCAGGTCCTCGGTGTCCAAAAGGATATTATCCAGCGGCCCGCTTGTGGCGACGGCGTAGAAACTTGGCGCAAGGTCGACCAGAACGCTGTCAGTGTTGACCCAGATGCCCAGTTTGCGTTCCTTGCGCCGGACTGTCACTGGGCTGGACGGCCCGGCCACAGTCACGATCACCTCAAGCGGTGGGCCGGCGGGGATCGGTGCTTCTCGTTTGACGGCACCGAAGATCAGGATTTCAGAACCATCGAATGTCGCGGTAATGGCTACCCGGTCCTGGCTGAGACCCAGCACCACCTGCTCTTCTTGCGCAAGAGCTGGTGAGCAGCAGAAAACCAGCAGGGCAATCAAGCGTTTCAGCATGATCAGTGCCCTCCTTCGCTGCCAATGGAATACAGCTCGGATGGTTCGATCAATAAGTCCAGTGCCAGCTTGCCGCAGACCACCAGAACCAGGGCTGCCAGCAGCACGCGCAACTGCTCGGCGGGCATCTTCGCGCCAATCACTGTTCCAATCTGCGCGCCCACGACACCGCCGACCAGCAGCAGAACGGCCAGAACAACATCAACCGTAAAGTTCGTGGTTGCGTGCAGCATGGTGGTAAAGCCGGTCACGAAGATAATCTGAAACAAGGATGTTCCAACCACCACCTTGGTGGGCATGCCCAGTAGATAGATCATTGCAGGCACCATAATAAAGCCGCCGCCGACGCCCATGATGGCCGCCAGTACACCGACGCAAAGCCCGACCAGAATTGGGGGAATGACCGAGATATACAGGCCCGAAGTGCGAAAGCGCATTTTGAACGGCATCGCATGAACCCAGCCACGCTGGCGCCGTTTTGCTGGTGCGCCGCCGCCCTTTTTGGCCTTGCGCAGTGCCCGCAAGCTTTCGATGAACATCAGGCCACCAACGACGCCAAGGAAGACGACGTAGCATAACGTGACAAGCAGATCGACCTGGCCCAGGCTTTTGAGATAGTTGAACACCACCACCCCAAGGGCCGCACCCATTAAGCCCCCGATCAATAAGACCGTGCCCATTTTCAGATCTACGGTCTTTCGTCGAAAATGCGCTAATACACCGGAAAAGGACGAGGCGACGATCTGGTTGGCTTCGGTTGCGACGGCGACAGCGGGGGGGATGCCGATGAAGAACAGCAGCGGCGTCATCAGAAACCCGCCGCCTACACCGAACATGCCCGACAGGATGCCAACCATCCCACCCAGCCCCAGCAGCAAAAAGGCGTTGACGGAGACTTCGGCGATTGGAAGGTAGATCTGCATGTGTATTTACCGGATGAGGTCAGACGCGTCACACAAAGTGATCCGGCCCGTCTCATACCACAGGGATGAGGCTTTAATACTGCGCGCGCAATGCGGCCGTATGGCGAATACCAACCTGCCGATCGCGCGGGCTGCGTGATCGACAAGCCGATCTGGCTGAATTGAAAAACGGACCCCGGAACCGAGACGTTTTTGTGCGTTTGCCACCGTGACAGGAACGAATCCGATCTTGGCTATCACAGGAAACAAACACATACCCCCTTAGAGCGGTTGCGGCATGCAAAATCAACTCTGCATGCCGCTCTGCAGCGAACAGGACTGAAATGAGTCTTAAACTGGACTTATCAGCGCTCTTTCACATAGGGTTCGCCACCGGCGCGTGGCGGGACGGCTTTGCCTACGAACCCGGCCAGAATAACCACCGTCAGGATATAGGGCAGGGCATCCATGGCCTGTACCGGGATAACCACGCCGCCCAGGTCGATGTTCTGGAAACGCAGCGCAATCGCCTGTAGCAGACCGAACAGCAGGCAAGCCCACATCGCATGCCAAGGCCGCCATTTCGCAAAGATCAGCGCGGCCAAAGCGATGAACCCGCGACCGGCGGTCATTTCCTTGACGAACCCGGCCTGCAGGGCAGTGGCCAGATAGGCCCCGGCGATCCCACACAGCACGCCGCAGATGGCAACGGCCGCAAATCTCAGGCCGACAACCGAGACACCTGCGGTATCCACCGCAGCCGGATTTTCACCCACCGCGCGCAGGCGCAAGCCGAACCGGGTGCGATACAGAATCCACCATGTCAATGGCACCATCAGAAACGCCACATAGACCAATATCGAATGACCCGAGAGTAGTTCGGAATACACCATGTGAAACGAATTTGTGTCAGACATCAGTTCAGAAACCGGTTTTCCCGACAGTTCAGCATCTTCGGGGCCGATTGCATAAGGAAACTCTGCAGATTCGAACCGTCCACCGCCAAAGAGAGAAGGCGTGCGCCCGCCCTGTTTGAACCAGCTCTGCGCAATCAGAACAGTCAGGCCCGAGGCCAGAAAGTTGATGGCAACGCCCGAGATCAGCTGATTGCCCCTGAAGGTGATCGAAGCGAGCCCGTGCAAGCCGGACAAAATCAGCGAGGATCCGATCCCCGCCAGCAGGCCCAACCAGACAGACCCGGTCACTGCCGCAATCGCCGCCGAGAAAAACGCCGCCATCAACATCTTGCCTTCCAGCCCTATGTCGAAAATACCCGCGCGTTCCGAATACAACCCGGCCAGACATGCCAGTAAAAGCGGTGTTGCCAGACGGATCGTTGAATCAAAAACCTGAATGAGTGTTACGAAAATCTCCATCACTCGGCCCCCTTCCGCAGACCGAGGAACAGTTTCTCAAGCGGCATGCGCACCATGTTGTCCAGTGCCCCGGTAAACAGGATCACCAGCGCTTGAATAACCACGATCAGCTCACGCGGGATCGAGGTCCACAGCGCCAATTCGGCACCGCCCTGGTACAGGAACCCGAATAAAAGGGCCGCCACAAACACGCCGAACGGGTGCGACCGGCCCATCAGCGCCACGGCAATCCCGATGAAACCCGCACCTTCGGTCGAGTTGAGTACCAGCCGTTCAGCCTCTCCCATCACGTTGTTGGTCGCCATCAACCCGGCCAACGCACCCGAGATCAGCATGGCGACGATAGTGATGCGTACGGGCGAGATACCGGCATAAACAGCGCCGGTTTCGGAATGACCATAGGCGCGGATTTCATACCCCAGCCGCGTCCGCCAGATCAGCGCCCAGACCACGAAACAGGCCAGGATCGCGACGAAGAACGAGATATTGGCCGGCGCACCCTTGAACACCGCGTTTTCAGCGGTCGAGAACATCGACTGGAAGGTCGGCAGATGCACGGCCTCGGGGAAGCGTGCAGTTGCAGGATCTTGCGAGCCCTGCGGGCGCATCACATTGACCAGCATATAGTTCAGGAAGGCCGCCGCAATAAAGTTGAACATGATCGTGGTGATGACGATATGACTGCCACGTTTGGCTTGCAGATAGGCCGGGATTGCGGCCCATGCCGCCCCAAACAGCATCGACGCCGCACAGGCGGCCAGCAGGGCAATGCTCCAATGCGGCCAGTCGATGTACAGACACACTATGGCAACGCCAAGCCCGCCCAGCATGGCCTGGCCTTCGCCGCCGATGTTGAACAGCCGCGCGTGGAACGCCACAGCCACCGCCAGCCCGGTGAACATGAAATTGGTCGCGTAATAGAGCGTATAGCCCCAGCCATAAGTCGACCCCAGCGCGCCGGTAACCATCAGATTCACCGCTTCAACCGGGTTCTCACCAATGGCCAGAATAACCAGCGCCGAAAGGATAGCGGCCAGTATCAGACTGATCAGCGGGATCAGAACGACATCGGCCCATTTGGGCATTTTATCCATGCTTCACGCGGCCTCTTCCGCAACACCGGCCATCAGCAGGCCCAGTTCTTTTTCATCTGTCTCATGGGGCAGGCGTTCGCCCATAATATGTCCGTCGAACATTACCGCGATCCGATCGGACAGCGAGAAGATCTCCTCCAACTCGACCGAGACCAGCAGGATTGCCTTCCCCTGATCGCGCAGGGCGACGATTTGTTTGTGAATGAATTCGATCGCGCCGATATCCACACCGCGTGTCGGCTGGCCGACCAGCAACAGATCGGGGTTCCGCTCGATCTCGCGCGCGACGACGATTTTCTGCTGGTTGCCGCCTGAAAAGCTTTTGGCGGTCAGCCAGCCATTGGGCGGGCGCACATCGAACTTTTCAATTTTGCGCTCGGTATCCGCGCGCAGGGCGGCATTGTCCATGAACAGACCGCGTTTATAGGCAGGGTCGCGGTGATAGCCGAACGCCACGTTTTCCCACGCGTGGAAATCCATGATCAGGCCCTCGCGCTGACGATCCTCGGGGACGTGAGCGATATGCTGCGCACGCCGCGCCTGACCGTCAGACCCATGCCCACTAAGCGCCAGCGGTTCACCATTCAGCTTGATCGACCCTTTTCCAGGCCGCATCCCGCCCAAAACCTCAAGCAGTTCCGACTGGCCATTACCCGCAACACCGGCGATGCCGACGATCTCACCCGCGCGGACCGTCAAGTCGATACCCTTGACCCGCTCAACGCCCGCTGAATCGAAGACGCGCAGGTTTTCGACCTCAAGAATGGGTTTGCCGGGTTTTGCAGGAACCTTGTCGACTTGCAGCAGAACCTTGCGGCCTACCATCAGCTCGGCCAGCTCCTCGGGGCTGGTTTCGGCGGTTTTTACTGTCGCCGTCATCTGCCCGCGCCGCATCACCGAGACTGTATCGGTGTTTTCCATGATCTCGCGCAGCTTGTGGGTGATCACGATGATCGTCTTCCCTTCGGCCCGCAGACGGTCGAGAATGCGGAACAGCTGATCGGCCTCGGCCGGGGTCAGAACGCCGGTCGGTTCGTCCAAAATCAAAATCTCGGCCTTGCGATACAAGGCTTTGAGGATTTCGACCCGTTGCTGCATCCCCACGCCGATTTCGTCAATGCGCTTGTCTGGGTCAACGAACAGCTCGTATTCTTCTTCCAGCTCTTTCAGTTCCTTGCGAGCCTTGGACAAAGACGGAGCCAGCAGCCCGCCATCTTCGGCGCCCAGAACGATGTTTTCCAGAACCGTGAAATTCTCAACCAGCTTGAAATGCTGGAACACCATCCCGATGCCCGCCGCAATCGCCGCCTGACTGTCGGGGATGTCGGTCTTGGTCCCGTTGATCCAAATCTCACCTTTGTCGGCTTTGTAGAAACCGTAGAGAATACTCATCAGCGTGGATTTGCCCGCACCGTTTTCACCGATGATCCCGTGGATCGTGCCAGGGACGACGCTGATGGAAATGTCTTTGTTGGCCTGAACCGGCCCAAAGGCTTTGGAAATCCCTTTGAGCTCAATGGCGGGGACTGTCATGTCGTGTCCTCAATTGCCGAAAAGGCCGCGAACGCTGCGGCCAAGTGGGAATGAGGCGGAGGATCAACCCCCGCCCCACGCGATATCAGAACTGCAGTGCCGGGCAGCTGTCGTTCTCGTAATAGCTGACGACGGTGACGTTTCCGTTGATGATGTCACTGCGTGCATCTGCAACGGCCGAGCTCATCTCTTCCGTAACTAGTTCAGCGTTGTATTCATCCATGGCGACGCCCACACCCTCTTCGGCCAGACCCATGGCGAAAACGCCGGTTTGCAGATCCTCGCCAGCCTTCATGGCGTCATAAACGGCCACGTCCACGCGCTTCAGCATCGAGGTCAGAACCTTGCCCGGATGCAGGTGGTTCTGGTTGCTGTCCACACCGATCGAAAGGATGCCTTCATCGGCGGCGGTCTGCAGAACGCCCACACCGGTGCCGCCCGCAGCAGCATAGATGACGTCAGCACCCTGGCTGATCTGTGCCTTGGTCAGTTCGGAGCCCTTGACCGGGTCGTTCCATGCCGATGGGGTGGTACCAGTCATGTTGGCAACGATATTGATGTCTGGGTTCACGGCTTTGGCGCCTTGCGCGTAACCGCAGCCAAAGTGACGGATCAGCGGAATATCCATGCCACCGATGAAGCCAACTGTTCCGGTCTTAGATGCCATCGCAGCCATCATTCCAACCAGATAGGAACCCTCATGCTCGGCAAAGCCGATCTGACGCACGTTTGGAGCATCTAGCCAATTCACATCAACTGCAACGAATTTGGTGTCGGGATAGTCGCCCGCGACAGCCGCCAGCGGATCAGCCATCGCGAAACCCATGGTGATGATTGGGTTCAGGCCAGCTTCGGCAAAACGACGCAGGGCTTGTTCACGCTGGGCTTCAGACTGCAGTTCGATTTCGCGATAAGTCTTACCGGTCTGTTCCGCCCAACGTGATGCCCCATTATGGGCTGCTTCGTTGAACGATTTGTCAAACTTGCCACCCAGGTCGAAGATCAGGGCTGGTTCAGCCAGGGCCGCACCCGCGGTCAACGCGACGGCGGCGGCAGCGCCCATCAAGGATTTCATCAGGGTCATTTCATACTCCCGTTTGTTATTGTTGGTCGGGGTCAAGATAGCCCCGATTACTCACTGTGAGCGAGCATAACTGTTGTGATGGCGGGAATTAAGGGTGTTTGCAACCGGTGCGGTCAACTGATTCTTGACCAAATGGTCGAAAAAATTAAGAGGCGTCGGTCAGGTCAAGGCGCAGACCATGACAATGGCGTCGATTTTCTCAGCGTTTTCGCGCAGATAGTAACCCTTGCGCAGGCCGCAGGTTGTGTATCCACAGCGCTGGTACAACGCGATAGCCGGGTGATTGTCTGCCGCAACGTCCAGAAAGGCGCGGGTTGCGCCCAAAGCTTTGGCTTTTGCGTGCCAGTCCTGCATGAGGCGCAGGGCAAGACCTTGGCGCTGACTATTGGGGTGGGTGGCGATTGTCAGCAGTTCAGCTTCACCTGCAGTGACTTGAAACATGGCAAAACAGTCAGCGTTACCAATGACATGCGTGAACCGATTGGTCAGAAGATCAGCAAATTCTGATTCCGTCCACGGGCGCGACTGCGTGAAGGCTGCCGTATGGGTATGAGCCAATTCTTGCGGGGTCATCCGTCCAGCAGAACCGGTGGTGAGTCCTTTGACGGGGCCGCATCAGCCGGGCGCACATATAACGGGGCAGGGGGCTGGGTCGTGGTGGACCATCTTTGCGCTGTCAGCCGGGCAAGGGCGTTGACCAGCACATCGGCGTCATCATTCAGAATCAGATTTCCAAGTGATTCTGCCTGTTCCTGCGCCATCAGTGCGGGGTCCTGACCGGGCAGCGCGACATAGACTTGCTCGCGGGGTGCGCGGATCGCGGGAATCCCATCCCCGATTTCGGCCAAGGCATCAAAACCGGTAACTCCAACAGCCGGGATACCAAGTCCCAACGCCAATCCCCGCGCAGCCGAAACCGAGATACGGATGCCGGTAAAATTCCCCGGCCCGATCCCGACTCCAATGGCGGTCAGATCGCGCCACGTGCAATCCGCCTCGGCCAGAATCTCTTCTAACAGCGGCATCAACCGTTCTGCCTGCCCGCGTGACATGGGCTCAACGCGCGAAGCGACAATCGTGTCGCCATGTAGCAAAGCGGCCGCGCAATGCGCGGCCGATGTGTCAAATGCCAAAATGATCGGGTCAGACAGCAACGGGGCGAACCTCGGTCACTTCCGGGATGTAGTGGCGCAGCAGGTTCTCAATTCCCATTTTCAGCGTCAGGGTCGAGGACGGGCAGCCCGCGCAAGCGCCTTGCATGTGCAGGTAAACAACGCCCCGGTCGAACCCGTGGAACGTGATGTCACCCCCATCCTGCGCCACCGCCGGGCGCACGCGCGTATCCAGCAGGTCCTTGATCTGATTGACCACTTCGGCATCCTCGCCGAAATGTTCTGCGTGACCTGACCCATCAACAGCATCTTCACCCAATACCGGCTGACCGGACTGAAAATGCTCCATCACAGCGCCCAGAATGGCCGGTTTGATGTGATCCCACTGAACGTCATCCGATTTGGTCACGGTGACGAAATCATTGCCAAAGAACACGCCGGTGACACCAGACACTGCAAAAATCCGTTTCGCCAAGGGTGATTTTTCCCCGGCTTCCGCCGAAGGAAAGTCTGCAGTGCCCGCTTCCAGCACCGGCTGACCGGGCAGGAATTTCAGCGTTGCAGGGTTCGGCGTGGATTCGGTCTGGATGAACATGTCACGGCTCCGTTTCAGTTGTACCTGATATGCGGGTCCGGGCCGGGGAAGTCAAGATTTGGAACCATTCTAAATTTCTGCCGCCAGTTGCATCGCCGCATCCAGCCGGTCATCGCCCCAGAACAGTTCATCCCCCACTAGAAAGCTTGGCGCCCCGAAAATCCCCTTGGCCTGCGCGGTCTGAGTCTGTTGGATCAAGGCCGCCTTGATATCCGGGTCTTGACAGCCGGCCAGCGTTTCTGGGGGCAGGCTGGCTTGGGACAGGCAGTCGATCAGCACCTTGTCGTCCGAGATATTGAGGCCATCAACGAATTCGGCGGCATAGACGGCCCGAACAAAGGCAGCCCGTTGAGGGTGGGTTTCAATCGTCATCACTAGCCGCGCAGCTTTCAGGCCATTCTGGGGAAAGGGGTCAGGCCGGGCAAATCGCAACCCCCGCTGGGCCGACAACCGTTCCATATCGCGCCACATATAACGACCTTTGGCGGGATAGATGTTGAACGGCGAATTGTCCCAGCCCTGCGCGGCGAAAATCGGACCTAGCAAAAAGGGATGCCATTCAACTGACACCCCGTTCTGCGCAGCCAGATCCTCGATTCGCATCGCACTTAGGTAAGAGTATGTGGATGCGAATTCGAACCAGAACTGGATGCTGCGCTGCATGGGTGCCCTTTTAGGTGATTTCTTCCAGCTTTTCCTTGCTCAGATCACCAGGAACGATGGTGATCGGAATTGGCAGGTTGCCCGAATTCTTGGTCAGTTGCGTCACCAGCGGCCCGGGGCCTTTCTTTTCAACGCCTGCGCCTAGCACCAGCACCCCGATCTCGGGGTCTGATTGCACATGTTCGATGATCTCGGCGACCGGCTCACCTTCGCGGATGGCCAGTTCGGGGTCGATGTTTTGCTTGTCGCGCATCCACTTGGCGAACACCTCGTAATGGGCGTGAATACGCTCGCGTGCTTCCTCGCGCATTACCTCGGCCACGCCGATCCAATGGTTGAACTCATCCGGCGGAATGACCGATAGGATTGTAACGCCACCGCCGGTGTGGGCTGCGCGCATAGCGGCAAAACGCATCGCGTTCAGGCATTCGCGACTGTCATCCAGAACGACCAAGAATTTGCGCATGAAGTGTCCTCGTATATTTCAGGCGATCATGCCCGACCATTTGCGTGCTGGCAATAAGCGGCTGTTTAGCGGGTGCTTAGTGCCCAGTCCCAATACAGCTCGCGCGCACGGCGGGCTATGGGGCCGATTTGATATTGCGTATCCTCCAGCGCGGTGACCGGGGTGATCTTGTTCATGTTGCCGGTCATAAAGACCTCATCCGCCTTGTGGAAATCGTCAAAGCCAAGGATGGCTTCGTGAACGACCGTCCCGTCGGCGCGCAGGTTTTCAATGTGACGCGCGCGGGTGATGCCAGCCAGGAAGGTGCCGTTGGGGGTTGGGGTAAACACCTCTCCGTCACGGACCATGAAGATGTTGGCGGTTGCAGTTTCGGCCACGTGGCCCAGTGCGTCCGCGACCAGCGCATTCGAGAACCCCTTGGCGCGAACCTCTTGCAGCATGCGCGCATTGTTGGGGTACAGGCACCCGGCCTTGGCATTCACCACCGACGATTCCAGAACCGGACGGCGGAATTTTGTGGTACCCAGCGTGACCGAGGCGGTCTCGGGCGCCATCGGGATCTCTTCCAGGCAGATGGCAAAACCAGTGCTGTTTTCCTGTGGGACAATGGCGGTCGCGTCGCCGTCGATGCCCCAATACATCGGGCGGATATAGACGGCTGAGTTCGGTCCGTAAGAAGCCAACCCCTCGCGGATGATCTCGACCATCTGCTGGGTTGAGACAAACGGGGTCAGCATCAGTGCCTCGGCTGAGCGATTCACGCGGGCACAATGTGCCTCAAGATCCGGGGCCATGCCGTCGAAATAGCGCGCACCGTCGAAGACTGACGATCCCAGCCAAGCACCGTGATCGGCCGCGCGCATGATCGGGGCATCCCCGTCATGCCACTGACCCTCGAAATAGGTGCGGATGTTCTTGCCGACTGCCATGACGCCCTCCCACGCTTTGCGCAAACCTAGGAAGGCGCTGCGGTAACGTCCAGCGCAATCAGCCTTGTTTTGAGCTGACCATGCCCACAATTTCGTAAGTCTGCTGCAGGATCGGCGCGGCAATCGCGCGGGCCTTTTCCGCACCCTTGCCCAGAATCCGGTCAATCTCGGCTTCTTCGCCCATCAGGCGGGCCATTTCGGACGAAATCGGTGCCAGTTTTTCCACCGCCAGTTCTGCAAGCATCGGTTTGAATTCACCGAACTGTTTACCGCCAACATCGGCGAGCACCTGATCGACCGTCTGATCGCTGAGCGCGGCATAGATGTTCACCAGATTGCGCGCCTCGGGGCGGTCTTCCAGACCATCGATCTCGGATGGCAGCGCATCCGGGTCGGTCTTGGCTTTGCGAATCTTCTTGGCGATCGTGTCGGCGTCGTCCGTCATGTTGATGCGGCTCATGTCCGAGGGGTCGGACTTGGACATCTTTTTGGACCCGTCGCGCAGGCTCATGACACGGGTCGCGGCCCCTTCGATCACAGGTTCGGTGATCGGAAAGAAATCGACGCCGTAATCATGGTTAAACTTGATCGCGATATCGCGCGTCAGCTCAAGATGCTGTTTCTGGTCGTCGCCAACCGGCACATGCGTTGCGTGATAGGTCAGGATGTCGGCGGCCATCAGCGACGGATAGGCGAACAGACCCAACGAAGCGTTTTGCTGGTTCTTTCCGGCCTTGTCCTTCCACTGGGTCATCCGCTGCATCCAGCCCATGCGGGCGACGCAGTTGAAGATCCACGCCAATTGCGCATGCTCAGGCACCTGGCTTTGGTTGAACAGGATCGATTTATCCGGGTCGAGACCGGCAGCGATGAAACCAGCGCACAGTTCGCGCGTCGAATGGGCCAGTTCCTTGGGGTCCTGCCAGACTGTGATCGCGTGCAGATCGACCATGCAATAGATGGTCTCCATGTCCGGCTGCTGCATATCCACAAACCGCTTGAGCGCACCCAGATAGTTGCCAAGATGCAGGTTTCCCGACGGCTGGATGCCGGAAAACACGCGCGGTGTGAACTGGGTCTCGGTCATCGAAGGGAACTCCCGTCTGGAAAAATCAGCCCCCGTCGCTTACCCATGAGGCTAAGGGACGTCAACCGCCGCGAAAGGCCAGCCCAATGAGCAGTGAGAATTATACACCCGCCGTGAACCCTTTGCCTCCCGTTGTGGTGGCCTTGGTGCTGTTCATTATGGGGGTGGAACTGGCCTTTACCCTGGGAACACGCGGGCTGATCGGCGGTCCGTCGGCGGTGGGATGGCGGCTGGATGCGCTGCAGAGCTATTCGTTTTCGCCTGATATCTTTGATTGGATGGTCGAGAACGGGCGCTGGCCGTTCGAACATGTCATGCGTTTCGTGACCTACCCCTTCGTGTCGGGCTCTTTCACGCAGGCCGTTTTTGTCTGCGTCTTCCTGTTGGCCATGGGCAAGATGGTGGCCGAGGTCTTTGGCGGGTTTCAGATGTTGGTGATCTTCGTGCTGTCTGGCGTGGGCGGGGCACTGGCCTATGCACTGTTGCTGGACCCCCAATACCCGCTTGTCGGAGGGTTCCCGCCTGTCTATGGCCTGATCGGCGCATTCACGTGGTTGCTATGGCGCAAACTGTCATTGGTTGGCGAAAACCAGCACCGCGCCTTTGGTTTGATCGCGGCCCTGATGGGGATTCAACTGGTGTTCGGCCTGCTGTTCGGCGGTACGTCTGACTGGGTGGCCGATCTGGGCGGGTTTGCCACAGGCTTTGGCCTTTCGTTCCTGCTTGCCCCGGGTGGCTGGGCGCGGATCGTGCGGCGCATTCGCCGCGACTGATCACGACCGACGCAAGGCTTTGCGGAACTCTGACACCTCGAAAGCGCCAAACAGGTGGCCCAGAAAGAAATAGGTGGCCGCGGCAATCTTGATCAGGATGATCAGCGCCAGATAACGCCAGCCGGACAGTTCGAATGCCCAGCCGAACAGGTGAATGGCGGCGTATAGAACGACACCCATCCCCAGCGACGCGGCCACGATGCGCCATGCTCGGTGTTTGAAGCGGTCGTCGAACCGCGCCTCTTCACCCATGCGTCGCGCGCCGAGGATCAGCAGACCGACCATAGCCCACCCGGCAGCCGACGCCGCAATGGCCGGTGCGATCCAACCCACCAGCGGATAGAGACCAAAGGCCAGCCCGGCATTCACGACCATTGCAACCACTGCATAGCGGAACGGGGACCGCGTATCCTCACGTGCGAAATACAGCGGTTGCAGCAGCTTTTGCAGCATAAAGGCAGGAAGGCCGATTCCGTAAATTGCCACTGCCAGCGCTGTGGCCGCGGTGTCCTCGGCGCTGAATTGGCCACGTTCGAACAGGACCGAGACCATCGGGTTTGGCAGGATCACAAACGCCACGGTCGACGGTATGGTCAGCAACAGCGTGAACTCACCTGCGCGGGAAAATGCGTTGCGGGCGCCGTCCTTGTCCCCGGCGCGCAGGCGGCGGGACAGATCGGGCAGCAGCACGATGCCGACGGCAATGCCCACCACGCCCAGCGGCAGTTGATACAACCGGTCAGCCGCGAACAGCCAGCTGATCGCCTTTTCGGTTTTCGAGGCTACCAATTGCCCCACCACCAGATTGATCTGAGTGACGCCCATTGCCAGTGCCGCCGGAACGGCGATGCGCACCATGCGGCGCATCTCGGGGCTGAGTTTCGGCAGGCCGGGCCGGATGCGAATGCCTGCACGCTCGGTCGCCACCCAGACCAGCGCCAGCTGTGCGACCCCGGCCACGGGAATGACGGCGATCAGCCAACGGATCACCTCGCCTCCAGCGGCTGCCCCGGCGATCAGGGCCGTGCAGGCAAAGATGTTCAGCAATACGGGTGCGGCGGCGGCGGCGGCAAAGCGACCCGTCGCGTTCAAAACACCCGAGAACAGCGCCGCCAGCGACATGAACAGGATGTAAGGGAACACCACATATCCATAGTCCACGGCCAGATCGAACCGTTCATCACCGTGAAACCCTTCGGCCGTGATCCAGACCAGCGCGGGCATGAACACCATTGCCAGCCCGACCAGCGCCAGTACCGCCACGGCCAACAGATTGAAGGCGTCCTGCGCAAAGCCTTGGGCATTTTCCTCGCCTTCCAGCCGCTTGGAAAACATCGGCACAAAGGCCGCGTTGAACGCGCCTTCGGCAAAGAAACGGCGGAACATGTTTGGCAGACGGAAGGCTGCTACAAAAGCATCCATCACCGGACCCGGACCGATATAAGCCGTCAGCAGGATTTCCCGCAAAAAGCCCAGAATCCGGCTGGCCAGCGTCCAGAACCCGACCGTGAACAGGCCTGAAAACAACCGGATCTGCTTCATGAGGCCGCGCGCTCGGCGCCTTCGGTGATGGCTTTGCGCAGTTTGGTTTCAAGCGTGCGCTGTTTGCCTTCCGCATGGTATTTTAGTCCAAACATGTCCTTGACGTAAAAGGTGTCGACCACCTGTTCGCCATAGGTCGCGATCACTGCGTTGGCGATATAGACATTGGCTGCGGCCAACGTTCGGGTCAGGTCATAGAGCAGACCCGGACGGTCGCGGGTATCGACCTCGATGATCGTGTAAATCTCGGACCCATCATTATCAAAGGTGATATGGGTCGGCACGTTAAAGGCGCGTTCGCGTTTCTTGATCTTGTCGCGCGATTTCAGCGCATCGCGGGCAACAACCTCACCCTTGAGTGTCTTTCGGATCATCTGGGCCAGGCGTGGCAGGCGGCTGGCCTCGAACGGGTGGCCTTCGGTGTCCTGAATCCAGAAGGCATCGGTTACATAACCGTCTTTGGTGGTGTAGCTGCGCGCATCCACCACGTTGGCCCCGACCAGCGCCAGAGCACCCGCAATTCGCGCAAAGATACCGGGGTGATCGCCCATTGCGAAACAGGCCCGTGTGGCGTCCCGGTCTTCGTCCGGTTGCATGCGGATTTCTACCTCACCCGGATCACCGCTGTGTTCCAGCGCCCGCAGCATCTCGGCAAACTCGACTTGGGTGTGCAGGTTCAGGCCCTGCCAATAAGGCGGGTAATGCCGACCAGTTTCGGTCTTGAGGTCCGCCTTGGACCAATCCGACAACGCGTTGCGCAGGGCTTTTTTGGCCTCGGTCCCGCGATTGGCGCGGTTGAGGTCCTCCATCCCGGTTTCAAGCGCACGCTTGGTTTCGGCGTGCAGGGCGCGCAAAAGTGTGGCTTTCCAGTTGTTCCACGTGTTCGGCCCAACCCCGCGAATATCGCAGACCGTCAGCACTGTCAGCAGGTCCAGCCGTTTGACCGTTTTCACCGCTTTGGCAAAATCGCGCACAGTGCGCGGGTCTGAGATGTCGCGCTTTTGCGCCATGTCCGACATCAACAAGTGATACCGCACCAGCCATTCCACGGTTTCCGAGTCCGCCTTGTTCAGCCCAAGCCGGGGCGCAACCTTACGGGCGATTTGCGCGCCGAGGATCGAGTGATCTTCGGGTCGTCCCTTGGCGATGTCATGCAACAACAACGCAACATACAGCACCTTGCGGTTCACACCGCCTTTCAGAATGGACGACACCAGCGGCAGCGGTTCAATCAGTTCTCCGCGTTCGATCTGGGCGAGGTTAACGATACATTGGATGGTGTGCTCGTCCACCGTATAGCTGTGATACATGTTGAACTGCATCATCGCCACGATGGGCTCGAACTCGGGCAGAAAGGCGGACAGCACCCCCAGTTCGTTCATCCGCCGCAGGGCGCGTTCGGGGTTGCCGTGTTTCAGCATCAGATCAAGGAAGATGCGCCGCGCCTCGCGGTTTTCGCGCATATCTTCGTCGATCAGGTCCAGGTTCGCGGTCACCAACCGCATCGCGTCTGGGTGGATCAGCATGCCGGTGCGCAAACCTTCTTCGAACAGACGCAGCAGGTTCACCTTGTCGGCAAGGAATTTCTCGGGATCGGCCACGTCCAGACGACCATGCACCACCCTATAGCCCGCCTTGACCCGCGGTCGGCGACGGAAGATGCGTTCAAGCAGGGCCTCACCTTTCATATGCGAGGCTTCCAGCTTGGTAAGGAAAATACGCGTCAATTCCCCGACATAAGTGGCCTCGCGGAAATAACGCTGCATGAACACTTCGACCGCGCGGCGCCCGGCCCGGTCTTCATAACCCATCCGGTCGGCCACCTCGACTTGCAGGTCAAAGGTCAGTTGTTCGGTCGGGCGTCTGGTGATCAGATGCAGATGCGAACGGACGGCCCACAGGAAATCCTCGGCCTTTACGAATGTTTTAAACTCTTCGGGCGTAAACAGGCCCAGAGGCACCAGTTCAGCCACATCCTGAACGCCATAGATGTATTTCGCGATCCAGTAGAGCGATTGCAGATCGCGCAGCCCGCCTTTGCCTTCTTTGACATTGGGCTCGACCATATAGCGCTCACCCTGTTTTTGGTGACGCTCATCGCGTTCCTGCAATTTGGCTTCGATGAACTCTCGCTCGCTGCCTTTGAACAGGTCAGCCTTCAGGCGGTTGTCCAGCTCGGCGGCCAGTTTGCTGTCCCCCGCCAGATAGCGCTGTTCCAGCATCGAGGTTCGGATGGTGAAATCCTCGGCCCCAAGCCGCAGGCAATCCTTGATCGTGCGGGACGCATGGCCAACCTTCAGCCGCAAATCCCACAGGATATACAGCATGGATTCAATCACGCTCTCGGCCCAGGCGGTGATTTTGTAGGGCGTCAGGAACAGCAGGTCGACATCAGAGGACGGTGCCATTTCCCCGCGCCCATACCCGCCCACCGCCAGCACAGCGATCCTTTCCCCCTGTGTCGGGGTGGCCAGAGGGTGCAGATCCTCGCTGGATACCTTCATGGCGGTACAGACCAGCCCATCGGTCAGATAGGTGTAGGAATGGGTCAGCGGCCGTGCATCAAACGGGCGTTCGGCAAAGGCATCGGCAATGGCCTGGCGCCCACCTTTCTGGGCATCACGCAAGATGCGAACGGTCTCATTGCGCCGCGCTGCGTTGTCCGAGGTCTTGTCAAAGGCCTCCGACAGCTGTGCCATGACGGCGGCGCTGTCGAAAATTTCATCCGCCGGGCAGATCAGCTCACCCCTGGGGGTGAGCTTCAAACCCGTTTGCTCAGAAACCGGCGCCTGTGAAGCTTTGTGGGGCAGGGTCAATCACTACTACCTGTTTATTTTGGATCGTGGCGACAGCCAGACCGCGTTCATTCGTACCGTTCGGCCGCAGGCGGAAGATACCGCCAACCCCCTGGAAACCGGCGTTTTGCGTCAGCGCCGAAGCGGTCAGAGCGTTGGATTTACCCTGGCTGACAAGTGCGGCGATTGCGGCGATGCCGTCATAGGCCAATCCACTGATCGGGTGCGGGGCCTCGCCATAGGTATTGTTATACCGTTGTCGGTATGCCTGCGCCTTCGATGGGTCCGGCAGCGCAAACCAGCCACCTTGTACGCCTGGCAGGTCCAGTGTTTGCGGCGGGATGTCCCAGCGTGTCAGTCCGATAAACTGCGTGCTTGTTGTGGAAACGCCCGCCTCAGGCAGTAGCTGAGTGAAAAGCGGCAGCGCGCCGGCTGTGGTTGCCGTTAAGAACAGCGAATCCGCGCCAGACGCATCTACTGTTGCTTTGACTGAGGGAACCGAGTTGATGACGCCCTGCTGCGAACGGTCATACCCCACCGATCCTGCATTGTTCACGCGGCTGCCGGCAAGCGCGTTGGCAATGGCGGTTTGACCCAACTGGCCCGCAGCATCGTTGCTGTGAACGATGACCATGTTTGATTTGCTTTGCGACCCAGCAAAACTGACAAGGCGGTTGGCCGTATTGTCGAAAGTTGGTCCAAGCACGAACACATTGCCGCCTGCAATGCTGGTGTTGTTCGAGAAGGACAACACGTTGACGTTGCTGCTCAGCGCCGCAATGCCTGCAGAGTTTGCAGCCTGCGCATAGACCGGACCGAGTATGATTTTCGCCCCGTCCGCCACCGCCTGCTGCGCAACCGCAGCGGCCGTATTTGAACTGCCCCGCGTGTCATAAACGCGCAGATCAATCTGAACATTCTGCAGATCTGACATGGCCAGTCGGGCGGCGTTTTCCAGGCTACGTGCCAGCGCCGCATCACCGGCCTGCCCCGATCCCGCGGGAACCAGCAGGGCAACAGGCACGGGGTCTGACGTGTCGATCGACGGACCTCCGCCGATGGTGCTGACGTCACAGGCGGCCAGAAATGCGGCGGTTGCCAGTACGGCGGCGGTACGCGCCAGTTTGCGAACGGGCTTGCAAACGGTAAACATCTGAATGAAAACTCCCTGTCCCGGCGGCTTGAGATGCCGCCAATCTATTGGGTCGCGATAATAAACGTCACGCTGTGAGGGTCCAGCTTTGAATTTCCAAAAAGTCAGATTGGGCACCGGCCTGTATTTTGTTGCCACTCCGATTGGAACAGCGCGCGATATCACGCTCAGAGCGCTGGACGTGCTGGCCTCGGCCGATGTGATTGCCGCCGAAGACACTCGCAGCCTGCGGCGGTTGATGGAGATTCATGGCGTCCCGCTCGAAGGGCGGCGCATTCTGGCTTATCACGACCACAGCAGCGCGGGGGCACGCGGCAAAATTCTGGATGCTCTGGCCGAAGGGAAATCGGTTGCTTATGCGTCCGAGGCCGGAATGCCGCTGATTGCCGATCCGGGTTATGATCTGGGGCGGCAGGCGGCCGAGGCCGGGCATATGGTGACCTGCGCGCCGGGGCCGTCGGCGGCATTGATGGCCCTGACGCTGGCGGGGTTGCCGACGGACGCGTTCTTTTTCGCGGGTTTCTTGCCCAACGCAACCGGCGCGCGCCGGACGCGGATCGAGGCGCTGCGCGACATTCCCGGCACCCTGGTGTTCTACGAGTCGCCCAAGCGCGTGGCGGTTTGCCTGTCGGATTTGGCCGAGGTGTTGGGTGAAGACCGCCAAGCCGCGATGTGCCGTGAGTTGACGAAAAAGTTCGAAGAGATCCGGCGCGGCTCGTTGGGTGAACTGGCCACTGCCCTGCAAGGACAGACGGTCAAAGGTGAAATTGTTCTTCTGGTTGACCGAGGTCATTCGGAAACTGTTAACGAATCCGACATAGAAGAGGCTTTGACGCGCGCCTTGGAAACCCATTCGGTGCGTGATGCGGCGGATCTGGTGTCGCAGATGTACAAACTACCGCGCCGTCCGATTTATCAAAAGGCGTTGAAATTGGGAAAGGGATGACATGACCTCGCGATCTGTCCGAAGTTCGGTTTCCTACCATGCCGGACAGGCGGCAGAGTTGCAGGTCGCAGCCGACTATGAACGCCGAGGTTTCAAAATCGCGCATCATCGCTGGCGTGGCACAGTCGGTGAGATCGATCTGATCGCCCGGGGCAGTGATGGGCTTGTGTTCATCGAGGTCAAGAAAAGCACCAGTTTCGACATGGCCGCGGCGCGGATTAACCAGCGGCAGATTGACCGGATTTTCACCTCGGCAGCGCAATTTCTGGAAACGGAACCGGGCGGGCAGCTGACAAATGTTCGGTTTGACGCGGCGTTGGTGGATGCCACGGGGGCTGTTCAAATCATCGAAAACGCGTTTGGTCAGGCCTGACACCCATTGAACCCTCGGCCCCTCTGGGCCATGTATCTGGCGTGAAACTGAGGGACACGCCATGAAAATCGCCTTTCAGATGGACCCGATCGGGGCCGTGGATATCAACGCAGACAGCTCATTCCGTCTGGCCGAAGAAGCACAGGCGCGCGGGCATACGCTGTTTTTCTACAGCCCGGACCAGTTGGCCTATCAAGAGGGGCGGATCACCGCGCGCGGTCAGGACATGAAAGTGCAGCGTGTGGCAGGCAACCCCGCCGAGCTGGGCCCGGAACGCGAGGTGGATTTGGCCGAGTTCGACGTGATCTGGCTGCGTCAGGACCCTCCGTTCGATATGCATTATATCACCTCGACCCATCTGCTGGATCGTCTCAAAGGGCAGGTGTTGGTGGTCAATGATCCGTTTTGGGTGCGGAATTACCCCGAAAAGCTGCTGGTTCTGGATTTCCCTGACCTGACCCCGCCAACCACGATCGCGCGTGATCTGCAAACCATCAAAGCGTTCAAGGAAAAGCACGGCGATGTCATTCTGAAGCCGCTCTATGGCAACGGTGGCGCGGGCGTGTTCCGGCTGGATGCGAATGACCGCAACCTGACCTCTCTGCACGAGCTGTTTACAGGCTTCTCGCGCGAGCCATTGATCGTGCAGAAGTTCCTGCCCGATGTCAGCAACGGCGACAAGCGCGTGATCCTTGTGGATGGCGAGGCCGTGGGCGCGATCAATCGTGTTCCGGCGAAGGGTGAGACACGGTCAAACATGCATGTGGGGGGGCGGCCCGAAAAGATCGGCCTGTCCGAGCGTGATCAGGAGATTTGCGCGGCGATCGGCCCGTTGCTGAAAGAAAAAGGCCAGATTTTCGTCGGGATCGACGTGATCGGAGACTATCTGACCGAGATCAACGTGACCTCGCCCACCGGCATTCAGGAGCTTGAGCGGTTCGACGGTGTGAACATCGCCGAAAAGATCTGGCAGGCCATTGAAGCCAAGCTTTAAGAGGCAACCTTGGCGCTGATGCGAAAACTCAGCGCCTCGGCCACGTGCGGGCGCCGGACATCTGGTGCGCCATCGAGATCTGCAATCGTGCGCGCGACCCGTAAAATTCGGTGAAAGGCGCGCGCCGACAGGCCGAACCGTTCAGCTGCTTTCAGCAGCAACTCTTTGCCTTCGGCATCCGGCGCGGCAATCTCTTCCAGTATCGAACCTTCAACATCGGCATTCTGCCGCGTAGCGGGCGTATCCCGGAACCGCTCGGCCTGAATGGCGCGGGCCAGGTCGACGCGCGCCGCAACGGTGGCCGAACTGTCGCCGGATGGGGGCAGGTCCAGATCGGTGAACCCGACTGGGGGCACCTCGATCCGCAGATCAAACCGATCCATCAGCGGGCCTGATATGCGGCCCAGATAGTCCTCTCCGCAGACAGGCGCGCGAGAACAGGCGCGGGCGGGATCGGTCAGATATCCACATTTGCAGGGGTTGGCCGCAGCCACCAACATGAACCGGCAGGGGTATTTCACATGGGCATTTGCGCGCGCGACCATAACCTCGCCAGTCTCGATAGGTTGGCGCAGGGTTTCCAGCACGGTGCGCGGGAATTCGGGAAATTCGTCCATGAACAGAATGCCATTATGAGCCAAGGAAATCTCGCCCGGTTTGGCGCCCTTGCCACCTCCAACGATAGCCGCCATAGAGGCGGTATGGTGGGGTTCGCGAAAGGGACGGCTGCGGCTGATGCCGCCTTCGTCCAGCAACCCGCAAAGGGATTGAATCATCGAAGTTTCCAACGCCTCGGTTGGGGTCAGAGGCGGCAGAATACCGGGCAGGCGCGCAGCCAGCATGGATTTACCCGATCCGGGTGTGCCGATCATGATCACGTGGTGGCGGCCTGCGGCGGCTATCTCTAGCGCGCGCTTGGCCCGTTCCTGCCCTTTTACATCGCGTAGATCGCGGGCGCTGGGCGCCAAGTTCACTTCGCCGGGTTGGGCCGCAGGCAAGGGCGACTGGCCCGAAAAATGGCGTACGACATCGCCGAGTGACCCCGCGCCGATGACCTGTGTGGCATCCACCCAAGCGGCCTCGGCGCTGGAGGCTCGAGGACACAGCAACGCGCGATCCTCGGCTGCGGCAGTCATGGCGGCAGGCAGCGCACCGACGACCGGAACCAGCGAGCCGTCCAGAGACAACTCGCCCAGCGAAACCGCGCCTTCGGCGGCGTCGGGCGGGATGATTTCCAACGCCGAAAGCAGCGCGACGGCGATGGGCAGGTCGAAATGGCTGCCTTCTTTGGGCAGGTCAGCGGGGGACAGGTTGATGGTGATCCGTTTCGACGGCAGCGCGATGGCCATCGAACTCAGCGCGCTGCGGACGCGGTCGCGGGCCTCGGACACGGCCTTGTCGGGCAGGCCTACGATGGAAAAAGCGGGCAGGCCCGGCGAGACGGCGCATTGCACCTCGACCGGGCGGGCATCAACCCCTTGGAAAGCGACGGTATGAGAACGGGCGACCATGAACGACCTGTTTGGTTAACAGGTCGTTGCTGCCATGGATGCGGTTTACGAATGGTTAACGGTGTCGGTCATTGCTAAGAATTTTGGCCAGGCACCGGGGTCCGCAACCGTTTTGTCGCGGCAGAATTGGTTACAGAATCCCCAGCGCTGACCGTCCAGTTCCAGAAAATGGGTGACCGCTTTGCCGGAATAAGGACAGATATCGTTGATCGATGGTCCGTTATCTACAGATTGGGCATCGGTTTGCGCGCCGATGGGCCATGCCTGTGACGGCAGGTCGAATGCGTAGGGGAACGGATCATAGGTCACGGTCAATCCCATTGCGCGCCATTGTCGGACCGATGGGTCGGATAGCAAATCCAGGCAATATTCCCGATTAGCCACGGACACAGGCAAACCATAGCCAATGATCCGCGCGGCCACGGGGGTGTAAAATACATCCACCAGAGAATACCTGCCGAAAAGCGGCCCGGAGTCTGCACCGGATATAGTGCGGGCATGTGCCCAGAGGGTTTCGATCCGGTCCAGATCAACCAGCGTTTCAGGCGATGGATCAAATCCCTGCCAGCAGTGCAACAGCTGCATCGAACATTCCGCGCGCAACGCGGCGAATCCGGCAGTCATTTCGGCGCATAGCCACCGGGCCGTTGCGCGGGCGGCCACGTCTTCGGGCCACATCCCGGCCTCTGGATGCCGTTCGGCCAAGGTCTCGGCCATGGCAAGGCTTTCGCCCACTATGGTCCCATCCGGCAGGCGCAGAGCAGGGACAAGGCGCGCCGGGGCCAGCGGCTTCATATCCTCGGCCATGGTGCCGGAATAGAGGCCAATCATGTGGTTTCGGTAGGGCAGGCCGAACTTTTCCAGCATCAGCCAACCGCGCAAGGACCAGCTGGAAAACAGGCGGTCTCCGATAAATAAATCATAAGTCATACGACTACGATGGCGCGCCGCGATCGTTCAGTAAATCAGTGATTTGTGCGGGGTGTGATCACGGACAGTGATTGATCTGCCCAACCGACCAGCGATTGCCGTGATGAGTAATGTCGGTGACCGAGAGGTTGTCGATGCGATGGCTGAACGCCTCTTGTGCGTCAACGCCAAGGGCGCGCTGCACCTGGGTCAGGATCACGCCGAAATGGGCCACGATGATCAGGTCGTGGCCCGTGTGATCGACAATCAACTGGTCGATCACGGCATCGACGCGGGCGCAAACCTCGTTCCAGCTTTCACCTTTGGGCGGGCGCACGTCGCCGGGATTGTCCCAATACGCAAAGGCCAGATCGGGGTTTTCGGCCTCAATCTCTTTGAAATTGCGCAATTCCCATGTGCCGAAGTGAATCTCGCGCAGGTCTCTATGATGCGGCAGGCGCTGGCGTTTACCCTGAATGGCCGATGCCGTATCGGTGGCCCGCAGCAAGTCAGATGATACCACCAGCGCCTTGTCTGGCAGATGGTCGTGCAACCGCGCGATAGCGGCGTGATCGCTGAGGTCGGCAGGCAGATCGGACCACCCGACCATGGTTTTCGCATGGGTCGGCCCGTGACGAACAAGATGCAGCCGGGTCACGGCAATTGTCCTTTCAGCACCAGCGGAAGCCCAGCTGTGACCTGCACGACCAGATCGGCCTGCGCGGCCAGCGCGATGTTCAACCGTCCCTGGGCTTCGCGGAAGCGGCGGGACAGAGAGTTGTCCGGGACGATGCCATGGCCGACTTCGTTCGAGACGATGATAACCGGCGCCCGGCACGATTGCAGGGCCTGCAACAGCACAGATTGGGCTTGTTCCAGATCGTTTTCAGCCAACAGATGATTGGTCAGCCACATGGTGGCGCAGTCGATCAGACAGATATGATCGGGGGTCAAATCGGACAGGGCCGGGCCAAGATCAAATGGGGCCTCGATCGTCGACCATCCTGCACCGCGTTGGGCGATATGGCGCTGAACCTTGTCGCGCATCTCATCATCAAACACTTGTGATGTGGCGAGATAAGCGCGGGTTTTTCCTGATAAAACAACAATTTGCTCGGCAAAGGCAGATTTACCAGAGGCCGCGCCACCCAACACAAAGGTTAAATCCGGATACACTATTATTACCTTTCTGGTGATCCACCCGGTTTTGTTCTGCGTATCGACCCTAGGTCGGTAAGGCAAGCCCGGCCCGCGCCTGTGAAAAGGGGAGATTTCCATGGCACTGGATAATGGAACCGATTTTTCGATGTCCCGGCAGGCAATGAAAGCCGAATTGCTGGACGCAGAAACTGAATTAAAGCTGGCTTATGCGTGGCGTGACGACCGCGACGAACAAGCGTTGCATCGGTTGATCACGGCCTATATGCGGCTGGCGATTTCGATGGCGGCCAAGTTCAAACGATACGGCGCGCCGATGAATGATCTGATTCAAGAGGCCGGATTGGGCCTTATGAAAGCGGCCGACAAATTTGATCCCGACCGAGGCGTGCGCTTTTCAACCTATGCGGTCTGGTGGATCAAGGCGAGCATTCAGGACTACGTGATGCGCAACTGGTCGATGGTGCGCACTGGGTCGACCTCATCGCAGAAATCCCTGTTTTTCAACATGCGGCGGGTTCAGGCGCGTTTGGAACGCGAGGCTGCAACCGAAGGGATGGATCTGGACCGTCATCAGTTGCACCAGATGATTGCAGCTGAAATCGGTGTGCCCTTGCGTGATGTTGAGATGATGGAAGGGCGCCTTTCGGGCTCGGATTTCTCACTGAACGCGGTGCAATCGAGCGATGAAGACGGTCGGGAGTGGATCGATGCGCTAGAGGATGAACGCGAGCAAGCTGCCGAGACGGTTGAAAACAGCCACGATACTGAACAGCTGCGCGAATGGCTGGTGACGGCGATGCAGGCGTTGAACGACCGCGAACGCTTTATCGTGCGCGAACGCAAGCTGCGCGATCCTGCCCGCACGCTGGAAAGTCTGGGGCAAGAGCTTGGCCTGTCGAAGGAACGCGTGCGTCAGCTTGAGGCTGCGGCTTTTGTGAAAATGCGTAAGAACCTTGAAGCCCAGTCGCGCGAGGTGCAACACTTCATCGCATGAGACAGCTTGCGATTCTTGTTTGTACACTGATGGTTATGGCCGTGCCAGGCCAGGCCGAAGATTTGATCCCCGATGATATTCTGGCCGCGATGACCTCGGCGGATGTAGTCATTTTGGGCGAGATACACGACAACCCGCAACACCATGTCATTCAGGCCGAAGCATTGAAGGCCATCACCCCCTCGGCTGTTGTGTGGGAGATGGTAACAGAAGAAGGTGCGCAGCGACTGGCGGATAAGGCTGTGTCCAACCCCGAAGAGCTTGCGCGCATTCTGGAATGGCTTGAATCGGGCTGGCCGCCACTCAGCATGTATTACCCGGTGTTTCAGGCATCAGACGCGCCGGTTTATGGGGCGATGGTTCCACGGGCCGCAGCCCGTGCGGCGATGGAGCGAGGGGCAGCCACCGCTTTGGGCGCGGATGCGGCACGTTACGGGTTGACCGTGCCTTTGCCAGCCGACGAACAGGCCGCGCGCGAAGCCGATCAACTGGCCGCCCATTGCGATGCGATCCCCGAAAGCGCCTTACCGCAACTGGTGGCCATTCAACGCTTGCGCGATGCAGTGCTGACGCGCGCCATCTTGCGCGCCACCGATGAAACTGGCGGCCCGGTTGCGGTGATTACCGGGAATGGCCATGCGCGTAAGGATCGTGGCATTCCTACCTATTTGTCCCGACTGCGCCCGGGGCTTAAGGTCTTTGTGCTGGGTCAATCCGAGGATGGCGTGGTAAACGGCACCTTCGACGCTGTGATCGACAGCCCCAGCGTTGAACGTGAAGACCCATGTCTGGCGTTTCAAAAGCCGAATTAACGGCTGGAACTGTTAGGCCCCCTTGCCTAATGTCGGGGCCGACCGGGACAGGAAAGGCTCAACATGCTGGCATCGAAACGCATTCTGCTGATTATCGGCGGTGGGATCGCGGCTTACAAGTCGCTGGACCTGATCCGGCGCCTACAAGAACGCGGCGCGGCCGTGACGCCCGTGTTGACGCGCGCGGCTGAGGAATTCGTGACACCCCTGTCCGTGGCGGCTCTGGCCGGAGAGAAAGCCTATCGCGATCTGTTCGATCTAACAGATGAGGCCGAGATGGGGCATATCCAATTGTCGCGCTCGGCGGATTTGATCGTTGTGGCCCCCGCGACTGCGGATTTGATGGGAAAGATGGCTACCGGGCTGGCGAACGATCTGGCCTCGACCCTGTTGATGGCGACCGACACGCCGGTTCTGTGCGCCCCTGCGATGAATGTGCGCATGTGGGACCATCCGGCGACGCAGCGCAATTTGAAACAATTACAGGCCGACGGCGTCCGTTTTGTCGGCCCGAACGAGGGTGATATGGCTTGCGGCGAATACGGCCCCGGCCGTATGTCCGAACCGCTTGAGATCGTCGCAGCGATTGAGGCGGAACTGGGTCAGGGCCCGCTTAGCGGTAAGCGCGTGCTTGTGACCTCGGGGCCGACGCATGAACCGATTGACCCGGTGCGTTATATCGCCAATCGCTCGTCTGGGGCGCAGGGTACGGCGGTGGCCCGGGCGCTTGCTGCACTGGGCGCTGACGTGGTCTTTGTTACCGGCCCAGCGGATGTTCCGCCGCCCCCAGGGGTGCAGGTCGTGCAGGTCGAAACCGCGCTGCAAATGTCGGACGCCGTCAATGCCGCACTGCCGGTGGATGCAGGCGTGTTCGCTGCAGCTGTCGCGGATTGGCGGGTTGCCAGTGCCTTTGACAAAAAGCTGAAGAAAAGCCGCGATGGGATGCCAGCGCTGGAGTTTGCCGAAAATCCCGACATCCTAAAACGCGTATCGCATATGAAAACCGGTCGCCCGGCGCTGGTTGTCGGATTTGCCGCCGAGACGGACAATGTGATCGAACATGCCACCGCCAAACTGGGGCGTAAGGGCTGTGACTGGATCGTGGCCAATGATGTCAGCCCGGCAACCGGGATCATGGGCGGGTCCGAGAATGCGGTGATCCTGATCTCGGATGACGGGGCCGAGGAATGGCCGCGCATGGGCAAAGATGCAGTGGCCGAGCGTTTGGCGACCAAGATCGCCGACGCTTTGACGAGCTAGATAAGAGGAACAGTGATGGTTGCAATTCGTGTGATCCGCGAACAGGGCGCTGACCCCTCAGTACCCTTGCCGTCTTATGAAACTGCGGGGGCGGCTGGTGCAGATGTGCGGGCAAACCTGCCCGACGGTGCGTCAATCACGCTAGAACCGGGCCAACGCGCCCTGGTGCCCACTGGTCTAAGGATCGAAATTCCGCAGGGGTTCGAAGTTCAGGTGCGCCCCCGCTCGGGTCTGGCTCTGAAACACGGGATCACCCTGCCCAATACGCCCGGTACGATCGACAGCGACTATCGCGGTCCATTGGGTGTGATCGTCCTGAACGCAGGTCAAGAGGCGTTCGAGATCACCCATGGCGAACGCATCGCGCAACTGGTCGTAGCCCCGGTCGTGCAAGCCGCGTTCGAAGCGGTTGATATGCTCAGCGACACGGCGCGCGGGGCGGGTGGTTTCGGCTCGACCGGGCGCGGCTGATGCTTCTGGTCGGGATTTTAGCGGCTGGTCTGTGGGGCATCGGTTATCTGGCTGGTGTATCGAGAACGGCCCGCACGACTTCGGTGGCCGTGCTGCTTCTGGGTGTGATTACGGCTCAATTGCTGCTGTCTGATGGGCATCCGTTGCGTCAGGCGACCGGCGGTTCTGCGGCGATGTGGCTGATACTGGCGGGTACGGTGCTGCTGGTACTGGTTTACGGACGTGTTCTGAAAGCGTTGCGAAACCGTGCCGCGCCAGCCTCAGCCAAGGAGCCCGCAATGCCATCTGACCAGTTTTCTGAGACCGAACTTGAGCGCTATGCCCGCCATATCGTCCTGCGTGAGCTGGGCGGGCCGGGACAGAAAAAGATGAAACAGGCGCGGGTTCTGGTCATCGGTGCTGGCGGTCTTGGAGCACCTGCGTTGCAATATCTGGCTGCCGCCGGGGTGGGGACTATCGGCGTGATTGATGATGACGAGGTTGAAAACGCCAATCTGCAACGGCAGGTTATCCATCGCGACGCAGATATCGGCATGCCCAAGGTCTTTTCGGCCCAACAGGCGATGCTGGCGCAGAACCCCAATGTGATCGTCCTGCCATATCACCGACGCCTGACGGATGAAATCGCCACTGAACTGTTTGCCGATTTTGACCTGATCCTTGATGGCACCGATAACTTTGACACCCGCTATCTGGCAAACCGCACTGCTGTCGCGCTGGGCAAGCCGCTGATCTCGGGCGCGCTGTCACAATGGGAAGGCCAGCTCAGCGTCTTCGACCCGGCCAATGGTGCGCCCTGCTATCAATGTATCTTCCCCCAGGCTCCGGCCCCCGGTCTGGCCCCCTCCTGCGCCGAGGCTGGTGTGATTGGCCCGTTGCCCGGCGTGTTAGGCTCGATGATGGCGGTTGAGGCGATCAAGGTAATCACCGGGGCTGGGCAAGCTCTGCGCGGTGAGATGTTGATCTACGACGCGCTATTTGGTGAAAGTCGCAAAATCACCTTATCACGTCGGGAAGATTGCCCCATTTGCGCAGGTTCCAAAAACTAGATGCAACCGCCGCGCGCGTCAGCGCGCGGTCCGGCCCAACGCCGCCAAGGCGCATCTTTGATGCGCGCTGCGGGGGCGGGAGCCCCTGAAACCGCACCCTGCTTCTGGCGCGCGAAACTGGATTGTCGCGGAATTTGATACGCCACCTCTGGACCATTCCAGCCCGCCTCCCTAGCTTGACCAGCAAAGGAGATTTGCATGACCAACCCGATCCTGTCCAACTGGACCACGCCGTTTGAAATCGCTCCGTTCAACGCAATCTCAGACGACGATTTCGCCCCCGCGCTCGAGCAGGCCATGCAGGCGCATAACGCCGAGATCGACGCGATTGCCGACAACCCCGATGCGCCCACCTTTGCCAATACGGTCGAAGCGCTGGAAGCTGCTGGAGAGCAGATGGACAAGGTGTTGTCGGTCTTTTTTACGGTCGCAGGGGCAGACAGCAACCCGGCACGAGAGGAACTGCAACGAGACTTCTCGCCCAAACTTGCGGCGCATTTCTCGGGTATTTCTTCGAATAAGGTTCTTTTTCAACGGCTGGCCGATCTGTGGTCTCGCAAGGAGGATCTGAACCTGACGGATGAACAGGCCCGCGTTCTAATGCTGACCCATCGCGGTTTTGTCCGTGCGGGTGCGGCGCTTGAGGGCGAAAAGGACGCCCGGATGCAGGACATCAAGGCACGGCTGGCCTCGTTGGGAACGTCTTTCACGCAAAACCTTCTGGCCGACGAACGTGATTGGTACATGGAGCTTTCCAAAAACGATCTTGAGGGGTTGCCTGCATTCGTGGTGGATACCGCCCGCGCTGCGGGGCAGGAAAAGGGAGTAAAGGGTCCGGTGGTCACCCTGTCGCGCTCGCTGATTGTGCCGTTCTTGCAATTCTCGCCCAGGCGCGACCTGCGGGAAAAGGCCTATCGGGCCTGGGCGGCGCGTGGTGCTAATGGCGGTGAGACCGACAATCGCAATATCTCAGCTGAAATCCTGCAACTGCGCGAAGAACGCGCCAAGCTGCTGGGCTATGACAGCTTCGCCGGTTTCAAGCTGGAAACTGAAATGGCCCGCACGCCTGACAAGGTGCGCGACCTGCTGATGCAAGTTTGGGGTCCCGCCAAGTCACGCGCCGATGCCGATGCTGAAATCCTGACGCAGATGATGCAGGAGGACGGCGTCAACGGCCCGCTGGAAGCGTGGGACTGGCGCTATTATGCCGAGAAACGCCGCAAGGCCGAGCATGATCTGGATGAGGCCGCGTTGAAGCCTTACCTGCAGTTGGATCGGATGATCGAGGCTGCCTTTGCCTGCGCAAACCGGCTGTTCGGGTTGGAGTTTACGCCACTGGACGTGCCGCTTTATCACGCTGATTGCCGGGCGTGGGAAGTCACGCGCAACGGGCAACATATAGCCGTATTCATAGGCGACTACTTCGCACGGGGGTCTAAACGGTCAGGGGCATGGTGCAGTGCGATGCGGTCGCAGGCCAAGTTCCCCAAAGTGCAGGCGCCGGTCGTGATCAACGTCTGCAACTTTGCCAAGGGCGATCCTGCGTTGTTGTCTTACGACGATGCCCGGACTCTATTCCACGAGTTCGGTCACGCGCTGCATCAGATGCTGTCCGATGTGACCTATGAAAGCATTTCGGGCACCAGCGTGGCGCGGGACTTTGTAGAGTTGCCCAGCCAGCTATATGAACACTGGCTGGAAGTGCCCGAGGTTCTGGCCGAATTTGCCACCCACGCCGAAACCGGCGAAGCGATGCCACAGGAGATGCTGGAAAAAGTGCTCAAGGCCGCCAATTTCGATCAGGGGTTTCAGACGGTGGAATATGTCGCCTCGGCGCTGGTCGATCTGGCGTTCCACGATGGCGATGCCCCGGCTGATCCGATGGCGAAACAGGCTGAGGTTTTGTCCCAGATCGGCATGCCGCAAGCCATTGGGATGCGCCACGCCACCCCGCATTTCGCGCATGTCTTTGCGGGCGATGGCTATAGCGCGGGCTATTACAGCTATATGTGGTCCGAGGTCATGGACGCCGATGCCTTTGCCGCGTTTGAAGAGGCCGGAGGGGCCTTTGACCCGGAACGCGCTAAAGCGTTGGAAGAAAACATCCTGTCCACAGGCGGCTCACGCGAGGCCGAAGAGCTGTACCTCGCCTTTCGGGGTCGGTTGCCGGGGGTTGAGGCCTTGCTAAAAGGGCGCGGCCTGATCGCGGCCTAGTACCCCAGAGACCGATCAACGAGGTGCAGGAAGGGTTTGCCTTCCTCACCTCTGCGGATGTTCTCGCAGATCACTTGCGCTGCCGTTTCGGGCCTGGTTTCCGAGGCGATATGCGGTGTCACCGTCGCGTTCGGATGTGCCCAGTAGGGGTGATCTGCAGGCAGGGGCTCAACCCGAAACACGTCCAGCGTCGCGTGACCGACCTGACCCGTATTCAGTGCCGCCAGCAAGGCATCGTCGTCGATCAACGGGCCCCGACCGGGATTGATAATGCAAGCGCCCTTTGGCAGCAGGGCCAGAGTGTCGGCGTTCAATATATTTACGGTGGCGGGTGTGTCGGGCAGCAACAGAACCACGATCTCGGCCCGCGACAAGGCTGTACGCAGCCCGTCGGGACCATGCAGGCAGGTGATACCGGGGATATCCTTGGCTGTGCGGCTCCAGCCGGTGACATCGAAATTCAGCGCCGCCAGCGCACGCGCCGCGGCCTCGCCCAACGCGCCAAGGCCAAGAACGCAGACCTGACGTCCGGTTGCCAGCGGGGGCGGTGCAGGGGTCCAGACACCATCCTGCACGGTGATGTGCCGATCCATGCCGAGGTGATGGCGCAGCACGTGGCCCACCACCCATTCGGTCATGCCCTGCGTCAGGCCATGATCCACCATCCGCGCCAGCGGCACGGTCAGGGTCGCATTCCCCGCGATTTTTTCTACCCCGGCCCACAGGCTAAGCACGGCCTTCAGCCGGGTGTATGGGGTGAAATCCAGTAACCCACCGCTTGGGGCATAGACAATATAGTCGACTTGATCCGGCTCAAACTCGGTTGCCAGGTGAAAGTCTACCCCGGCCTCGGTCAGGCCTTTGGTCAATAGAGGCTTATAGATCGGCCATTGCGCTGGGCGCGCGGAAAACAGGACGTTCACGGGCATAAGGGGCCTTTCGGATCAGCGGGGGCGGTGGATATGGGCGCTTTGGACGATGCCGAAGGCGGCCATCAGAACCAGCATGGCGGAACCGCCATAGCTGACCATCGGCAACGGCACTCCCACCACCGGGGCAAGGCCCATCACCATCGACATGTTGACAGCAAAGAACAAAAAGAAGTTCAGCGCAATGCCCAGCGTCACCAGTGATGAGAATCGATCTTTTGTCGAGAGCGCGGTGATTAGGCAGAACACCAGGATCAGGCCATACAGGGTCAGTAGGGTGATGCCACCGACAAAGCCGAACTCTTCGGCAAGCGTGGTAAAGATGAAGTCGGTGTGTTTTTCGGGCAAAAAATTCAGACGCGACTGCGTACCCTGCATGAACCCGCGCCCGTTCCATCCCCCCGATCCCAAAGCGATCTTGGACTGGGTGATGTGATACCCTGCGCCCAGCGGATCGGTAGACGGGTCCAGAAACGTGTCGATCCGTCGGAACTGATAATCCTTGAGCAACTGCCACTCGGTCCCGCGGCTGTTGAACACGGTGGCAATCAGGCCGACTACAGCGGCGATGACGGCGGCGAAATAGGCCCAGTGGACTCCAGCCAAAAACATCAGCCCGCCACCAGCCGCCAACAGCAGGATCGAGGTGCCCAGATCGGGCTGTTTCAGAACCATGAACGTGGGGATCAGGATCAACGCCACGGGGATCAGCACCCAAAGCGGGCGTGACGTTTTATGAGATGGCAGCCAGTCGTAATAGGCGGCCAACACCATGACCAGCGCAACTTTCATAACCTCAGACGGTTGCAGCCGCATGAAACCCAGGTCGATCCAACGCTGCGCGCCCATGCCAATAGTGCCAAAAAGTTCAACGAAAACAAGCAAAACGATGGACCCGAGATAGGCCACAACAGACATGTTTCGCCAGAACCAGATCGGCACCAGCGCGATGATGAACATGGCCGTCAGACCCAACCCAAAGCGTTCCATCTGCGGTTCCGCCCAAGGCATCCACGATCCGCCCGCAACCGAATACAGCATCAGGAACCCGGCACTCGCCGTGCTGATCAGCAACAGGGTCAGTGGCCAGTTCATATACAGGAATTTGCGAAACCCCGACGGCGTGGATTTGACGGCATATTCAAGATAGCTCATGCGCGGTCCTTCTCGGTCGGACGCGCTTTGGGGCGGCGGTCGCCCTCAAGCCGTTTTTGTTGTTCCTTGATGCGGTCGCGATCGCCAGCTGGATAAGCCTCAAGCGGCGGTGTGCCGTTGTACAGCGCCTGCAACATGATGTCCCGCGCGACCGGGGCCGCTGCCTTTGACCCGCCGCCGCCATGTTCCACGACCACGGCCACGGCGAATTTCGGATTGTCATAGGGTGCAAAGCTGACGAACAGCGCGTGGTCGCGGCGTTCCCATGGCAGGTCTTCGTTGCGGATCACACCGGCTGCGCGCTCCGCCTTGGTGATGTTGCGCACTTGGCTGGTGCCGGTTTTACCCGCCATGCGCAGGTCATCCGCGATGATACGGCTGCGATAGGCGGTGCCGCCTCGTTCATTCGAAACCGAGAACATGGCCTTGCGGATCCGTTCCAGATTGTTCGGATTGACGGCCAGCGGCTCACCAGCGCCGGAAGGCTGCTCAATCCCGTTCACGGACCGCACCAAACGCGGCTTGACCGCACGCCCTGTCGCAATTCGCGCTGTCATCACGGCAAGTTGCAGGGGGGAGGCCAGCATGAAGCCCTGACCAATAGACGCGTTCGCGGTGTCACCAACCAACCAGCTTTCACCGTGAACACGTTCTTTCCATTCTTGGTTCGGGGCCAGTCCGGCAGCTACGGCCGACATCGGGATATCGTGCTTGACGCCCAGTCCGAAGATGCGGGCCATCTCTGATATATTGTCGATGCCGGTGCGCAGAGCTACGTCATAGTAATAGACATCGCAGCTGCGTTTCAGCGATAGATTGAGATCAACGGTCCCATGCCCACCGCGTTTCCAGCAGTGAAAGCGGCGGCTGCCCACCTTCAGGTGACCGGGGCAGTAGACTGTGTTCGATGGCCCGATCACCCCGGCCTCAAGCGCGGCCATGGCGGTGATCATCTTGAAGGTCGAGCCCGGCGGATAGGTGCCCTGAACCGTCTTGTTGGCCAGCGGGCGGTAATTGTCCTGTGTCAGTGTCCGGTAGTCGCCGACGGAGATACCGCGCACGAACAGGTTCGGATCAAAGCTGGGGGCCGAGCTGATGGCACGGATATCGCCGGTCTCGCAATCGATCACCACGGCGGCGGCGCTTTCCCCGGCCAGACGTGCCTGCGCGTATTGCTGCAGATCCGCATCGACAGAAAGCTGCAAGTCGGCCCCGGTCTCACCTTCTTGCCGGTCCAGTTCGCGCATCACGCGGCCGGTGGCGTTGACCTCGACCCGTTTCGCCCCGGCTTTGCCGCGCAGGGCAATCTCTTGCTTGGCCTCTAGCCCGACCTTGCCGATCTGGAACCGCGGAATTCGTAGGACCGGCTCAGGGTCTTCGATCTGGCTCAGGTCATAATCGCTGACCGGGCCGACATAGCCGACCACATGGGCAAAATCCTCATAGCGCGGGTACTGCCTTGTCTGTCCCACTTCGGGGATCACACCGGGCAGGGCGGGTGCGTTGACGGCAACCTTCGAGATATCCTCCCACGTGACCTGATCGGCCAGCGTGACCGGCAGGAACGGGGCCGAGCGGCGCATTTCGGTCTTGGCGCGTTCAATCTCATCTGCCGTCAGGGGGATCAGTTCTGAAAGCTTGGCGATAACCTGGTCGACGTCACCGGCATCTTCGCGCACCATGACGATACGGTATGAGGGCGAGTTCTGGCCGATGATCTCGCCGTTCCGGTCGTAAATCCGTCCACGGGTTGGCGGGATCAGGCGGATATTGATCCGGTTTTCCTCGGCCAGCAGGCGGTATTCATCGGCCTGATCCACCTGCATATAGCGCATCCGGGCGGCGAGCCCGCCTATGAAGGCGGCCTGTAACCCACCCAAAAGCAATGCTCGACGAGGCAGACGTTTATAGGCAAGGCCCGGGGCTTTGGGTTTGCGCTGTTTCATCCCCGTGCCCCTACGGCATTGGTATTGGCCACGGTTGCGCGCCGCACGCCAAGCGCGTTCTGGCTAAGCAGAACGATCAATGGATAAACCGCAATTGTCAGAACCACTTGTATCACTACAGGCCCCAATGCCGCTTGTTGTACAGAAACAATAGCAAGAATGACACGGTTCAGCATGAAAACTACCGTGATCGCCACCGCAACGGTGGACCATTCGCTAACAAAACCTGAATCCCGCATTCCAAATGCAGCCGAGCGCAGATAAGCCGAGCCCAACACTACGAGCGCGGCCAACAAGCCGGGCGGGCGTTGTAACAACAGATCAGCCATCAGCATGACGAAGGCGATCAGCAGGGTCGGTACAAATTCGGGCCGCCGCAATACCCAGGCAAAAGTCAGTGCGATCAAAAAGTCGGGAAATGGCCAGCGGTCTGGTTTCGTGTCCAGTGGCAGCAAGTGCAGAAATAGCACAAGGGCGGCCAGTATAAGATACAGCCCACGCTTGGACCAAAGCTGTGAGGTTGCGTTATCCATCGCCGACCTCGGACGGGGTCAGGGCGGCCTCGGGGTTTCGTGGACCGACGATATCACCCGTATCGCGGATCTGAGGCGCTGATTGATAGCGCAGCACCCGCAGAAATTCGAGCCGTTCAAAATCTGCTGACAGGCGCACCCGCAGGCGACCGCCGGGATCAGCAGTGATCTGACCGATCAGCAAACCGCCGGGAAACACGCCACCATCGCCCGAGGTTACGACCCGGTCGCCGGGGCGGACCAGCTCTCGGTTCTCCAGAAACTCGACCGCCGGTGCGGATGTGTTGTCGCCGGTGATCAGGGCGGTCTGGCCAGAGGGCTGGATTGTGGCAGGGATCGCGCTGGAGGCATCAGTCATCAGGATCACCCGTGCCGTGTCCGGCCCCACGCCGGAAATGCGCCCGACCACACCAATCCCATCCATTGTGGCCCAGCCATCGGTGATACCGTCGCGCTCCCCCACATTCAGCAGAACCGACTGCCGGAAGGGTGACCCGCTATCGGCCATCACGACCCCGGTGATATAGGTCAGACGGGGATCGAGACGCACGTTGTTCAAATCCAACAGCCGGGCGTTTTCCTGTTCAAGCTGAAGTGCTGCTTCTTTCCAGGCGCGCATCAGGCGCAGCTCGCTGCGCAGCTCCTGGTTCTGTTCGCTCAGGCGTTGGTAACTTTGGAAATCGCGGGCCAGGTTGACCACGGCGGTGACCGGGACCATTGCCCACTCCATCGAGGGCACCACCCGGTCCACGACCTGCGCGCGAAACCGTTCCACGCGCGGGCTGTCGATCCGCCAGACCAGAAAGATGGCAAGCAGGCACAGCACCACAATCCCCAACAGCAGACGGCGCAGGGGGGTGGTGTATTCGTCGCGCTGTGATCGGTCCTTTGCCACAGGTTACCTTCCCGTGCTGCTCTTGCCCGAGTGTTGTCCCTTAAAGGGTGCGCGCCTTAGCTTTCGTAGTCAATCGCGTGGCGCAGCTGTTTTTCATATTCCAACGCCTTGCCGGTGCCCAAAGCCACACAATTCAGGCTTTCATCTGCAATCGACACGGCCAGCCCGGTTTGTTCGCGCAGGGCCAGATCCAGATCGCCCAGCAGCGCGCCACCTCCGGTCAGCATGACGCCTCGGTCCACGATGTCCGCAGCCAGATCGGGCGGAGTGGTTTCCAGCGCGGTCATGACGGCTTCGCAGATCGCCTGAACTGGCTCCGACAATGCCTCGGCCACTTGCGCCTGGCTGATTTCGATTTCCTTCGGCACGCCGTTCAGCAGGTCGCGGCCACGGATATGCATCGACTGACCGCGGCCGTCATCGGGCATACGGGCGGTGCCAATGGTGGTCTTGATCCGCTCGGCGGTCGATTCACCCACAAGCAGGTTCTGCTGGCGGCGCAGATACGAGATGATGGCTTCATCCATCCGGTCTCCGCCCACACGGACTGAACGGGCATAGACGATGTCGCCCAGCGACAGAACAGCCACCTCGGTGGTGCCGCCGCCGATATCAACGACCATGTTGCCGGTCGGGTCAGTAATTGGCATGCCAGCACCGATCGCGGCAGCAATAGGTTCCGCAATCAATCCGGCGCGACGCGCACCTGCGGACAGAACCGACTGACGGATCGCACGCTTTTCAACCGGAGTTGCGCCGTGTGGAACGCAGACGATGATTTTGGGTTTCGAAAAGGTCGAGCGCTTATGCACCTTGCGGATGAAATGTTTGATCATCTCTTCGGCGGTGTCGAAATCGGCAATGACGCCTTCACGCATCGGGCGGATGGCTTCAATCGAACCCGGCGTCCGGCCCAGCATCAGCTTGGCGTCCTCGCCCACGGCCAGCACTTTTTTCACGCCGTCTTTCACGTGGTAGGCGACAACGGACGGTTCCGACAGGATCACGCCGCGTCCTTTGACATAAACCAGCGTGTTCGCTGTCCCAAGGTCGATGGCCATGTCCGCTGTGAACAGGCCGCCTAGATTGCCAAAGATCCCCATGATTCCCCTGATCCTGTATGTCGGTTTTCTACTGCCCGCGACTCGACGGTTCCGGGACGGATGACTTATAGGGTGCCAATACGCCCGGTTAAAGGGCTGATTCCGCGACAATCAGCACCTTTCCGCCTTATTGAGAGGGACTTTAGAAGGCAATATGCTCTCTTATCAACACATTTACCACGCCGGGAATCTGGCTGATGTGCAAAAGCACGCATTATTGGCATGGGTGCTGAATTATTTGACCCGCAAAGACAAGCCGCTGACATACCTTGAAACCCACTCTGGACGGGGACTTTATAAGCTGGATACGGTTGAGGCACTGCGCACGGGCGAGGCGGCGGCGGGTATCGGGCGAGCCCAAAGGGCCGACTGGTTCGATGCGGATCATCCCCTGAGCCGGGCAATTGCGGCGGTTCAGCAGCGACAGGGGAGCGTGACCTATCCCGGTTCTCCGATGATCGCGGCCAGTTTGCTGCGGGATCAGGACAGTTTGCACTTTGCGGAGCTACACCCGCAGGAACACGCGGCTTTGGCTATGGCGATGTCACCCTATGGAGCCAAAGTGTATCAGCAGGATGGGTACGAATTGGCGCAATCCCTGCTGCCGCCGACGCCGCGGCGCGGGATGTTGCTGATCGACCCAAGCTACGAGGTGAAATCGGAATATGATCGTCTGCCCGGCATCATCGCCAAACTGCATCGCAAGTGGAATGTTGGCGTGATTGCCCTGTGGTATCCGCTTCTAACGGATGACCGTCACCGGGCCATGGTTTCGGCGCTGCAGGCGCAGAAACTGCCCAAGGCGTTTTGCCACGAGGTTCGGTTTGATCCGGTGCGAGAAGGGCACCGCATGGTCGGTTCAGGTATGTTTATCGTCAATGCACCATTCGGTCTGGAAAACGAAGCCGCCCGGTTGACTAAGTTGTTCAAGGCGCTCTGAACACAGTCTACAGTCAATTCCAGAATGCTCCCGCCTCGTTTGCCCGCATCAAAGATGCAGCCAACCGAGTTGGGCCCGGCAGCGCGCCTTTGGCGCGCTGCCGGGCCCGAAACCCAAGAAGGTTAGGCGAAGCCGGGCCGCCGCGGATGCGGGAGCCTTTGACCTTTGTCTCTAGGTCAGATCTTTGTAGCTGATCTCGCGCGCGTCGGCACCGGGGCCGGTTTTTTCACGGCGTACTATCAGGCGGTTCAAGGCGTGAAGATAGGCTTTGGCTGAAGCCACCACTGTATCCGTGTTGGCCGATTGGCCCGTTGCGATCATGCCGTCTTCTTCCAGACGCACCGACACTGTGGCCTGGGCATCAGTGCCCGCGGTTACTGCATGCACTTGATACAGCTGAAGATGGGCTTTGTTCGGAAAGATCGCGCGGATAGCCTTGAAGGTCGCATCCACCGGACCGTCACCGTGTTCGGTTGCGATGATGTCCTTGCCGTCCACTTCCAACTCAACCGTCGATTCTGCCTGTCCGCCAGTGCCGCAGGTCACCTTCATCGACACCAATTGCAGATGATCGTCTTCGTCATCCAGCGTCATCAGTGCAATAAGATCGTCGTCAAACACCTCTTTCTTGCGGTCAGCCAAATCCTTGAACCGCACGAAGATATCCTTGAGCTGATTGTCACCAACCTCATAGCCCAGCGTTTCCAGCTTGTCGCGCAACGCTGCACGGCCCGAGTGTTTTCCCAAAGGCAAGGACGTGCCCGAGAGGCCGATATCTTCGGGGCGCATGATCTCAAAGTTTTCGCGGTTCTTCAGCATGCCATCCTGGTGGATACCGCTTTCATGGGCAAAGGCGTTCTTGCCAACGATGGCCTTGTTGAACTGCACGTTGAAGCCCGACACCGTCGCAACGCGTCGCGAGATATGCATGATCTTGGTCGTATCAATGCCGGTGTTCCACGGCATAATGTCGTTGCGGGTGCGCAGCGCCATAACGACCTCTTCCAACGCCGTATTGCCAGCGCGTTCGCCAAGGCCGTTGATCGTGCATTCAATCTGACGTGCCCCGCCCGCGACAGCGGCAAGCGAGTTCGCCGTCGCCATGCCAAGATCGTTGTGGCAGTGGGTGGCAAATACCACCTCATCTGCACCCGGCACCGTCTCGATCAGGCGCTTGATCAGGTCAGCCGATTCCATCGGGGCCGTATAGCCCACAGTGTCTGGGATATTGATCGTCGTGGCGCCGGCCTTGATCGCAATCTCGATCACGCGGCACAGATAGTCCCACTCGGTCCGCGTTGCATCCATCGGCGACCATTGCACGTTTTCACACAGGTTGCGCGCGTGGCTGACAGTCTCGTGGATTTTCTCGGCCATTTCGTCCTGTGTCAGGTTAGGAATGGCGCGGTGCAGTGGTGAGGTGCCGATAAACGTGTGAATTCGGTTCTTTCCGGCGTGCTTGACGGCTTCCCAACAGCGGTCGATATCCGCGAAATTGGCACGCGCCAAGCCGCAGATGCGGCTGTTTTTGGATCGCTCGGCGATCTCGGATACCGCCTTGAAGTCGCCCTCTGACGCGATGGGGAAACCGGCCTCGATGATGTCGACGCCCATTTCATCCAGCAGTTCTGCGATTTCCAGCTTTTCGTCATGGGTCATGGTTGCGCCGGGGCTTTGCTCGCCGTCGCGCAAAGTGGTGTCAAAGATCAAGACGCGGTCTTGGTCGGTCACGTTGGTCATGGGATTCTCTTTCTTCTTCTGTCCTAAAGCCTATGGCGCGCGGGCGTCCTCCTCTGAGCGGGCGCGCCGGATGGCACGCTCAGAGGCGGATTAGGATCAGTAGGCCACGCAGAGACGCACCGCGCAGGGCGGTGTCGGCAAATGGGATATCTGCGCGGTTGATCATGGGGCGGAATTTATACAGAGCCTGCCCAGAATGAAAAGACCCATTTGCGCCTTAACTGCTGTTGCAGGGGTTTCTTTCAAGAGTGGCGTATTGATCCGCGTAACAGGACGTCTAGGTGGTTAGTGATGAAAACAGCGTTGATCATAGGCGCGTCAGGAGGAATCGGTCAGGCGGTATGTCACCGCCTGAGGCGGCAGGGCGTGGCGGTGACCACCTTGTCGCGGTCTACGGACGGGTTTGATTTAACCGATCCCGCCGGTATTGAGAGCGTATTGGGCAATTTGTCCGGCCACTTCGATTTGATCCTCGTCGCCTCGGGCGCGTTAGAAATCAACGGGGCGGCCCCGGAAAAGACAATGCGTGCGGTCACAGCACAGACAATGATGGACCAGTTTGCGTTGAACGCTGTCGGACCTGCGCTGATTCTGGGCCATGCAACACGCCTGCTTCCGCGGGATCGCCGGGCCATTTTTGCTGTGCTATCGGCACGCGTCGGGTCCATCGGGGACAATAGGCTGGGCGGTTGGGTCAGTTATCGCGCAGCAAAAGCCGCGGTGAACCAGATCGTACATACGGGGGCGATCGAACTGCATCGTACCCACCAGCAAGCGATCTGCGTTGCCCTGCATCCCGGCACCGTGAAAACTGAATTCACCCGAAAATACCTGGGACGTCATCCCGCTGTTGCACCGGATGAAGCCGCCGAGAACCTGTTGACCGTGATGGCGCATTTAACCCCAGCCGAAACCGGAGGGTTTTTCGATTGGGCCGGAGACCCCGTGCCGTGGTGATGGTTCAGCCGTCCGAATCGGTGGTGTCTGTTGTATCCGTCTCAGGGGTTGTGCTGTTCGATGTCGCCAATGCACCGTTTTCCCAAACGCCGGTTTCCTCTTCGCCGTTGGCATAGCGCACTGTGCCGTTGCCGTGCCGTTTGGCGTCGACAAAGCTGCCCTCGTAAACATCGCCGCTTGGGTATGTGGCGATCCCGTCACCGGTGATCTTGCCTTCGGTCCATTGGCCAGAATAGCTGAACCCGTTGGCCATGACGATTTCACCTTGCCCATGGCGTTTGCCTGCGTTGAACTCGCCGGAATAGGTGGTGCCATCGGGGTACGTGGACAAGCCCTTGCCCTGACGCAGACCATCGGCCCAATCCCCGTCATAGCTGGACCCGTCAGCAGAAGTCAGAATGCCCTTGCCACTCGGTTTGGCGTTTTTGAACTGTCCTTTGTAGACCGTGCCGTTGGGATAGGTGGAAATACCCTGACCTTCAATCACGCCAGCGATCCAATCGCCATCATAGGTCGAGCCGTCGGGGTAGGTGATCAGGCCCTTGCCCTCGGCCAAATCAGCCTTGAAATCGCCGACATGGACCGAGCCATCCGGATAGGTCATCTCACCTAAACCCTCAAGCAGCCCGTCGGTCCATTCGCCGGTGTATGCAAATCCGTCAGTGCCGGTATAGGCCCCCTGACCATGGCGCAGATCGTTGGCATAGTCGCCTTCGTAGACGTCGCCATTGGCATAAATCATCTTGCCCTTGCCTTGCCGCCGACCCTCGATCAGTTCGCCTTCGTAGACGTCACCGTTGACAAGGGTCATGCGCCCGGAGCCTGTTATGCGGTCTTCGACCCAATCGCCGACGTAAGTCATCCCGTCGGGCAGGGTCAAGCTGCCTTGACCGTGGCGCTGACCATCCTTGATTTCGCCCTCGTAGATACCGCCTTCGGCATAGGTAATCTTGCCACTGCCCTGTTTGACACCATCAACCCAGTCCCCGTCATAGCTAAAGCCGCTGGGGTCCGTCATCACGCCCTTGCCGTGATAACGCGCGTTTTTGAAATTGCCCTCGTAGCGCGCGCCATTGGCATAGATCGCGATGCCAGCGCCATTGAGTGACCCGTCGGCCCATTCGCCGTCATAGCTGCCGCCGTCGGCATAGATGATCTTGCCGCGCCCTTCGGGTTGCCCTTTGACAAACATGCCTTCGTAGATCGAGCCGTTGACATAACGGGCAATCCCCTTGCCCTGAATCTCACCCTCGGCCCATTCGCCGCTATATTCGAACCCGTTAGGCAGGCGATACGTGCCGGTCCCGTGGCGCAGGCCGTTTTCGAACGTGCCTTCATAGACGCCGCCAACTTCATCGTCCGTGGTGATTACCTGACCGTTCTGCGCGGCGGCGCCAGCAGCGATCAGAGCGATTGCTGATGCGGCAATGGAAATGCGAAAAGCGTTCATAATCTGTCCTGCCTGCCCAGTGTTCATCCTTTTACGCAAAACTAAGGTACCGGTGGGGGCAGAGCAACGGGTTTTGCCGCATTTGCCTTTTACTTGCGCAATGATCTGCTAAATGGCTGTAAGACTGACGAGGGCAAGAGGGCACAATGGCCGACCGTTTCCGTATCACTCTGGCGCAACTCAATCCCACTGTGGGGGATATCGACGGTAACGCTGCCAAGGCGTTGGCCGCGTGGAAGCAGGGGCGCGAGGCCGGGGCCGATCTGGTGGCGTTCCCCGAGATGTTCATCACCGGCTACAACACGCAGGACCTGGTGATGAAGCCTGCGTTCCACCGGGCGGCGATGGCGGCGGTCGTGGATCTGGCCAAACAATGCGCCGATGGCCCTGCGGTGGCGATTGGCGGACCTTGGGCAGAAGATGGCAATCTTTTTAACGCTTACCTGATCCTCAAGAACGGGCGGATCAGCAGCAAGTCGTTGAAACATCATTTGCCCAATGAAACCGTATTCGACGAAGTTCGCCTGTACGATGCCGGGCCTTTGGGCGGGCCTTATGCGGTTGGCAACACCCGCATCGGCAGCCCGATCTGCGAAGACAGCTGGCATCCGGACGTGGCCGAAACGCTTGAGGAAACCGGGGCCGAGTTTCTGCTGATCCCCAATGGTTCGCCGTATTTCCGCAACAAATACGACGTGCGCCTGAACCATATGGTGGCCCGCGTGGTCGAGACTGGCCTGCCGCTGATCTATCTGAACATGGTTGGCGGTCAGGACGATCAGGTATTCGACGGGGCCACGTTTGGCCTGAACCCGGGCGGAGAGCTGGCGTTTCGGATGCCTGTCTTTGACGAGGCCGTGACGCAGATCGATCTGGAGCGTGGCGATGATGGCTGGCGCATCGTGCCCGCTGAAATCGTGCCGCAGCCCGACGAATGGGAGCAGGACTATCGCACCATGGTGCAATCCTTGCGCGATTATATGGGCAAGACCGGATTCAAAAAAACGCTGCTGGGTTTGTCGGGCGGTGTTGATTCTGCCTTGGTCGCGGCTATCGCAGTGGATGCCATTGGCGCTGAGAATGTTCGCTGTGTGATGCTGCCTTCGGAATACACCAGTCAGGCGTCGTTGGACGATGCCGAAGCCGTCGCCAAGGCGTTGGGCGTTCACTATGACTATGTGCCGATCTCGGACAGCAGGGCAGCCGTGACCGAGACCTTGGCCCCGCTGTTTACTGGGCGTGATGCGGATTTGACCGAAGAGAACATCCAATCCCGCTTGCGCGGATTGCTGTTGATGGCGATCTCGAACAAGTTTGGTGAGATGCTTTTGACCACAGGCAACAAATCCGAGGTCGCGGTGGGATATGCCACCATCTACGGCGACATGAACGGCGGCTATAACCCGATCAAGGATTTGTACAAAACCCGTGTGTTCGAGACCTGCCGCTGGCGCAATGCAAACCATCGCGACTGGATGATGGGGCCCGCAGGTGTGGTGATCCGCCCTTCGGTCATCGACAAACCGCCCAGTGCCGAACTGCGTGAGGACCAAAAGGACAGTGACAGCCTGCCCGACTATCCGGTTTTGGATGCCCTTCTGAATATTCTGGTCGATCGTGAAGGCTCGATCGCCGATTGTGTCGCTGCCGGATTTGACGAGGCAGACGCGCGGCGGGTCGAGCATCTGATCTATATTAGCGAATACAAACGCTTTCAGTCCGCCCCCGGAACTCGGTTGACACATCGGGCTTTCTGGCTGGATCGCCGCTATCCGATTGTGAATCGCTGGCGGGACAAAGGCTGAACTGCTCTGGAACCAATTAAGGAATAAATGATTGTCTCCTTCGCTAGGCTAGTTTGTCCAGAGAGGTGAGCATTGTTTCAAATTTTCCGATAACACTCTAATTTTCCAGCCTCTCTTGGAATGGATGGCTTGAAATTGAGACATTTTTTTGCCACATTTTAGCTTAATTCACGCCCCATCTGGGGCGGTGTGACCTTATTTCGAAAGTATCGAATTGTGGCGCACTTGGTGTTGGATGTCTGAGTTAACGATTTGGTGTTATTATGTATGAGGGATATGACAAACCGCTTCACCCGCCGTTGAGGTTCAAATCAATGGAGTCCGAGGCGCGGGTTCTGGACGAAGCTAAGTTGGATTCTGCCATCGCGGATCTTCTTCGCGAGGATGAGCCCGAAGACCCCGAGCCTGAGGTGAAATCCACAAAAGCGCCGACCGTCTTTCCTGAACTGCCTCAACAGGCCGAGATGGATGAAGAGGTCGAGACGAAAGACAGCGGGTTGGGGGCGACCCTGCGCCAGAAATTGGCAGAGTTGCGCGGCGCGGCTTAATTTCCAGTTGAAACCGGACGGAATGGCGCGTGTTTTCTCGCGCCTATTGGCGTGTTCGCCACAACTTTTGAAAATCATCACCCCTGGGGCACAAGGCACGTTGCCTGTGCGCTCGCTCTGGGCCTTCATAGCGGTTCGAGCCATGAAATAAGAGCGGTTGATGCCCGGCCCCAAGCCAACCCCCGTCGAACCTGATTTGCACTTGCCCAAAACCGTGGATGTCGTTGTCGTTGGCGGCGGCATAATCGGCGCGTCCACCGCGTTGGAACTGTCTGAACGCGGTGCTTCGGTGCTGCTGTGTGAAAAGGGGCAGATCGCGGGCGAGCAAAGCTCGCGCAACTGGGGATGGGTGCGTCTGGGTATGCGCGACCCGCGGGAAATCCCGTTGATGGTCGAGGCGCTGCACCTGTGGCAAGGGCTGGATCAGCGGACCGGCCGCAAGACAGGTTATACCCGTGCAGGCATCCTGTTTGGCGCCTCGGGCAAACGCAGCAGCGGAAATCTGGAACGCTGGCTACGCCATGTCGACGGGTTGCAAACCGGTGCCAGATTGGTGGCCGGGGGTGAGTTGGACGCGATGCTGCCCGGTACTGCAACGGAATTTGATTGCGCCCTTTTTATGCCGCAGGACGGTCGGGCCGAGCCGCAATGGGCCGCACCCGCCATTGCCGAGGCGGCGCGGGACCGTGGGGCGGTGCTGATGACCAATTGCGCAGTGCGCAGTGTCGATCTTAGGGATGGCCGCGTTTCTGGTGTGTTCACCGAGCGTGGTCGGGTGGCATGTAATTATGTGGTTCTGGCCGGTGGTGCGTGGTCACGTCTGTTTGCTGGGAATGCCGGGATTGATCTGCCGCAACTGAAGGTACTGAACACGGTTCTGCGCACGTCACCTGTCGAGGGTCCTGAATCAGCGCTTTGGGCGGATGAATTTGCCATGCGAAAGCGCGTTGATGGCGGCTATAGCATCGCGTCCGGTCGCGAGAATACGGTTGATATCGTTCCCGACAGCTTTCGTCTGGGCCGACAGTTCCTGCCTGCCTTTAAACAGGAATGGCGGTCTTTGCGCTTTCGATTGTCGGGCCGCTGGCGCACCGAGGCGCAGCAGGATCAGACCTGGCTGCCAACCGATGTGACGCCATTCGAAAAATGCCGTGTGCTGGACCCCGAGCCGTCGTCAAAAGTGTTGCGCAAGGCATGGGCCAAAGCACGCAATGCGTTTCCGGCGCTTGAACAGGCCGAGATTGTACAAAGCTGGGCGGGGATGATCGATGTGACACCGGATGCGGTGCCGGTAATCTCGGGGGTGGATGAGATGGCGGGAATGTATATTGCAACCGGTTTTTCCGGTCACGGGTTTGGTATTGGCCCCGCAGCAGGTCGTCTGATGGCTGACCTGGTCGCCGAAACCACGCCTTGCGTCGATCCGGCCGCTTTTCGCCTGTCCCGTTTCACGGATGGCTCAATAGTGCGGCCGGACCCTGGATACTAGGGCTTAGCCCATCATCTGATAGCTGACCGGGACAAAGCGGAACCCGTCACCGCGCGTTTCGACAAAGCCGGCCGCCGGGAACGGCATGTGATAGCCGATCATAGGCACCTTGTCGGCGGCCAGCATGCCCAGCACATTGCGCCGGGATGCAGTGGCTGCCGCCTTGTCCATGTCAAAGCGCACCTCCCATTCCGGGTGGGCAAAAGACCAGACATAGTGATTGGCCAAATCAGCGGTCAGCACCAGACGTTGCCCGTTGCTTTCCAAGTGGTAAACTGTGTGACCCGGAGTATGCCCATAGGCTGCGACTGCGGTGATGCCCGATGCAACCTCGCCCCCGTCTTCGACAAAGGTCATCTTTTCGGCCAGCGGTGTCACTTTGGCTGCGACCAGATCGCCGACGCGGTTGCCTGCGTCTTGCGCGGCCCAGAAATCATATTCAGGCGATGCAGTGACATAGCGCGCATTCGGGAAGGTCGGCGCGTCGTTCGTGGTCATGCCGCCGATATGGTCGGGATGCATATGGGTGATCACAACGGTATTGATCTGATCTGGCGTCACGCCCGCATCCGCCAGCGCGGCCTGAATGCCGCCCTGACCCAGGCCAGTGTCGAACAGAACCAGCTCAGACCCGGTATTGACCAGTGTTGGGGTAAAAAAGAACTGCGCCACCTCGGGCGAGATGAAGTTGTCGGCTGAGACCTTGGCGAAGTCCTCGTCCGAAGCGCCGCCGCCAAAGATATCCTTGGCGCCGTCACGGGGCAGGCTACCGTCCAACAATGTGGTGACGGTGAAGTCGCCCAACTTAAAGGTTTTGGCGATGGTTGAATTGGCCTTGGTCTCGGTCCCGGCGGCCAGAACCGGGGCGGCGGCGGATGCGAATGGCAATGCTGCTGCGGCTCCTAGGGCCGCGCGGCGAGTCAATTTGATGGTCATTTTCGATCTCCCTGTCAGAATATCAGGATGTTAGGTAGGGCGGAGAGGGTCACTTGCCACTCTATACACCCAAGACATGGGCTGTGTGGTTGAACATTACGTGTTAAATTTTGTTCATGGCGCGATCTGTAAACAAAACCGTCCCCACAGGGCAAAGCGTTGAGAGTTTCCTTTCGGCGGTACAGCCAACGCGAAAAGCCAAGGAGGCACGGATACTGGATGCAGTATTCCGTAACGCGACGGGATTTGCACCTGTTATGTGGGGGGCGTCGATGATCGGGTACGGACGATACCATTACCGATATAAATCCGGGCGCGAGGGTGATTTTCTGGCCACCGGGTTTTCCCCACGTAAATCCGCGCTGTCGATCTTTATCATGCCCGGTTATGCGGATTTCGGGGATATCCTGACGCGCCTGGGCAAACACAAACTGGGCAAGTCCTGCCTCTATGTGAACAAGCTGGCGGATATTGATCTGGACGTTCTGTCCGAGCTGATCCGAGCCGGGTTGAAGGACCTTGATCAGCACTGGCCGGTACAGCCGACCTGAACGCCTCTGCTGGACAATTGGCCCATCCTGTGACATGAGCCGCGCCAACAGGAGAACTCCATGACCACCACCCGTTTTGCCCCGTCGCCCACCGGTTATATCCATGTGGGCAACCTGCGCACCGCCTTGATGAACTATCTGATCGCCCGCAAGGCAGGCGGTACGTTTATCCTACGTATCGACGACACCGATCCCGAGCGGTCGAAAGAAGAATATGTCGACGCCATCAAGCAGGATCTGGAATGGTTGGGCCTGCATTGGGACCGGGTCGAGCGTCAGTCCGAACGGCTGGACCGCTATGCCGAAGCTGCGGACAAACTGCGTGAGATGGGCCGGTTTTATGAGGCGTTTGAAACGCCGACCGAGCTGGACCTGAAGCGCAAGAAACAGCTGAACATGGGCAAGCCGCCAGTTTATGACCGCGCCGCGCTGAACCTTTCTGAGGCTGAGAAAGACGCGTTGCGGTCTGAGCGTGGAAATGGTGTCTGGCGGTTCAAGCTGGATCATGAGCGGATCGAATGGATCGATGGCATTCTGGGAGACATCTCAATCGATGCGGCCTCGGTGTCTGACCCGGTGCTGATCCGGGGGGACGGTCAGGTTCTGTATACGATCGCGTCAGTGGTGGATGACACTGAGATGGGCGTTAGTGACGTTGTGCGCGGCTCGGACCACGTGACCAACACCGCGACGCAGATTCAGATCATCGAGGCACTGGGCGGCACTTGCCCGCGCTTTGCGCACCACTCACTGCTGACCGGCCCGCAGGGTGAAGCTTTGTCCAAGCGTCTGGGCACGCTGGCCCTGCGCGATCTGCGTGAACAGGGTGTGCAACCAATGGCTCTGCTGAGCCTGATGGCGCGTCTGGGCTCGTCCGATCCGGTTGAGTTGCGTTCGGACATGGCTGAACTGATCGAAGGATTCGATGTAAATCGTTTCGGGGCTGCACCAACCAAGTTCGACGTGCAGGACCTGTTCCCGCTGACGGCGAAGCACCTGCAATCGCTGCCGCTGGCCGATGTGGCCGACGCCGTTGCCGACGCAGGCGTTCCAGCCGACTTGGCCGAGCCGTTCTGGTCGATGGCGCGCGAAAACATCACCACCCTGGCCGATCTGAAAGGCTGGTGGGAGCTGTGCCGCGACGGGGCTGAACCCTTGATCGCGGATGAGGACCGTGAGTTTATCGCCGAAGCCGTTGCGCTGCTACCCGAAGGGCCTTTCGATGGTGAAACATGGGGCGCATGGACAAAGGCGGTGAAAGATGCCACCGGCCGCAAGGGCAAGGGCCTTTTCATGCCGCTGCGCAAGGCGCTGACCGGCATGGAGCGGGGCCCGGAAATGGCGACCTTGCTGCCGTTGCTGCAGGTGATCCGCGCGCGCGGGTGAATGTACCTGATCCGGTATTAATCAGCCTAGAACACGAATGAGGCAGGCAAACCGCCTGCCTTTTTTTGTTGGCCGGTCTGCAGCACTTGTGCCGAAACCTGTTGCAAACGATCATCCACCAATTCGGTCTCTGCCGGTTTTAGTTGCTGATGGCGCGGATACCGAGGTTCTGCGCGATCATTCAGGATTGGCGCGTCCCAACCATCGGTGGTTGCAAAAAACCGATCCACTCCATCGGGTCCGAAGGCACGCAGATAACCCTGCACAACCACGTCTATATAACTGAGCAGCAGCGGGTGGTGGTTGCTGGGTGCGGTATGACGGTCATGCGGCACCGCATAGACGGCAATTTCAACGTCATGTGTCAGAGAGTGTGTCACCGCCTGCGTGGCTGGAACCCGATCATAGGCCCACTCCCGTTCATCCAGCGCCGCCCAGTCGTTTTTCGGCACATGAGCTATCATCCCCTCAATCTCACAATCCGGGTCCGGCACTGCGGTCAGAAAGGCCACCGGGCGCAGATCGGTATGCCGCCAGGCGCGCCGCCATCCCTTTAACCGGGCCGGGTGCGGATCGGGGAAATCATGGGTCGAAAGGTTCACAAGGCTGCCATAGCCAAAGAAATAAGGGTCCGCCATGCGCCGTCATGTCCTTTGAAGCGATTGATGTATGTCAAACCGCTTTTTTGCCAGACATGCAATAAGGTCCCACCTTGAAATTTGGGAGGCCAACATGCGGATTACCAAACGGACAAACATAGCAGTGCGCCTTTTGATGTATTGTGCGGCGCATCAGGATCGATTGGTGACAAAGGCCGAGATTGCGGATGTGTGCAATATCTCGGAAAACCATCTGGCACAGGTGATCAATCAATTGAGCCAGCTAAATTACCTGAGCACCCAGCGCGGTCGCAATGGCGGTATGTCTCTGGCGCGCCCAGCTGACGAAATTCGCGTCGGGTCGGTTTTTCGCCATGTCGAGGGCGCTTTGCCGATCGCCGAGTGTTTTGCCGATGCCGACAATACTTGTCCACTGACCGATGCGTGTCGCTTGCGGGTGGCGCTTAGCGACGCTGCCGAGGTTTTCTATGCCTCGCTGGACGAGATCACGCTGGATGCGCTGGTCTGTGACAACGAACAGCTGTTGCAAATTCTGCAACCGGTGGCCTGCGTGCGCTGATCCTAGTCAGCGGCGCGCAGAATGCTGGCCGGGCGTACCGCCAGTGGGCGCAGGGCAAAGACCAGACCTGCGCCCAGTGTCACAAGGATTCCAGCCAGCACGATACCCAGGGCTGAACTCCAGATGACCGTGAACCCGGTGTCAAAGATGTATGTGGCCACGGCCCAACCCCCTAATATCCCGGTCAGCAGGGCGACACATCCGGCGGCCGCGCCCAGCAAGATCGAACGCAGCGCAAAGCTGAGCAAGATGCGCCGCCGGTCTGCGCCCAATGTCTTGAGGATCGCAGATTCGTAGCGGCGCGCGGTTTCGCCTGCTGCAGCGGCCCCGATCAGGACCAAGAAACCGGTCAGCAAAGACACACCCGCTCCATAGGAGGTCGCCGCCGCCAGCCCGGCCAGCAGGCCCGAGACACGATCAATCGCGTCCCGCACCCGGATCGCGGTGATGTTCGGATATTGCCCGGCCAGATCGCGCAGAATGGCAGCCTCGGCCTGTTCTTCGGCATAGACGGTGGCGATAAAGCTGTGTGGGGCTCCGGCCAGCGCCGAAGGGTTCATCGACATGATAAAGCCGATGCCGGCGGTTGAAAAATCGACCTCGCGTAGTGAGGTGACTTCGGCAGTGATGTCCCGGCCAAGGATATTTACGGTCAACTCGTCGCCTAGGGACAGGCCCATTTCCTCGGCCTCTTCTGCCGCGAAACTGACCTGCGGTGAACCGGAATAGTCATCCGGCCACCATTCGCCTGCCTTGACGCGGGTGTTTTGTGGCCGAGCGGCGGAATAGGTCACGCCCCGATCACCGTCTAGAACCCAGTGGTCGCCAGCTACCTCACGGGCAGGGCGGCCGTTGATCTGGGTGATGATCCCCCGCAGCATCGGTGCGCTTTCAACACGGGTGACAGCCGGGTCAGCGTTCAGCCGTTCGGTAAAACCGGGCATCTGGTCTTTTTGAATGTCGACGAAGAAATAGGATGGCGCCACGTCCGGCAAATTGCCTGCGATTGCATTGCGCAGGGTTCCGTCAATCTGGCCAACGGCGGCCAGTACCGAAAGCCCCAGCCCCAAGGACAGCACGACCGACGCAGCCCCTTCGCGCGGGTCCGATATGGCCGATAAGGCCCATCGCAGGGCCGGGCGACCACGTGCTGGTTTGGCACCGAAACGGGCAAACTTGCGGATTGCCAAAGCCGACAGAGACAGCACAAGCAGCGCGCCGACCAGCCCTCCGCTGGTCCAGAGTGTCAGACGTGCCGAACCGCTGAACCAGGATGCTGATGCGACCAGCAGGACCAGCCCGATGCCAGTCGCCAGGATGAATACCGGGCGCGGGAGGGCGCGGGCCGAAGACAACGCATCGCGGAACAGGGTCGCGGCACGCACTTCTTCGGTGCGGGCCAGGGGCCAGAGGGTGAATAGGAAGGCTGTCAGAACCCCGTATAGCGCGGCCTCGGCCAGCGGACGGGTATAAAGCGAGAAGACCGCCGGGACAGGTAATTGGCTTTCGATCAGCGGGGCCAGTAGCAGGGGAAGTAGCCCACCCAATGTTATGCCTATAAGGATGCCAATACCGGACAATACACCGATCTGGATCATGTAGGTTTGTAAAATCGTCGCGCGGTCCGCCCCTAAAGTGCGCAGCGTGGCGATGGTTTCGGTCTTTTGCCTCAGATAGGCCCTGACGGCGGCAGAGACGCCGATACCGCCAACCGCCAGACCCGACAGTCCCACAAGAACCAGAAAGGCGCTGAGGCGGGCGACGAATTCCGCGATCCCCGGAGCGCCATTGCGGGCATCGGTCCAGCGCATACCGGTACTGTCGAAACTTTGCTGTGCTGTGGTGGACAAGGCCGCAAGGTCAGTATCGGGTGGCAAAGCCAGCCGGTATTTGGTGGAAAACAACGTCCCCGGCGCCAAAAGGCCCGACGCCTGTAAATCTTCGGTTCGTACCAAAGTACGCGGCCCCAATCCGAATCCGTCGGCAGCCCCGTCCGGCTCGTGAATCAGGGCGGCGGTCAGGGCAAACTCTTGCGTACCAAGGGCAAAGCGGTCTCCGACGGACAGACCTAACCGATCCATCAGCACCGGATCCATGACCGCTCCGGGCAGGTTCTGATCACCATCCAGAGCGGCGGATAGCGTTTGGTCAGGGTCCAGCACGGGTGTGCCCAACAACGGATAAGCTGCATCCACCGATTTCACCTGGGTCAGCGCGCGCTGGGCTTCCTCGCCTTGCTGGACTACGGCCATCGAGCGGAAGTCGACCACCTCAGACACAGCCGTTGCGGTCTGTTCCATCCAGTCACGCTCATCCTCATTGGCGAAGCGGTAGGTGAATTCCAATTGGGCGTCTCCACCCAGAAGCGCAGCGCCTTCCTGGGCAAGTCCCGTCTGGATGGCCTGACGCACCGATCCAACGGCGGCGATGGCGGCAACACCCAGCGCAAGACAGGCCAGAAACACCCAAAAACCGCGCAGGCCGCCGCGCAGCTCGCGCCGGGCTAGACGGCCAGCCAGCCGCAGGCTCATTCCGCGGCCTCCTGCTGAACGTCTTCGGCAATCGTTCCGTCTCGCAACCGCACGACCCTGTCGCACTTGCGCGCCAGACTGTGGCTGTGCGTGACCAGAACCAGTGTCGCGCCGTGTTTGTCACGCAGACCAAACAGAAGATCGACAATGGCGGCACCAGTTGCATCGTCCAGATTTCCCGTGGGTTCATCCGCTAGCAATATCTGCGGTCGCGGGGCTGACGCCCGGGCCAGCGCCACCCGTTGTTGTTCACCCCCCGACAATTGCGCCGGGTAATGATCGCGCCGATGGGACAGGCCGACCGCTTCCAGTTCGGCCTCGGCGCGGTCGAACGCATCTCTGTGCCCGGCTAGTTCCAGCGGCGTGGCCACGTTTTCCAGCGCGGTCATGGTCGGGATAAGGTGGAAGTTCTGAAACACCACCCCCATCGTGTCCCGCCGGAAACGGGCCAAGGCGTCTTCGTCCATTTCTGTCAGATCGTTGCCAAGGGCGGTGATCTTGCCCGCCGTCGCCAGTTCCAGCCCGCCCATCAGCATCAACAACGAGGATTTGCCCGACCCGGACGGCCCCACCAGCCCCAGTGTCTCACCTTTGGCCACGGTCAGGGAGATGTCATGCAGGATATTGACCCGCCCGGCATTGCCATCCAGCGACAAAGCGGCATTTTGGAGCGAAAGAACAGGTGTCGTCATAGGTCTTTCCAAATGAAGGCGGTCAAATGGGATATGGAGCGGTTCTGATGGTGCGCAAGGCTTTGTTGTCGGTGATATTTGTCTGCTGCGGTTTTGCAACCACAGCTGAACAGGTCGTAATCGCAGCCTTAGGCGATTCCCTGACACAAGGCTATGGGTTGCCGGAAGAGGACGGGTTTGTACCGCAGTTGGACCGGTGGTTGAGGGCACAAGGCGCGGATGTACGCCTGATCAACGCCGGTGTATCCGGCGATACCACAGCCGGAGGCGCCGCGCGCGTGGGCTGGACTTTGACGCCGGACGTGGATGGTATGATCGTGGCGCTGGGCGGTAATGATCTGCTGCGGGGGATCGATCCGGCAGTGTCACGCAGTAATCTTGAGGCAATTGTAAAAGCAGCAGAAGGTTCGGAGGTCGATGTCCTGCTGGTCGGCATGCAAGCGCCGGGGAATTATGGGGCGGATTACAAAGAAGCGTTTGACGCGATCTATCCCGACTTGGCGACAGCGTATGAAACGCGTTATGCGCCCAGTTTCTTTGCTGGGCTGACAGCCGGGGGCGATCCGGACGCCGCCCGCAACTACATGCAATCAGATGGCATTCATCCGAATGCCGCAGGTGTGTCCTTGATAGTTGAGAACCTAGGTCCTTACGTGTTGGAGCTTGTGAACGCCACCCGGCAGTGATCAGACGACAGTGACCACGGTGCCGATGGGCACACGTTCATACAGATCGACCACATGTGAGTTCAGCATGCGAATACAGCCGTTGGATGCTGCCCGCCCAATGGTTTGCGGCTGCGTGGTGCCGTGAATGCGGAAATAGGTATCGACACCGTTCTGGAACAAATACAGCGCCCGCGCCCCCAATGGATTGTCGCCCCCGCCGGGCTGGACATAGTCATTGTCCTTGAACTTGGCATAGGTGACGGGCTCGCGTTCGATCATCTCATCAGTCGGGCGCCAGGTCGGCCACTCCTTCTTGACGTCAATCGTGGCGGTGCCGGTGAATTCCAACCCCGCTTTACCCACCCCGCACCCATAGCGGACCGCCTTGCGCGGTTCGGTAACGTAGTAGAGGTAGAAGGACCGGGGAACGACAAGCAACTGACCCGGCAAAAATTCTTTCTTGATCCGCACGTATTGCGGCGTGGGATCGTATTCAACAGCTTTTTGCTTTGCCATTGCAACACCGGGCAATAGGCTGGTGGCAGCTGTTGCTGTCAGGAAAGTACGGCGCGTGAACATGGCAGCTCTCTTCAACAAAAACACAAAAATCTTGACCCTAATGTCGGAATGATAACCGATCTGGTCAATCGCCGGAGAGAAGTAACCTGTTTGTGATGTATTCGCCGGGACACACTTGCGGACGGTGGTCAAACGCAAAAGTGGTCGTCCAGTAAGGAAAAGGGCAGAGAAATGCTCTGCCCTTTCATTGACTTACGCCAACTGAATGTCGTCGGCGCTTTCGCGGCCGTCACGACCCGAGCGCAGCTCGTACGTGACTTTCTGATTGTCGGCCAGGCCGGTCAGACCCGAACGCTCGACAGCTGAGATGTGTACGAAGATGTCTTTGCCGCCATCTTCGGGTGCGATAAAGCCATAGCCTTTGGTGGTGTTGAACCATTTTACGGTGCCTGCGGGCATATCCGTTGTCTCCTGTTTAGTGCTGCCCACGGTGTTGCGGCAGCCCGGCGTCGTTGTCTGTATCGATAGACTGAGCGCCGTAGAAGGAGACAGTAGGTCGAAATAGAAAAACGTGTGCCCGTCAGATATGGCATTTGCACAAGCGCAGGGCAAGAGAGTGCTGAAGGCGATATCCTTCAGTAGGCAATTGGCCGTTCGGTTAAGGGCGAGTCAAATCTTGTAAATCTTGCTTTCCTCAGGGAACATTGTTCGGATCGCCTTCAGACTTTGGTCTGACAGAACAACGGGTCGTTGATCACTTGCGGCCTTTCCAACCCCATCCGATTGATTAACGTGTGGAAGCGCCTTTTGTTTGTTCTTGGCGCTGGAAAGTGGCTTAAGTCTGCGAGACCGCCAAGCCTCGGACAAAGCTGGGAATCTGCGATTTTCCAGCTTGCTGGTTAGCCACCTGTTCAGTTTCTCAGTGTTTTCAAGCTGAAACACGTTTTTGACGTGGTTGACGCCTGCGCGGTCGATGGCATGTGCTTCTAGGCTGAGCGGGGAAAGGTTCTGGGTCGAGATCCATTTGGGCGCAAGTTCCTGCCAGGCAGGGTTCATGCCAACTTTGCCGAATTGAATCCATTCTTCAAAGTCGATTGTCGAGTTTTCATTCCAATCGGATTGATAGTTGTAGAGACAATCAGCATCAGGTCGAAAAAACCGATAATATGACCAGAGCATATCAACCGGATTACGGATGGTCATGAAATAGGTCAGCTTTGGGTGATCCGGGTACAACTCTGCCAGCTTTGCTTTGACATAGGGCGCCGTATCATGCGGGTGAAAATGCTCGACCGTTTTGGCCACATCGACAGCAAAATCACCGTCATCCTTTGAAAGAAAAGGGCCCAGATGTCTGCGGATTGATGTGGAACCACAGCGTGGCTTGGATATGAAAACAAGCCCCTTTGAGAAAAGCACTCTCACAATTATTGTCCTTTTTTTACTCGTCTGCGGCGGCTGCGATGTGACCAACAGTTGCAACCTGACCCACTTTTTTCCAATTGCCAAGCTGGTCTGACCCGGGTGATGCATCGTCGAACATCCAGTCAGGATGCTTTGATCTGCGGTCTTCAGTTGGAAATCGATAGTTCTTCGACAGTCATTCGGTATTGTTTGGACGCAACAAAACACCTTGGCAGGTGTTCGATCACTTCGTCGATCGGATCGTAAACAAGATCGGCTGCAGCTTTGAGTTCTGCCGGAATGTCCTTTGGCACACGCTCGCGCCGTTCAGGGGGCCTGAAGTCCAATCCAGTAAAGCGCGAGATGGTTTCCTGATATTCCCAAAGCGCGTCATAGTGAACGCACAGAACAGGGACGTCTTCAAATGTCACCCATTCCTTGATCTGCCGCGCCTGCTGCAGCACATCGCGCTGAAACAGTTCGTCATAGGTGCCGGTGGCATGCAGGTGATGAAAATGCAGGTCGATCCAATCTGCACCGTATCTGTCCAGCGCGGAATAGACGGAAAACGCGGAATCCTTAGCAGACCCAAAACAAAAAACTACCCGAGTGTTCTCGGGCCATGAAGAGAGGGGCTGAGGGTAATCGTGTGTCTTGTACACGCAAGGCGCGTGAAATGTTGCGTCGTCCAGCCGGGCGATGAAGTTCGATTTTTTCGCAGCTTCCCTATCAACGTCCCTTAGCGAATCCGCAAGGGCCAGAAAGGTCATTGTGCTACCTGACCGGCCATTGCTGGCGACGATGACGCAATTTTCCGGCGCGTTTTGCGGGATGCGCTTCAAACGCCGGGGGGCCAGCCTTTTGCGTACGCTGCGCATCCATTTGTCTATACGTGCTTCGATGAAACCGTTCATCGCGCAAACTTTTTGTGCTTCAACCGCTTGGGCTCCAGCGCATCTGGTCCCAAACGACGCTTCTTGTCCTCTTCGTAATCTTCGAAGTTGCCCTCGAACCATTCCACATGGGCATCACCTTCGAAGGCCAGTATATGCGTACAGATACGGTCCAGGAAAAAACGGTCGTGGCTGATGACCACCGCGCAGCCGGCGAAATCGACCAGGGCGTCTTCTAGCGCTCGCAGGGTTTCGACATCCAGATCGTTGGTCGGTTCGTCCAGCAGCAGGACGTTGCCACCCTCTTTCAACAGACGGGCCATGTGGACGCGGTTTCGCTCACCCCCGGACAGCAGCGAGACTTTCTTCTGCTGGTCGCCGCCCTTGAAGTTGAAGGACGAGCAATAGGCGCGGGAATTGACCTGCGCGTCGCCCAACTGGATGATCTCGGCACCGCCGGTGATCGCCTCCCACACGGTGTCGTTGTCTTTCAGGTCGTCGCGGGACTGGTCGACGTATGACAATTCAACCGTGTCGCCCAGCGTGATGGTGCCGCTGTCGGGCTGTTCCTGACCGGTGAGCATCTTGAACAGGGTCGATTTACCGGCACCGTTGGGGCCGATGACACCGACGATGCCGCCGGGGGGCAGGGCAAAGTCCAGACCTTCGATCAGTTGCTTGTCGCCCATGTGTTTCGACAGGCCTTCTACCTCGATAACCTTGCCACCAAGGCGCTGGCCGTTGGGTATGACGATCTGGGCGCGGGTCAGCTTTTCGCGTTCGGACTGTTCGGCCAGCTCGTTATAGGCGTTGATCCGGGCCTTGGATTTGGCCTGACGGGCCTTCTGGCCCTGACGCATCCATTCCAGCTCGCGCTGCAGGGTTTTCTGCTTGGACTTGTCTTCGCGCGCTTCTTGCTCCAACCGTTTGGCCTTTTGTTCCAGCCACGCGGAATAGTTGCCTTCGTAAGGAATGCCGCGGCCACGGTCGAGTTCGAGGATCCAGCCGGTGATATCATCCAGAAAATACCGGTCGTGGGTGACGATCAGAATGGTGCCCTTGTAGTCAATCAGGTGCTGTTGCAGCCATGCGATTGTCTCGGCGTCCAGGTGGTTGGTCGGTTCGTCGAGCAGCAGCATGTCGGGCGCTTCGAGCAGCAGTTTGCACAGCGCCACGCGGCGTTTCTCACCGCCCGAGAGGTTGGCGATGTTGGCGTCGTCCGGCGGGCAGCGCAGCGCCTCCATCGACACGTCGATCTGGCTGTCGAGATCCCACAAGTTTTCCGCATCGATCGCGTCTTGCAGGGTGGTCATTTCCTCCATCAGCTCGTCCGAGTAATTCTCGGCGATCTCCATGGCGATCTCGTTAAACCGGTCGACTTTGGCCTTTTTCGCAGCCACGCCCAGCATGACATTTTCGCGGACTGACAGCGATTCATCCAACTGCGGTTCCTGCGGCAGGTAGCCAACCTTGGCGCCCTCAGCCGCCCAAGCCTCACCAGTGAAATCGGTGTCGAGGCCGGCCATGATCTTCATCAGCGTCGATTTACCCGCGCCATTGACGCCGACAACACCGATTTTCACGCCAGGCAGAAAGCTCAGGTGGATGTTTTCAAAGCACTTCTTGCCACCGGGATAGGTCTTTGAGACTCCCTGCATGTGGTAGACATATTGATAGGCGGCCATGTCGCGTCCTTTGGGTCGGGGAAATTGGGTTGAAACGCTAGATATCTAAGCTGGGCGGGCGGGGCAAGCTGGTGGTTTTGTGAATTTCTAATGGCCTCGAATTTAGTTAGATCTATTCGCTGAGTGGGAGCTAAAATGTCGAATTTGGCGGAATTGATAGCTGGCTGGGCCAAGCCGGGTTGTGTCGATTGGATTGGATTGCGACCTGAGCGCTGCAAAGAAATGCGCGCGGTTGATAATATTATGATTTCAGCCGACGGCCTAGAGGGCGACCGGGGTCGCGCTGGCAAAAGGGCTGTGACTCTGATCCAGCAAGAACATCTGGCGGCGATTGGTTCCTACTTGGGGCAAGGGCCGATTGCCGCCGACATCCTACGGCGCAACTTGGTGGTTTCGGGGATCAATCTGGCGGCGCTCAAGGGGCGGGAGGTGCAGGTGGGGGAGGCTATTCTGCGATTCACTGTCATCTGCGCGCCGTGCAGCCGGATGGAGGAGGCGCTGGGCAAGGGCGGCTATTCCGCCGTGCGTGGGCATGGGGGATGGTGCGCCGAGGTCATCAGGTTCGGACGGGTCCGGCTGGGCGATCTGGTGCAACCGGTTGATTGACAAGCCGCTTCAGTTCTGAACATCAGCAAAGGATGTTGCGAAGCGATATTCCATATGCACGGCCTGGCCAGGTCGTTGGTCTGTTCGGCGGGTCTTTTGATCCGCCGCATCAGGGACATGTGCATGTCTCGCTTGAAGCGATGAAGGCGTTTGGGCTGGATCGGGTTTGGTGGCTGGTGTCTCCGGGCAATCCGTTAAAGGCGCGTGGACCTGCCCCGCTACAGCGGCGCATCAAGGCTGCACGGGACGTCATGCAGCACCCCAAGGTCGAGGTAACGGATATCGAGGCGCTGACCGGGACGCGGGCGACGGCGGATACGCTGGCGGCCTTGCAAAAACTTTATCCGCAGGTGCGGTTTGTCTGGCTGATGGGCGCGGACAATCTGGCGCAGTTTCATCGCTGGAAGGATTGGCGGCTGATCATGGACAGCGTGCCGGTGGGGGTTGTAGCACGGCCGGGGGATCGGATCTCGGCACGGATGTCGCCTGCGGCGCGGCTTTACGCTCGATATCGCATAGACGGCCAAGCGCGGCATTTGCTGGGGCGTGCGCAGGCACCCGCGTGGTGTTTCGTGAATGTACCGATGGTCGATGTCAGCTCGACCGAGATTCGCACACGCGGTGGCTGGGATGGAGGGGTGTTGCCTGAATAGCCCCCATGCGGGCATAATCACATTCAGTGGTTGTTTGCCTGTGATCTCTGGGATTTTAATTGACCCATGGTTGATCGTATTTCACGTCGTTTGTTTCTTGCGGGCCTGGGGGCCTCTATTGCGTCGGGCTCAGCGTTGGCCGACGCGCCTGTTCAATCCTTGCGACCGCAACTGCGGGGGGACCTGCCCAGCGGGGCAGAGCGCCTTATCCAGTCCGCCGGATTGCGCGGGGAGGTTGTGTTTGCAGTCGCTGATGCAGAGACCGGTATGCAGGTTGAGGCGTTTGGCGGCGATCAGGGCCTGCCGCCCGCCAGTGTCGCCAAAGCACTGACCGCGCTTTATGCGCTGGATGTTCTGGGCGCGGATTATCGGTTTGAAACTGCGTTGATGGCGGATGGGCCGATTGAGAATGGCGTGTTGATTGGTGACCTGATCCTTGTTGGTGGCGGCGACCCGTTGCTGGACACAGATGATCTGGCCACGATGGCCGCCAATCTGCGCGAGGCCGGAATCACCGAGGTGCGCGGGGCGTTCAAGGTCTATGACGGAGCGTTACCCTATGTGTTCAGCATTGACCCCGGGCAGCCGGATCATCTGGGTTATAGCCCGGCCATCAGCGGCATCTCACTCAATTTCAATCGCGTCCATTTCGAATGGAAGCGCGCTGGAGCCAGTTATGACGTAAGTATGGATGCGCGCACCGCCCGATATACTCCGTCTGTGGATATGGCGTCGATGCAGGTCGAAAAGCGCAGTTTGCCGATCTACACCTATCAGCCAAGTGCGCGGCAGGATCGCTGGACCGTTGCCCGCGGTGCGCTGGGCAATGGTGGCGCGCGTTGGCTGCCCGTTCGCAAACCTGCGCTTTATGCGGGGGATGTTTTCCGTACTCTGGCGCGGGCAAATGGCATTGTGCTGGGGCGCGTACAGATCACGCGGCAGACCCCGCAGGGCACTGTTTTGGTGGTGCATCAGAGTGATCCGCTGGAAAGTATTCTGCGCGGTATGCTCAAATATTCGACCAACATAACGGCCGAATTGGTCGGTATGATGGCTTCGAAAGCCCGTGGGGCAAATATGCAAAGCCTCGCCGATTCCGCCGCTGAAATGAATCGCTGGGCGGCCGAGACCTATGGTGTGACCAGGATTGCGATGGTGGATCATTCGGGGCTTGGCGATGCGTCCCGCGTGGCACCCGCGGATTTGGTTACCGCGCTGGTGGCGGCGCGCAAAGATGGCGCGCTGCGGCCCTTGCTCAAGAAATTTACCCTGGCGGACCGTCAGGGACGGCCGGTCAAGGATCACCCGATCAAAGTAGACGCAAAGACCGGGACGCTGAATTTCGTGTCGGGATTGGGCGGCTTCATAACTGCACCGGATGGCTCCGAATTGGCCTTTGCCATCTTTACCGCTGACGTTGATCACCGCGCGACCATTCCCCGTGCGCTGCGCGAGCGTCCGGAAGGCGCGCGCAGCTGGAACAACAGGTCGCGTAAGCTGCAACGCGCGTTGATCGAACGTTGGGGAACGTTACAGGGCAGCTAGGATCAGGTCGTGTGGCGCGCCCGTGCGCCACGCTCGATCGCTGCGGCGTGCAGACGGTCAATGCTCAACTCGTAGCGGATTTCTTCCAGCAGGCGCAGTTCGGTTTCCGCAAGCGACCCGTCCGCAGCGGCCACATCGCAAGCCAGCGCATAGGCCGTTTCATTCAGCCGCTCGGGAAGGTTATCGCGGATCAGGCCGAAAAGTGCATCCAGCCCGTCCTCTTGCTCAAACAGGTCGAACACCGTCTGAGATACACGGCGCGTGCGGTCGATATCGTATTCGGCAAAGACAGGTAACATGTTGACGGCGCCTTCGATCTTGACCAGCTCGGCCGTGCGAATGGTTTCATCCGATGCAGAGACCGCGACCATGATCGCAACCAGGCAATCCTGTGGGGACATCGGGTGGGGTACTTGTTCGGTCATGGTGTCGTCCTGATTGGGCTTTTTGCGCTCGCACGATAGGAGGGCTGGCGGGCAGGTTCAACGGATTTTGCCCCTGACCGATCAGAGAATGGGCAACGGGCCGCGTGTTTTGGTCTGGCGCAGCACAAAATTGCTGCGTGTGTCGCGGACAAGGCCGGATTTCAGCAGCCGTTGCATGATGAAATGTTCAAGGTCCTCGGGTGTCTTAGCATAGACCTTTAGGATAAAGTCGTGGTCCCCGGTGATTGAGGCGCATTCGACGATTTGCGGCTCGGTTTCGACCAATCGCAGGAATGAGTTGATGCTGTCCTCTTGATGATCGCGCAATGCGACGTGAACATAGGCAATGGCGTCCAGCCCGACCGATTTGGCCCGCACCTGCGCAATGTAGCCTGATACTACCCCGGATGCCTCAAGATCGCGTACGCGCCGCCAACATTGCGAGGCGGAAATACCGGTTCGGTCGGCAAGTTCTTGCATAGACAGGCGGCCGTTGGTCTGCAGCTCTTGCAGGATGGCGATATCAGCGGGTTGGATGGTTTGTTTCACAAATTGTGACCTTTCGATATATATTTGCCAAAATAATCAGAAACCATCGATTGTCCAAATCAAAAACTTCAAGTCGCGTGGCTATACTTTTCCTGCGGAGGGAATGCAGATGCCAAAGTCGACCAAATACATCGCCAAAGTGGCCGATGAACGCGGCCATATCGCCTATACAGAAGAAGAGGACGCCGTTTGGGCTGACCTCTATGCTGCGCAAGCAGAGAACGTGCAGCGTTATATGGCGCGAGACTATCTTGATGGGTTGGAAAGGCTGGACTTGCCAAAGACCCGCGTGCCTTCTTGCGCGGATATCTCGGAACGGCTGTTGGACATGACCGGCTGGCGGGTTCAGCCTGTGCCAGCGCTTATCGGGTTCAAGACATTCTTTGGCATGCTGGCAGATAAGGTGTTTCCCGCTGCGTCCTTTATTCGGTCACGCGAGGATTTCGATTACATTGAGGAACCCGATATTTTTCATGAAATTTTCGGTCATACCCCGCTGCTGAGCGATCCACGCTTTGCGGCGTTCAGCCATGCCATCGGCAAGGCAGGCGTGCAGGCTGATGACAAGGACTATGCCTGGCTGATCCGACTGTATTGGTTTTCGATCGAATTTGGGTTGCGTCGACAGGATGGTGTGATCAAGGCGTTGGGGTCGGGGTTGGCATCCTCGCCGACAGAGCTTGTCTATGCCGTCGAAAGCGACATTCCTGATCGGGATCCGTTCGATGCGCTGACGATCCTGCGCACGCCTTATCGGATCGATATGCATCAGATGGGCTATTTCGTGCTAAACTCACCCGAGGAACTTTTTGCCGCCGCCGACCGCGATTTGCTGGCAGACGTGCGACAGGCACAATTCCTGGGATTGTTGCCAAACAAGTTCCCGGAAAAAGCAACCGCAGCGGAGTGAACGGATCATGACACTAACAGGAGAAACCTGCAGCCTATCGGACCGAACCTGTGTGCCCTGTTCAGGTGGCGTTCCAGCTTTGACGCGGGATGAGGCGAACACGCACATGGCGGAGCTTTCGCCCGATTGGAATCTGGACGCTGATTCGAAAGAACTGAGCCGTCACTACAAGTTCAAAGGGTTCGCCAAGGCGACCTATCTAGCCAATCTTTGCGCGTGGCTCGCCGATCAGCAGGGGCACCACCCGGATGTCACCTTTGGCTGGGGTTATGTGGATGTCAGGCTGACCACGCATGAAATTGGTGGTCTAAGCGAGAATGATTTCATCTGGGCGGCCAAACTGGACCAGTTGACCATATAGATCAGCCTTCCATACAGGAAAAAACCAGCGCTTTATTGACTCATGCTGCACCGGCACAATAGGAGGGTCCGGTCGGTTGCATGGGGTGACCGGCGCTGTTTTCCCCGATGGAGCTTGTCTAAAAATGTCTGAACTGCGTGAAACCGCGATTGCGTCCAAGGCTTGGCCTTTCGAAGAGGCGCGCCGGGTACTCAAACGCTATCAGAAAGCGGCTCCGGAAAAGGGATACGTGCTGTTTCAGACCGGCTATGGCCCGTCGGGTCTGCCGCATATCGGTACATTTGGCGAGGTTGCACGGACCTCGATGGTCCGTCACGCCTTTGAACAAATCAGTGACATCCCGACCAAGCTGATCTGTTTCTCGGACGACATGGACGGTTTCCGCAAGGTGCCGACCAACGTGCCGATGCAGGAAGAGCTGAAAGAAGACCTGCATCTGCCGCTGACCAAGGTGCGCGATCCATTTCGCACGCACGCAGGGTTTGCCCAGCACAACAATGCGATGCTGTGTGATTTCCTGGATAGCTTTGGGTTCGAGTACGAATTCGCCTCAGCCACGGATTACTACACCAGCGGTCGGTTTGATGAGATGCTGTTGATCGCGTTGGAGCGCTTCGACAAAATTCAAGAGATCATGCTGCCGACGCTTGGGCCGGAACGGCGCGAGACCTATTCGTGCTTCCTGCCGATCAGCCCGAAAACCGGGCACGTGCTGCAGGTGCCGACGCTGGAGCGCAATGTCGCTAAGGGCACGATCGTCTATCAGGAACCGGACGGCGAGAAGGTCGAAATCCCGGTCACTGGCGGTAACGTCAAGATGCAGTGGAAGCCGGATTGGGCGATGCGCTGGGCTGCGCTGGGTGTGGACTATGAGATGTCGGGCAAGGACCTGATCGACTCGGTCACGCAGTCGTCCAAGATTTGCCGGGCGCTGGGCCAGAAGCCACCCGAGGCGCTGAGCTATGAGCTGTTCAACGACGAGCAGGGCCAGAAGATTTCCAAATCGAAGGGCAATGGCTTGTCGATGGAGGAATGGCTGACCTATGCCGCGCCTGAAAGCCTGTCGTATTTCATGTATCAAAAGCCCAAGACGGCAAAGCGCCTGTATTTTGACGTGATCCCAAAGGCAGTAGACGAATATCATCAGCAGCTGCGAGCCTATCCGGGGCAGGAGCTGAAGGCGCAGTTGAACAACCCCGTTTGGCATATCCATGGCGGCAATGTTCCTGCATCCACGCTGATGGTGCCGTTTGCGATGTTGTTGAACCTGGCGTCCGTTTCGGGAGCCGAAGATAAAGAGGCACTGTGGGGCTTTATCCGCCGCTATGCGCCTGAGGCGACGGCTGAAACGCATCCGGATTTGGATCAGGCGGCTGGCTTTGCCGTGCGCTATTTCAACGATTTCGTCAAACCAACACGTCAGCACCGCGCCCCGACGGATCAGGAACGCGAAGCGTTGGAGGCACTGAAAACTGCGTTGGAAGCTTATGACGGCCCCATTGAGGATGAAGCGCTGCAATCGGTTGTTTATTCGATCGGGCGAGAGCGGTTCGATCCCATGCGGGGTTGGTTTACTGCGCTGTATGAGGTGTTGCTGGGCGCCTCGCAGGGCCCACGTTTTGGCGGCTTTATCGCGCTGTACGGCGTACCGGAAACCATCGCGCTAATCGATAAGGCGTTGGTGGGTGAGCTGGTCTGATTTGACCTGATACCGCGTGGGGCTACTCTTTCAACAGGAGGTGGCCCCATGCGTCGAATACTGCTTGCACTATCCCTCAGCGCCGGTTTGGCCTCGGGCGCGTTTGCCCAAAGCGCCGAGATCGAGAAAAACATCGCGGCGCAGATTAAGGCGTTTGAGGCTGATGATTTTGCCACCGCCTTTACCTTTGCCAGCCCCAATATCCAGCAACTGTTTCAAACGCCCGAGAATTTCGGCGTCATGGTAAGGCGCGGCTATCCGATGGTCTGGCGTCCGGCGGAGGTTCGTTTTCTGGAATTGCGCGAGGTGGCCGGGTCGCTGTGGCAAAAGGTCATGATCACTGATGACGCTGGCAGGGTGCATATCCTGGACTATCAGATGGTGCAGATGGACAACGGTTGGAAGATCAATGGCGTGCAACTGCTGGGCAATTCTGATCCGGCAGCTTGATGCAACACCACCGTCACGGTGATATGAGCGGCGGTTAATTCCTTTTCGGTACTCAGGCTTTTGCGTTCGGGGCGTGTGTCTCCGGGCACTGGGTTTATGCGCGCTGATGCTGCGCGATTGGGAAAGGGATTTCTATGAACAAGGCAATCACCGACGGTATCGTGTTCACGCCGCCTGCTTTCGCAAATGGTTTGAATGTGTGGTCCAGCGGCGACGGGACGCCCGGCTCACCTACCTATGACGGATCGGGCACCGGCGCATTTGTTCCGGCGGATGCGGATTTTGCGGGCTGTCTGGAAATCCTGAAAGTCAGCACCACCCAGCGCCTGCGTTACATGGGGCAGACGCCGTTGCTGCCGGGCTGTTACCTGCAAATCAAGGCTCGGGTCAAAGCCATCAGCGGCCCGCTGCCCGAGGTACGTATCGCCGGATGGGCTGGCGGTGCCGGGGATGTTCAGGTTACCGGTGTGGTCGAGCAAGGCCCGGCCACGCAGCTTTCGGGCTATGGCACTGTGCACGAGATCACGGCCATTGTCGGCACCGGTCAACGCCCTGGCGTGGATATGCCATGGGGTGTACAAGCCCTTTACGGGCATTTCGGTCTGGATATCGACGGCGCAAATGGGGCGGTTATCCGCGTTGATGATATCGAGATTTCGGATGTCACCGGTGTGTTCCTTCGCAATCTCATCAGTCTGGTCGATGTCCGCGATTTCGGCGCGGTCGGGGATGGCGTGACGGATGACTCAGCTGCGTTCGAGGCCGCGGATCAGGCTGCGAATGGTCGTCGTATTTTCGTGCCCGAGGGGACCTATCTGCTGGCGCAAAACACGTCGGTGGCATCCGAGATCGAATTTGAAGGCACAGTAACGATGCCGGATGACAAGATGCTGCTGCTGACCAAGAATTTTGATCTGCCGACCTATATCAATGCGTTTGGTGATGAAATGCGGGCCTTTAAAAAGGCGTTTCAGGCGTTGTTGAACAATTCTGACCATGAATCGCTGGATATGGGGGGGCGCAAGGTATCGGTAACCGAGCCCATCGATATGGCCGCTGCTGTTCCGAACCGGCAAACCGGTTTCTCAACGCGCCGTGTGATCCGCAACGGACAGTTCGACGTCAAGAGTAGTACGGCCTGGGATACCGAAACCTTTACATCGGTCGCGACCTACAACCCGAACGATCCCACCCGGTTGGTGAATGTGGCGAATGTAGCCAATATTCCGGTTGGTTGTCTGTTACAGGGGAGCGGGGTCGGTCGCGAGATTTACGTGCGTTCGAAGAACGACGGCGCGGGTGAAATCACGCTCAGCGCGCCGCTCTACGATGCGTCTGGTACGCAGACATTCACGTTCCTGTCCTTCAAGTACCTGCTGGATTTCAGTGGTTTCAGCACGCTGCGCAAATTTGGATTGGAACAGATCGAATTCCAATGTAACGGCCGCAGCAGCGCGATCCGTCTGGCCCCGTCAGGCAGCACCTTTGCATTGGCGAACTGTTTTGTCAGCCGCCCCAAAGATCGCGGGATCACGTCTATCGGTACCGGTTGTCAGGGCATGTTGATCGATACGTGTCAATTCCTGTCCACCGAAGAATCCTTTAACGTCTTAGACCGTTCGTCGATCGCGCTAAACGCGACGGCCAACGACGTCAAACTGCGCCACAACCGGGCCGTACGGTTCCGCCACTTTGCGGTTCTGGGTGGCACCAACAACTTGATCCTCGGCAATCACTTTTTCCAGGGCGACAGCATTCCACAAGGTGTACGCAGTCCTGGATTGGTCATGATCGGCACTTACAACAGCTCGACAATCTCGGGGAACTATATCGACAATTGCTCGATCCTGTGGACCAACGAACGTGACGCAGATCCGGTTTACACAACCGGGTTTTCATTCAGCTCGATGGCCATTACCGACAATATTTTCTATTCCAGCGAAGCCCCGCCCTGGTTCACTTACCTCATTGTTCGTCCCCATGGTGCAGGACACTTCCTGAACGGTGTGGTCGTGACCGGAAATAAGTTCCGCGCAACAAGCGGTGGTATCACGCGGGTGGAACGGGTGGATACCTCATTTGCCAGTATGAACAACTATGCGCATCGCAATGTGAAGTTTAAAAACAATACCTTTCACGGCGTTGACCGAAAAGTTGCGAACCCATTGCGGGTCAAGCATACGCAAGGAACCGCAGCGCAAGCCTGGTCCGTTCAGACAGCCGGAGAGCTGCCTTTCGGGGGCTATGCGCGTAGTTGCGACGCGGTTACGGCATTGGGAGCTTTGAGAAATACATTCGGCGCGGTGACCTATGCCACCCCCTATGTGCAGTTAGAACAAGGTGCGTCGAGAAACGCGATCAACCTGCGCTGGCCCGAGGCGGTCCGCGGAGAAGTCTCGACCCGCATTCGTATGGAAAGCTGACAACTGGGATGGCCACCCTTTTGCAGGGTGGCCATTTCACCGGTCTCAAAACTCTTCCCAAAGCGCGATTTTCAAACCGGTATCGTTGCGGGCATCGTTGCGTTCAAGGCCCAGCACCCAAGTGGGCCCTTTGTCGCGCGCACGGATCATGACCGAGGGCCTGGCCCTCCAAAATAACGAGTGTCCAGAGGTATAAGCCGTTTCCACCTGTATCAGAGGATTGAGCAATCGATCTGACGAAAGGCCCGCCGTGATATCCAGTTTGCGATAAACCGCGTCATGTGTGCGAATTTCCAGGGCCGTGTCGACCGCAACCCAACCGTTGCCCCAACCGGTTTGAAACCCTTTGCCATAGGACAGGGTCAGTTTGTACATCGCCCAGGCGTCCAGTTGCTTGTGGTGGGCACCGGCCCCGAACTCGGCCGCGAAACGCCCCCATTTGTTGAAATCCGCCACGGGAACCCGGGCAAACAACAGGGCGTGGCCGTAGAAATCCCGGCTTTGTTCGAAATCTACCCCGATTGTGAGGTTCGGCCTGTATCCGAATTCAGCATAAAGCGCCGTTTTGTAATCATAGCTGCCGTCACGGTCTTTGAATGCAGTGACCGAGGCCGCGGTGAACGCTGCGTCCTTCTCACGCAGCCATGCGCCGGGCCAAGCCGGGGCTGCGGCAAGCAGCAATACCAGAAAAGCGAGAACCCGGAACATGCACGCAGTTTCCGCAAGCATGGTTAACGGTTGGTTAGTGTTTTGTTTATTTTCTGGAAACCAATCCAAGGCGGCGTGTCGTTTAAGGAAACACAAGACCTTTCCAAATCATGTGTTAAGCTTGCAAAAGAAAAGGGAGATTCCAGATGCCGAAGATTTCCAAGACCGCGAGCGTCCAGACTGTCATCACCACTTTTGAGATGACACCGGGCACCTGCCACGATCTGTTGGATGCGTTGACCGACGCCTATGCCGTGTTTATCTCGAAACAGCCGGGATTTGTTTCCGCAGGGCTGCATGTGAACGATGCGCAGACGCGGATTGCCAACTATTCCCAATGGAACCGTCGTGAGGATTTTCTGGCAATGTTGCGAACGCCGGAAATGCGCGATCGCAATCGCAAGATCAACGAGATGTGTAAAAGCTTTGAGCCGGTGATGTATGACGTGGCCGAAACTTTTGGCAGTTCCTGACTTGTATCAAAACCTTAATCGATAAAATCAGGTATGGTGGCTGAAGAAAGTAGAGGCTCACCATGTATCACAACATTCTTGTTCCAATTTCATTTGATGCCGATCGGGATATCTCCGGCCCGCTGAAACTGGCCGAGATTTTGGCAACACCAGATGCTCAGGTGACACTGCTGCATGTGGTCGAGCATATTCCGAACTACGCGATTTCCTACATGCCGCCGGAATATCTGACCGCGGCCCGCAAGGCGGTCCAGGGCGAGCTGGATGAGTTAGCGGCCAAGCTGTCCAATGCGACGGGTGTGGTGATCGAAGGGCATTCTGGGCGCACCATTCTGGACTGGGCGGAATCCCACAAGCCTGACCTGATCATCATGGCCTCACACCGGCCTGGCATGCAGGATCTTTTGTTGGGCTCAACCACAAACCACGTGGTCCGTCACGCCGCCTGTGCGGTTCACGTGGTGCGCTGATCAGGCCGCAAATCGTTGGGGGCAAGGCGCCAGGCCTTGCCGAACCCTCCGTTCAGAACGGCGTCTGAAATGGCGAAACGCACAAAGCTGAAATCGGTGAAATCGACATAGAGTTTCGATTTGGGTCGCAAGGTCAGATACCGCGACCGCAAGCTGGCATGTTCGGCGCTTTCACGGGCAACGAACGTGGCTGTGGCATGCAATGTCAATCGGGGATGGGTCAGCGGGTCGCCGGTGTTGCCGGGTTCTCCGATTAGCAACGCGCAGACCGGATTGGCACGCAAGGCGGCTGTATGATCCGCCAATGTCGAAATCAGGGTCATAGGGCTGCCCGCGTCATCCGTGGCCAGGGCGATGCGCGACACCGAAGGCACCCCTAAGTCCGGTCGCAAAGTGGCAAGCGCACCATAGGTTGCGCCCTCGATCAGATCGCGAGTCAAACATCGGGCGGTCTCATCGACCGGGTGAAATGGGCTGGATTGGCTCATGATGTGCGTGGTTCTAGCTGTTTGAAACACGCAAAAGATACCCCCTATGCCCTCCCTGTGCGAGGGCTTGTTTCCGGGTCAATTGGGGTCTCGGTTTCGCCACAAATCGAGGGTAACAGAGGGGAATGCAGTTTAGAAAACCCACCCCTGAAACGGAATCTTCTGCCCCGAAGGTTTCGCGGCGTCAAAAACGGGCAGAGGCGCAGCGGAAACGCGCATTATCCCCGGTTCGAATTTTCCTCATGGTCCTGATGCTGCCGGTGACGATTATGGGTATCGTCGTGGGGGTCTATCTGCGGACGTCTGAGTATAGGCACGAAGAAGCTTTGCTTCACCTGATTGCCCTGGCCGGGTGCGGCGCGATTGAAACCATTGTGCCGGGGCCATTCGTTGAGGGCGGCCCAGGGTATCACCCGCGCAATGACCCCGATGGCGATGGTGTGGCCTGCGGAACGCAAAGGTCGATTTCCGGGCAGAGCGCAGTGCCGCAACCAGCTGAAACGCCCAGATCGCGGACAGTCGGCAACGCCAAATTCCTGCGGCCCTGACCCCAATTCTAACAGAATCCCCGTGACTGTGGTACACTCCGCCGGACGCGCCGTTTTGGCCGTCATTGGGGGATTTCGCCCAGATAGCGAGGAAAATCATGTTTGCACGTATTACTCAGTTCAAGATGAAGCCCGGAATGCGGGATGCGGCCGAGGCAAAGATGAACGAGCTCAAAGATCAGATTATGGGCATGGAAGGCATGCACAGCTTTACCAATGTCATGAATGAGGACGGTACCGGTTTTGTTGTGGCCGTGGTTCAAAGCGAGGAAACCTCGAACGCCAACGCCCCCAAAGTGGCGGCGCTTTGGGGGCATTTTGCCGAATTCCTAGAAGGCCCGCCATCACCGGCCGGGTTCGACGTGGTTGTCCATTGGGATAAAGGATAGGTCCGCGTATTCAGGGCCAAATTTCTCAACTCTAGTACCAGACTTTTTCAGGAGGAATGTTCAATGAACTTTTCGAAATGCGCAGCTATGGCTTTGATCGCAACCCTGTGTTCCGGTGCGGCCATTGCCGACACATCCAAAGATTTCCTGACGGCGACCAAGGTGTCCCAGATTAAGGATATGGGCGCACAGCAAATGGACGGGGCGTCGATAGAAAAGATCGTCTCGGGGAAAACTCTCAAGAGTTCCAACTGGACCTGGACGTTTGAAAAAGACGGAAAACAATCTTCGACGGCAAATGATGGGTCATGGACAGACAAAGGCACGTGGTCCGTCAAAGGCAATGAACTTTGCCGGGAATCTGATACCTCTGGCAAAGGCGAACGCTGTTCGAAAGTCTATTTTATGGGCCGTGACCTGAGATTCACTGACGGCAAACGCAACTTACATGATTGGTGGGTCAGCTACTAAACGCATGGAATGAAAGTAAGCGAGAGGATTGATCTTCTCGCTTGCTTTCAGTTGATCCTGCAAGCCAAGATCGGGCCATGACCCGTGATGAATTCAACAGCTTTTGCGCCAGCCTCAAAGCCACCAGCCATGTGGTGCAATGGGGCAATGCGGATGTGTGGAAGGTGGGTGGCAAGGTCTTTGCGATCTGCGGTTGGAACGACGGGCGTGATGCGTTCACCTTCAAGGCCACCGATCTGGCTTTTGAGGTGCTGGGTGATGAGCCCGGCATCCGCCCAGCGCCTTATCTGGCCTCGCGGGGGATGAAGTGGCTGCAGGTCTATGAGGAACGCGGGATGAGCGATGCCTCCCTGCGCGAGCATATCGTGACGTCCTATGATCTGGTCGTGGCCAAGCTGACCAAGAAGGCGCGGGCCGATTTGGGCGTCTAACCTTTCATCGCGTGCAGCAATTCCAGCAGACGTTTTCGGTCGTCATCATCGGCGTAATCTCCGATCGCCAGACGCTGGGCGATGTTCAGGCGCAGGCGTTCGTGCTGGGTACGCACTTCTTCTCCGGCGGTTTCTGCCAGAGTTTTCATAATCGCCGCTACGGCCTGCTGGCGCTTGGTGGTGGGGTTGGCGATGTAATCGACAAGGCTCTGCTGCCCGGAATCGAGGATGTTTTCGGCCAGATCGCGCAACTGCTCACCATTGGGCAACAGCGGGGTCGGGGCGTTCTCGGGCGGCAGGATTTCCGGCACGCTGCGCGGGGTCTCTGCCAGCGCATTTGCGCCGTCAACGAAGGCCTCGGTGATCATACGGGTGATCTTGATCGCGCGCGGGTCCTTGAACAGGGCCGAGGCGATGGCCACACCGTAATCGGTATAGACCCACGGATTGACCCGCCGTCCGCCACGGCCCTTGGGTTTTGAGATCACATTCTGTGATTGCAAATCGGCGACCTCGGCATCGGTCAGCTGAAAGCGGTAGCCCTCGAACAGGTCCTTGTTGCGCGAGACGGCCTGATTGAAGGCGCTGACGGACTTTCCATAGAACTGCGCCAGATCCTCGGCCAGCACCACGCGAGTGCCGCGCACCCGGTGAATGGCGTTTTGGACCTCATGGGTGCTGGGCAGGCTTTTGGGGTTCGTCATGGCAACCGTTTGGAATCACAATTTGTGATTTCAAACGTGGAGGAGTGCGCGCTGGGCTGCAAGGGTGGAGTGTGGGAGGCAGTGGCAATTCACCAGCCTTGCTCACAAGCAATAGCATAGGGCCAAAGCCTAGTGCATCTCAACACTACCGAGTTGGTATGGATGATCGGATGTCCATTGGAGCGAATGACCTCAAAAATGAGGTTACTTCGTGGATAAGGTCGCAACTCTCAAATCGCTGCCCCTCAATTACAAAGCGTAGGCCGCTGGAAACATTGGCGATTGAGTTTTCGTTATCAATCGGTCCGCCGCGGCCCCGAAGCTCTTGCTTCGCAAAAGGTATTCGAATTTTGTGCAGCTTTTTCTTCAGATCCTTAATCTCTGTTTGCTTTTCTACTGAGAAGCAACTCGAGTGTTGATCCATTGTTCTTAAAACTTCGTAAGAGCCTAGGACCCATAGCCAAAACAAATCATAGTATTCACTCAAGTCGCCGCCTTTAATGTCTTCTGGCCAACCTTGACTTAAGCTGCAAAGCTTTTGTCCTACTCTTTGAAGGCTATCCGCTTGTATTAACGTATAGATTGAAAATCTCACCAGAGGCTTCTGCTGAGAGAAATCATCTATAGTTGTCATTCATCGCTTCCTTCTCTTCACATTCCCGCCCCGCTGCCCAGGCCGTCCTGCCGTTGAGCGTCCGCGCGATTTCACCGCGTCTTCCGAGGCTTTCTCAACTGCCCATTGACGCGCCATCGGGTCGTCGGCAACGGCCAGATCGACCGCTTCCAGACGTTTGATCTCATCCCGGATATTGGCGGCCTCTTCGAATTCCAGGTTCTCGGCGGCCTTGCGCATTTGTTCGCGCAGACCGTCCAGATGGGCCTCGAGGTTGGCGCCGTGCATCGGTTTGTCGATGGTGGCGGTGACGCGGTTCATGTCGACGTCGCCTTCGTAGAGACCGGCCAGAACGTCTTCGACATTCTTCTTCACCGTTTCAGGGGTGATGCCGTGTTCCTCGTTATACGCGAGTTGCTTGGCGCGGCGGCGGTTGGTCTCGTTCAGGGCGCGTTCCATGGAACCGGTGACCTTGTCGGCATACATGATCACCCGGCCATCGGCGTTCCGCGCGGCGCGGCCGATGGTTTGAACCAGAGAGGTCTCGGACCGCAAGAAACCCTCTTTATCCGCGTCCAGAATGGCGACCAGCCCGCATTCGGGGATGTCGAGGCCTTCTCGCAGCAGGTTGATGCCGATCAGCACGTCGAACGCCCCCAGCCGCAGGTCACGCAGAATCTCGATACGTTCCAGCGTGTCGATGTCCGAGTGCATGTAGCGGACCTTGATGCCCTGTTCATGCAGGTATTCGGTCAGATCCTCTGCCATGCGTTTGGTCAGGGTCGTGACCAGCGTGCGGTAGCCATCGGCGGCCACCTTGCGCACCTCGTCCAGCAGGTCGTCCACCTGCATAGATACAGGGCGGATTTCGACCTCAGGGTCCAGCAGGCCGGTGGGGCGGATCACCTGTTCGGTGAAGACGCCGCCGGTCTGTTCAATCTCCCATTTTGCCGGGGTGGCCGAGACAAACACGGATTGGGGGCGCATGGCGTCCCATTCCTCGAACTTCAGCGGTCGGTTGTCCATGCAGGAGGGCAGCCGGAACCCGTGTTCGGCCAGCGTGAACTTGCGGCGATAGTCACCCCGGTACATGCCGCCGATCTGCGGAACGCTGACGTGGGATTCGTCGGCAAAGACGATCGCGTTGTCGGGGATGAATTCGAACAGGGTTGGGGGCGGCTCGCCCGGTGCGCGACCGGTCAGATAGCGTGAATAGTTCTCGATTCCGTTGCAGACGCCGGTGGCCTCAAGCATCTCCAGATCGAAATTGGTGCGCTGTTCCAGCCGCTGCGCTTCCAGCAATTTGCCCTCGCCCACCAGTTGATCCAGACGGATGCGGAGTTCTTTTTTGATGCCAATGATGGCCTGCTGCATGGTCGGTTTCGGCGTCACATAATGCGAGTTCGCATAGACACGCACCTGTTCCATCGTAGCGGCGCGTTCGCCGGTCAGCGGGTCGAATTCGGTAATGGTCTCCAGTTCCTCGCCAAAGAACGAGAATTTCCAGGCGCGATCCTCAAGGTGGGCGGGCCAGATTTCCAAGGAATCGCCGCGTACCCGGAAAGACCCGCGCTGAAACGCTTGATCGTTGCGGCGGTATTGCTGGGCGACCAGATCGGCCATCACCTGCCGTTGGTCGTATTCGTTGCCGACCTTCAGATCCTGCGTCATCGCCCCATAGGTTTCGACCGAACCAATACCATAGATGCAGGAAACCGAGGCGACGATGATCACATCGTCCCGCTCTAACAGTGCCCGCGTGGCCGAGTGGCGCATCCGGTCGATCTGTTCGTTAATCTGGGATTCTTTCTCGATGTAGGTGTCCGATCGCGCCACGTAGGCCTCGGGCTGGTAGTAGTCATAGTAGGACACGAAATACTCGACCGAGTTCTCGGGGAAGAAGCCTTTGAATTCGCCATACAACTGCGCTGCCAGCGTCTTATTGGGTGCAAGGATGATAGCCGGGCGCTGGGTCTCCTCGATCACCTTGGCCATTGTAAAGGTCTTGCCCGTCCCCGTCGCGCCCAGCAGAACCTGATCGCGTTCACCGTCCATCACGCCCCCGGCCAGCTCCTTGATGGCCGTTGGTTGGTCACCCGCTGGTGCGAACTCGGTATGCATAACGAATTCCTTGCCGCCTTCCAGCTTCAGGCGGGCGCGGACATCCTCGGCATTCATCTGGGTCTTGTCGGAATGAGCATAGGCCATAGGGGAAGATTCCTTTCGCACCTGATTTTGATCTGTTTTTGTTCTTGTTCAAGGGGGCATTTCCAATTGCCGAAATTGCGACAATTGCGGACTTGTCCGCGCCGCCTGCCTGACGCATAAACATCCCTAGCCAAGTGAGTACGGAGAGGCGACATGCGCGCACGGATTTACCAGCCCGCAAGAAATGCAATGACTTCGGGAATGGCCAAGACCCGCAAGTGGGTTTTGGAATACGCCCCCGCGTCATCGCGCGAGGTTGATCCGCTGATGGGCTGGACCTCGTCCAACGACACGCAGACCCAGGTGCGTTTGAAATTCGACACCAAGGAAGAGGCGTTGGATTACGCCAAGGACAACGGGATTGATGCGCAGGTCAGCGAACCGCATAAGCGCAAGCCCAACGTGCGCGCAGGTGGGTATGGTGAAAACTTCGCCCCGGGTCGTCGGGCACCCTGGACCCATTGACCAAAACCCTTGGAATGATCGACATCCGCGAAGTGGATCCCGGAGCGCAGGACATGCGCCCGATCATTCAAGCGCATTTGGCCCATAGCTGGGATGCCACGCCCCAGACCTCGAACCACACCCTGGACGTCTATGCATTGCGAGAGCCCGGCATTCGATTCTGGGCATTGTATGAAGCGGGTAAACCGCTGGGATGCGGAGCGCTTAAAGCCTTGCCCGATGGCACCTCTGAGGTGAAATCAGTGCATGTCGTGACCGCCGCCCGTGGCCGTGGTCTGGCGCGAGTGATCATGACCTACCTGGCTGACCTTGCCCGTTCAGAAGGTGTGACGGCCCTGGTGCTGGAAACTGGGGCGGAACATCTGACGGAATATGATGCCGCGCGCAAACTCTATGAGGCGCTGGGATATACCTATTGCGGACCGATATTTGGGTATGAGGCCGACCCGAACAGCGCCTTCATGCGCTTGGGTCTTGAACCCCGCCCGTAAAAACCGCAAGAAGGGCGCAGCGGTCCCTTAGCTCAACTGGATAGAGCAGCTGACTTCTAATCAGCAGGTTGAGGGTTCGAGTCCTTCAGGGATCGCCATTTCACCAAATCATCGAAATACCAAAGAAAGAAATCTTGAACACGTCCGTTGTCGCTGTACCAAGGTCGGTCGCAATTGTTGGAGATTACGTGGATTTCAGTGGGAAGGTGCTTTGCCATGATTTCGACCCGTGTTGCACTAGCGGGCAACGATACGTTCAAGTTCCGAGCGGTCAACTTTAGATGCGTGGCGTTTGTCCATGGGGATTTTGTGAACTGAAATCACATTGGGCACGCCAAATTCAGACGCTAATTTACGCCAATCCTGAAGGTGATCACGCCGCCCTTCGACACATAGCGTCGGTCTGGTCCCAGTGTTGATCAACGCACAGCGCGCAACACCCGGCCATTGCCTTGCCGCGACTTCAATCGCAAAGGGAAAGAGCAGGCCCGATTTCACTTCTATTTCAGACCCCACCCGACCCCACAACCACAAACGTCCCTCTTCATCCAACGTGCCGGCGTCTCCGGTGCGATGCCAGATGACGGCGCCTTCTATGATTTTATTTTCGCCCGAATGTGCGGGATCAAGATAGCCGTCATTCACGTGCGCCCCGGCGACCTGTATCTCGTTTTCGCAGATGCGGAGTGTGATATCGGGAACCGGATATCCGACAAGAAGACCTTTCCCTTCTGCCATCTGTCGGTGATCGTGTTCCGAGATATCTGTGGCGTCCAGGTGGGCAATCGGCTCAGCCTCGGTCGATCCGTAGACACAAACCACGGAAAGCCCGTTTCTGGTTTGCAACGTGTCAACAAGGTCCGGAAAAACCGGACCGCCACCCGTGAAGACCGTGTTCAACTGTCCGGTATTTTGGGTTTGGGTCAGTTTTTCGCAAATTGAGGGTGGAATGAGCGCGCGAGTAACTTGCTGCTTTTGAATCCAGCCCGCCAAGTGGGTGGGCGCAAGGCGGTCAAGCTTGCTCAGCCGCCAGTTTGGCATAACGGTGGTGCGCCCTGCGGCCAGGTTGATCAGGGTGAACACCGGAAAGGCCACCAAATCCCTTTCGGCCTTGTTGCTTTCAAGAAAGGGTGCAATGGCGTCGTGTTGCGCCATCAAGAACGCATGCGAGCGTGGGATGGCCTTGGGCTGGCCTGTCGTTCCGGAGGTGAATGAGATCAAGGCTGTGTCATCGGCCTGAATCTGATGATTGAGCGGCGAGCCAGGGCCTTCATTGGGTGTCAGAAGACGCAGCCTCCAAAGCTCTGGAATTAGAAACTTGAGCAAAAAGTACGCGCCCGCTGCGCAGAACGCCTTGGGCGAAGTGGCCCGCGCAGCGTGGCGCAAACCGGCCAGTCCCATTGCCGGTTCCGGCAGCACAACGGTTGCACCCAACGACCACAGGGCCGCCAGGCTAGCATATAGGTCTGCGTCGACGGGCATTGCCAGCAAAACGCGGTCGCCTGGCCTGATACCTTTTGCGTGCCATCGGCCTGCCAGTTTCTGCATGCGAGAGTGCAGTTGCTGAAAACTGATCTGACGGCCTTTGCCGTCCACTATGGCGGTTCTGTTCGGAAACCGTTCAACCGCAGCAGCAAAATGTGCTATCAAATCAGCCATTCAGCTTAAGTCCAAGCAGAGAGTATCGCCGGAAAATAGTCGCCCCTTCTGCCGCACTGCGATCAGCGGACTTATTGTCGTCGTTGATCAGGGCATGGATGGCAGTGTTGCACCCCATCTCTGCAGCCGCTTTGTGAAACCTGTGGGCCAGATGCCGCCCTGCGCCCGGTTCCAGGCTTGCATAGGTTTTGAGGATCGCGGATCTGGGGGTGGGCCCTTCGGCATAGTTGGGAATGCCGAACAGAAAACCCGCCAAATTGCCATCGTGGCGACGCGCAAACAGGATCAGTTCACGCTTCATCATCGGCACGACAGGCAGGTACATGGCTAGGAACTCGGTCTCGGAAATCGGTTTGAAAAACGCGTTTTCCGAAAACGCCTGTGCAGACAGCGCGAACACCTGGCGAAACAAGCCCTCGGGATCATTTCCATCCCACGCTTCCACCTCAAAACCATCGCTTTCAGGCGGTGCCACTGTGTCGGTATCCTCCAACTCTACACGGGCCGAGAAATAACGGCTGATTTCGCAAAAACCCGCGGATCGGAAGACTTCAGGTTCATGCGCTTTGTTGGTCGGTTCCAACAGGAACGGAGAGGAACCGTCGCTGTAGGAGACGAACCGGTAACTGTGCCAGGTGTCCCCCGACATTGGCCCGATAATCCGGTCGATGTCTGCGTTTCTGACCAGTTCTATACCCGTATCCAGAATTTCGGCACCGGCTTCGGGTGATTTGCATGAAAAGTCACCGAATGTTGCCGCTTGTACGCCCTCCCAATTGGGGCCGTTCAGGTAAACGGTCAGCTTCGCATCAGCGGTTTTGATTGTCTCTTTGGTCATGACGCGACTCCGGCAAAAAAACCTGCACCGATCGATACCGCAACGGAGTACGCGAAATAGATCAACGGAAGTGCAAGGGCCAAGACTGTCAATCTCAGCACCCGATCTTTTTCAAACCACTGCGGCCTGATCCACGGTACGACCGTCATGCAGATCAATGAAAGCAGCGCCAGAATTGTCAGCGGTTCGGCCCAGCGTGCGGGTTCCGGGTTCAGCGCGACGGCAAATTGTCTTATTAAGAATAATGCTGTGGCGACCGCCAAGATCGCAAGGATTTTGCCCCGCAGCGCCAGAACGCTGAACCCCATGGCCAGCCCCATCGCACTGAGGCCATAAAACGATACGGCATTCCACCCGGTCGCATTGCCAAGCGCCAGCCATCCGAAACTGAACAACCCCAGAGACGCCACGACATCCAGATCCGGGTATTTGCTGTCACAGGGGGTCGATACCCGTGCCCAAAGATGCGTCGCCAGTACCAAAATAGGCAGGACCGCATTTTGAAGTGCAGTGACCGCCAGCAAGAGGAAAACGGTGATGACGTAAACCCGCGTGGCATGTTTAGTAAGACCCAACCTTGCGCCCAGGATGCTGAAACCGCCGAGCGAGGCCAGAAAAACCAAGGCTATGGTCGCCAGCTCAATCAAGGAACTGTCGAAGTGTACGCTCAGAAAAATCAGCAGGCCGAGTGGCAGGAACAGGTTGTCAAAACCCCGCCAGCTTTGGGCCTCGACCAGGGTTCCAAAAGCAGCAACCATAACGCAGAGCATAAGGGTGTTCGCTGGTGGCAAAGCGGCCATGAACAGGAAACAGACAATCGCGATCAACATCGTAACCACGAAAAACACAACCGATCCTTCGACGCTTTTCTCGCCGTCCTCGACAATGAAACGCCGCGTTCCATAAGCGGTTCCGGCCAGTGCGGCGGCGGCGTCTGCCAAGGTCAGAACCGCAATCGGCAGGATGTAGAACAACAGGTTATCCCCGGCCAGCAAGAAGCATAGCCCCACTGACAACGCGAGCAGAAAATCACCATAAGATGTCCGCTCCACCCCATGCAGGGTCGCGCCAAGACCTTTGGAAAACTGAGGAAGGCGCAAGACAAGCATCACAAGCATTGTGGCGGCGATCAGCATGTAAACCGGCCAGCGGTCGGGAAAGATCCAGGGCAGCAGCAACGCAAAGAGCCCCGTGCTTACATGCATCAGTTTCCGCTCCACTTCGGCGTTCAGCCCTGCAGCTTTGGCCAGGTGGCGGATGACCATCATCACGCCGAGCAATGCCAACACCGACCCTGCCGCCAGCAATATCTGCATGAGAACGGTCAAGGCCGAACCTCTTCGACCACGAAATCCGAATAAAAGAAGGCCAGATCGCGGGCCTTCTGCTGTGTTTCGATTTCGGTCAGGGTTTCAATCCTGTCCCGGTAATCCGCTGGTACACGGCGCGGCGCCATCATGTTCCAATAGACCAATCGTGCATTTGGCTCTGCCGCACTCAGGATCGCCCCATAGACCTGCTTGAACGTTTCAGGGGACATGTATTCGAAAATGTCGGACAGGTTGAACCCGCTGGCCTTTTCGCCCGTCGAGACGAAAGCCTCGAGCGAACCAAGGCGAATATCCAGGCGATCCAATCGGGACCGGACAGTTTCATAATGTTCCGGACGCCACGCCATCGGCAATGCGTCACCATGGGTGCCCTTTAGAATCCAGTGCAGATAGGGGTTTTGCGATGGATCGGTCGCGACTCCGGCATGGCGCAGTCTGCGAGCAACATGTTGGGCCGGGCTTCCATCCACGTGGTCGAAAAACGCGCTGTCCCGCCCCATCCGCCCCATCACGAATCGCGAGAAAAAAGTGTTCAGCAACAACCGCCATCGGAATGTGTTGAACCGCGTGTCGAAAAAAACCTCGCGTGCGTCGGGGGTTCGGGGGGTGAACACGTCGTCGACGGTGCGGCGCGAATGGACCAGCGGTAACAGCCAGGTTCGAAAGATGCGAAAATACCGCTCGAACTTACCGACGCCGCCGATGCCGTGTCTGTCTACTTCGGACGCAAGGGTCTGCCAGAAGGCGTCTGTTTCCGCATCGGTTTCGTCCAACACCCGGTTCAGCAAAGCAAGCCGCCGCTTGCTTGGGCGCGAGCCAGTCAACTCAATGAACTCTGAATGCGTCAGCACCTTATACGCCGCGATCCTGAGCTTGAGGCAGGCGATCTGAGCCGGGGACAAATCCAGCACCACAACACGCGCGGGATCGAGTGTCAGCATGGCCAGCGCATTGTCTCCGGCCGAACATATCGACACCAGTGTCCGCCCCGTGCAATCACCCAATGCGGCGGTCAAGACGTCCGCATCCTCCCACAGTTGGGCGTACCGGATATGGTCGAAATCCGCCTTGTCTTCGATTTCACTGCAACGCATCGCACCGCTCCACTGCGCCGCTTGCCCCGTCGACAGACAGTACTTCTCCGTCTTTGATCCATTGTGTGGCCCCTTTTAGGCCAACAACGCAGGGGATACCCAATTCGCGCGCCACAATGGCCGAGTGGGACAACAAGCTGCCACGTTCGACAACGATGGCAGAGGCGTTCGAGAAAACGGCGATCCAGCCTGGATCGGTGTGGCGGGCGACCAGTACTTCGCCGGGGTTCAGCGCCTCGGTCCGAGGATCGCGGATCACCCGCGCACGTGCTTTGACCTGACCCGCGGAACAGCCCGTTCCGTGCTTTGTCCGTGTGGCATCTGCTTCGGCCTCAATCGAATCAGACCAAACAGGCGCGATGGCAGGACCTTGGATTTCAATCCGTTCGGGCGGATCGGGGCGTTGGGATGAGGCCGCATCTTCGGCTTTGCGTCGTGCAACGATGCCTTTCAGGTCAGGCGACAGGCTGAACCCCTCGACCGCGCCAAGAACTTCATGCGTTGTCAGAAAGAACACATCTCTTGGTGTTTCAAGCAAGTCGCGCGCGGCAAATTCCCGACCGATCCCCAAAAACACACGGCGCGCATAGCCAAAGATGCGGGTGCGTTCAAAGCGCAGGTTTTCGCGGTCGCGCACACGCGCCTTGGTCCAACCCAAAATCCATTTCGCAACATGTCGCTTGATCGGGTTCGCTGGGAACAGTGCCTTCCAATCCGGTTCACGGCCTTCCTGACGCCCGCCGGGTGGATGATCGGCGCTGGCGGCAATCGCCAGCAACAGGCTTGTCGGGTCGTCTTGCAGAGGGATGCTTTCCAGCTTTAGCTCTTCGGTGCATCGGTCTCCGAATTTTTCCAGATAGGATTCAACTTCAGCCTCGATCTGTGGGTGCGCGGACAAAACGGACAGCCGCGCGTCAGCTTTCAACTGTTCCGCGATACCGGCGGTGCGCACCAGATGGCCGATCCGGGCAATGCGCTGCGCAGGTTCGGCTGACACGATGTCACCCTGGCCAATCATCAGGTCATTATGCAGCGTCAGGCCGTCTTCACCAAGCCACCTTTGCAGCAGGTTGCGCGAACCGCCAAATGAAATCATGCACAGAAAATCATTGATCAATGGGGCATCCCACCGATCCAGCAGGGTGCTTTCGATGCGGCGGTATTCGGCTGCAAGCTGGGTCGCATTAGACGCATCTACGTCCAGCCCCGCCTGCAATACCCCGTTCAGCCTGTCATAAAAGCTTCGCCGCGTCCGTGGCAGGCAGATGGCCTGCCAGATCAGCCCGGCCGCGACCTTGCCCAGCTTTGCGTATTCCACAATCCTGCGCCAACCAACCGAGGGTGGTGGGGCAAGGGCATCCGTGACCTCGCGCGGCATGGGTTCCGACACGCCCATCATCGTTTCCATATAGTTGCGGTTCAGCGAAAACCCCGGCAACAGGGCCAAGGCCCGATACCAGTTGATCAGGTTGTAATAGACACGGCCATCCACGCGCCCAAGCAAATTGTCGAACACCGTTGGATTCTGGTCGACCGTACGCTTGGAGACACCCAACAACCTGACAAACGCGCGGTAGACCTGAGCATACACGTGCAGAGCAAAGGAATAGGTCAGCGGGCTAACGATACCGGGATAGCTTTCGACAATGTTCGAGTTGTCAAAAATCGTCAGCGTTGTGTCGGCCAAGGCCGCGGGGCGCAATGGCGTTGTGATTGGTCGGGCCTGCAGAATATGAAGCCCCTGTGCATCAATGGCCCATTCAATATCCTGGGGCGATCCGAAAAGCTCTTCGGCTTTGCGCGCGAGGGCGGCAATGGATTGCACGTCACTCACCGTTAAATACTCAGGTTTATCCGGCGCGCTTTCAGGAGCGTCATCCGCGCCTATGATCCAATCTTCCCCGTCCGTCTCACCAGAAACCAACTGCTCAGCCAGACCATCAATTGCCGAAATTACGACCACACCGCGACGACCGCTAACCGGGTCGGCGGAAAATGCGACACCTGCAGATTTTGGATTAATCATGCGCTGTACGATGATCGCGGGTCCTTCGGCCTCGCCCCCGGATTTGACCGCGCGGTATGTCTCGACCGTCTCTGAGAAACCGGAATGCCAGACCTTTTTGGCCGCTTTCAAAACAGAGCTGCCCGAAACGTTCAGAACCGTTTCATATTGTCCCGCATGGCTGTGTTCCACACCATCTTCGGCCTTACCAGAGCTACGAACCGCGTAAGGCCCGGTTCCGAGTGTTTTCAGCGCGGCAGTCAAAGCCGATTGCAGACCGTTTTGAGCAATGGGACCGGATTTCCCCATGCGGAATGCATCGCTGGTGATGACAAAAAATGCGGGCGGGGCAAAACCATGCTGCGTAAGATGCGATAAAGCAGCTGCCTTGCCCCCTACAACGGAAACATCGTTTGCATCCGATTGGGCGACGATGAAGGTCATGTAAGCGCTCCGATCAGGTACGGAAGGAAACCAGCTGTGGCGTAGCAGAAAAACACCCATAGGCCGGCGATTGTGTCCATCCGGTCTTGGGCTTTCACTGTCGGCGCCTGAACATAGCGTTTTGCTGCCAGACAACAGGGGATCAGGGCCAACCCGCCGATCAAGGCGCTTAACCAACCAACGCCGGTTGCGGCACCTGTGCCCACAAGCAGCGCATAGGATATCAAAACGCAACCCACCCAGATGCGCCCTGCCTGAGGCGGGCCCCATAACCCGGAATAGGTGTCCACGCCGGTGATCTCATTTTCGGGTGCCCACAATTTGCGGCCAATCTCAAGCACACACCCGTTCACGAAGGACAGCGCCAGAAACAACCACAGGAAGGGTGCCGCCTGACCTTTTGGCAGCCATTCGATGCCGGTCAGCAGCAAATCGATCAGAGGCATGATTGCCATATGGCTTAGCAGGTACAGAACCGGTCGTGCCTTCAACCAGGCGGGTGCGCAAAATTCGACGGTCATTGCCCCAAGCCAGATCCAGACTAAACCCAACAGCCACAAGACCGGCGGGGACCACAGCCAGGCGGCGGCAACAGACAAAGGCACGGTCAACAGGCCCCAGCCCAATACTTCGCGCTTGGATACCAGACCACGTGGAATTGGCCTGTCGGGCCGGTAACGTCGGTCATCCTCGGCGTCTTTGAATTCGTCACAGACCCGCATCTGGAAAAACAGCGCCATGGCAAGGACAAAACCGGCGGCAAATGCAGGCCATTCCGGCAGGGGGCGATCCGCCAGACGGGCGGACACACAAATACTGGCCGCAGAAAACACAAGCAGCAGGGGCACGGTTTTCTTCAGCGGAAATCGCTCAGTCTGATAAATCCAGAAGCGGCTTTGAAAGCTCATCTTTGGCGGGCCAGACTTTCATGAGCGCGGGTAAAATGCCCTGCCGCGATCGCCGCGAGGATGGATATTTCCCCACACAGGCAGGTTGCTGCGGCCACCTCAGCCAACGCTGTACCACACCCGTTGCCCTTAAGGCCGAGTATATTCAGGGCCGCAGTCTGGCTTGGCAACCCGGTGCCGCCCCCTACTGATCCAACCAAAATGTTTGGCAACGTCACCGAACAGAATAGATCATCACCCCTTGGCTCCATTCTTGTGACGCCCATCGCACTTTCGGCCACGCAAGCCGCGTCCTGGCCGGTTGCTATGTAAAACGCGGCCAGCCCGTTGGCATAATGCGCCTGTGCGCCAAACTGACCCGACAGATGCGCACCCAGATTGGCGACACGCCCATAGGCCAACATCGCCTCAACCGTTGTGCCTAGCGTCTTTTCGACAATTTCAGCAGGAAGTGTGACCGAGGCGCTAACCTTTCGTCCGCGCCCTGTCACCAGCCCAAGCGCCGAAGCTTTCTTATCACCTGAGAAATTCCCTTCGACATACCAGTTCTCGAACTCGACCGGACAGTTATCTGCAATTTCATGGCACATCGCATCGGTGGCAATGGTCACCATGTTCTGTCCGGCTGCATCGCCGGTGGTGTATCGGCAGATCAAGAACACGACGTTGGTGTCTATGAACGGCTCCAGCGAAACTAGCTTGCCGTGGCCGGTGGTCGCCTCGGCCGCGGATTTGAGCATTTCGACATTTGAAACCACCCAATCCACGAATTGCCCGGCCTTTAGCAGGCTTTCAAACACAAAAGCCGGAGTGCGCAGCACCCCTTCGTACAAAACAGCCGTGCTGATACCACCAGACCGGGTGGCGGCATAGGCACCCCGGGCATATGAGGCGACCAACGCCGCCTCGGTTGTGGCGAGGGGAACGTGGAAATCCCCGTTTGCGTTCATTCCGTTCAAACGCAACGGCCCAATAACTCCAACAGGAAGCTTAACCGTCCCAATGAAATTTTCGATATTGGCACTGTAAATTTCTGCAGCGTCAAGCGTTGCAGGGTCCGCAATCTGCGCCTGATCTTCATCACCTGCGGTTGGTTTCAGCTTTTCCCAAAACCGCACAACCATTTCAGGGGTTGTCTTGCGCGATGGTCGCAAGGTGGCAAATTCGGCGTCGTTTGACGCCATCTGCTGCGGTATCTGATCGGCATCAAATCGAGCCTTGATGCGATGAAGCATCTCACGAACGTGAAACGGAATTATCAAAAGTACGCTCCGGTATCTGTCCCGCAAAAACTATTGCAGATGCAAATCAATGTGTCTGCACGTTACCAAAAGGTCCGCCGATATCCAGCCATATCTCCTTGAATCGAAAGGACCCCAACCGTGCCGCAGTGGATATGTTTGATTGCACTATGCGTGCTTACATGTGCATCGCCGCGTCGGGCCTGGGCCGAAAATCGACGCAACCGTGTCGCAAATTTCTATAGGATGTGCGCTTTGACCGACGGTGCGGTTCCCTAAAACTTGGTTTCTTCCGCGGATCATCACGGTTCTGGATTTTTCCAACGGAGGAGACCCAAATGTCTGCGAATGAAGAACACATAAGACAGCCAAGTCTGGGGCTGGCGCTTGTACCAATTGTGCTGACCCTTTTCGTGCTTGGCCTGCAGCTTTTCTATTTTGGCGACTTTACCCCACATATTCCGCTGGCGTTTGGGATAGCGATTACTGGGGTTGTCGGCCTTATGCTTGGCCACAAATGGCCCAGCATCGAAGAGGGCGTATTCCACGTCATCAATATTTCACTACCGTCTGTTTCGATTCTGATCACGGTTGGCATGATCATTGGTGTGTGGATCGCAAGCGGCACGGTTCCGACACTGATCTATTATGGTCTGAAGATACTGTCGCCTGAGCTGTTTCTGGCTGCGGGCATGGTGTTGTGTTCCATCGTCTCTGTCTCGCTGGGCACCTCCTGGGGAACGACGGGCACTGTCGGGCTGGCCCTGATGGGCATCGGCGCCGGATTTGGTATCCCGATGTATTGGACGGCTGGCGCGGTCGTCTCAGGCGCCTTCTTCGGCGACAAGATCTCACCTTTGTCAGACACGACGAACCTGGCACCCGCCGTGACAGGCACCAATCTGTTCGATCATATCCGGAACATGTTACCCACCACGGTTCCGTCCATGTTGATTGCGCTGGTGATCTACTTTGTTGTCGGTTTTACGTTGATCGACACATCGCAAGTGTCGTTTGACCGCATCCATGCCATCACAACCGCACTGGATGAGGCATTCTGGATTTCCCCGATCATGTTGTTCCCGGCTGTTTTGGTCATCGTTCTGGCGGTTATGAAACAGCCTCCGATCCCGTCGCTGTTTGCTGGGGCCGTCGTTGGCGGCATCATAGCCATCTTTTGCCAGGGTGCGGGTCTGCACGAAACGTTCACTTTCGCCAACAGCGGATATTCCATTGATACCGGCGTTCCAGAAATCGACCCGCTGCTGAACCGTGGCGGTATTCAGTCGATGATGTGGACGATCTCGCTGGTGCTGCTGGCGCTGGGTTTCGGCGGCGCGCTCGAACGCGTGGGTTGCCTTCAGGCAATCATCAACGTGGTCATTTCGAAGGTGAAGACATTTGCTGGCATTCAGACCTCGGCCATTCTGACTTCGGTGGCGACAAACACCGTTGCGGGCGACCCGTATCTTTCCATCGCCCTGCCGGGCCGCATGTATGCGCCTGTCTATCGGGCCATGGGGTATTCACCGTTGAACCTGTCACGCGCTGTCGAAGAAGGCGGTACCTTAGTCTCGCCCCTGATCCCCTGGAACGCCGGAGGCGCCTTTGTGATCACCGCACTTGGTCTTGGGATCGCAGACGGGAATTTTGAAAACCTGCTATACATTCCTCTTGCGTTTGCTTGCTGGCTGTCACCTGTCATCGGTATCTTTTATGCTATGACTGGGCTTTTCTCGCCCAAAGCCAGTGACGAGGAAATCCACGCTTGGGAAGCCAGCGGCGAGCCTGTTGCTGAGTGGCACGCCTGATCGACCTGCACCAACACCTTCGGGTGTTGGTGCGTTTCACCCATCTCGTTTGGTATTGGGAGGAAATAGAATGAGCCCCAAGAACTTCATCCCAAAAGGGGCGGCCAGTTTTCGCATAGATCATGACGGGCCAGCCAAAGAGATCTATTTCCTGCTTCTGCCGAAACTAACCATGCTAGCCTTTAGCGCAGCTGTCGAGCCGTTGAGGATCGCCAATCAGGTCACGAACAGAGAGCTCTACAAATGGTATCTGATCACCGAAGATGGAAACCCGGTTCAATGCTCAAACGGAATTGAAATCACCCCGGACACTGCACTGCAAAACCTACCGCGCCTATCAAGGATGTTCGTCTGCTCTGGCATAGAACCGGCAGAAAGCACCAATCCCAAGGTACTGTCGTGGATCAGTCGCCAGAAGGCCTTTGGCTGCAAGCTTGGTGGTATTTGCACCGGTGCATTTGCACTTGCCAAAGCCGGAGCGCTAACCGGAAAGCGGTTCACCTTACACTGGGAAAACCACCCCGCCTTTATCGAGCATTTTGAAGGGCTGGAACCTTCTGCAAACCTGTATGAAATCGATAATGAGCTTATGACATGCGGCGGCGGCAATGCGGCGACCGATATGATGCTGGATATGATCGAGTCTGATTTCGGAAAGGATCTGGCCGTCATCGTTTCCGACATGTGCATTCATTTTCGATCGAACAACCGCAAAACCCTCCAGAAATCAGCCTTTTCGGTGGCTTTGGGTAGCCGCAACCAGTACCTGATCAACGCCATGCAGATCATGCATGAGAACCTGGAGGATCCGTTGGATATCTCGGAAATAGCAGAGGCTGTTCAGATATCACGCCGCCAGTTGGAGCGCCTGTTCCAGAAATATGTCGAAGTTTCACCTGTGCAGTTTTACATCGAATTGCGCGTTGCGCGCGCTTATGCACTGCTCAGCGAAACCGAATTGCCCGTTACCGAAATCGCTGCGGCCACGGGGTTTGGCAGTGCGACCCAGCTTACGGTGCGTTTCAAAAAGCGTTATGGCGAGGCGCCAACGTCCTTCAGACGAGGATGGTCGGAAAAGCGCGAATAATATCCGCCAGTTTCAGCCGATCCAGCCGGTCAAGTTTGTCCATTGACCCTGGGCTGCGAACGCTCTAGGCCCTGTCGTCTTTGCTCAGACATCTCGGAGACATGCGCCATGGCCCCCAGCAGCCCGTGGATTGGCATTGATTTTGGCACGTCGAACTCGGCGGTGGCATATGTGGACGCGGGTGCACCCCGTTTGGTGCGGTTCGACGCCGCCGCCACGACCCTTCCCACAACCTTTTTCTTTGATTTCGAAACCCGCGAAACCCTGATCGGCGAGTCTGCTAATCAGGCGTTGCTTGAAGGGTTGGAGGGGCGATTTATGCGCGCCCTCAAACGCGTGCTGGGCACCACGTTGATGCATGAAAAGCGCCAGATCCTGAACCAGAGGGTGACTTTCGTCGAGATAATCGGATCTTTCTTGCGCAGGCTTCGAGAGCGGGCCGAGGCCGAGCGTGGCGTGTCTTGCACCCGCGTGGTCTCGGGACGGCCCGTGGTATTTCATGGCTCGGGCGATCCGCGCGAGGCGCAGGCTGAGGCTGATTTGCACGCGTGTTATGAGGCCGCTGGATTTACCGACATCCGGTTCTGCCCTGAGCCCGCCGCGGCTGCCATTGCGAATGGTGCGGCCGGGCCAGATGACACGGTTGGATTGGTTGTGGATATCGGTGGCGGAACGTCAGATTTTTCGGTTTTCCGCACTAGGTCCGCAGAGGTCGAGATTCTGGCCAACCACGGGGTACGAATTGGCGGTACGGATTTTGATCGTACAATAAGCATCAATCAGGTCATGCCCCTGTTGGGTAAAGGGTCGATGGTTCGAGATGTTTTTGGCAAAGGTGTGTCGCAGACGCCCAACGCGATCTTCAATGACCTTGCGACCTGGGAAATGGTCCCTTTTCTGTACACGGCCCAGAACCGCCGCATGGTGGGCGATATGCTGAAGCTGGCCGAGTCCCCCAAGCGGTTAGCGCGGCTTGCAACAGTGCTTGAACACGAATTGGGTCACGAACTGGCCTTTGCGGTGGAGCGCGGGAAAATAGCCGTGAACTCAGGGGCGAATGATCCGGCCATCACGCTGAACATGCTCGAGACGGGGTTGACCGCGCAACTCAGTGATGTGTTGGTGGCCGAAAGCCTTGCCGCGCATGCCGCGCAGTTGGACACGGGGGCACGCGAAGTTCTGCGCCAGGCTGATCTGACTGCACAGCAGATCGACCGCGTCGTCTATGTCGGGGGTTCTAGCCTGATGGGCGTCGTGCCCGAAACGATGCGTGGCGTTTTCCCTTCGGCCGAGCATTCCTTTGCCTCTGTCTTTACCGCCGTGGCCGAGGGGCTGGCCCTGGTGGCAGCGCAAGAGCGCGGGTAGGGCAAAGATCGCACCACTTGAAATGGACGGCGGTTTACTGGGGCCCGCTCACGTGGGGCGGAGCCCTTTAAGCCTCATCGTATCAAGTAAGTTGAAAAATATCTTGCAACCGGTTGCAAAGAAAATCATGGTATCCTCGAATTAAAGAATCGGGAGGCCTGCATGCTCAGAATCGGATTGCTTGGTGCCGGACGTATTGGTCGCGTACATGCACAGGCCATCGCTGCGCATTCGCAAAGCCAGCTGTGCGCTGTCTCTGACGCGATTTCCGATGCGGCTGAAAGCCTTGCCACTGAACAGGGGGCAACCACGCGCGACTCGATGGAGATCATCGCAGACCCGTCGATTGATGCCGTCCTGATCGCGACGCCGACTGACACCCATTCTGACTTGATTGAGGCCGCTACACGGGCGGGCAAGGCGGTTCTGTGTGAAAAACCCGTCGATCTCAGCCTTGAACGGGCACTTGCCTGCCAAGCCGTTGCGGCGGAAACCGGCCAGCCGGTGATGGTTGGGTTCAATCGCCGGTTCGATCCCAGCTTTTCGGCTCTGAAATCCGCAGCCGATCAGGGTGAAATTGGCGCGCCCGAGTTGTTGTCGATTACGTCTTTTGATCCGGCCCCTCCGCCCGTCAGCTATATCAAGGTCTCGGGTGGTCTATTCCGGGACATGATGATCCATGATTTCGATATGGCGAACTATCTGATGGGGCAGTTGCCGGTGCAGATTTCGGCCTTCGGCACCTCGATTGTCGATCCCGAAATCGGACGGGCGGGCGACGTGGATACAGCTGTTGTAACAATGACTTATGCAAGCGGTCAGATTGCGGTGATCAAGAATTCGCGGCGTGCTGTCTACGGTTATGACCAGCGGATCGAAATGCTTGGGTCGGGCGGGCTGTTGCAGGCTCATAACATTCTGGAAAACGCGGTGGTCAAGTCAACAGCCGACGGCATCACTGGGGCGAAGCCGACCTATTTTTTCCTGGAACGCTATATGCCTGCATACCGCGCAGAATGGGATGCGTTTGTGCAGGCGGTGCAGTCCGGTTCGTCAATGCCAGTGACGCTGGAAGACGGGGTTGCTGCCCTGGCCATGGCCGAAGCTGCGAACCGTTCGGCCCAATCAGGGCAGCCTGTTGCAATGGCCGATGTTTTGAAACCGGTTGCAAAATGAGCGGATATCCGGAAACTGGGGAAAGCTCCGCCAGATTCCCGGAGCGGAGGAGATTCGGCCGGTCCGAATAACTGGGGCTGCTGCCCCGGCAATAAAGACAAACTGTTTTTATGGGAGGAAACCAAATGAATAAGTTCGTAAAAAGCGCCCTGGCTGCCAGCGCGCTGGCGCTGGTCACCGCTACCGGCGTTGCGGCTGAGGGTGAGAAATACATTCTGGTCAGCCACGCCCCTGACAGCGACAGCTGGTGGAACACAATCAAAAATGGCATTGCCCTGGCGGGCGAACAGATGGGTGTCGAGGTTGAATACCGCAACCCGCCCACAGGTGACCTGGCTGACATGGCACGGATCATCGACCAGGCAGCGGCGTCTGGCCCCAATGGCATCATTACCACGCTGGCCGACCCGGACATTCTGGAAGGTCCAATCAAGGCAGCGGTGGATTCCGGCATCGACGTGATCATCATGAACACCGGCACGCCCGAAAAGGCGCGTGAAGTTGGCGCTTTGATGTATGTGGGGCAGCCTGAATATGATGCGGGTCTGGCTGCCGGTCAGCGGGCCAAGGCGGACGGGATCGGGTCCTTCTTGTGTGTGAACCACTATATCGTTCAACCCTCAAGCCAAGAGCGGTGCCAAGGTTTTGCCGATGGTCTGGGTGTGGAACTGGGCGAGCAGATGATCGACGCCGGTCAGGACCCCGCTGAAATCAAGAACCGGGTTCTGGCCTATCTTTCCGCAAACCCTGAAACCGACGCTGTTCTGACGCTTGGTCCGACATCGGCAGACCCGACCATTCTGGCGCTGCAGGAAAATGGCATGGCCGGTGACATTTATTTCGGCACGTTCGATCTGGGCGGTGAAATCGTCAAAGGCATCAAGGACGGCACCATCCAGTGGGGTATCGACCAGCAGCCGTTCCTGCAGGCCTATCTGCCGGTTGTGGTTTTGGCCAATTACCACCGCTATGGCGTCCTGCCGGGCAACAATATCAACTCGGGTCCCGGTTTTGTAACAGCGGACGGCCTGACAAAAATCGAAGAGTTCGCGGGCGAATACCGCTGATTTAACAATGCGGCGGGCGCAAGAGGAGTGCGCCCGCCGCCCACTCCAACACTCGGAAACCCGCGCGAGGGAGAACCACAATGTCTGAGACAGTTCAATCCACGGCAGGCGGTGACGAACGGATCAAAGAGATCTCGCCACTGCGTCGCGCCCTGATCCGCCCCGAATTGGGCGGCATGGTCGGGACAGTTGCTGTTTTCACCTTTTTCCTGCTTTTTGCTTTTGACAGCGGCATGTTCAATAGCCAGGGCATCATGAACTGGTCCATTGTCTCGGCGCAATTCATGATCATCGCGGTAGGGGCCTGCCTGCTGATGATCGCGGGTGAATTTGACCTGTCCGTCGGTTCGATGATTGGTTTCGCGGGCATGATGATCGCAATCTTTTCGGTCACGCTCAGCTGGCCGGTCTGGATGGCGATCCTGGTGACATTTGCCCTGTGTGTCTCTATCGGCGCGCTGAACGGCTACATCGTCATACGAACGGGGCTGCCTAGTTTTATCGTCACGCTGGCATTTCTGTTCATCTTGCGCGGTTTCACGATCTACCTGCCGCAGACTATCGAACGCAAAACCATCATTGGCGGCATCAAGGACGTGGCCGAGGGCGATTGGTTGGCGTGGGTGTTTGGCGGCAAGGTGTTTCAAGGCTTCTTTGTCTGGCTGGGCAACAATGGCCTGATCGAAACGTTCTCACGTGGTACACGTGAAGGGCAGCCGGTCGTCGATGGAATTCCCATGTTGCTGATCTGGGCAATCGGGCTGATCATCTTTGGCCATGTGCTGTTGACCAAGACTAAATTCGGGAACTGGATTTTTGCTGCCGGTGGTGACGCCGAAGCGGCCCGGAACTCAGGCGTGCCGGTGAATCGGGTCAAGGTGCTGATGTTCATGTTCACTGCCTTTTGCGCCACGGTTTTCGCCACCTGTCAGGTGATGGAGTTTGGTTCGGCCGGTGCGGATCGCGGGTTGCTGAAAGAATTCGAGGCGATCATCGCCGTGGTCATTGGCGGCGCATTGCTAACCGGTGGCTATGGCTCGGTCCTTGGGGCGGCGTTGGGCGCGTTGATCTTTGGCGTCGTGCAGCAGGGTCTGTTCTTTGCCGGTGTCGAAAGCTCGCTATTCCGGGTGTTCCTGGGCGTCATCCTTCTGGGTGCTGTGATCCTGAACACCTACATCCGTCGCATCATCACAGGAGAACGCTGAGATGACCGAAGACACCAAGTTCCACCACGGCGACGCGCAGGCCAAGAAACCGATTATTCGGATGGTCGACATTCAAAAGCATTTCGGTTCGGTGATTGCGCTGGCCGGTGTCAGCTTTGATCTGTGTTCCGGCGAATGCCACTGTTTGCTGGGCGACAATGGCGCGGGCAAGTCGACCTTCATCAAGACCATGTCGGGCGTACACAAGCCCACCGCCGGCGAGATCTTCTTTGAAGATAAGCCGATGCATTTCGAAGATCCGCGTGATGCGATTGCAGCGGGAATTGCCACCGTACACCAGCATCTGGCGATGATCCCACTAATGAGCGTCAGCCGGAACTTCTTTATGGGGAATGAACCAACGCGCAAAGTCGCGGGGATCAATTTCTTCGACAAGAAACTGGCCGATGAAATCACTATGGAAGAGATGCGAAAAATGGGCATCAACTTGCGTGGTCCCGATCAGGCCGTGGGTACCTTGTCGGGCGGTGAACGTCAGACGGTGGCCATTGCTCGGGCGGTTCATTTCGGCGCCAAGATTCTGATCCTGGACGAACCGACCTCGGCCCTTGGTGTACGCCAGACCTCGAACGTGTTGGCGACCATCGACAAGGTTCGCAGTCAAGGCGTAGGCGTTGTTTTCATCAGCCACAACGTGCGCCACGCGCTGGCTGTGGGCGACCGCTTTACCGTGTTGAATCGGGGCAAGACGCTGGGCACTGCACGGCGCGGGGAAATCACGCCAGAAGAGTTGCAGGACCTGATGGCAGGCGGTCAGGAACTGGCCGAACTGGAAGGGTCCTTGGGCGGAACGGTTTAACCCCGTTCCCCCATTTTGGGCCCACGGCCCGACATCAAACAAAATTGCAGGCTTGGCCAAATCGGCCTTGTGTTGAAAGGGATCACAATGGGCAAAACAGTCCGACTGACCGCAGCGCAAGCTTTGGTGCGCTATCTGGGTGCGCAGATGAACGAGGCCGGAGAGCCGTTCATCGCTGGTGTCTGGGCCATTTTCGGCCACGGCAATGTGGCAGGTCTGGGTGAGGCGCTGCACGCTGTCAAAGACACCCTTCCCACTTATCGCGGCCATAACGAGCAGACCATGGCGCATTGCGCGATTGCCTATGCCAAGCAGATGCGGCGTACCCGGGCGATGGCGGTGACCTCGTCGATCGGGCCGGGCGCGACCAATATGGTGACAGCGGCCGCGCTGGCGCATGTAAACCGCCTGCCGGTTCTGATCGTCCCCGGTGATGTATTCGCCACGCGTGGACCCGATCCGGTATTGCAACAGATCGAAAGCTTTGGCGACGGCACCGTCAGCGCCAATGACTGTTTCCGCCCGGTCAGCCGCTATTATGACCGTATCTCGCGCCCCGAACATCTGCTGACCGCACTGCCGCGTGCCTTCCGCACCATGACGGACCCGGCCGATTGCGGACCGGCAACATTGGCCTTTTGTCAGGACGTGCAGGCCGAAGCTTATGACTATCCCGAAAGCTTTTTTGAGCCGCGGGTCTGGTATCAGCGCCGTATCCGCCCGGATGAAGGCGAACTGGCGCGTGCCGTCGCGGCCATCAAGGCAGCGAAGCGTCCGGTTATCGTTGCCGGGGGTGGGGTGCATTACTCGGGCGCGACCGATGCACTGCAAAGCTTTGCTGAGACGCACAACGTCCCCGTTGCCGAGACGCAGGCTGGTAAATCGGCACTGGCCTGGGATCACCCTTTGAATCTAGGGCCGGTTGGCGTCACTGGCGGTGAGCCCGCCAATGACGTTTGTGCCGCCGCCGATCTGGTTCTGGCAGTCGGCACGCGGTTGCAGGATTTCACCACAGGTTCATGGGGCCTGTTCTCGAATCCCGAACGTGAGACGATTTGCCTGAACACAGCTGCCTATGACGCCGAAAAACACGGCGCCATGCCACTGCAATCCGACGCGCAAGTCGGGCTGCAAGAGCTGGGCACGGCCTTGCAAGGATACCGTGTCGATCCGGTGGCCGACACGCTGAAGGCTGAATGGTTTGGCAAGGTCGATAAGCTGACCGATGCGCCGGGGGACGGCAACGCTCTGCCGACCGACATGCAGGTGGTGGGTGCGGTTCAACGCGCCTCGCACAACGACACCGTTGTGATGTGTGCGGCGGGCACCATGCCGGGTGAGTTGCACAAGCTGTGGAAAGCGCCGCGCCCGGGTTCGTATCACATGGAATACGGGTTCAGCTGTATGGGCTATGAAATCGCTGGTGCCATGGGGATCAAGATGGCTCAACCGGAACGTGATGTGATCTGCTTTACCGGCGACGGCACCTATATGATGGCGAATTCGGAAATGGCGACGGCAGCGATGATGGGAATTTCGTTTACGGTCGTCATCACCGACAATCGCGGGTTTGGCTGTATCAACCGGCTGCAGATGGGCACGGGCGGGGCTGAGTTTAACAACCTGCTGGATCATGCGGTGCACGAAACGCCATCTGCCATCGACTTTGCTGCCCATGCGGCGGCGATGGGGGCGACTTCGGTTAAGGTCAGCTCGATTGCCGAGCTTGAGGAGGCGCTGGCTAAACGCGGCGAGATCAAGGGGCCGAATGTGGTGGTTATCGACACTGATCCGTACCCCTCGACCGAACATGGCGGAACATGGTGGGAAGTGGCCGTTCCCGAGGTCAGCATCCGCCCCGAAGTGAATGAAAAACGGGCGGCCTACGAGGTTGCTATCAAGGAAAGAAACACGAAATGAGCGTAAAAATCGGAATCTCTCCGATCGCCTGGCAGAATGATGACCTGCCGGACATTACTGCGGCCTTCACCATGGAGCAGGCGCTGAAAGAGGCGCGTGAGATCGGCTATACAGGCGTCGAACGGGGCCAGCGAATGCCCAGCGATACCGAAGGTTTGCGCGCCTATCTCGACGGCAACGACATTGCGCTGTGCGGTGGCTGGTGCTCGGGCGCGTCGCTGGTCAATGACTTTGCAACTGAACGCGAAGCTGTGCGCGCGCAGGTCGAGCAATTCGTAGCCCTAAACAGTCCCTGCATCGTTTACGCCGAGTGTTCGAACACCGTGCAGGGGCAGATTGGAACGCCGGTCAACCACCGCCCCAAACTGTCGAAAGATGAGGTTATGGCCTATGCGGCTAAGATCACCGATCTGGCCAAGTGGATGGGCGATCAGGGCATGACGATGGCCTATCACCATCACATGGGCACGATCATCGAAACCGAAGATGAGGTGAACTGGCTGATGGAGGGGTCGGGCCCCGAGGTGAAGCTGTGCTTTGACACCGGCCACCTGCTGTTTGGCGGCGGCGATGTGCTGGCCACCCTGAACCGCTGGGGCGACCGGGTGCATCATGTGCATTTCAAGGATATCCGGCCCGCCGTGGTACAGGATACGCGCGAAAAAAACCGCAGTTTTCTGGATGCCGTTATCGCCGGGGCTTTTACCGTGCCCAGCGACGGCTGCATTGATTTCCAGGCGATTGCAAACGCGCTGAAGGCGATGGACTACGACGGCTGGATCGTGGTCGAGGCGGAACAGGACCCAGCCAAGGCGCCACCCTATGAATACTCCAAGATGGGTTACGACCACATTGTGGACGTGTGCGGAACGGCAGGGTTGAAGATCAAGGCGTAACACGCCGCCCAAGAGAGCAACACCAAAAGCCATGAGAAAGGAAAAAGTCATGGTAAATCAAGACCTCGGATATGTCGGCTATTTCGACCGGGAATCCTGCGATCTGGATGAATTTAAGGTGTTGACCTCGCAAAGTCTTTTGGCCGACGCGGTGCCCCTTGCCGCGTCGGTTGAAAAGAACATTCCTGTCTATGACATGCAGGCGTTGCGCCCGGCATTGGAACGGCCCGATACACGCCGGGCAGTGCTGGCGGAATGGGCTTGGGTGCTGGACAAGTCCGCTGGCGTGATCGCCCTCAAGGGGGCGTATGCGGATACTTCTATCATCGACCGCGCCACCGAAATCTTCCGAGAGCTTATTGACGAGGAACGCCAAAGCGGGGCGGGCGAGGGCGATCACTTTGCGGTCTCGGGCGCGAATGATCGGATCTGGAACGCGCTGCAAAAACAGTGCCTTCGCGACCCCGAAGGCTTTGCGCTGTATTTCGGGAATACCGCGATTGCGGCAGCGTGCGAGGCATGGTTAGGCCCGAACTATCAGCTCACCGCGCAGGTCAATCAGGTGCGTCCCGGCGGTAAGGCGCAGCAGGCGCATCGGGATTACCACCTTGGGTTTCAAAGCGCGGACAGTGCCGCCCAGTACCCGGCCCATGCCCATCTTGTGACTGCGTCGCTGACGTTACAGGGGGCGATTGCCCATTGTGATATGCCAGTGGAAAGTGGGCCGACAAAGCTGTTGCCGTTCTCACAGCTTTACCCATCAGGATATCTGGCGTTTCACGATACTGCCCATCAGGATCATTTCGAAGACAATTATGTTCAACTGCCACTGGCAAAAGGTGATGCAGTGTTTTTCAACCCGGCGCTGTTTCACGCGGCGGGTGAAAACAGCAGCGCCGACATCCACAGGATGGCCAACCTGCTGCAAATCTCATCCGCGTTCGGGCGTGCGATGGAGGCGGTGGATCGCCGCGCCATGGCGCTGGAGGTTTTCCCGTCTCTTGTTGCCCTGAAACAGCGCGGCGAGCTGGCAGGAGCAGAACTGGACGCCGCCATCGCCGCCACAGCGGAAGGCTACCCGTTTCCGACAAATCTGGACACGGATCCTCCGATCGGAGGCAACGCGCCGGAAAGTCAGGCCGATATCCTGCGAAGGGCCGTGGTCGAGGGCTGGACCGAAACAATTCTGGCCGAGGCGCTATCCGCCCTGCACACAAGGCAAGCTGCCTGAAGCAAGAACATCAAGGAGGCTAAAATGGCAGACCTGCTTAAGAAACCCTTCGGTACCCGTGGCAAGGTCCATGACATCACCCCGGCCAGTGCGAGTTGGCAGTATGTCGGGTTCGGCCTCTATCATCTGCGCGCAGGGGATAAGGCGGCTGAGGCCACTGGTGAGCGCGAGGTCATTTTGGTCATGGTCGAGGGCAAGGCGCAGATCACTGGTGGCGGCCAGGATTGGGGTGTTCTGGGAGACCGGATGAATGTCTTTGAGAAGACCCCGCCGCACTGCCTGTATCTGCCAAACGGAACTGAGTGGCAGGCCATCGCCGAAACCGATTGCGTCATCGCCGTCTGCACCGCCCCCGGCCAGGGCGGGCACGCGGCGCGGCGGATCGGGCCCGACGGCATCACTCTGACCGAACGCGGCAAAGGGGTGAACACGCGCTATATCAACAACATCGCGATGGAAGCCGAGGATTATGCTGACAGTCTGCTGGTGACCGAGGTGTTTACGCCGAACGGGCACTGGTCATCGTATCCTAGCCACCGACATGACGAAGATGATTACCCGCGGATCACCTATTTGGAAGAGACCTACTACCACCGCCTGAACCCAGCCAACGGCTTTGGCATTCAGCGGGTCTATACCGATGACGGTCAATTGGATGAGACGATGGCAGTCTCAGACGGCGACGTCGTGACTGTCCCGCGCGGCCATCACCCTTGCGGCGCGCCTTATGGGTTCGAGATGTACTACCTGAACGTCATGGCCGGACCTTTACGCAAGTGGCGTTTTGTACCCGCTCCCGAGGTTGAATGGATCATGGAGCGCGACGGGTAGGTCCGATCGGTCTACGTGGCGCGCTTTGAGTTACGTTTGCTTTGCGGAAATAAGGGTTTGAGGACTAGCTTCAGTGGCTTTTTGAACACGTCCACAACGAAAAAGAAAAACGGTCTCGACGCGCGGATCATGGACCGGGCATAGGCGTTGGCTTCCCCTTCTTGCTCGGCCACCTGTCCACCCTCACTGTGCCCAAGAACGTGATGGCCGACCTCGTGGTAAAAGGTGACTTCATTGTTGAGTGTTTCAATCCAACTAATCAGACCTTTGAGTTGGATCGTTGGTTGGGTCAGCACAATGCCAGAGAAGAACAGGTTGTACCTGCCCAGATAGTCAAGCTCAGGCCGCTCGGCGATAACGTCGAAACGGGTCACGTCGTTTAACGACAATCCTTTGGTTTTGCTCCAACGCTGAAGGTTACGAATGACGCGGCGCGAATTTGCGACGTCATTGGCAATGAATACTGGAACGGTTTCGGCCAAATAAACTGAAGGTGCATCTTCCAGCCGTTTTGCCAAAACGTTCAGCGTTCTGCGATGAACTGGATGCAGTTTGATCGATCCCAGCCGCATGACTTCCTGCCGGAACGCGTCGCCGTCCATCTCGCTTAGCAGGGCCAACAGGATACCAAAGTACTTTGGTAAAGGACCCGGAGGATTGTTTTTCCAGGCATTGGAGTTGAGTTTTTTCTTTATGACCGGGATGGCCTCTTCCTGATCAGAGAGTAATGCCCGCCATGCATCCCTAACAGTTTCTATGTGGTCAGTTGAAATGCCCCGCAAGAGCTTAATGAGGAAGCGTTCGGCGTTTCGTTGCATACCTCACGAATATCAGGATTATTCGTGGAGTGTAAAATCCCCATTTTGAAGCAATATGTTAGATGCTCCGGTATTAACTTTGCGGCGGCGCTCCGAAGGCCCGGATCACGAGCCGTGCGGCGGCTTCGACCGGGTCGTGGGTTTCTTTTAGAATGGTGACGCGGTCGAACCTTTCGGGGTCGCTGTTTACGGCTTCGCGCAGGGCGGCGCCAAAGGCCATGCGCAGCTCGGTCCCGATATTGAATTTGCAAATGGAGGTCTCGCGGGCCAGGCGGGTGCGCTGTTCAACCGGCACGCCGGAACCACCATGAATGACCAAGGGCACGTCGGTCACGGCGTCGATCTGGTGGATGCGGTCTTCGTCTAGGCCGCCTTCCTTGTTCTGCTGCAGATGGACGTTACCGACAGAAATCGCCATCGCATCTACACCGCTTTCACGTGCGAACTGCGCGGCCTCGGTCGGGTCGGTACCATTTGACCCTTCGCCACCGGAATAGCCGACAAAGCCGATCTCACCTTCGCATGAAATCCCCGCCGCGTGGGCCATTTCGGCAATCGCGGCGGTCTCGTCGATATTCTGCCGCAGTGGCTTGCGCGACCCGTCGAACATCAGCGATGTAAACCCGCTGTCCAGCGCGATTTTGCAGTCCTCATACGTATAGCCGTGGTCTAGATGCGCGACGACAGGGACCGAAGCGTTTTCGGCCAGATGGCGGAACATCTTGCCCAGCACAGGCAGCGGCGTGTGTTCGCGGCAGCTGGGGCCCGCTTGCAGGATTACCGGCGCGTTTTCAGCCTCGGCCGCGGCCACATAGGCGCGCATGTCTTCCCAGCCCAGCGTAACCAGGCCACCCACGGCATAACCTTGTTCATAAGCAGGGGACAGAACGTCTTTCAGCGTGACAAGGGTCATTTGAACTTTGCAATCATGTCTTTGATGCCCGGAATAGTCTCGATCTGGTAGGCATGGGTTGGTTGGAAGTACTGCACAAGAGACCTCTGGCTGAGACCGCCGAGAATGGTGAAATAGTACATCTCATACCCCGGCAGCACGCAGCAGGGGTGATAGCCCTTGTCGATGCAAATCGTGGACCCGTCGACGATGTGATAAGCATCGCCAGGCTCGTTATCTTCGCGTTGCAACATCTGCAGGCCCGAGCCCCAATTGGGCTTGAAGCGGAAGTTATAGGTCTCGTCATGGCGCGACTCTTCCGGCAGGCGGTTGGTGTCGTGCTTGTGACTGGGGAATCCGGACCAACCGCCTTGACCCACAGTGAACAGCTCACTGACCAACAGACGACCTACTTTGTCGTGCTGTTTCTGACCGAGGATGTGCTTGATCTTGCGATGGGTTTTGGTGTCATCGCTGCCGTATTGCACAAGGTCATGCTCGCGCACATCGAACGGGTCCAGTACCTTGTCGTATTTGGCCCCAGCGATGAATATTTCGGCCTCGTCCGAGACGCAGACCATCTGAGCCTTGGTGCCGACGGGGACATAGACGCCCTCGGGCTCGCCATCCCAGACGTCTTCACCCCGGTTGCCGAGCTTGGGGAACTGTACGCCTTCAACGTCGACATCCACGCTGCCGGTGGCGGGGGCGATGCAGGTTTCATACCCCGGCACCTGATATTCGAACACCTCACCTTTTTTCAGTTTGACGATGTTGAAATAGTTCAAAGGCACCGTAGGGTCGTCGGCATCGACGATGGGTTTGTTCTGATTGTCATAGGGCGCGATATGCATTGGGGTCTCCTATGTGGTCGGGCCGGGATGGGCGGCAAGAAATGCGTCCAGCTCGGGTGTTGTGGGCATGGCGGGGGCGCAACCGGGTTGCGAAACCACGATTGATGCGCAAGCTGAGCCGCGCATCACGGCGTCTTTCAGTGAGTGCCCCGCCGCGATCGAGGCCAGCAGGCCAGCCATAAAACTGTCGCCCGCACCGTTGGGTTTAACGGCGGTGACGGGGTATATGCCGGTGGCAATTTCCAGACCGTCTACCAGCGTGACGGCACCTTTCTCGCCCATCTTGTAGATGACGATCCGGCCGGGTTTTTCGGCCAGTTCCTTGGCTTTTGCGAACCCTTTTTCGATACCGCCAGCCATGAAGCCGAATTCTTCGTCATTGCCGACGATCAGGTCGCTGGCGTCTCCCGCGCGCGACAGCACATCCGCGGCAACCTCAGCCGAAGGCCAGCTGTAGGGGCGATAGTCGATGTCGAAGATGATCGGAAGACCAGCCGCGCGGGCATTGTCAAAAGCGCGGAACGTGGCGCTGCGCGAGGGTTCGGCGGCAAAGACGGTTCCAGCCGAAATCACAGCAGAGAAAGCCGAGAAATCAACCCTGTCCATATCTTCGTCGGTGACCTGAAAATCGACTGCGCCATTGCGATAGATGACGTTCTGGAAATTCTCGATTCGGCTTTCATAGACGGCCAGCGACATGCGGTATTCACCGCCCAGAACGCGGATATAGGATGTGTCCACGCCGTAATCGCGCAGCTTGTTAAGGCAGAACCGCCCCACCGCATCATCCGAGACTGATGTGATCAGCGACGCCTGACTGCCCAGCTTGACCAGGCCAGCGCAGATGTTCGCGGATGACCCGCCCAGATCGGCGTGGAACGTGTCGGCATCCTCGCTTTTGACACCGATGGGATCGGCATACAGGTCCATGCCGGCACGCCCTAGCACGGCAAAGCGGTTTCCTTTGATACCGTCTATCAAAGCGCTCACGTCATGTCCTCCGGCAAAGTGGGGTCGGCAAAGTTTGGACCTTGCGTTGAATCGATTCACACGATACTCATTTTGCAACCGGTTGCAAATAGTATGTTCGGAGCCGTGATAGATGCCTGAAATCGGAATTGGAATTGTGGGTGGCGGCTATATGGGCAAGGCTCATTCCGTCGCGATGTCAGCAGTAGGTGCGGTGTTCAACACCGCGTTGCGTCCGCGTTTGGAAATGATCTGTGCCTCAAGCCCTGAAAGCGCCGAACGCTATCGGGTGGCCTATGGATTCAAGCGCGCGACTGGGGATTGGCAGGCGCTGGTCAATGACCCGGCGGTCGAGGCCGTGGTTATCGCCTCGCCTCAGGAAACCCACCGTCAGATTGCCGAGACGGCCTTTGCATTGGGCAAGCCGGTTCTGTGCGAAAAACCCCTTGGCGCGTCGATGGCTGATGGAGATGCCATGGTTGCCGCGGCCGAGGCGGCTGGTGTCACAAACATGGTCGGTTTCAACTACGTCCGCACGCCTGCCACTCAATTTGCACGGAAACTGATTGCCGACGGTGAATTGGGCGAGGTCACCTGGTTTCGGGGTGAACATACCGAGGATTTCTACGCCGACCCCGATGCCCCGGCCACGTGGCGCACAACGGGTATGGCCAACGGAACCATTGGCGATTTAGCGCCTCATATGGTCAATGGGGCGCTGGCCTTGATGGGGCCGATTGCCGAAGTGATGGCCGAGGTTGAAACCGTCCACGAAACCCGTCCCGGTGGCAAAGTCACCAATGACGACCATGCTCAGATCATGTGCCGGTTCGAAAATGGCGCGATGGGCAATATCTATGTCAGCCGCATCTCAACCGGGCGTAAAATGGGCTATGCGTATGAGATTTCGGGCACCAAAGGCGCGCTGCGTTTCGATCAGGAAGACCAAAACGCCCTGTGGTTCTATCGTCGCGAAGGCCCCGAGGCGCATCGCGGTTTCACAAAGATTCTGACCGGTCCTGCACATCCGGATTACGAACCCTTCTGTCAGGGCCCAGGCCATGGCACTGGATATCAGGATCAGATTATCATTGAGGCCAAGGATTTCCTTGAAGCCATTCATGCCGGCCAACCGATCTGGCCGACCTTCCGAGACGGGCATGAGGTCAACCGGGTGCTGGCTGCAGCGCTGGCCTCGTCCGAGCGGCGGCAATGGCAAAACATAAGCGATTTCTGATCGCGCAACCGTAAAACCTGAAGAGAGATAAGAACCATGGCAAAGCTGAGATGGGGCATGATCGGTGGTGGCGAAGGCAGCCAGATTGGGCCTGCGCACCGTTTGGGAGCGCTGGCGGACGGGATGTTCGAACTCGCCGCGGGCGCGCTGGATCACCGCCCCGATGTGGGTCGGGAATATGCGCAACGGCTGGGTGTTGCTGCGGACCGCGCCTATGGCGATTGGCAGGAAATGCTGGCGGGTGAAAAAGGGCGCGAGGACCGGATTGATCTGGTGACAATTGCCACGCCAAACTCAACCCATTTCGAGATTGCCAAGGCGTTTCTTGAAGCCGGATTCAATGTGCTGTGCGAAAAGCCGATGACCATGACCGTGGAAGAGGGCGAAGAGATTGTCCGCGTGGCCGAGGCTTCGGGCAAGATCTGTGCAGTGAATTATTGCTATTCCGCCTATCCGATGGTGCGGCAGGCCCGTGCAATGGTGCGGGCTGGCGACATTGGGAAAGTGCGCTTGGTGGTGACTAATTTTAGCCATGGCCACCACGGCGACGCCACCGACGCCGACAACCCGCGCGTCCGTTGGCGGTATGATCCGGCCATGGCGGGTGTGTCCGGCCAATTCGCTGATTGCGGTATCCACGCGCTGCATATGGCCAGTTTCATCTGCGATGATGAGGTCAAAACACTGTCCGCCGATATGGCCTCGACCATCCCAAGCCGGGAACTGGAGGACGATGCCATGGTGAATTTCCGAATGGAGGGCGGCACAGTCGGCCGCCTGTGGACCTCATCCGTGGCAATCGGGCGGCAGCACGGGTTCGACATTCAGGTGTTTGGCGAAATCGGGGGAGTGCGATGGCACTCGGAACAGCCCAACCAGCTGATTTATACACCCGTGGGGGGGCGTACTCAGATCATTGAAAAGGGTGAGGGTGGATTGCATGATGAGGTGCAGCGCCTGTCCCGCGTGGCGATTGCGCATCCCGAAGGGTTCCCCCTGGCCGTCGCCAATATCTATTGCGATCTGGCCGATGCGATCCGCGGAGAAACCCGTGACGGCCTGCCCGGCGCTTCAGACGGCGTCCGCTCGATTGCTGCCGTCCACGCGGCAGTCGCATCAGGCAAAGAAGACGGCGCGTGGAAAGATGCGCGCCCGCCGATGTTCCGATAATCAGGGGCGGGGCCGCAATGTGCCCCGCTCGATCACCCGGCAGGGGAAAATTCGCGCTTCGGGATAGCGTTTGGGATCTTTCAGCATCTCTTCAACCAGATCGACGGACGAGGTGATGATCTGCTTGATCGGCTGATGAATGGTGGTCAGGTCAATGTTCTCCCAACGCGACATTTCCATGTCGTTCAGGCCAATGATGCCGATATCTTCGCCGGGTTTCAGCCCGTGGTCGCGCAAGGCGGACAGCGCCCCAACCGACAGAATGTCGTCACCGCAAAAATACCCATCAGCCGGGGCACCTGCCAGCAGTCGCAACATCTCGGCACGTCCAGCCTCGAACGAATAGGCTCCCGCGAATGAGTGGGACACATCAAGTTCGGGGTGCTTTTCGACCTCTTCCATAAAGCCGCGATATCGGTCCATGGCCGAGGTCGCATCTTTTGGCCCCCCCAGATACCCCACGCGCCGATACCCGCGCGCCAGCAATTCCCGCGCCGCCATGCGCCCGCATTCGACGTTGTCGATTCCGACCACATGCACTTCGGGCGACGTGGCTGAGCGGCCAAACGTATGCACCACCGGCACGCCAGCATCATGGAACGCCTTGGCAAAACTGGGCGGCAGGGTCGATGAGGCGACGATGGCGGCATCCACAGAATACTGCCGCAGCATCCGCACCGAATTGGCCGGTTCAGTCTCGTCCGTCAGGTTGACGATCAGGGGTCGTAGCCCGCGCTCCTGCAGGGCGCGGGTGAACTGGTCGAAAACCTCAAGGAAGATCGGGTTGTGAAAGTTGTTGGAAATTAGCCCGATTAGCTTGGTCCGCCCGGTTGTCAGCGACGACGCCAGCGCATTGGGGCTGTAGCCCAACTCTTTGGCGGCTTTTTCAACCTTGCTGCGGGTCTTTGCCGAAACCGAGGCACCTTCGGTAAAGGTCCGCGACACGGCCGAGCGTGACACACCCGCTAGGGCAGCAACATCTTTCAAGGTGACACTCATGACTGGCACCCACGGTTAGGGGGGAAGCTGATCAGCAATTTCATGAAACAGATAGTATGCGCCAACAGCTATATTTTGCAATCGGTTGCAAGGCCGAGAGTCAAATAACACCGAGTCCGTGGTATTTGTGGAAGCAGAGGGAGAATGGTGGGTGATGAGAGACTCGAACTCCCGACATCTTCGGTGTAAACGAAGCGCTCTACCAACTGAGCTAATCACCCGTGACGCTGCATGTAGCCAAGCCTGCGCGCGGGTGCAAGAGGGTCCGGCACAATTTCTTTACCTCAATACCGGATAATCCGCCCCAGTGTATCGCAGGCCCCGGTAGTCTTGTTCATTTTCCGCAGGCTGGCCCTGATCGTATGGGAAAGACGCTTGCGTGCCCCCGGTTGCCTCAGATATCTCCGAAGGGACGCAACCTTCCTGACGCGAGAGCATATGATCCTGTCCCTTGCCCGCCGATGCGCAATCGCGGCCCTGGTGCTTGGCACTGTAACGCTGGCACCGCTCCGGGTCAGCGCGGCAGAAGTTTTGGTGTTTGCGGCTGCCAGTCTGAAAACCGCGTTGGATGAGATCGCACCGATATTCGAGCAGCAAACAGGGCATCAGGTGACGGTGTCCTATGCGGCCTCGTCAGTGTTGGCGCGGCAGATTCAGTTGGGCGCGCCCGCAGATGTGTTCATTTTCGCCAATGTGGATTGGATGGATGTTCTGCAGGATCAGGGATTGATCGACGTGGCCTCGCGCGTGGATCTGCTGGGCAATGGGCTGGTTCTGATCGGTGGGTCGGATCAGGCGCAGATCGGGCATATTCAGGCGGACACCGATTTGATTGCAAGGCTGGGCAGCGGGCATCTGGCCATGGCGCTGGTCGATGCGGTGCCTGCGGGTATCTACGGCAAGGCGGCCCTGCAAAACCTGGGGCTGTGGGAGGGCGTGCAACCTCGGATCGCCCAGACTGACAACGTGCGCGCGGCGCTCGCGCTGGTCGCGGCAGGGGCGGCGCCACTGGGGATCGTTTACCAATCCGATGCGCAGGTTGAAGATCGGGTGAAGGTCGTGGCCTCGTTCCCGTCAGAGCTTCACCCGCCGATCATTTACCCCGCTGCCGTAAACACTTCGGCGCGGCCTGAGGCACGGGCGTTTCTGGACCACCTGCAATCGGATACGTCCCAAACCATCTTTGCAGAACAGGGTTTTACCCTGCAGGGCAGTTGACACATGGGATGGTTGGGGCCCGCAGAAATTGAAGCGCTGAGATTGTCGCTGCGCGTTTCCTTCTGGGCGACGTTGGTGACATTGCCCTTTGGCATTTTCGTGGCTTATGCGCTGGCGCGCTGGCGGTTTCCCGGGCGTCAATTGCTGAATGGGTTGGTGCATCTGCCGCTGATCCTGCCGCCGGTTGTAACCGGGTATCTGCTGCTGCTGACATTCGGGATTCAGGGGCCGATGGGCAGGCTACTGGGGGAGTTCGGCATCGTGGTCGCCTTCCGCTGGACCGGAGCGGCGCTGGCGGCGGGGATTATGGCCTTTCCATTGATGGTGCGCGCTATTCGTCTGTCGATCGAGGCGGTAGACCCCAAGTTGGAACAGGCCGGAGCGACCTTGGGCGCGTCGCGGCCCTTTGTGTTTGCGACCGTGACCCTGCCAATGATCCTGCCCGGTGTGATCGCGGGCAGTATTCTCGCTTTCGCCAAGGCAATGGGCGAATTTGGCGCCACGATCACCTTTGTCTCAAACATTCCCGGCCAGACACAGACCTTGCCGTCAGCCGTCTATGCCTTCCTGCAGGTGCCCGGCGGTGAGGGGGCAGCGACCCGACTTGTTGTGATTTCAATCATCATTGCCATGGGCGCACTGCTACTGTCGGAATATATTGGTCGTCGCGCCGCCGCTCGGGTGTCCGGGTCATGAGGCTGTCTGTCCGCCTGCAGCATGACCTGCCCGATATCAAGCTGGACCTCAGCTTTGACGCGCCCTTGGGGGTGACGGTTCTGTTCGGGCGGTCGGGGTCGGGCAAGACCACCGTGGTCAATGCCGTGGCGGGACTTCTGCGGCCCAAAGCCGGGCGTGTTGCCGTTGATGGGTGGGAACTGTTTGATACCGAACAGGACCTCTGGTTACCGCCGCATCGTAGGCGATTGGGTTATATCTTTCAGGAAGGTCGCCTGTTCCCGCATCTGACAGTGCGCCAAAATCTGGCCTATGGTCGCTGGTTCGCACCAAAGCGCGCGCGCCGCGAGAACCCGGACAAGGTGATCGAAATGCTGGGCATTGGGCATCTGCTGGATCGCCGTCCAGCAGGTTTGTCGGGTGGAGAAAAGCAGCGAGTTGCCATTGGGCGTGCGCTATTGGCCAGCCCGCGCCTGATCCTTGCCGACGAGCCGCTGGCCGCGCTGGACGAGGCGCGCAAGGCTGAGATCCTGCCCTATTTCGAACGGCTGCGGGATGAGGTTTCAGTGCCCATTCTGTACGTCACCCATTCCGCGGCCGAGGTCGCACGGCTGGCCACCTCTGTCGTCGCTTTGCAGGATGGCAAAGTGGTGCGGCATGGCCCTGCCTCAGAAGTTATGGCTGACCCGTCCGTGGCTCCGGCCGGGGTTCGCGCTGTTGGCGCGGTGCTGAATGTGCGGGTTCAGGAACATCATGCGGATGGGTTGACCGAGCTGGAGGCCGGCGGTGCACACCTGTTCCTGCCACGTATCCCGCATCAAGTAGGGGAAGAACTTCGAATCCGTATTCCCGCGCAAGAGGTGATCCTGTCCAGCAAGCGGCCTGATGGATTGTCGGCGTTGAACATGTTGGAAGGGACGGTTGACACCATCCGCGCGGGCGGCGGGCCGGGCGCCATCGTCTCATTGCAAACGTCCGCAGGGCCGATCTTGGCGCGCGTGACCCGCCGTTCTGTCGTGGCTTTGGGGTTGGAACCGGGCAAGTCCTGTTTTGCGGTAATCAAGACCGTTGCCCTGGCTCCGCAGGATGTGGGCGGCAGGCTGACCCCGTCTTAAACCAGCGCGCGCGCTTCGAATTCACGCAGAACCAAACGGGCGGCGCGACCGAAGCCATTCCCATCAGGGGTCGCGGTATCGGGGAATATCGCCGCCAATTCCTGCAATGCCTCGGATGACAGCGTGTACAAGGATTCCTCACCCAGAAACAGGCTTTCAGCCGATGCGCCTTCGGCGGTCAGGATTTCATGTTCGTCCAGCAGAATGTGGAAATACTCGACGGCCACGTCAGAGGTTTCAATATCGATCCCTGGCCAGGAACACAGATGCTTGGCCGCGACCAGCGCCTCGGGCGTGCCGAACAGCAAATCGACCTTGGGACCGCGGATCAGAACGCGGTGCTGCTGCGACACCAGCAAATCCCGGCTGGGTGTATTTGGGCCAAGGCTGCCCGCGCTGATCCTGACAGGCCGCATGGCGGGATTTTCCCGTAATCGCTCGGGTGGCAGTACGCTGCTTTCGATCCATCGGATCGGTTGCGGGCCGTGATCTGCGGTCAGAACCTGATCTCCAACGGATAAGGCCTCGATTAGTTGCGCACCACCCGGGGTTTCGATCAGCGTGCCAGCGGTAAAACACACCCCTTCGATGGTGATCGTGATCTCTTGCTGCAGGTCGAAAGGGAAAGGCCCAAGAAAAGTGCCGAACTCACCGGTCACTTGAATGGTGAAGGTATCGGTGACGATTTGGTTGTCGTCCAGACTGTCAAAAAACGCCGGGTCAACTGTATAAGTCCATTCCCCTGTATTCGGGTCGACGCTGGCTGTTCCAAAAGCCGGAGGCGAAGAGATGACCCATGTTTCCGACAAAATGGGGACGTTGCTGTCCAGATCCAGATCGCCCATAGCCTGGTTCGGAGGGTTGCCGGTCACATCGCCGGTTATTTCACCCGTAATTGCTATCGAAACCATGTTACGTGCCCTCTGCTGCCAGAACCCGTGCGAATTCCTGCTTGCGGTACAGCTGCATATGAATCGCGCCCGTGTCATCACGCGTCCATTCCACGATCCGGTTTTGAGACATATCACTGTCCATGCGGTTCGTGCGAACCCTAGGATGGGGGATGCTCTTTTTCAGCATCTCTACAATTTGATTGGTCTGCCCGAACGGGGCGACAAGATCGACGATCCAGAACGACGACCCGCTGGTGAAATCGGCCTCGGTCAACGGAGTTTCCTGAATGGCGTATCGGTGTTCGGCCTCGGGGCTAAGGCCAGCGAATGTCACGAATCCGCGCGGAAAGCCATTTTGGCGAAAGATGTGATATTGGCCCAGCCGGAACGGCGTTTCAAAGGCATAAAGCACCTGCGCCAGACTGCGATCCCTATGCGGTGTTGTCAGCGACGCCAGATAGAACAGCGCGCCGAAATCCGCATATTTTTCGGGCGGAATGTCGAACCAGTCCTTTGGGAATGCCTTGCTCAACCCGTGCCTCGTGCAAATGACCGACGATCAGAGGTTACCCTCTAAAGTCCTGAAATGATACCATTTCGGTCACATAGGCGCGTTTCCGTTGCGGAATGGTGAGAATTGCGCCGCCTATCGTTAACTTTACTCATCGAGCCTAATCCCTATCATTTCAAGCAAAGCCGTATTTTGGTTAGAGGAGTTTTGCCATGCAATTATTCAAATTATTGAGCGTAAGCGTTCTGGTGTTGGTGCCAGCCCTGGCGCAAGCGACCGGGTTTGGGTTTAGGTATGGCTTCAATCCCGGCTTTCGCACGACAGTGACGCCATTGGACAATGGCAACTATCAAGTGGCCACGCATGGCACGTCAAAGGCAATTGCCTATTGGTGCGGTATCGGTGATTTCGCCATCCGCACCCTTGGCCTGCCGACAACGCAGCAGATTTATGTCTCGAGACCTTATGAAAAGCAAACACGGACGGTGGAGTTTTCGCTGACTAAGCCCGAAGGGGGCAGCACAAAAAAGAGTTATTCGATCAGCGTCAGCCGCGTGGGCGAAAGTATGTCGGCATCCGGGGCGCAAAGCCGTTGCTACGATAACTTTATGGATTTCGATTTCTGAGGGTAGATCAGACCCATTTGGCCATCGGTGGCAGGCTCATCAGCACAGCATCCGGATCGTGGCCGGTTTCCAGCCCGAACTTGGTGCCCCGGTCGTAAACCAGGTTGTATTCGGCATAGAGGCCCCGATGCACAAGCTGAGCGTTCTTGTCGGCATCGTTGAATCCTTGCACGCGGCGCTGTTCGACCAGGGGTAAAAAGGCCGGAAGAAAGGCACGGCCGATATCTTGTGTCAGCGCAAAATCCGCAGCCCAATCGCCGGTGCAGTAATCATCCATGAAGATACCGCCAACCCCGCGGGCGCGTTTGCGGTGCGGGATATAGAAATATTCGTCCGCCCATTCTTTCAGGCGTGGGTAATGACCTGGCCCGTGCGGGTCCAGATGCGCCTTTTGCGTGGCGTGGAAATGGGCCGTGTCCTTGTCATATTCAATGCAAGGGTTCAGGTCGGACCCACCGCCGAACCACCATGCATGTGGGGTCCAGAACATGCGAGTGTTCATATGCACCGCCGGAACATGCGGATTTTGCATATGCGCGACCAGCGAAATGCCCGAGGCCCAAAAGCGCGGGTCTTCGGTCATGCCCGGAATGCCTTTGCGCGCTGCCATCGCCTGCTGCGCGCGCGCGCCAAGTGTCCCGTAGACGGTTGAGATATTGACGCCGACCTTTTCGAACACGCGGCCACCGCGCATCACCGACATCAATCCGCCGCCCGCATCCGTGCCATCTTCGGACTGGCGCGTGGTTTCCTTGATTTCGAACCGTCCAGGTCTGGCGTCCGAAAACGGCCCGGTGTCGTGGCTGTCTTCAAGAGCCTCAAAGGCGGTGACGATTTGGTCCCGCAATTGGCGGAACCATGCAGAAGCGGTGGATTTTTCGGTGTCGAACATATGTGTCAGTGCGCTGGGGCTGCAACGGGGTCCAGCAGGGTGCGGCCGCCGTCAATGGTTAGAATTTGTCCGGTGATGAAACCTGCGGCGTCCGAGGCCAGAAACTGTGCTGTTTCGGTCAGTTCGGTCGGCGCAGCAATGCGGGCCAGCGGAGTGTGTTTTTCTATATCGTCCCGAAAGTCGCGGTTCTCTTTCAGGGTGGAGCGCAATGAGGCGCTCATCACGGATCCCAATGCGATGGAATTTACCCGAATACGGTTGGGGGCCAGCGCGACAGCCAAGGATCGGGTCATCTGATCCAGCGCGGCGGTCGAGACGGAATAGGCCATCAGGTCAGGGTGGGTTCGTCGCGCTGCAATCGAAGACAGGTTGATGATCGAGCCTGCAATGTTTTCCTCGTCATCTCCGGCTTGTTTGATCATGCGTTTGGCGACCAGCTGGCTTAACCGCAGGGCGGGCATTAGGTTCTGATTCAGAAGGGTGCGGACTGAATCGTCTTCAGCATCCAGCGGATCAGAAGGGATCACCTGACGGGCGCCGTTGATCAGGATATCCACCTGATCGAAGGCGTCGATTGTGGCCGACAGCAGGTTGGCAATTGTCAGCTTTTCCCGCAGGTCGCCAGCAAAGAAACGGATATTGCTGTCATCGGCCTGCTCGCCCAGTTCTTCGGCCAGCCGCTTTTCGTCCATGTCGGCGAACATCACATTGGCCCCGGCATCGGCAAAGTGGCGCCCGATGGCCAGGCCGACTCCGTTGGCGCCGCCGGTCACGATTGCGGTTTTGCCTGCTATGGAAAAGGACATGCGCTTCCTCCTGAATTGCGGCGCAGGTTAACTGGGATCACCGCCGAGGGCGAGAGGCATGGAACACCTTGAACCGATTGTCGCCGGTCACTTCTTCGACATGCGCAAATGTGTCGGTCAATGTAGGCTCATAGGGTAGGTGGCGGTTGGCCACCATCCACAATGTGCCATTGCGGGTCAGGTTCTTTGCCGCGGATGTGATAAAGCCTTGCCCCAGCGCCGGATCGGCGTTGCGCGTGGTGTGGAACGGTGGGTTCATCACCACGGTGTCGATGGGTTCGGGCGAGCGCCATGTCACCGCATCGGCCCAGTGAAACTGAGCGCGGGGATCAGTCACATTGGTGCGGGCACAGGTCAGCGCAATATGGTCGGCCTCGACCAGGTGCAAGCATTTCAGGCCCGGCGCCTGCAGCAGCCCGGCCGAAAGATACCCCCAACCGGCCCCCAGATCGGCGACCCGAGCGCCCAGCCTGTCCGGCAGCGCGGCCCGCAACAGGGCCGAGGCCGGATCAATGCCGTCGGCCGAGAACACGCCTGGCGCGGTTTGAAAACAGTCCGCGGTCTGATGCGCGGGCGCGGCCCAATCCGCAAAAGCATGCGGATCGGACTGGAACCAGAAGATCTTGCCATGCGCCTTTGAAATCGGCCCCTCAACCGCGACCCGCTTGCGGATGTCCTTCAATAAACTGTCCACACCGTCGGTCTTGGCGCCGTCAACGACAATCACGCCATTCGCGCGGGTGCAGGCCTGCTGCACCATCGACCGGGCCAATGCCTTGGCGCGTGGCAGGATTACGATGGCGTCCTGACAGGGATCTTGCGCCACAGGTACAACCGCGAAGCCCAGTTGGGTGAAATGGTCGTGAAAGGGTTTAAACGGCTGCACCACTTGCGTTTCACGCGGCAAATCAGACAGGTCACTGGCCGATGTTGGCCCCAGTACAGTCAGTGGTTGCGACAAGGTCAGACCGCTTTGCAGCGCAATATCAAGGCGAGGGGACATAAGCGATTCCGTAAGACCGGTCTGGTCTTACTCTTCCCGTTCCATGGTGCATTGCAAGGGGTGCTGGTGCCTGCGGGCGAAATCCATGACCTGGCCCACTTTGGTCTCGGCGATCTCGTGGCTGAACACGCCAACGACGGCCACGCCTTTTTTATGCACCGTCAGCATGATCTCGAACGCCTGCGCGTGGGTCATGCCAAAGAACCGTTCCAGTACATGCACAACGAATTCCATCGGCGTGTAATCGTCATTCAGCAGCAGAACCTTATACAGCGGCGGACGCTTGGTCTTGGTGCGCGTCTGTACCAGGACAGACGCGTCGGCATCGTCGTCGTCCGACTTGTCAGACATCATCCATTGGTGTTCAAGCATCGCGTTCTACTGTCCGATTCAGGCTTCGGTTTGTCTTTGCGCTTATATAACGTCGAACCAGCCAGAGAAAAGAGCCAGCAGGACGTAATAGCCATGGGCCAAAATCTTACCACAATCGGCTTCGATGCGGATGATACATTGTGGCACAATGAGCGGTTTTTTCAGCTGACGCAGGCTTATTTCGCCGATCTTCTGGCGGATCACGCCGAAAGGGATCACCTGATGGAGCGTCTGCTGGCCGCAGAAAAACGCAATATCCGGCACTATGGATATGGAATCAAAGGCTTCACCCTATCGATGATCGAAACTGCGATTGAGGTGACGGATGACCGGGTTCCCGCCTCGGTCATTCGGCAATTGATAGAAGCCGGGCAAGAAATGCTGGCCCATCCGATCGAGCTGTTGCCCCATGCACGCGCGGCGATTGAAAGCGTGGCGGCGACTCATCAGGTGGTGCTGATCACCAAGGGCGATCTGATTGATCAAGAGAGGAAACTGGCCCAGTCGGGGTTGGGTGAGCTATTCGACGGGGTCGAGATTGTGTCCGAGAAAACGCCCCAGACCTATCGGCTCATCTTTGGCCAATACGGTGACGGGCCTGCATCGGCGATGATGGTTGGCAATTCGATGCGCTCGGACGTGGTGGCCCCGATACAGGCCGGGTGCTGGGGCGTGTATGTGCCGCACGGTCTGGTTTGGGAAATCGAACAGGCCGAAACCCCGGCGGATAACCCGCGATACCGCGAGCTTCAGGATTTGGGTCAGCTTGCCAATCTTGTTCAGCGACTCAGCTGATGTGGCCGAATGGTCTCAGTCCTGAAAAATCGACGCCCAGCGTCGGCAAATTCTGGTCATATTCATGGATTTGGTGGTGACAAAGGTGCGCATGACCACATGTGGTGTGTCCGTGGCAAGCTCAAGAAACCGCGAATTCACGAGCTTTTTGTTTCTTTCACTTGGTCTCTGTGTTAGCCTGATCAATAATAAAATAATTATTTAGCCGACCGGGAAAACCCGGCGGCCCGAGGTAGACAGAGGCAAAGATCGTGCAGGTTCGGCGGACAGTTCCGGCCCGAATGGGCTTATTCCTTATAGCATTCTTGTGGCTGCTCTCCTTTGCGCCGTTGCAAGGGGTGGCTGCTCCTTATGCGGCGATGGTGATCGATGCACGCACCGGCGAGGTGCTGCATTCGCGTAATGCCGACACACGGCTGCATCCGGCTTCGCTGACAAAGATGATGACGCTATATATTGCGTTCGAAGCGGTGCGGAACGGTGAGATCGATCTGGATACCCAGGTGCGCATCACCAAAAAGGCCGCGTCCGAGCCGCCGTCAAAGCTGGGCTTGCGGTCCGGTCAGCGAATTGCATTCCGCTATCTGATCCGTGCCGCGGCGGTGAAATCGGCGAACGACGCTGCTACCGCCATCGGTATTGCGATCAGCGGGTCCGAGGCCGCCTTTGCCCGCCGCATGACCCGTACTGCCAAGGCGATGGGCATGAGCCGCACAACCTTCAAGAACGCGCATGGTTTGACGGAATCAGGCCACCTGTCGACCGCGCGCGATATGACCACTTTGGGCCGTCATCTGCTGTATGATTACCCGCAATACTACAATCTGTTCTCGCGCCAATCGACACATGCGGGGATCAAGACCGTTCCCAACACCAACCGCCGCCTGCTGGCCGCCTATAAGGGCGCTGATGGGATCAAGACAGGCTACACCCGGGCTGCGGGCTTCAATCTTGTGGCCTCGGCCAAGCGCAAAGATGAACGTATCATCGCCACCGTCTTTGGCGGCAAGTCGGGCGCATCGCGCAACGCCAAAGTGGCCGAGCTGTTGGACATGGGCTTCCGCCGCGCCCCGTCTCGGGCACCGATCCGTAAACCGGCGCGCCCGGCCTATGCCGGGAATGCCGGATTGGGCGCGACGGTTGCAGCTCTGACCGGTGCACCAAATTCCAGTCTCCGTCCGGTACTGCGTCCAACGGCAGGGTCTGCAGTACAGGTTGCGGGCACGGTTGCTGCGACAGCGGCCAAGAACGGCGCGCGTATTCAGGACGGTATTGCAGCCGCCATGGCCGCTGCGGATATCCAAACCCCAACCGGCGACACAGCGCGCCCCGCTGTGCGTCCGGATGATCTGGTTCTGGCGTCGGCCGATCCGGCCGTGCAGCCGGAACCCGAACCGGAAATTGTCACCCGCCTTTCCACGTCCGGCGGGCATCTGTGGGGCGTCAACGTGGGCCGCTATACCACCCGATACGAGGCGGAAAAGGTTTTGCTGAAAACTGCCCTGTCGGAAATGACCACTCTGGAAGGCACGCTGCGCAAGGTGAACCAAAGCTCGCGCGGCTTTGACGCGACATTCCAGGGCATGACCCGCGAACAGGCCGATTTGGCCTGCCGCAGGCTTCAGGCCCGGAATGTCACCTGTTTCATGATCGGGCCGTCATAAGATCCGACATATACTCTCCTGAATGGATCTGGGCTGCGAGGAAACTCGCAGCCCTTTTTTGTCAGGGCGTTTTAGTCGAACACGTGGCCATGCTGGTATTGTTCGTCCTGCCCGGCGGCGGCTGTCAGGGCCGCCACGTTGTCCTTGGTGAAGAACCCGTCATAGTGGTGGCAGCGTTCGATATATTCCGTGATCAGCAGCGTATTCTTCGAGTGTTTCGAGAAAATCTGCTTGAGGTTCGGATCGTCTTTGCATTCACCCACCACATGGGCCAGAAACGGCACGCCTTTATCCTTGAGCGTATTAACCACGAAATCGACGTTTTTCTCACCGGCGTTGTGATCACCGTCCTGAATTTCGATGGCCATGTGATGCAGGCGACGGCCAAAATTTCGGACGAAATCCTCGGTCGGCATCGGCAGTTGCTCGAATGAATTGATGAAGGACGGGGTGTTGTTGGCTGTGAAGACCTTGGCAGGCGATTTCTTGTCATCATCCACATTCGGGTTTCGGTTCACGTTGGTCGACGAGTTCATGTCAAAGATGTTGTACGCACCCCAGAAGTAATAGGGCACCATGGTCAGAAACTCGAGGATCGCGTCTTCACGCTCACCAGCCAGAATACGTGTGGCAAGGTGGTCGACCCCCAGCATCAAGGGTGAGATTTTGCTGTCTGCGCCAAAAGCGGCAGCCTGATCCAATTGCGCCTGCTCGGCGTCGCTCAGCAACACGCGGTCACCCAGACCCAGGCTGTCGGGGTCATTGAAATCCAGCGTGGAATAACCGACCCGGTTGCAAGTGAAATCCGACGGGGTGGTGAACCGGAACCCATCCAGCGTGTAGAACGGGTTTTCGGTATCGCCTTCATATTCAAATCGGATATTTTGATCCTCAAGCGTCTTGCTAAGGGTATTCAAGTCTGTCACGCCGTAAATCTCTCCGATGTAACGTGTTTGCGGAGTGCCGCGCGCCAGCGGATACATGCGATTGATGCGGGGAATGAAATCCTCAAAGCTGGGGCTGAGCGGCGCCATCACGATCAACGCCGGGTAGTCGGTGTGTGAATGCAGAACCGAAAACTTATGCGTCTGCCCCAGATAGCTGGCCGTGTGGCGATATGGGGTCATCACATACAATTCGATCAGCGTATCGAACAGCGCTGCGGTTTCCACTTGCTGGACAATCGCCCGCATCGGCCCGACCTGATCGGCAACACCAGAGCTGCTACGCCGCTCATAAATTTTGGGTAGATACTCGCCGAAGAAGTCCGAGTTCTTCTTGTCCCCGCGCGGTTCATAAGATATCAAATCGAAAGACATAAATTTCCCTCCTTGCGTGGGCCCAGGGAGTTCTGGGTCCGGCGTTGCCTGGATTTCCAATAATCAGAACATGCACTTGCAGGCATGCTAGGGTCAGAAATCCAACTGGGCAACACTAAGAAGGTGGGGAGCAGACCTTACGCCCGGATGACTATCGGGTGAATTTTGTCACCTCGACGCCACCTGCGGTAAGGTTTTCGCGAACGGACCGGGCGATCTGCACCGCGGTCGGCCCATCCCCATGCAGGCAGATCGTGTCGATTGAGGTTTCCAACCGCTTGCCGGTTTCAGTGATGATTGCACCTTTGCGGACCATGTTCAGCATGCGTGGTCCTGCCAATTCGGGGTCGTGGATGACCGCGCCGGGCAGGCTGCGATCAACAAGCGTACCGTCATCGTTATAGGCGCGGTCGGCAAAAACCTCTCCCACCCATTTGCAACCCAATTCGCGCACGGCTTCTTCCTGTTTGGTAACAGCCAGCACCATGACAATAATGTCCGGGTCCACGTCCAGCGCGCCCTGATAACAAGCTCGTGCCATGTCAATATCGACCGAACACATATTGGCCAAAGCGCCGTGCAGCTTCAGATGCCGGACCTTCGTACCAACCGCCTTGGCCATGCCTATCGCCGCGCCAAGTTGAAAACGGACCAGGTTGCGCAGAGTTTCGTGTGGCACCTTCATATTGCGGCGGCCAAATCCCTGCAGATCGGGAAAGCCGGGATGCGCGCCGATGCCGACATCGTTCTGGGCAGCCGACGTCATCGTTTTCGCCATGACATCGGGATCGCCCGCATGAAAACCACACGCGATATTGGCCGAGGTGATGATCTTCAGCAGGCTTTCATCATCGCCCATATTCCAAGGGCCAAAGCTTTCCCCCATATCGGCATTCAAATCGACGCTGGGCATCGGCAAACTCCTTATTCGGTGCCAGAGATCATTCCGCTGATCAATTGATAGGATAACAGGTCGGGGATGTCGTGCGGATCGCGGACCAAGGGCTCGACCCGCGTGCGCAATCGCGACAGATCGGACAGGTAAGTGGCGTGCAGGGCGACGGCCTCGTCCATGGACACAAATGTAAACTTTATCTGCCCGCCGGCCGGGGTTTGCGCCGCCCGGGGCAGATCGCAGGGCAGGACAGTGGCGATACGAGGGTAACCACCGGTCGTCTGGCACTCGGGCAGCAGAATAAAGGGGTTTCCGGTGCCGGTCATCTGGATGTCGCCCGGGGTGATCACATCTGACAGAATGTTCAATTGACCCTTTGCGGCAAAGCCTTCGCCATCGTTTTCCAATTGCATGCCCATTCGGTTGGCCCGCGCACCGCGCCGAAACGCGGTTTTGGTAAAACGGTCCAGCGTTTCTGGATCGAACAGGGGGGTCTGGAAGCTTGCCAACACGCGCAGGGTGCCCCCGGAAAATCGGCCATCGGGGCGCAGTTTCATACCGGTGTTGCCTGAATAGGGACCGACGGGCAGTCGGTCGCCGGCCTGCACGGCACGCCCGACATTCGCTGTCAGGTGGGCGGAACGTGAACCCAGAAACAGCGGTACTTCAAATCCGCCACCAACATGCAAATATCCATAGTTGCCCTGATTGGCGGCGCCGATCGTAAGCTTCTGACCCGCCTCCATTGAGAAAGAGGCATTCCAGACAATCGGGACGCCATCGATACTGGCCTGCATTGGCGCGCCGGTCAGGGCGATGCTGACCGGTTGCGTGGCCTCGAACGTGCCGCCCATTCCCGCCATTTCCAGGGCTGCGCAGTCCGGGCTTTGACCCAGCAGCGCGGCACCCTCATGCAACGCGAGTTGGTCTGCCGCCCCTGACCGTGAAAGTCCCTGATTCAGATATCCCGAACGCCCCTGATCCTGAATGGTGCAGGTCGGGCCAATCTGATGTACCAGCAGGCTCATGCCGGGATCTCCTCTCGGGTCGCCCCGCCTAGACCATCATTGGTTTCGCGTATCTGTTCCAGTTCTGCGCGTGAGACCGGCAGAAATTGCATCTCGTCGCCGGGGCGCAGGACAAAGCTCTGTTCGGCTTCGGGACGGAAACAGCGAAAAGCGGTTTGGCCGACATGTCTCCATCCTGTCGGGTTGGGTCTGGAAAACAGCACAAGTTGCGATATCGCCAGGATCAGCGCTCCTTCCGGCACCATAGGAGTGAGCTTCTTGAGGCGTGGAATGTTGAACTCTGGCCCTAGCGGTCCAAGATATGGCAGGCCAGGTGCAAAGCCGATGGTCAGAACGCGAACACGGGTTTGACTCAGGCGTCGTATGGCTTCGGTTGGTGTCAGCCCAGCTGCCGCTGCGGTTTCGTCCAATTGCGGTGCTAATTCACCTCCGTACACAGTGGGTACCTGCCACAAGCGGCGACCTGCAGGAAGCGGTGCCCGATACCAGTCTTGTTGATGCAGCATCTCTTCGATCCGCTCGTGGATTTCCGTGTGCGGCAGGGCAAGGGGATCGAACCGAACATAGGCCGAGGCCAGAGACGCCGATGTCTCAATCACACCTTCACATCCAAGAAGGTCGACCGCATTGCGAAATGCAAGCGCCGCCCGGTTCGAGGATTCAGCCATCGTGTCGGCAAACGAGACCAATAGACCGTCCTGACCAACCGTCCGTATGCAAGGAAAGGGATGCGCGTGTGTAGCTGTCATATTGCTGTGCGTTTGGCTGTCTCTTTCCGGCGAGGTGACAGTATCCGAGGATAATGCGCAAGACCCGGCGCGCGCGTTGTGCCTTTTTCAGTGCCCTGTTTGGTGGCGAGTCGGGGGAAACGGGCTTAAAATTGACTCGGATCAGATGATGCGACTCGGTTGGGTCTTGTGGATGTCGGCTGGGAAATCACTATATATAGGGTATGCGGGTGGTTGACCGACTGCTTTTGGTGGGGCAACTGCGTGTGCCTACTGCTTGAGTGGTGCATGTGGCTTAGTTGAGTGTATCTCAATCATTTGAAAAATAATTGAAAAATATCAATTCGCAAAAAAAACGCGCAAGATGCAATTTTCCACTTGCGGGTTGTTTGGGTAAACCTTAGAACCCCCTTCACCGGCGCTGCTGAGGCGGTGTTGGGACGCTGGAGACGGCGGAGACGCTCAGGAGAGACTGGGGGCATCTTGAGGGATTTGTTA
>NZ_JBQFSR010000006.1:0-268428 GCF_056538105.1 Ruegeria sp. BH6
GGAGACGTCTGCCGTGACCGGAATGGTGACACCGTCAGACAAGGCGGCAAGATCCGCCGCAGGAACAGTGACAGACCATGCGCCACCCGAGGCCGCCCCGGTATAGGTTTGACCGTTCATCGAAACCGTCACGAGTTGCCCATCTTCGGCCGTGGTCGAACCGGTGATGGTCAAGTCTGTTCCCTGCTCGGTTGCGTTCAGAACAGCGCCATCCGAAAAACTGTCAATGGACAGGGTCGGGGCGGTTGCATCTTTGGCAAGAGGTACACTGGCTTGAGGTGCTGCCAGCCCATCGGTATCGGAAACGTCAGCAGTCACCGCAAAGCTTCCTCCGTCAGCCAGGGCTGCCAGGTCAGCGGCCGGAACTGTCACGCTCCAACTCCCGCCTGAGACCGTGTCTGTATAGGTTTGGCCGTTCAAGGTAACGGTGACCTGCTGGCCGTCTTCAACATTGGCCGTCGATCCCGATATTGTCAGATCGGACCCAACCTCCACCGCGTTGAGAACCCCGCCAACGGATAGCGGAGAAACGGAGATAGACGGGCCCGCCAAATCAACAGGAACAGAAGCCGAAGCCGGGACCGAAATGTTGCCGGCGCCATCGCTGACCGTGACATTGACGGTTGCCGGAACACCCGTCGATAGCCCGGTCAGATCGGCGCTTGGGACTGTTACGCTCCATGCGCCACCCGTGGCCGTGGTTGAATATGTTTGACCGTCAAATGTGACGGAAACCGTCTGACCGTCGACGGCTGTGGTTGACCCTGTCAGGGTCAGGTCGGCGCTGACATCGATCAATTCGATAGACCCGCCGGCAACAGGGTCCAGAGTAATCGTCGGAGCGGTAAAGTCTGTATCAAAGCTGGCATCGGCTTGTGTTGCCGAGTTGCCTGCCTGATCGTTGACATCTGCGGTGACCGCAATCGTGGCACCGTCCGGCAGGGTCGACAGATTGGCGGCAGGGACCGATACGCTCCATTGTCCGCCAGCAACAGTACCGGTGAAGGGTTGTCCGTTGATCGTAACGACTACGGTTTGCCCGTCCTGGGCGTTCGTTGTCCCGACTACGTTGAGATCGGTGGTCTGTTCCGAGGCATTCATCACCGCCCCGTCCGAAAACCCAGTAATGGTCAGGGTCGGTGGGATGGTATCCACGGCAAATGTCACTGTTTCTGCTGACAATTCCGCGCCCTCGGCGTCGAAATTGCGGACCGTTACGGTTTGCACGCCCTGTGGCAAGGTTGCGGCCTCGGCAGGAGTCAGCGAAAGGCTCCAGCTTCCGTCATCTTCGGGGGTTACGGTTTTGGTGAGCGATCCGATTGTCACTTCGACAGTTTCAGTACCCTCTGGTGCAGTCAGTCCAGTGCGTGCCGTGCTTAGCATATCGCCCTGCGAACCTGCCAAGTTGAGAACCGGATAGCTGGGTGTCGGTGCAGGCGCTGGTGCGGGTGACGGCGCGGTATCGTCGTCTCCGCCACCGCCGCCACCCCCGGCAGCCGCTGCAGCACCCGCCAAACCAAGACCACCCAGCGCTGCGGTTGCGCCGCTAAGACCTCCTGCCGCTGCGGCGCCTCCGGCCTCTGCCAGGCTGAACTGGGCAATTTCGGACACGGCGTCTTCGGCGATCATGATTGCACCACTATCCAGCACCTGTACGTTTTCGGCGGCGACAACCATCTTGCGACCATCGGCCAATTTCAAAAGAACGTCGCCATTGTCCAACAGCTTGACGGATCTTACGCCAGGAATCGTTTCCGCGAATTGGAACGCATAAAGCTCTTCGATTGTGGCCTGCGCCAGGGCGGGCAGCGCGAGGATCGTTGACCCGAGCCCGCCAACAATGCCACGTCCGGCCCAACGGCGCATCTTGCCGTCAATCCACTGGCGGATGTGTCGCTTGCGTTCGGTTTCAGGCTGAGCATCGGCCGGGTTGATCTTGGATTCAGGTTCTTTGGTCATCTTGCCCTCACATGTGGTTTCCGCATCCGCTCGAAGGATCCAGGTTTTGTTCATCTGTCTTTCTCTTCGGTGACTCATGCGGTCGGACCAGAAAAAATTGAGTTAAACTGAAGCCGAACTCCTCGTTTTCTCCACATTCCAGCTTTGGTTTCGGACTGGGCATCGGATCATCCTGTAATCGGTGCCAGTTGTGGCGTGGGGTGATTGGATATGATGCTTCAGTTCGAAGGAGTGGTTGCAACGGGGAGCGCAGCGCTCGATTCAGGTATCGGCCATACGGCTTTAAAAACGCTTAATGACGTCACGTATCTATACAGCGTGACCGGTCCGGGCGGCGGTATCGCGGTTTGGAAGCTGGTCGAAGGTGCGCTGCCGCAATTGCAAGACACTGAATACTTCAGTGGAACGATCACGTTTCAGGTTGGCGATATCGGTATGCCTGTAACGCTGGCCGGAGACGATCAGCTTGTTCTGGATGTACGTACGGCGACTGGATTGATCGGGTATGACCTGAATCCAGATGGAACCGTAGGCCCGCTTCAGGAAACGGGGACACTGACCGGCGGCGGAGATATCTCGGCCCTAGTGCAGTTCGGCGATATCCTGACCATCGCGCACGAATCTACAGGGCAGATTGCAACCTATACCGTGAACGGGGACGGCACATTGAGCCTGTCGGCGTCGATCGCGGGGCAGGCAGATTCGATGCAAGTTCTGCAAGCCGGGGCGGATCATTTCGTGATTGCAGCCGACGCGACCACCGGCACGATCAGCACCTACAATGTCGATCAAAACACCGGTGCGCTGACAGTGGTCGACAACAGCGACGCGCTAGCGACTTTAGGGATTGCTTCACCGACTGCGGTCGAAGTGGTGCAAGCCTATGGCCAATCCTGGGTCGTTGTGGCGGGGGCAGGCAGCAACTCGCTGAGCGTTATGGAGTTAGCGGGTGACGGGCGATTGATCCCCACGGATCATGTTTTGGATTCCTTGCATACACGGTTCGAAACGGTTCAGGATTTAGCCGTGATCGAGTCTGACGGGCATGTGTTTGTTGTTGCTGGTGGCGGCGATGATGGCGTTTCCCTTTTCACGCTGACACCAGGCGGGCAATTGGTGCATCAGGACAGCTTTGCCGACACTATTCATAGCGGGTTGCAGAATGTCGAAACATTGAGTGTTGCCCATGTCGGGGACGAGCTTCAGATTCTTGTCGGCGCGCAACAGGATGAAGGCTTGACGCAACTCAGCGTTTCGATTGCGGATTTGGGCATCGTGCGCGATGGCTTTGGTACGGTGACGGGAACTGCGCAGAATGACATGCTCAGCGGCAGTATCCTCGAAACAACCCTGATGGGTGGCGCAGGTGACGACATTCTGAACGCAGGCATCGGCGCAACAACCATGCATGGGGGTGCCGGCGCGGATATCTTTGTTATGCAATACGGCAGTGACCCCACAACAATTAACGGTTTTCAGGCCGGAACCGACCGGTTGGATTTATTCGACTATCCGCTGCTACGCACGCCGGGGCAACTGATGTTCATAGCCACGGAGCAGGGGGCGCAGATCAAATTTCTCGATGAGGTCATCGTGATCAACTCTTCAACCGGAGGGCCCCTGACCAGCGCTGAAGTGTTTGGCGCGGGCTTTGGCGGGCCGGATCATATCCCTGTCGATTTTGGCGATTTTGGTGGGTTAGAACCTGGCAGCTCGGATGGGGTGCAGGGCACTGTGACTGTCGCCTCCGAAGCCGCGAATCCTGGCCTGTCGGACGCTGAGATTCGATTTACACCGGATGGCGGCGGAACCATCAGCGTCAGGGCGGATGACGAGGGGCGGTTCGATCTGGGTTTGCCGTCAGGCACATTCGAGGGGGAGTTGGAAATCATCAAAACCTATTCAACGGCCAGCTATGAGATCACGGCGCTGGATGCGTTGCAGGTCTTGCGCATGTCGGTCGGATTGGACCCGACCTGGGGTCCGGCCACGCCCGAGAACCTGATTGCGGCCGATATTACACGGGACGGAATGGTCAATGCGTTAGATGCGCTGGCTATTTTGCAAATTGCCGTAGGTCTGCCCACCGCGCATGAAGCGGAATGGGTTTTTCTTGATGATGACACAGACCTGTCCGGGATTACCGAGAACAATGTCAGTTATGAAACCGGTGTCGATGTCACTGTGGTCGACAATGTGATTAGCACCGATATGACTTCGATCCTTCTGGGCAACCTCGAACCGGTCTGAAACCGCAGCCCATTATTCACGGAAAGCCCGGTTGAAATAGTCGGCCATGGGTTTGACCATATAGGACAAAGGGGTTCTTTCGTCGGTCTTGATCATGGTTTCCACCGGCATGCCCGGTAACAGGGCTTGCCCATTCAACCGCTCGATCTGATTGTCTTCGGGGGCGACCTCGGCGCGGTAGAAGGTCTGACCAGTTACGTCATCAGTGAATGTATCCGCCGAGACGGTGACTACCCGCCCGTCAATCTCAGGCGTCTCTCGTTGATTGAAAGCCGTGAACCGTAACGCCACTGGTTGCCCAATATGCAATTGATCTACGTGGATCGCATCAACGCGCGCTGCCACCAGCAACGGCGTGTCTTGGGGTACAATATACATCATAGGCTCGGCTGGTTGAATCACCGATTGCAGGGCGAAAACCTGACTGCCATAGACCGTACCTGCAACGGGTGCGCGAATGTCCAATCTCGACAGCCGTTCTTCCAGAGAGAGACGTCGCTCAGCCAACTCAGCGATCTGCGTCTGAACGTCCCGCAGTTCGGTAATAGCCTCTTCCCGCCGCGTGGCCGTCAATTCGACAATCTCAATCTCGGTTGCTGAAATCTGACCTTTCAGGCGAGCCACGGCAGCTTCGAGCCTACCAATCTCACCCGTCAGGCTGGCCTCTTCCCGCTGCAAGGCGGACACGCGGCTGGCCTGAGTCAAACCGCGTTGTAACAGGTCTTGTTGGTCCTTCAGCTCGTTTTGAATCAGTTCCACCTGGCGACGCAAGGACACTAGCTGTGCCTCGGTTCCTTCGATTTCACTGTCGATCTGAACCCGCTGTTTGCCCAATTGTTGGGTCTGTTGGTCCAGTGTTTCCAGACGGGCCTCGAACAATCGTTGCTGACCGGCAATCAGTTCAGCGTCGATATCATCCTGCTTTTGAATCTCTTCAAGCAGAGCTGCCAAGGCTGGGGCATCGCCACCGTCGCGTTCGGCCACCAATCGGGCTCTACGTGCCAACAACTCAAACAGCTGAGATTCGACGATCGTTTTCTCCGAAGATAAAAACGTATCGTCCAAACGGACCAGCATGTCTCCGTTGGCGACTTCGTCACCGTCGCGCACGAAAATCTCGCCCACAACGCCACCATCAGGATGTTCCACTACCTGTCGGCTACTTTGAACCTCGATTGTTCCTTGCGATATGATCGCCCCGGCCAGTCGGGTCTGCACGGACCAGATGCCAAGCCCGCCAACCAAAATCAGCAAAGCCACAAAACCGACCAAGGCTGGTATCGTGATGTGCCACACCGGGCGCGTGTCTTTACCCGTCTTATCCTGCATCTTTTTTCACCTGACTGAGGCCGCGTTTGATGGCGCCAGCGTTTTGTACCATTGCACCCAGCACCTCATCCCGAGTGCCGGATTTCACAACTTGCCCGTTTTCGACAACGGCCAGATCGTCACATTCCGAAATTGCCTGAGGGCGGTGGGTCATGATGATGGTTGATTTTCCGGCCTCTTTCAGACCTCGAACAGCGGCGTTCAGCGCCTCGGTCCCATCGGCATCCAGGGCCGAGTTCGGCTCATCCAGAATCAACAGAACCGGGTTGCCGTAAAGGGCGCGGGCCAGTGCGATACGTTGCTTTTGCCCGCCCGACAATTGGCTGTCATTGCCTTCCAGAAATGTGTCATATCCTTTGCTCAATGACAGGATCAGATCATGCGCGTTGGCCATTTTTGCTGCGGCTACAACCGCGTCAGGGTCGGGATTTTCCGACATGCGGGCAATGTTTTCAGCCACGGATCCGTTGAACAGAGTAACTTCCTGCGGCAGGTAACCAATATGCTGGCCCAGATCGTCGGGATCATATTGATCCAGTGTTGCACCACCCAACCGTATTTCCCCGGCGGCAGGTTGCCACAGGCCCAACAGGGCTTTGGCCAGCGTCGACTTTCCCGAGCCGCTTTTACCGATGACGCCAAGCGCTTTACCTGGTTCTAGCCGCAAAGCGACATTGCGCAGCGTCGGCTTGTCCGCACCCGGAGGAATGACAGTTAGGCTTTTTGCGGTCAGCCGCGCCTCGGGTACAGGCAGTTTGGTGCGAGGTTTTTCAGGTGGGGTCGCATCCAAAAACCGGTTAAGCGAACTCCAGGCCGTGCGGGCCCGTTCAACCATACCCCATTGGCCAACCGCCTGCTCAACGGGTGCCAGCGCCCGCCCCAACAAGATAGAGCCGGCAATCATCGCCCCTGGCGTCAGTTCGTTGCGCAGCACCAGCCAAGCGCCAAGCGCCAGCATGGCTGATTGCAAAAACAACCGCAGTGATTTGGTCAGCGAGGTAAAGCTGCCTGTCCAGTCACTGGCGGCAATGGTCTGACGCAGGGCGTTGGTGCGCTGCCGCTGCCAGCGTTGGGTTATGTCCTCTTGCATGCCTTGCGATCGCACCACTTCGGCCGCTTGTCTTGCGTGTTCGGAAAACGCGTTGGCCTGGGCCGACGCCCTTTGTGCCGAAGCCACCTTGCTGTGGGTTAGCCACTGGTTCAACAAGGCGATCAGGATAAGCAAACTCCCGCCCGCCACGGCCAACCAGCCTAGCAACGGGTGAAACAAGAAGATTGCTGCCAGAAATACTGGTGTCCACGGAATATCCATCACCGCCAAAAGAACGGGCGAGGCACACAGGTTCTGAATCGACTCAAGATCGCGTAATGCCGTGGCCGGAGCGGATCGTGCTTGTGGAAAAAGTGATCGGCGCAGGGTGGCGTCGAACACACGTTCATCCAGTTCAGACTGGAACCGGGCACCGAATCTGGCCACGATTCTGCCGCGGGCAAAATCCAGCATCGCCATAAGGCCATAAAGAAGAGCTACCAGCAAAAACAGGGCTGTCAGCGTCTCCACTGCGCGCGAGCCCAGGACCCGATCGTAAACCTGCAGCATGAACAAAGGCCCGGTCAGCATCAGAAGGTTAACGAAGATGCTGAACAGAAACGCCAGGGCCAGGAAGGTAATGCCCCGATTGCGCACATTTCGCAACTCATGGCGAGGCGGCAGTGTCATGCGGTTTTCAATATTCACGTACAGGGCCTTTAGTAACTGATTCTCTGCCGGACCAGAGTGGTGGCGATGGGCCGCATCTTAAACTATGGCACAACGGAGAAAATGCGAGAATTGGTGGATCGGCGAAAAGCTACTTGCAGTCAAGGCAAAGGACCGCTGGTGGGCGCGCATACGCTCATGCCGATACCATACTGGGTTCAGTTGCCGCGCCGCTAAAGGACCGAGCTACTGGAGACCCCGCGGCAATCGGACCGTCAAGATACCGCCGCGCATTTCGCATATCGGACGACCCTTTGTCGCCAATGTCCGGTTCCTGAGGTTGCTCTAATTGGTGGGTTCAAGCGTCTCACTCTGCTGTGCCAATTCGTTGACGACGTCGAACAAGGCCTTTTCGAACAGCGGCAGAGTTTTAGACCCTGATTCGGAAACCGGGTAGAGCAGCCCAAAGGTCATCCACCGCTCTGGGGCCACGGGAACAAGCGTAAGGTTTGCGGACGCGACCTGAGCGGCCACCAATTCATCCGCGATTGTGACACCCGCGCCCTCTGCCACCAGCGCGCAAGCCAGCTGCGAGGCGGCGACTTCGCAGGTTTGTCTGGGCGTCACACCGGCGGAACGAAAGAAGTCGTCCAGTTGATCCCGCAACAGCAGACCATGCATCAGACGTATAACGGGTTCCCCGGCAAGATCGTCCGCCGTCAAATTACTTCGGGATGAAAGCGGATGGCCTGCGGGCAAAACCGCCTGCGCTTTTACTCGGAAGAGGGGTTTGGAGACGATGCCGGGATGATCGACGGGCAACGCCCCAATTCCAATATCGTATTCCCGCCCGGCCAGCCATTTTCCCGCCTCGCGTCTTGCCCGGACATCCAGGTTTACATTGGTGCTGGGGTTCTCTTGCATGAACCGTGCCACCGCAGGCGCGGACAGGGATTGTGCAATTCGGGGCATCGTCACAATGCGGAGCGTTTCGGTGCGCCCCGCTTTGATCTCGGCTGCGATGCGCGGAACTTCGTCAAGATTGTCCAGAATCCTGCCGGCCTCTTTGTAAAAGGCCAACCCTTCCGGCGTCGGCGTCAGGTTGCGGCCACTGCGATCAAAAAGCGTCAATTTCAGCTCGGCCTCAAGCCCGGTGATCAAACGGCTGACAGCAGGTTGGCTGAGATGGAGGATCTCAGAGGCGGCGACAAGGGATCCTTCGGACAAAGTAGCGCGAAACGCGCGTAGGGCTTTGATATTCATCCTTCTACTCTTTCATGATTTGCAAGAGTAGATAACACCTTTGCATTTTTTACAATTGAAGAAATCGCGTAATTTGATCCCAAGTGAAATTGGGAGGTTACTCATGAAACGCAGAACTCTTCTTGGTGTTGCCATCGCGGCAGTTACCGTCACCGCCACAGCTACAGCAAGCTTTGCCGCGGATTGGCCGAAACGCCCGATCAACCTTGTTGTCCCCTACAAGGCGGGTGGCGGCACAGATGCTTATGCGCGCGCTATCTCGGCCGCTGCCGAAGGTATTCTGGACGTGCCTGTGGTAGTTGTGAATAAACCCGGTTCGGGTGGTTTGAACGGTGCCAATGCAGTCGTTGGCGCGCGTCCTGACGGGTACACTATGATGATGACGTCGGGGGGGTCGTTCCTGCTGTCGACCATGACCCGCGATACCGATATCGACGCATTGGAAAGCTTTGACTTCGTTGCACAGGTAGGCCAGTTGCAGACTTCGCTAATGGTTCCGGTCAACAGCCCCTTTCAATCCGTTCAGGACGTGATCGATGCCGCCAAGGCCAACCCCGGCCAATTGCGGTGGGCTCATTCGGGCCGCGGTGGTTTCCATCACGTTGGCGGCATGGGTTTTTTGGCCAATAACGGTATCGAAGCTCAGGATGTGCCGTTCAAAGGGGGCGGGCCGACCCGTGCCGCGCTGATCGGTGAACAGGCTGATTTCGGCTTCCTTGGAGTTCAGCAACTGGCAGGTTTTGAAGAACAATTGCGCGCGCTGGCGGTCAACAGTCAGGAGCGTGACGGCATTATGAATGAGGTGCCCGCTTTTGGGGAGCTGGGTATTCCATTTGCTGCAGTGTCCTCGCCAGTAATCGTGTTTGCTCCGAAAGGGACGCCTGCAGAGGTGGTCGCCGCGATGGAGGCCGCGCTCGAACAGATCGCTGCCAAGCCGGAATTCGCCGAACTTCTCGCATCACGCGGGACCGGCCCGGTCTATCAGAACGGTGCGGAGGCCAAGGTGGCGCTTTCGGCGATGAAAGAAGACGCCACCCCCTTGGTTGAAAGCCTGACCAACTAAAGCTCCTGGGGCCGGCGGATCATCCCCCGGCCCAATTCTAACGACGGAAAATAGAGAGGATCGTCATGCGTGCCTATGCAAAAGGTCTGGTGCTTGCCCTCATTTCGATTTTTGCCATCTGGGGCGCCTGGCAGGTGCCTGCGGCATCTCCAGGGGATACATGGGCCGGGATTGTGCCGTTCTCTGCCGCAGTTGCCCTGCTGTTTCTCTCGGGCCTTATGCTGGCGGGTGCAGCACGTCAGACGACGGGTGGAGCGAGCTACGCACAAGATAATGGCGCGGCCTTGCAGATCATTGGCCTGTTCATCATTGCTCTGATCTATCAACAATCCTTCCGCTGGTTCGGTTACTTACTGCCAACGGCCATTGTCGCACCACTTGTCCTCTACTTTTTCGGTGTGCGCAGCCGGATCGGGCTGGCCGTGTCTGTCATCCTTTGCCCGCTGATCTTCCATCTCATCTTTTTTGTCCTGCTCGGCGTCTACCCTCCCTATGGCGAGGTTTTCGATCTGCTGAGCTGGATTCAGGGGTAATTCACTATGGAAATCTTTCCCGCACTTCTTTCGGTTATCACAGACCCCACGCTGCTGTTTGCAATTGTCCTTGCTGCGGTTGTTGGCATGATCGTGGGTGCCACGCCCGGCCTCACGGCATCGGCTGCGATTGCCATGCTGTTGCCCATTACCTTTTACATGTCGCCGATTTTTGCACTCGCCTTTCTGTATGTGATCGGAAAATCCGGCCGCTATGGCGGGTCGATTGCGGCGATCCTGTTCAATACGCCCGGTACTGCGGCCAGCGCGGCGACCCAGATTGACGGCTATCCGCTGGCACGCGCCGGCAAGGCGGGCAAAGCGATGAAGGTGGCGACAATCTCATCGATCATCGGGGATTTGATGGGTGACATTCTTTTGGTCATTGGCGTCGGTTTCATTGCGGCCATTGCCCTGAAACTGGGTCCGCCGGAAACCTTCGCCATCTATTTTGCAGCCTTTGTGGTGATTGGATCGGTCATCGGAAACTCCATCGTCAAAGGTTTGGCGTCGGCGCTGATGGGCATCCTGATTGCAATGGTCGGACTGGATCCGATTTCAAGCGAAGAACGCTATACGTTCGGCTCATTCGAGCTGTCCAACGGCATCGGTCTTGTGCCGCTGATGATCGGGGTATTCGTTCTGGGTGAGGTCTTTGCACAGCTTGAAACCCGGCGCAAAGCCACGGGTGACACCAAAGAGAACGAAAGCACGGCGGACGGAAACACTCTGACATGGGAAGAGTACAAACCCTGCCTGCCGCACGCCTTCCGAGGCGGGTTCATCGGTGCGGGCATCGGTGTTCTGCCTGGGCTGGGTTCAGCCATTGCCGCGTTCATCTCATACGGTGAAGGCAAGCGCCGCGCCAATAACCCGGAAATGTGGGGCAAGGGCGCGCTGGAAGGCGTGGCCGCGCCCGAGGCCGCCAATAACGCGGTTTCCGGCCCATCAATGGCACCTCTGTTGACGCTTGGTATTCCGGGTTCAACCATCGGTGCAATCCTGCTGGGTGTTTTCCTGATCCACGGCATTCAGGTTGGCCCGACCCTGTTCCTTACGGATAAGGAACTGGTCTATAAACTGTTCGCCTGTGGAATGCTTGGCATTCTTGCCTACGGTCTGATCGGCTATTTCGGGGCTACGCAGGTTGCGCGGTTGATCCTGAAGATACCGACCAATGTTCTTTATCCGCTGATCTTTCTGACCTCGTTTGTGGCTGCCTATTCCGCACGTGGGTCGATGTTTGATGTGACCGTCATGACAGTTGCAGGTTTCGCCGGTTGGCTGATGCGCAAATTTGATTTCAATGTTGCCGCATTCGTCATCTCTTTTGTGTTGGCCAAAGGCGCGGAAGAAACCTTTCGCCAGTCGTTGCTGATGTCCGAAGGTGGGGCGTTGGTCTTTGTGGAGCGCCCCATCGCGCTTGCGTTCCTGCTGGTCGGGCTAGCGGCGATGGCATTCCGAATTCGCGGTATCGTCAAAGAGCGCCGGATCGCACAAGGAGGGCTTGGAGATGCTTGATTATGGTATCTACCGGGATTGTTTTTCCAGCGCCGACATGCGGTCCATCTGGTCGGAACATACAGTCATCTCGGCCTGGTTGCGCGTGGAGCAGGTGCTAGCCGAGCATCAGGCAATGGCCAACGTGATCCCAGCTGAGGCGGCGAAGGCAATAAATTCCCTGTCAATCTGCGATCTTAACAAGCCCGATCTGCAAGAGGAAATGATGTTTGTCGGTCGCCCGATTGTCGGATTGGTTAAACAGATGCGCACCCTCCTTCCGGAATACGCCGCCTATGTGCATTTCCGTGCTACCACACAGGACATTATGGATACTGCGATGGCTTTGCAGATGAAGCTGGGGCTAGAGTTTGTTCAAGACGCTCTGGATGGCGTTATCGCGGCCATTGATCATCATATTTCTTCTCATCCCGACACAATGATGATGGGTCGCACAAACGGGCAATTCGCAGTGCCGATTCAGCTGGCCACAAAGCTTTTGGTTTGGCGATCGGAACTTGAACGTCGTTCACAGGCGCTGAAAGATGCGTCAGGACGTGGGTTGAATGTCCAGATTGGTGGACCTGTTGGCGATTTGCGTGGCTATGAAAACGGGACCGGTCAGCGCATCAAAAATGGTATCGCCGCATCTCTTGGACTGAATGTGGTCGAGCCTCATTGGCAGAATGCGCGGGACGGGGTGGCTGACATCATCACTGCCCTAGGTGCGCTGTGCGGGACGCTTTGTAAAATTGCACATAACGTCAATCAGTTGTCATCGTCTGACATCGGAGAATTCCTTGAGGTTCAGGAACCTGGTCAAGGCGCGTCTTCCGCGATGGCCCACAAACGAAACCAACGTGCATCGGAATTCGGCGAAGCCGTAGCCCGCCTTGGGCGCCAACGCGCCGAGCAAATAGGCGAACTGACCCTGCATGAACACGAACGATCCGGTGGCGTTTGGATTGCTGAATGGGTGACGGTGCCCGAGACGTTTCTTCTGACCTCGGGCGCATTGCAGTGGTTGGAACGGATGTTGAAAAACTTGGTTTTTGATACGGACGCGATGAGCAGATCGCTCTCGGCCAAACTTACTGCCGAACAGCAAACGCATCATTAGTAGAGACGCGGTTGCATCGTTTAGATCTGTTAGTCTGTTAGGCGATATTGGTCGGAGTGAGAGGATTCGAACCTCCGACCCCTGCCTCCCGAAGACAGTTCAAACCGAAATTTTCCATCTTTGTTTTGGTTTTTTCCATGTTTTGTTCGCATCTCTAACGATCTCTTTTGATTGAAAGTGTGAGGTCTCACAGTTTCCGCCCTCCGGCTGAAGCTGCATTTGCGGCATCCACTTGGTAGTCAGGGTGGTGATGGGCGTAAACTCGAAGCATAGTCTGTGGGCTAACACCAAAGAATCCACTAAGTTCCCAGATGTCGGCTCGGCCGGTCCTCATTGCCCATGTGATTGCAGTATGACGTAAAGTGTGTGGAGTTACGCCGGTTCCTCCCAAGCCCGCTGCTTCAACGGCGGTTTTCCACGCGTTTTTCACAGATCCTGCACCATTGCCCTGATACTCTACAACCCAACGGCTGCCTGACGCCTCCCAGCGTTTTAGGTGTGCTAGCAGGCGTGTAGGAATAGGAACTGCCGGTCGCCGTTTCTTTGTTTCGGTTTCCAAGGTGCCGCGCCGATACATAATTTGGCCAGTTGTGTCGACCCAGCCGCCAGACGTGTTGGCCGCGAAGCGCATCCTAAGAACCGCAGTTTTTCGCGTGCCCGTGTACAGCGAGACTAGAATAAACCGCGCCAAGTGTTTGGTTCTTGGATTGCGCCTTGCTGCGCGCAGTAGTTTCGCTGCTTCATCTCGAGTCAACCAGAGATCATGCGGTTCTGGCTTCTGCGGGAGATAGACTTCAGGGGGATTAAGAAGACGTTTTTTTCTCTCACAGAAACTAAGTGCTGCGCTTAGGGTGCCTAGTTCTTTGCGAATTGTACCATCCGAACACTGCTCGAATTCAAGCGCTTCCTTTGTGACCGGGTCGCGTTTTACGACTTTGTACCGTTGGTCGCCGTATGCTTCGCACATTTCCTCAGTGATTGCCGACACGGGCAAAGCACCCCAATAGGGTAATAAAGCAGCGATTGCATACCCAATGCGAGCCGGATCTCTCACTTTTTTCGCTCGCTTTTCACCATAAAAGGCAAGCGCCTCTGCAATAGTCATTTCGTCTTCGCTTACGGGACCAGCTGGCCGGTTCTTTTCCGCGATGTATAGGGCGAGAGCGCTTTCAGCTTCTCTGCGGTCTCTTGTGCCCGTTGAACACTCCCCGCGTCCAGTGTCGCGGATTTGATAGATGCCCGTGTCTTTACGGCGGTAGAGACGGGGGCCTTTTGCGTGTTGCGGCATGCGTTGATGATCTCCTGTAGGTCGTTTGGATCGATTTTTCTGCGGTTTCCAAAAACAATGAGCAATCCGAGTTCATCAGCCACTCTTTGGACCACAGCTTTAGGTGCGCCGAGACGTTTGGCGGCGGCCGTGATTGTGATGGTTAGTTCGTCGTATTCAGAATTGGCCAAGGCAAAAACCTTCGTGTGTTCAGCATGACTGGAAGCCCGAAAGGACTATTTTGGCTGTTTCAAAATCGCCAAAATATCATGTAACCCACGAAGATATATAAATTATGGTTACGCATAGATGCTTTTTACAGCGAGGAATCATGTTGCGCAACAACTTTTTTATACGTACCCATAGAAGGACGGAGGTCAGCCATGTTATTCATGCTTTTGGGTTTTACAGTTTCGATATCTGAAGAGTTGCAAAGATTCTTAGAAGCGGGACAGCTGTCGTTCGATGAATTGGAAGTTCTCTTGCGCAGGTGCAGAGACGAACGACCAGATATGACTGTGGGAGCGCTACATACATTCATCCACATCGCTCGCGCGGCGAAGCCGGGCAAAGAGAATGCACCGACCATCGCGCAAATTGCGGATGATTTAGAGCTAAGCTATCCAACAGCTGCTAGGCACTGTGACATCCTTAGTTCGGGTGTCAGAGGGAAGTCGGGATTGAATTGGGTGCGGAAAGAACCGGTAACAGGGACCCGGCAAAAGAGACTTTACCTGACACAAATGGGTGTCCAAGTGCTGGAAGAAGTTGCTGGAACTAAAGGCTTTGAATTCTCCCAGAATAGCGCTATCGAGCATCAGCAAATGCCCTAAAACCATAGTGTTTCTCTTTCGAGGAATGTCGACGATGAACTGGTTTCCTAGAAGTCTTTTTGGGTCACAGGATTACCAGCCTTGACGGAATTTCTGCCGTGGGCCCGGGAGGCCAAGAACGACCAACCTCAGGCAGTTTTTGAAACGCTATTGATCAGGAGATTGGATATATCTTCGAATAGCAAGAAGTTGTGTCGAGGATTAGGACTGGCTCAAAAGTATCCGTTGAACTTGGTAGGACGAAACTTTTGTTCAAAACAAAACAGTTGACTCATTGTATGTCCTGAGCGCTATGATTGCTTAATCTGCACCAAGGTTTTTTTGGTCCTAGTTTTCTACGCCATATTCTTAATATATTGTTGAGAGGTTGGTCATTAAATGCGATTTTTTTCTACTGCTTTCAATTTCGTAGCTCTTGCGCTTTCGGCTGCGTGCACTTCGCCAATTATACCGCCTCCGCAACCCAAAGTCGAAACTTCTATCGTCACGAAGTCTGAAACTGAATGTGATTTGCTGGCTTTGGCTGCATCGATGTCATCCAAAAACAAAGGTGCTATTCTCAGCGGTTGCCCGGGAAAGTACCAAAAATACTCTGTAACTAAGGCGGAACAAAATCGCTTTGCTGAGACCGCTGCAAATACAAACATACCGAGTTCAGTTAGCGCTCAAGGGTTAGAGTATGAACGCCTATTTGTATACTTGATGCTGCGTGGTGTTTCTCCAAGCGTTGCCCTCGACCTCACAACAAGTCCAGCATTTGCAGAATTTGCAGCCGAAAGGCAAAGGACAGGATATGCATAACCTTCCAAATTGCTTACCAAATATTTCACGTAGGGAATTTCTAGTCGGAGTCTCTGGTCTATGTCTCTGCTCCACTATTCCAAGTCGAGTTCTTTCGCTAAACGACACTGAAGGAGCATATGTGTGTTCAACACATGTTCCACCTCTTGAAGGTGAACTGAATCTTCAAGCAAATGCAGGAGACGACGAAGAGATTGATCTTCTTCGCCAAGAAGATGAAGAACTGGATCTCAGTTTGCAAGGTGCAGCACGGAGTAAACTAAAGTGGAGAGTTGGGGATGGCCAACCCGCTCCTCAAGGTATAATTAGACTTGGGATCGGGTTTGTTGGCGCCCCGCCCGACGCGTGGAAAAATGAAGTCATTAAGCGCGCCAATAACTGGTTGCCGGCCGGTTCGAATATCGCCAAGAAGATCAAATTTGATTTTTCAGTTCCATTAAATAATTGCGATATAAGGGTAAGACAAACTGGAATAGACGGACTCGCTCCATCAAATCTTTCCAAACTCGGTCGTCTTGCTCGAAACAGTCGGTTATCCGATGGCAAATCCACGATGTACATTTACAATATAGATTCGGTTGAGCACGAATTTGGCCACGCTCTTTGTCTCACCCACGAGCATTTCAATAACCGTTTACCGGTTACGATAGATAAAGAGGCCGCGGTAAGCTACTACAAAAAATATCACGGATGGACGAGGCAACAGGTTTTGAACAACTTGTTTCAAACTGCCGAGCGTTGTGTAGGTGACCGCGGATGGAATGCCAAATCAGTCATGGGATATTACATTCCGAAAGAGATTACAGTTGAAAAAGTGGCAATTTACAAAAATGAAGGAATTAATCGAAGGGACAGAAATTGCTTGGATGCCGTGTACCGAGTCTAATACTATGCGCCACCCTAACCCTTGCCAGTGCTGTCTTTGGTCAGGAAACTAGCACAAACAAAGCGGCTGGCGTGGTGGCTATCCACGCAGGGATAGCACCTTATTCAGAGGGGTTTATAGGTAGTGGATTTTTGATTGGTGAAGGGTGGGTAGCGACTGCAAAGCATGTGGTCGATGCAATTGATGGCGACTTTTTTGTCACCATTGCCACTGTTGTTCCTACCTCCAACGAAATGCAGGTCACGACAAAGGTGCATTGCCCTGCGAAGGATGGTGATAATGATGTAGATATTTGTTTTTTTGAGTTGGACAGAAATGACGACTTGTTGCGGCGAGATTTTGCCAAACCATTTCAAGTGATCTGTCCGCCAGAGAGCCAAGAGATTCAAGGTGTCAATACACTAGGTTTTATTGGTGCCGCTAATGAGATACATGGGCCACTCTTTGGGAAAATCGTGAACCAAGAAGGAAGGGGGAAAATAGAAGGGGTTACCCACTACAATTTAATTCATACTGATGCTCCAACAAGTGATGGCATGAGCGGAGGTCCGGTCTATTTACCTGGTACTAGGCGCGTTATTGGCGTTCACTCTGCATTCGGCAGGAACAACCAGTTAGTTACTCCCTTTAGGAAACTTAAATTGCCATTTGAGGGCATACTTGGAGGAGTTCCACTTTGTGAGGGAAGCGTTGCCCCTGTGCAAAGCCTGAAAATTGAGGATTTCTGTTTGGATTTCCTAGCGGAAGCTGGCGTTGATTGCAGCATTGTCCCTAGCGAAAACACTGGAGTTACGGAATCTGATCTCACTTTGCTTGGTGATATTTGGATCGCACTTCAGGCTGAGCATGGCGCCGGAATATGTAGAGATGAACGAAGAGTCCTGCTATGTTTAGAGGTAATTGATACTGAGTTAATCGCCATGAAGGAAAATGGTTCTGGAGGGTCTCTACTGGACTTAACTGAGTTTATTCGCAGCCTGCGAGAGCTCGAGAGTGCATTTGAACTACTGAGAAGCTCCGGCTTTCGGGCTAAATCCTTGGATCAATTAGCAATTAATTACAGCCACCTAAAGTTTGATTCTATTGCTTTTAGTAGTTTCTTCGATAGCGACAACGCGCTGGAAACCTTTCTGCGTTCTGCCGGGCTTGACAACCTTCCGATTTCCTCCGCTTTCTTTAAATCATATCCACATTATCGTGATGGTCGTATTGCAGTGCATCAAGGGCGACTATCGGATGGGTTGGATGAATTTATTAAAGTCGATGATCCGCCCGAGTTTTTTCAGCTTTATCTTGATCCACTGATATTGAACTTAAGAATTCAAACAGGGCGGGTTGACGCACAAAAAGCAGAGGATGGCTTTTTAAAATACTCTTCTGAAGTAGGCGATTCAGATTTCTTTTCAGCCGCGCTGATTGGCAATACGGCGATATTCTTCTTGGAAAGGTTCTCCGGAAATGCGGATGAAGCGGCCGTATCCCTTGTAGTAAGGCGTGCAACTAGACTTTGGGAAATTGCTGGCAGGTCCCCCTCCAAAGACATATTGGGGGCTGATATTCAACTTGCGAGGTTTTTTCGTGCGTCTAAGAAAACTCATGAAGCGACAGAAATTTTTGAAGCCACCTTTGAAAAGGTTTTCAAAAGTGACGATAGCGTTAGGGATAATATTTTAGCAGCAGTAAGCGCACTACATTATATCGCGACGGACAATAAATACAGCACGTTTCGTTTTGATTCAGAGACTTACTTTGAAGATTTAAAAGTGACCTCAAGAGTGCGGCACAATTTTGCATGCGCACTTTGGAACCATCCAGACTTCGACGGTATTCCACCGGAGTTCAAAAGAGCGTTTAATGACGCTGTACGTGAAATACACGATGAGTTGAAGAACAAATTGGAGTGCAGACTATGAAATTAGCCTTTTTTTCAATAACTGTTTCGATTGTTGCAAGTACGAGTTGGGCAATTCATCCTGACTGCGTGTATGGTCCCCCGCCACTAATGGCCATTTCCGACAGTTTGGACACACAAGTTGATCGAGATTTCTTAACCGACTGTCTAACAAAGGCGGGGATGAGTGAGCAAAAGGGTGTGGTTGACGTAGTTGTTGGCGCACAACCAGTTGTAGACGGTTTGTTTAAGAAAGGGTCAATAGATGGAGTCGTAGTTGGCTATGACAGTGGCTCGAATAGCCTTGCGGTTGTTACCCAGCGAAAGTTCATTTCTGCTCATGACCAAGAGGTTCTTGAGCACATCAGGGCAGATGGGTTGTATGCTCAGGATCAGCGGGTGTCGGAACTCAGGCGAATTGAAGCAGGCTTGGAACCCCAGGTAGCAGGTAATTATGCCGTAAACCTCGATGGTAGCATTGAGAGCTTTGCGTTTGATTATCAGGATGAAAATTTCATTGGTGCTTTGGGAAAAAACCCCGAACTACCAGCGGTTTCTAGAATCCTAGCTGTTGACTGCAACTAATCTTCATTTGGAGTTTATGATATGAATGTTGTTCGAAACCTTGGGTTTATTGTTGTCCTTTCGGCCTGTCAGGTTGATCCGGGGACCGTTACAAGAGTTGCTTGTGGTTTTGCGGATGTACTTGTTCAAGAAACTGAATTGGGAAAAATTGCGACGGCCGTCGCCGGGGATGAATCTATAGGCCAAAAGGTCTGCGAGGCAGTAATAGGTGAGGTAGCTGACGGCGAAGCAACGCCTGTTGAATTTGAGCCAGGTAATCTAACTCTCAACCTGCCTGACGGGCAAACCGCAATCGTAGAGCTGGTTCCAGTAAACAACTAGCGCCTTAGAAATGTCAGTGAGCGGCTAAATGCTGCCAATCCAACTTAATCGCCTTTCTCTATATCAAGACGGAACTGAGCCTTGATGCGATAGACAGTTGAAAGATGTATGCCTGCAAGTTTCGCGACCTGCGCAGGCTTGAGGCCACTTTCTAACATTTGGCATATCTCCTTGCGGTTATCCGTTGGTGGTCGCCCACGGTAGCGTCCAGCCTTTTTGGCTTTCTCGATGCCTTCGCGCTGACGCTGCAAGATTAGTGCTCGTTCAAATTCTGATATCGCACCGAGAACTTGGAGCATTAAGCGCCCTGTGAAATCGGTGTCCGCACTGCTGAAGTTCAGGCCCTCTTTAATGAAGTGAATCGAGGCCCCACGGTTCGCAATCTCGTCAACAATGTCGGTGAGGTCCCGTAGTGATCTGGCTAATCGGTCGATTGACCAAACGAACACTTCGTCCCCGGCGCGTGTTCGTTTCAGCATTTCAGCAAGTTGTGGTCGGTCCATTCGACATTTGCCGCTGGATTTCTCTTCGTAGATGTCGTCTATGCTGATGTCTGACGGAAGTTCCTGTCGGTCAGTTCTCTGTTCTGCGGTTGATACTCTTCGGTATCCTAGTTTTGCCATTGGTCAGGTCGCTCCCTTTCGCGAATGAACTTTAGAGATAAACGCGAAAGGTTGTTCTCAGATTAATTTGAACCCAAATGCGAAAATCACACCTAGCTTTTCTTGGGGCCACGGCTTTCGCGGTTGGGCCTACTCAAATAGGAAGGCTATCCACGCCTGATCCGGTAGATCATGGCGGGATCAACTTTGATCCGCTGACCGAACTGCGGCCCAGAAATCTTGTTGGTGGTGAGGTAATCATCCGGCGTCACAATATGTATATGCATAATATGCATGTTTCGGAAGCACCCAAAGCAGTGCAATTAACTATTTCCCCTTCAATCTCATTGCATTTCGTGCATTTTTGACGAGGCGCGGATGTTCTGGGGGTTTTAGTGCTTCACGACGATCTCAAAAAAGCGAGGCTGGATGCGGGCCTGACAACGGCTCAGGCCGCTGAGAAGCTTGGTATCAACCAAAGCTCGTTGAGCCGCATAGAGACCGGGGACACTGCCGTATCCTCGCAGCGACTGATTGATTTGGCACGGCTTTATGGGGTGTCGCCATCCAAGCTTCTGGATGGCGCTGTTGTCAATGCACTTGCCGAGGAAGACCTGCACCGTCTGGGTCAGGTCATCACTTTCGTTGAAGATGTCCTTCAGGGCCAAGAAACCCGGCCATCACCAGAAACCATACGCGATACCATTCTGGCTATCTTTCGTCAGGAATCTGAGGCCGCATGGGAAACCGGAGCCGATTTCAATCCGGCACGATACCGCGACCTCATAAGTATTTTGACCAAGAGAGTTTCATGATGAACGAAAGTGTAGCGTTCGTCAGAACGCAGTTTTTAAAGATGATGACCCTTTGCCTAGTCAGCTCGCGGTGGAGTCTTGCTGGAGGTGACAAATGAAGATCATCGACAACTCCTCCACACTTTTGGGCGACGAGTTGCGTGGAAACTTGGGGCCTGGGTCTCGCCTGAAGATCGCGGCATCGTGCTTTTCCATTTATGCATTTGAAGCGCTGAAAGCCGAACTGTCGAAAGTTGAGGCTGTTCAATTCGTCTTTACCACTCCAACTTTTGTACCGAGTGAAGTGACGGACAAAATCCGTAAGGAACGCAGAGAGTTCTTCATTCCCAAAGAGGCCGGTGAAAACTCTGTCTACGGAACAGAATTTGAAATCCAGTTACGGAACAAACTCAATCAACGTGCAATCGCACGGGAATGCGCAGACTGGATAAGAAAAAAAGCAACTTTCAAGTCCAACACCACCAAGGCAGAAATGCAGCAATTCATTCATGCCGGAACGGATAACGCTGCAACTTCCTATATGCCGATTAGCGGCTTTACAGCACCTGACCTTGGATACCAGCAAGGCAACACTGTCTCGAACTTTGTCACAGAGTTCGATGAACCCGCCCACACGAACATGTACTTGCAATTGTTCAACGAGATTTGGAGCGACGCCGAAAAGGTTCGCGACGTCACGAGTTCGATCTGTGATTACATCGAGTCTGTCTATCAGGAAAACTCCCCCGAAAGAATTTACTTCCTGATGCTCTACAACATCTTCAGCGACTTTCTTGATGAAGTTGATGAGGACGTGCTTCCAAATGACTTAACTGGGTACAAGGATAGTCTGGTTTGGAACAAGCTGTTTAATTATCAGCGCGACGCCGCCACAGGCATCATTAACAAGTTGGAAACGCACAATGGGTGTATCCTGGCGGATAGCGTTGGCCTTGGAAAAACCTTTACCGCTCTGGCGGTGGTCAAATACTACGAACTTCGAAACAGAGCGGTCTTGGTTCTTTGTCCAAAGAAGCTTGCTGACAACTGGCGTAACTACAACACGAACCTTAAGACCAATCTCTTCGCCAAAGATCGTTTCAATTACGATGTGCTTTGCCACACTGACTTGTCGCGTACATCGGGCGAGAGTTTTGGAATTCCTCTCAATCGCGTTAACTGGGGCAACTACGATCTTGTTGTGATCGATGAGAGCCACAACTTCCGAAACAACGATGTCTACAAGGATCGCGAAACGCGATACCAGCGTTTGATGAGCATGGTTGTCAAAGACGGTGTGAAGACTAAGGTCCTCATGCTGTCGGCGACGCCTGTGAACAACCGGTTCACTGATCTTCGAAACCAATTGGCTCTCGCATACGAGGGGCAATCTGAAACTCTGAGCAAGAACCTAAAGACCAAGAACAGCGTTGAAGAAATCTTCAAGAGGGCACAACGTGCCTTCAACAATTGGGCTGACCTTCCGCCAGAAGATAGAACCGCTGCGTCTATCCTGAAGTCGCTGGATTTCGACTTCTTTGAGCTTTTGGATGCTGTCACAATCGCCCGCTCCCGCAAGCACATCACCACGTTCTATGACACCAAGGATATTGGTCAGTTCCCAACACGCCTGAAGCCGAAGTCCTTTCACTGTCCCATTACAGACCGTGACGATGTATTGGGCTTGAATGATATCTTCACGCAATTGTCGGTGCTCAAACTCGCTGTGTATGCCCCTATCAGCTACATCCTGCCAAGCCGAATGGCCAAGTATGAGGAAATGTACGACACAGCTGTGGAAGGCGGGCGTGGCAAACTTCGCCAACTTGATCGCGAACGCAGCCTTCAAGCTCTGATGACCACCAATCTGCTCAAGCGGCTAGAAAGTTCAGTTGAAGCATTCCGGCTGACCCTCAAAGCTCTGGCAGGCAACATCAGCAGAACACTGACAGCCATCGATGACTTTGAAGACATCGGTGGCGTTGGAGAACTCGCTGATCCAATGGTCGATGTTGAAGTCATTGATTCAGATGATGATGACCTGAACGGGTTTGATGAGTTTACCGTTGGCAAAAAGGTCAAAATCAGCCTAGGCGACATGGACCTTCCGTCATGGAAGCATGACCTCCAAGCTGACAAGTTTTTGATCGATGAACTAATAGCCTCCATGGAAAAGGTTACGCCGGAGGACGACACCAAACTCCAGCATCTCAAACAACTGATCGAAGAAAAACTCGACAACCCGCTTAATCCCGGCAACAAAAAGGTAATCGTCTTCACGGCTTTCGCAGATACTGCAAACTACCTGTTCAAGAACATCGCTCCAGCCGTATTGGAGGATCGAGGCTTGCACACGGGGCGGGTCACAGGATCAGACGGACCCAAAACAACTCTCGCCAAAAGTTACGATTTCCAATCCGTTCTGACGCTGTTCTCTCCGCGTTCAAAGGAAAAGTCACTCATCATGCCAGATGACCCGTCTGAGCTTGATGTGCTGATCGGGACGGATTGTATCTCTGAGGGTCAGAACCTTCAGGACTGTGATTTCCTCATCAACTACGACATCCACTGGAACCCTGTTCGGGTAATCCAGAGATTTGGCCGTATCGACCGAATTGGTTCGCCGAACTCCCAAATCCAACTTGTGAACTACTGGCCGGATATTTCTCTGGATCAGTACATCAATCTGAAGGAACGGGTTGAGAACCGGATGATCATCACGGACATCACAGCGACCGGCGATGACAACGTTCTTACTGCCAAAAGCACGGACATCGCCTACCGCAAAGACCAACTCAAGCGACTACAGGATGAAGTTATTGAGCTTGAAGATGTCAAAACGGGCGTGTCGATAACCGACCTAGGTTTGAACGACTTCCGAATGGACTTGCTCAACTACATCAAAGTGAATGGTGATCTGGCTCGGGTGCCCAATGGTATGCATGCCGTGATCCCCGCTCGTCCCGACCTCGGTTTGCAGCCGGGCGTGATCTTCGCTCTTCGCAACATCCACGACACGGTGAATGTCAACCAACAGAATCGGCTGCATCCTTACTATCTCACCTATATCGGCAACGACGGTGAGATCATTGCCGATCATACAGAGGTGAAACGCCTCCTCGACCTCATCCGCTCAAGCTGCAAGGGGCATAACGAACCCATCCAGGCGGTTTGCAAGTTGTTCAACGACACGACCAACGACGGGCGAAACATGGATGCTTACTCAGAACTTCTGAGCGAGGCGATCAGGTCCATGATCGAAGTGAAAGAAGAGAAAGATATCGATAGCCTGTTCTCGGGTGGAAAGACTTCTGCCCTTGTTCACACCATCGCCGGTCTCGATGATTTTGAGCTTATCGCGTTCCTCGTCGTCCAGGATGCGGGGGAAGAGTAGATGCTATTTGCCTACCCCCAAGCCGCCAAATTCGGCAGGGTGATACCCAAGAACAAAATCTATGAACACACAGACGCCAGGTCAGCCCTGAAGGAGCGGTTCGTGGCTGAGGTGGACCAGATCACCTGGGCCTACAAGCTTGCCCCTGAGACGGTCAATCTGGGCGGCTCTGACGCTGTTCCAGAGATACAGGTCTTTCAGGTTAAGCAACGTGGCGACTCGCTCAGTGAGGATGTGCTTCGAGCCATGGATCGGGCTATTCCGTTCCCGATTCTCTTTGAGCTTGTGTCAGGTGCCAAACGTCGGACTGTCGCGGCCTTCAAACGGCCTAATGAGGGCGGAAATTCCAAATGGGTTGTGAGCGACTATTTCTGGTCGAATTGGCAGGAGGATGAGGTCCAACGGGTGCCACTTCCTGTCGCCCTCGATCTGCCGGGGCTTTATGACAAAATCCTGACCGCCTTCATGCCGGTTTCCCCGCAACAAGAAGAAGACATCCAAGCCCGTGTTGATCGCGTTGAAGCGATCCGAGCCAAGGAGAAGGAAGTCACCAGGATCAAGACGAGACTGGCGAAAGAGAAGCAATTCAACCGCAGGGTCGAGATCAACAAGACCCTGCGAGCTGCACAACAAGAACTGGCCGCGATGCAATCAAGCGTGGCTACCGAGGTTTGAGAGAAGACAATGGATAAATTGAAGATGCACAGCCCTGACATTACTCAGGAAAACATCCAGAAAATTCGGGAGTTGTTCCCTGGATGTGTGACCGAGGCAAACGACCATCAAGGAAACCTCACATTTGCTGTAGACTTTGATCAACTTAGACAGGAGCTGTCTGACAGCATCGTAGAGGGGCCGCAGGAACGCTATCACCTGAACTGGCCGGGCAAACGTGAGGCCCTGATGACTGCCAACGCTCCCATCGCCAAAACCCTGCGCCCAGTACGGGAGGAAAGCGTTAGTTTCGACACTACCCAGAATATTTTCATCGAAGGCGACAACCTTGAGGCGTTGAAGCTGTTGCAAGAGAGTTATTTGGGTAAAATCAAAGTTATCTACATTGATCCCCCATATAACACGGGCAACGACTTTGTTTACGATGATGATTTTGCGGAAAGCAATACGGGCTTTTTGGAAAGGTCGAACCAGAAGGATGATGACGGCAATCGACTAGTGGCGAACACTACCGCAAATGGTCGGTTTCATTCAGATTGGCTTACGATGATGTACTCTCGACTAAAGCTAGCGAGAAACCTGTTAACCGATGACGGAATAATATTCATAAGCATTGACGACAACGAAGAGCACAATGTCAGGAAGCTTTGTGATGAGGTTTTTGGCGCTGACAATTTGATTGGCCCAATAATTCACAACAAACTTAATTCCAAGAATGACGCGGTGAACGTTCAGCGCAATCATGAGTACATCGTGTGCTACCGAAAATCCACGCGGTACATTTCCGCGACCAAAATTGAAGCATCCTTGGAAAAGCGGCAGGTCGAAGAGACGGAAGTCTTTCGAGATGGCAACGACTATTTCATACTCAACGATCCAATTACTACAAGGGGTGATGGCGGAACTCTGAACAAGCGAAAGAACCTCGGCTATACCGTCTATTACAACCCCCAAACCTCCGACTTCGCTGGCGTGAAAGACTACGATGTAGAATTGGCACTGACATCCAATGACGAGGCGGAAGTCTATGACGATGATCTGGAGCTCATTGGAAAAGGATATCTAAAAATCAGACCTCCGAAAGTACGGGGAAAACTTGGAGCTTGGACTTGGGATCTTGATAAATTCAACAACAGCAAGCGAGAGATACTGATTAAGGAAACGAAAAACGGTTTCCAGGTTAGGAAAAGAACTTTCCTGACCGAGCCAGATGTCGAAGAAAGGGATGGCCGATACTTCGTTACTCACACGAAATACTCCAACAGCAGAAGCATTCTCGACTTCTCAACCAACGAAGGAACGACGCAGCTTTCTGATTTGCTTGGGCATGACGGCGTTTTTGACAATCCGAAAAATGTTAATTTGGTCAAATATTTGATCGGCCTTTTGCCACAAGAGGACTTCATTGCTCTCGACTTCTTTGCTGGTTCAGGCGTGACTGCGGATGCCGTGATGCAGCTCAATGCCGAATCTGGCGGCAAACGCAGGTTTGTCGTCGTCCAACTTCCTGAAGTAACCGACGAGGACTCGGTAGCCCGCGAAGTCGGCTTTGATACCATCGCTGAAATCTCCAAAGAACGCATCCGGTGCTCGGGTCAGAAAATCCTCGGAGGGGAGTGTCACCCCAATTGGAACAAGGATGTCGGCTTCCGTGTGCTCAAGATCGACAGTTCGAACATGGCCGACGTGTTTTATACACCAGATCAGACAAGCCAAACCGACTTGCTGGATGCGGTGTCCAATGTTAGGCCCAACCGAACTGCCGAGGATTTACTCTTTCAAGTCCTAATAGACTGGGGCGTCGATTTGACTCTGCCAATATCTTCGGAGTCGATCCAAGGTAAACAGGTTTTCTTTGTTGATGAGAACGCCCTGGTGGCCTGCTTCGATACTGGCACTACGGAGGAACTGGTAACTGAACTAGCCAAGCGTGAACCCCTCCGCGTGGTGTTCCGCGACAATGGGTTCATCAGCGACTCCGCCAAAATAAATTTTGAGCAAATCTTCAAGCAGCTTTCGCCGATGACAGACGTGAAAGCGATTTGAGGGGCGTGACATGAAACTCAAATTCAAAACCCAAGCCTACCAAACGGCGGCTGTAGACGCCGTGGTTGATTGCTTTGCAGGTCAGCCTCGCAACGATGGTATCAGCTATCGGATCGACCCAGGTCGGGCCAAGCAAGCCAGTCTGGACGCTGATGGCTTCAAGAACGCCGATCTCGCCATTTCAAAAACTCAGGTCCTGGAGAACATCCAGAAAGTCCAGCGTAGCCAGAACCTGCCGATATCAGACAAACTGATCACCAGTGCCAAATGCGACTTCAACCTTGACATCGAGATGGAGACGGGCACCGGCAAGACCTATTGCTACATCAAGACAGTCTTTGAGATGAACAAGCGTTATGGCTGGTCGAAGTTCATCATCATGGTGCCCAGCATCGCAATCCGCGAAGGCGTCCAGAAATCGCTTCAGATCACAGCCGACCACTTTGCCGAGGGGTATCACAAGAAGGCACGGTTCTTCACGTACAACTCCAAACGGCTGCATGAGCTAGAGAGCTTCTCCAGCGATGCCGGCATCAATGTGATGGTGATCAACACCCAGGCATTCGCGGCCCGTGGAAAGGATCAGCGGCGAATTTACATGGAGTTGGACGACTTCCAATCCCGACGCCCAATTGACGTGATCTCACGCAACCGCCCCATCCTGATCCTGGATGAGCCACAGAAGATGGAGGGCAAAGCCACAATGAAGGCTTTGGAGGAATTCAACCCTCTGATGATCCTTCGCTACTCCGCCACGCATAAGACGCAGCACAATAAGGTGCATCGCTTGGATGCATTGGATGCCTTCAACCAGAAACTGGTGAAGAAGATTTCTGTGCGGGGCATCAAGACTCGAGGACTGGCTGGAACGGCCCCTTACATGTACCTGGAAGGTATCGAGGTTTCCAAGAAGGCACCCATCGCTCGGCTTGAAATGGAAGTAAAGATGGCGAGTGGCGAGATCAAACGTCAACTCAAACGCCTCGACTTCGGCACCAACCTTTTCGACGTGTCAGGTGGACTACAAGCCTACAACGGTTTCACAATCTCACAGATTGACGCCAACAAGGATGTTGTCGAATTTTCGAATGGCGAAGACATCAATGCTGGAGAGGCCACCAAGGACATCTCTGAAGAACATATGCGTCGCATTCAGATCAGGGAGACCATCCGCTCTCACTTGGAGAAAGAACAGACCCTGTTTGAACAAGGCATCAAGGTTTTGTCCCTGTTTTTCATCGACACTGTTGCGAAGTATCGTGACTACGACGCCGCAGACACGAAGGGTGAGTATGCCCGCATTTTTGAAGAAGAATACAAGCAGCTTCGCCAAGAGTACCTGGAGACGCTACCTCTGGAGCATCAAAGCTATCGGAGCTTCTTGGAACGAGACGATGTCGCGAAGGTCCACGAGGGCTATTTTTCGGTCGATAAGAAAAAGCAAATGGTTGACCCAAAGATTGCTAGAACCGGGGAAAACAAGGGGCTGTCAGATGATGAAGGGGCGTATGATCTGATCCTTCGAAACAAGGAACGACTTTTGTCGCAGTCTGAACCCGTCCGGTTTATCTTCTCGCACTCAGCACTCCGTGAAGGGTGGGATAATCCCAACGTGTTCACCATGTGCATGCTCAAGCACAGCGACAACACAATATCGCGTCGGCAGGAAGTAGGCCGTGGTCTACGGCTAAGCGTGGACCAAACTGGCGAACGCATGGACAACCCGGCCATCGTGCATGACATCAATGTGCTCACAGTCGTGGCCAGCGAAAGTTACAAAGACTTCGTGACAAACCTTCAGAAGGAAATCTCCGACGCATTGTCGACTCGCCCGAAGAAAGCCAACGAAGAATACTTCACAGGGAAGGTTCTGAAGGCTGCCGATGGAGAAGTAACCGTAACCGCTGGCATGGCCGCTCAGATCGAGTTCTACTTGATTAAAAATGACTACGTAGATCATCAACGGCAGATCGTAGAAAAGTACCATACTGCAAAGTCGGAAGAGGCTTTGGCGGAATTACCAGATGATCTGAAGGCTTTTGCTCCTCAGGTGATTGAGCTTATTGACAGCGTGTTCAGCGAAGCGGCTCTATCCGGGATTGTTAACAACGGGCGAAATACCAAAGAAAACCGGCTCAACGACAACTTCAAAAAGAAGCAGTTTCAGGAGCTATGGTCACGCATCAATCGAAAGGCGGTCTACAAGGTCGATTTTGACAGCGACGAGTTGGTGAGAAAATGCGTTCAGGCCATCGATAGCCAGCTAAATGTAACCCCGCTACAATACATCGTTGAAACCGGTGGTCAGACAGGTGCAATGACCCAGGACAATGTACAGTCTGGTCAAAGCTTCAAGACGACGGAGAGCCGAACAGAGAGTGCTAAATCAGCATTGTCGAGCGTGAAATACGATTTGCTACATGAAGTGTCTGAGGGCACTCAGCTAACGCGGAAGACTATTGCGAATATCTTTCATAAGGTCGAACCAAATGTGTTCAAGCAGTTCCAACAGAACCCGGAGCAATTCATCTCTGAGGCTTCACGCCTGATCAAAGAACAAAAGGCGACAGCTATTGTCGAACGGCTTTCCTACAATGCCGTGGATGAACGCTACGACACGGATATCTTCACGACGGCTCAGACTGGCAACGATTTCTCCAAGGCAACTGATAAGCTGAAGAAGCACGTATACGACTACGCAATTGTGGACAGTAGTGTTGAGCGGGAATTTGTTGCCGGACTGGATGCAAGCTCTGAGGTGACCGTCTATTCAAAACTGCCTCGTGGTTTTCTGATCCCAACACCTGTGGGTGACTACAATCCAGATTGGGCAATCTCGTTTGAAGAAGGAACTGTGAAACACATCTACTTTGTCGCTGAGACCAAGGGCAGTATGTCCAAGATGGCTTTGCGGCCAGTGGAAGAAACCAAAATTGAGTGTGCTCGGAAGTTCTTTCAAGAGATCACAGCCGCAGGTGACCCAGATCGAGTTCGCTACGATGTCGTGGACAGCTATGACAAGCTGATGGACCTGGTGACGCCGCAATAGGCTGCGTCATGAAGGGTGGGGATAATGGTTGCATCAATTCAGTTACTCGAAGAAGCTGCGGCAAAGAGCCTCTGCGCCACGCAAGATGACGATGAACAGTAGTCATTTCTTTTAGGACATGGGCCTATCCTCTCGACATCTTCGATGTAAACGATGCAGGTCCGCCAGCTTGCAACTTGCGTGCTAGTGCGGCGGCTTTGTCCATCTGCCGCTTTAGCATCGCGGCCAGCTTTTTCATTAAATTGGGATCGCGGATATCTGGAATTGGCTCAATGGCTGCGCTGTCCATTTCGGCTGAGCTAGCCGCTTTGAAGCGGTCAATTTCAGGCTTCAGTTGGGCGGCGGCTGCCGCCAGCTCGTTGGCTTCGTCAGTCAGCTTTTGGCAATCGCTTGCAATATTTTCAGAAGGGCATTCTGCCGTTTCAACATTTCTTGGCTCGACTCGTAAATATTCTCCTGCCCGCTGATGATCTGCGATAGCAGATCCCGAAGCGTGGCATGGTCTGAATTCTGTGGTGTTGGGTCTTCGGTCATTCAAAAACTCCTTTGTTTCATGAATAAATCGGGCGACTTCCGATGCTTTGATTTTCAAAGTTCGATTTGCATTGTGACCCCTGATGCCTTCACCCAGGTTTAGATTGATCCGGCTGCGCCCTCGGCCTTCTGTGATCGCCTCGGTCAGCTCTAGCCCTTCTCGGTCGATCAGCTCCGCCAATGCTTGGGGTTGCTGATCGCGGGGCAGCTCGATCAGCTCTTTCAAGCTCTGGCGCAGAGCTGGCAGGTCAAAGTCGCGGCGCTTGGATTGCTGGTGTTCGTCTGAGCTGTAAGCAGCTCGCGGGCGCTCGTCGCCCAAGGCTTCGGCCAGTTGGTCGGCAAGTTCGTAGTAGCCCTGCTCGCGCAAGCGCATGGCTGCGAACTTGTTGTTCGCGCCAGATGTAAGCTGGTGTCCAAATTGCAGTTCTAGAAGGCGTGAAATGGCCTCGTCCTTCGCTTTGCTGCGGAACAAGCGATAGGTTTTGCCTGTCTCGTTATCGGCTGCTGGTCGGATAAGGTGCCAGTGCTTTTGCAAGCTGCCGTCAGCTCGTCGGCTTTCGTGCATTGTCAAAGTTTCAGGGTCGTTCTCGTTGAATCCGAACTCTTGCCGGATCGCCTCGACTGTTGCTTTCAGTTCTTCGGCTGTCAGTTCTTGGCTCGGGGCAATCACGATATGCAGCAACCCATTTTTTCGGCCCTTCAGCTCGGCAAACTGATCGGTAACTAGAAGTTGGTCGTTCTGGTCCTTCAGGACGTCAACGCGCTCGTTCTCGCCTTGTTGTGTGGCATAGCTGCAAATTCGGGGACCATCCCCCGATTTTATGCCTCCGCTCTTGATAATCACTTTGCGGCATCCAGCTCGTCGTCGTTGAGAGCGTCAATATTGGCTGGTTTCACTTTCCGTAGTTCTGTCCGAAATTCCGCAAGAGGTTCCGCCCAGGCGCGGCGGCTTTGGTCGAGCATGATCCCCATCTGTTCGAACTGCTTTGCAGTAAGAGTGCCGTTAGCCTGGGCGGAATTGATTGCGTGCTGACACTGGTTGATGTTGGTTGCGATCCCGCTGAGCTGTCGAGCGATTTTCTCCAATTTCGAGGCATTTGGCGGCGCAAATGTGGTGCGACCAAAAACCAAAAACCGGACGAAATCAGCCTGCGAAATCTCGTTTTCGTGCGCCCTACTTTTGAGCTTGTCTGCTTCTGTTTCGGTCAGCCGCATTTTGAACATGCGGTCCCTACGGGGCCTGTGTCCCGGAAGTCCCTCCGGGGTTGTGTGGGTCGTCATAACATGTCCTCTCATTTTTCTGCGGCCTAGGGGGTGAAGGGGGAACTTGTTCCCCTTTCCAAGTGTCCGGAAAGACCCCTGCGGGGTCGTTCGGTCCCACTTGCTTCTTCCTCAACCTCCCCTTTCGGGCGTTCATTTTTTTAAATTGCAGTGAAACCGCAAAATGCAAATTTCTCAGAAGGATAGGGTCACGCGGGCCACATAGTGAACCTGTGGACCGGCGGGAAAAGAGGGTCACAGAATGAAAAAGAAGAGATTCAGCGGTGGTTGCTCAAGCTCATTTTGGGGGAGCCTGGGCTGTGGAGCCTCGATGATGTGGACGCGTTCGGGTCCGCTTAAATCATTTCGGAAAGGTAAACGGCAGCTTGCGTCCCGCCAGCTCTGGCGCACCTCCTGACTTTGGAGGTGTGAAAAATGAACTCAGAGGATTTTGTGGTGAAAAGGGCGCTCGACACTTATTTCCAAGAGCAATTTTCGCTGCAACGGCAGATCGTGAAACAGCTCGCTTCGATTGAGAAGCAAAATAGGGCGCTTTTGGCGATCTTCGGCGCTGCGGCTCAGGAATTGGGCAAATGAGGTTCTTTGCGGCGATGTTCAATGCTGCGGCTCTGGCGTCTGCTGAGCTGAAAACAGCGGTTGCAAGGGCGGCTGGGAGTAGCGGGGCTGGCTTTCGCAAAAACAGGATGACAGTTGCCACCGGGCGCGCTCTGCTGCTGGCATATGCCGCTCAGCATCGGGCGAAAATGGACATTTCGCGGTTGTTGCGCATGTGACCTAAAATGACAGGTCTGGGTCGTCGCCAAGCTCGCGTTTGATAATCGAGTCTACGTCGATCCCGCCGCCTTCGTCGTCGTTGGCGGCTTCCTCCGCTTCGATGATGGCGGGCAGCTCTTTCAGGTAATATAACCTGCTAGCGACGTAGCTGTGGCCGACAAGCCAGCCCACAGCTCGAATCCAGCTATCGCTATTCTCGGCAAAGTGCTGGCCAACGATCTGCTCGGCTTCGTCGCGGTTCAGTTTTCGGCCAACTTTGAAATTGTCTTTCCTGAATTGGCGGATCGCTTTCTTGCTGGCGCTGATCTGCGCCAGTGCCCATTTGCGCATTTCATACTCAACGGCTGCTCGGTCGTCGCAGCGGTCTGGGTGGATTTCTGAGTGCGCTAGGGCGATAGCCCTAGCTGCGCGTTTCTTGCGTCTGCGTAACATCACCAGAATGTAGGCAGGCTAGATGCAAAAAAGGTTTAGAGGTCTAATCCGCCGTCCGAAGGCGACAGGGGCAGGTCAGTATTGCATTTTGTCTGGTTACTGCAATTTGAGACTTAGCAATCGCAAGCAATGGCGGGGGCAGGTCTCTAAGGGTCGGGCAGAGGTGTCCGGCCCTTTTGTTGCGGGATAGCTATTGCACTGGAATGCTAATTTCCAGCCCTGCAATCTAGTCTTTCTGACACCGCCTTTTTGACTGACCAGGGAAACTACGTAGGTCATGGTTATGGCCTCGGTGCTGGTGCTGACAGGACTTCGCGGTAATCTTGAAGCAACTGGCATTTCTTTGCGTAGAGCAGCCGCAAGTGTTTCTCGGACTCTGCTGTCTCCTGCCATCCTTCGGCATCTTCTAGACCTTCGAATCCGGCGGTTATCGCATCGTCTATGCTTTCGAGGTCGTGCCGTGAATAATCGTATTCGCCATTTTCGTTGAGGTAAGTTCGCATAGTGGTTTCCTGTCTATTGGTTTTGTTAAACATTTGGTTTCGGGAAGATGTGCGGCAGGGATTGCTGGCTGAGCAATCGCAGTACTTTGATGCAGTCTGCGTTGAGGCGCGAAAGAGCGGCACTGAAAGGCGCGTCATCAATGAACTGAACGGATTCGTCGGCATGCTTGATATAAGCTGTAGCCGGTTTGATCGTTTCGGCTGCGTCTTCCATATCGGTCTTCTCAAACTTTGCCGTGGCGGTATGCAAGATGGCGTCAACTTGCTGCTGATAGTCAGCAACGTTCCCGACCATGTTCTCAATCTCGATCATTCTTGTTCCTCTTTATTTTTTATTTGGCTAGACTGCGATAACGCAGAAACAGTGTTTGATAGATGTCGCACAGCTCGATTTTGAGCAATCTGTATCGCACATCGATTTTCGTCAGGGTTAAGCTGGTAGTTGGCGAAATGTGATCGCACATCACGTCCAGTGCTTCCTCAATCTCATTGGCGCGGGCTTCCAGTTCAGCCGTTTTCAAAGCGTCTTGAAGAAACGCAAGATCATTTGTCGGTGTCATGTCAGTTCCTGGATTTTGTGTCCATTTTCAGCTTTCTAAGCTTGGAGGCGGCGGCATACACTCATCACTGAGAAAGACTTCGTGAGATTGAAAAGCGCCCTTTGCGATGCGGAGTGCCTTCGATTACCCCTTGCGAGCAGTCGTATTTTTCGCCCTTGATCCGCCCACCAAAAGCCTTTCCTCGCTCTTTCTTCAGGGAGTTTTCAACAAGTCGCCCACGGAATTCGCGCTCTGAAGGCTCTGCTTTTGCAAGGTATGCCGCCAGCCAATAACCACTGAACTCTGGGGAAGCGTCGCAAACTTCAACGCCAAGATGCCATGAACCGCTTGCGCTACATGCGATCTCGCCTTTCGTACGTTCATGAGCTGGACGGCGATGATCGGAGGTTGTTTCTCCCAATACCCGCGCTAGAAACGCTAGGAACTCACTACGAAATTTCCTCGGAAGATGCAGCGCCAGATGCAGGTGTTCACCTTTGCCTGAGATTGCCTCTCTGACCCAAATGTAAGCCACCGTACACCGACGTTTAGCCCGTGTGAGAAACTTCCTAACTTTCTCGACGAGCACTTTCGCTCTATCAAATGGATGCAGGTTTAGCCAAAAGCTTGAGTGTTCCCCAATGAGCTTTGCCCAGTTCACTGTCAAAATTGAGTTAAGAGGATAGCCGTTCTCATAGCCGATGTGTGCTGCTGAGATAAACCGAGATTGGGTTCTAGTTGGCAGGCTGTCAGAATATTTGGATACTCCAATGGATTCATCGTTAGCTGTCTTGTTTTTTGGATTTCTACTTTTTTGATCGAAAGCCAAACACAGATCATACGAACAATGAAACGCGCGAGCCTTACTATAGGGGGGTGTCCGTAAATCGACGATTTCGTCGTTCCGAGCGTTTGAAAGACTAGGTGCCTTTGGCCGATCAGGCGCGCCTACCTTTGCCGCTGAGACTCTCTGTCTAGGGTCAAGCCACACGGCAAAAGCATGATCCAAATTCCGTTCATATCCGATGAAACTGTGATGCCTCACAGATACGGGGAAATCTGACAGGCAAAGATAGCTGCAATTTCCCTTTAAAACTTGGTCGGAGTGAGAGGATTCGAACCTCCGACCCCTGCCTCCCGAAGACAGTGCTCTACCAGGCTGAGCTACACTCCGACCGTGGCGGGTGATCTATACCCGAGGAATCGGATGTGCAAGGGGATTATGGGACCAAATGCAGGATTTCGTGCCCAGCAGAAACTGTCCTTTGCGCCACCGCTGCATTAGCAATTAGGGTAGGGGATCTGTGCGGTACAGCCGGATTTTCGTGCCACCGTGATCGACGACTGGCCCGGCAGGGAGCAAAGGCAAGCGCGTGGCCCGGGCTAGTGATTGATTGCTGGTCACGATACCCACCCGCCAGCCGCTGAACCGCGACATCAGAACCTTGCCCAGGCTGCCGTACAGAGAGCGCAGGCGTTTCTCGTCTCCGATTCTTGCACCATAGGGCGGGTTGACGATGACCAGACCCGTGGAGCCCGGTGGCGGCTTGATGTCACTGACCGACCGGCACTGAAACCGGGTGTGTGCGGCAACCCCAGCTCGATCGGCATTGGTGGCGGCGGCCTCGGCGGCCCCGGCATTCCGGTCCGAGCCGTAAAAGACAGTGTCCAAGTTTACCGGCGGTCCGTCTTTGCGCAGTTCGGCCCAAGCGCGCGGATCGAATCCGTGCAGGTCTTCGAAGGCAAAACGGCGGGATCGGCCTGGATTCAGCCCGGCTGCGATCTCGGCTGATTCTATGACGAACGTGCCTGAGCCACACATTGGGTCCAAAACAGGCTCAGATCCATCAAAACCACATTCTCGCAGAAACATTGCAGCCATGGTTTCGCGCATCGGGGCTTTTGCCACCGCCGGTTTGTGGCCACGTTTGTGCAAGGGTTCTCCTGAGGTGTCGACCGAGAAGGTGCAAATGTCTTTTTCGATGCGCAGCAACACGCGCAGCCCGGCGTCGGACGAAATCGGCGCACCCAGCGTTTCGGAGATCGCCCGCTCGACCCTTTGGCGGGCGGCCCCGGCATGATAGATGCGGGATTTCCGGCTTGTAGCCTCAACCTTGACCGGGATGTCGGCACGCAGAAAATCGGACCAGGGGAACTTGCGCGCCCGCTTGTCGAGCTGCGCCAAATGTACTGCCGGAAATGTGCCCATCCGGACCAGTACTTTGTTGGCACCGCGCAAACACAAGTTTGCTCGCCAAACCTCGGGCCAACCGCCATGGCAGCTTATCCCGCCGGGTACAATTTTGGCATCTGCGAATCCCTTTTCGACGGCTTCGGCCTGCAAAGGCGCCTCAAGCCCGGGGGTGGCCACCAGAAAAATCTCAAATTCGCGCGTCTGTTCCATTGGGCGTGCTTACACTGGAAGGGCACTGGGCGCGACCAGCAATTTTTGGGCGCTAAAATGGAAACATTTCAAAGGAAAGTGAAAATCATTGTGTGATTTTGGCGGCAACGGGTTTGCTTTTAGCATCATCCCCGCGTAAAGGAGCCCAAATCGGAAGTACGCCCGCGGAATTTGGACGCATTTCGACGCTTTTGCGACGACTGTTAAAAAATCCTGCGTTATTGTCCGACACTGTTAAAGTGTTGGTCTAACCGGCGCAGATAAAGAGGCTTGGAAGACAGTAGCAACATGCAAACTTTCAAACTGAAAAAAGGGTTGGAGCTGCCGGTGCAAGGCGCGCCGGATCAAACCATCCAGCCGGGACCTGAATTTAAAACCGTTGGGGTATTGGGCGGGGATTACCTAGGCCTGAAACCGCGCATGCTGGTGCAGGAAGGTGACGCGGTTCAGCGCGGTACGCCGTTGTTCTGCCACAAGGATGCGCCCGAGGCGATGATGGTCGCCCCGCTGAGTGGTAAGATCGTGGCAATCAATCGCGGTGCGCGCCGTGTATTGCAGAGCGTCGTGATCGAGGTTTCGGACCCGAACGATACAGGGATTGATTTCTCGGGTGTGGGTAATGCGGACAGTGCCGAAGGCGTGACGGAAAAGCTGTGCGCGGCCGGTCTTTGGACCGCCTTCCGTACCCGGCCCTATTCGAAATTGCCGATGCCGGGTACCACTCCGGCCTCGATTTTCGTCACCGCCATGGACAGTGAACCGTTGGCGGCAGACGCGGCCGTAATCATTGCCGATGCCGGTGAGGCCTTTGCAGCCGGTTTGGCCGCAATAACCAAGCTGACCGAAGGCAAGACCTATCTGTGCCACAAGGAAGGCGACGCCATTCCGGGCGCGGAAGTGCCGGGGGTCGAAGCTGCGGCTTTCTCGGGCCCGCATCCCGCCGGATTGGCCGGGACGCATATTCATTTCCTTGAACCCCTGGCGGGGGACAAGCAGGTCTGGACCATCGGTTATCAGGACGTGATCGCCATTGGTCGCTTGATGCAGTCCGGTCATCTGGATCCGAACATCGTGATCGCACTCAGCGGCCCGGGCGCGCGTCAACCGCGTCTGATCCGCACCGTCATGGGTGCTTCGACCGACGATTTGACCAACGACGAGATCGACGTGGATGGCACTCCGCGCATCATTTCGGGGTCGATCCTGTCGGGTACTCAGGCTGAAGGACCAACCGCATATCTGGGACGTTTCGCGCGTCAGATCAGCATCATCCGCGAAGATCACGACCAAATTCCGATGGGCTGGATTCGTCCGATGCCGTCGAAATACTCAGTTCAACCGGTGCTGGGCTCGGCATTTTCGCACAAACTTTATAAGTTCACCAGCAACCTGAACGGCGGTCGCCGCGCGATGGTGCCGACCGGTGTGTTTGAGCGGCTGATGCCGCAGGATTATCTGCCAACACAACTGCTGCGCGCGCTGCTAGTGATGGATACTGACAGCGCCCAAGCGTTGGGTGCGATGGAGTTGGACGAAGAGGATCTGGGCCTTGTCGGCTTTGCCTGTCCGGCAAAATATGAATACGGGCTGGCGCTGCGCGACTGCCTGACCAAGATTGAAAAGGAGGGCTGATCCAAATGGGTTTGCGCAGCTTCTTCGATCGGATCGAGCCGAACTTTACCAAAGGCGGCAAGTACGAGAAGTATTTCCCCATCTACGAGATGGTAGAAAGCTTTATCTACACTCCGAAAACCGTTACCACCGTCGCACCGCACGCGCGGTCCTACATAGATATGAAGCGGATCATGACTTATGTCGTGATCGCGACGATCCCCTGTATCCTGTGGGGGATGTGGAATACCGGTTATCAGGCCAACAGCGCGATTGCGGCGCTTGGCCCGGATGCGGCAACTGGCTGGCGTATCGCCATCCTGCAGGCATTTGGCATCTCGCTGGACCCGTCTAGCATCTTCGCCAACGTGATGCACGGATTGATGTATTTCCTACCGATTTACATCGTAACATTGGTCGCGGGCGGTATCTTCGAGGTGATCTTCGCCACCGTGCGTGGGCACGAAGTCAACGAAGGTTTCCTTGTTACCTCAATGCTTTACACGCTGATTATGCCCGCATCTGCCCCGTTGTGGCAGGTGGCTCTGGGCATCATCTTCGGTGTGGTTATCGGCAAAGAGGTGTTTGGCGGTACTGGTAAGAACTTCCTCAACCCCGCTCTGGTCGGGCGTGCTTTCCTGTATTTTGCCTATCCGGCGAATATGTCGGGCGATACAGTCTGGACCCCGGTTGACGGTTTTTCAGGTGCAACTGCGCTGTCGGTTTCGGCGTCCGAAGGCTATCAGGCGCTGGCGGCTGAGGGTCTGACCTGGTGGAATGCCTTCATGGGCTTCATGCAGGGCAGCTTTGGCGAAACTTCCACACTGGCCTGTTTGATTGGCCTGGGTTTCCTGCTGGTGACGCGAATTGCCAACTATCGTCTGATCGTTGGTTGTCTTGGGGGCATGATCGTCTTTTCCCTGCTGCTGAACCTGATTGGTTCCGACACTAACCCGATGTTTGCAATGCCGTGGTACTGGCACCTTGTCATCGGAGGCTACGCCTTTGGCCTGGTCTTCATGGTCACCGAACCGGTTTCAGCCAGCCATACCAATCTGGGTCGCTACATCTATGGCGCGCTGATCGGTGTCATGGTTGTGATGATCCGAGTGATTAACCCGGCTTTCCCCGAAGGCATGATGCTGGCCATTCTGTTCGGCAACGTCTTTGCACCGCTGATCGACTATTTCGTCGTTCAGGCCAACATCAAACGGAGGGCGCGTCGCCATGTCTGATACGCAATCCCCAGACAATAACGAGGCACCCAAGGGGGCGATTGCCAAGTTCCTGGCAGCCTCGCCGGATTCGGTCGGCAAGACGATCTTTATCGCCGTCGCTGTCTGCCTTGTCGCCTCGATGGTCGTGTCCTCGGCTGCTGTAAGTCTGCGCCCCGTGCAAGAAGCGAACAAGCTGAAGGACAAGCAGATCAACGTCCTGCAGGTCGCGGGTGTTTATGAACCCGGCGTCGACGTGACCGAAGCCTTCGCCGCGTTTGAGCCGCATGTTGTGGAACTGACCACCGGCGAATTCGTCGATGACCAGTTAGATCCGGCCACCTTTGACGACATCGCAGCCGCAAGTGATCCTGAGTTGAGCGTTGCGCTGGATGACGACCCGGCCGGGATCGGCCGCAAAGCTAAGTATCGTGTGATTTACCTGCTGCGTGATGATGCGGGTGATCTGGACAAGGTGATCCTGCCGCTGCACGGCTATGGTCTGTGGTCCACGCTCTATGGTTTTATCGCGCTGGAAAACAACGGCAACGATATCTACGGCCTGCAATTCTATCAGCATGGTGAAACGCCGGGCCTTGGGGCCGAGGTGGACAACCCCCGCTGGAAAGCGTTGTGGAGCGGCAAGAAACTGCGTGATGACGCGGGTGATCTGCAGATTACCGTTGCGAAATCGCAACCAGCAGCTGGCCCCGACTTTTACGTCGACGCGCTGGCCGGTGCCACACTGACCTCGGTTGGTGTCGATAACCTGGTGAAATTCTGGATGGGTGATGCGGGCTTCGCTCCGTTCCTGGCCAAACTGCAAGCAGGAGAGATCTGATGTCCCAGACCAAGAAAGAAATGCTGGTCGACCCGCTTGTCGACAACAACCCGATCACCCTGCAGGTGCTTGGCATCTGTTCGGCTTTGGCGGTGACCTCGTCACTGCAGGTGTCGTTCGTGATGGCACTGGCGGTGACCTTCGTGACATCGTTCTCGTCCTTCTTTATCTCGTGCCTGCGCAACCAGATCCCCAGCTCGATCCGGATCATCGTGCAGATGGTGATCATCGCCTCGCTGGTGATCTTGGTGGATCAGGTTCTCAAGGCCTATGCCTTTGAGATTTCGAAAACCCTGTCGGTGTTTGTCGGTCTGATCATCACCAACTGTATCGTGATGGGCCGCGCCGAGGCGTTCGCGATGAAGAACCCTCCGGTCGCGTCGTTCATCGATGGATTGGGCAACGGGATGGGTTATGGCCTGATCCTGCTGCTGGTCGGTTTCTTCCGCGAATTGTTCGGGGCGGGGTCGCTGTTTGGCGTGACCATTCTGCAAACCGTCAACAATGGTGGCTGGTATGTGCCCAACGGCATGCTGCTGCTGCCGCCATCGGCGTTCTTCATCATCGGTCTGATCATCTGGGCCTTCCGCACTTGGAAGCCGAGCCAGGTGGAAGAACGTGAATACAAAATTCAGCAGGTAGAGGCCCACTAATGGAAGGTCTGATTTCATTGGCCGTAAAGGCCATATTTGTCGAAAACCTTGCGCTAAGCTTCTTCCTGGGGATGTGTACCTTCATCGCCGTTTCCAAGAAGATTTCAACTGCGCTGGGTCTGGGCATTTCGGTGATGCTGGTTCAGGCGATCACCGTGCCCACCAACAACCTGTTGCTGACTTATCTGCTAAAACCGGGCGCGCTGGCCTGGGCCGGGTTCCCGGATGTGGACCTGACCTTTCTTGGCCTTATCTCGTATATCGGTGTGATCGCGGCGATGGTGCAGATCCTCGAGATGATCTTGGATAAGTATTTTCCGCCGCTCTACAACGCGCTGGGGATCTTCCTGCCGCTGATCACGGTGAACTGCGCAATTCTGGGTGGTTCGCTGTTCATGGTGGAACGCGACTATAACTTTGCCGAAGCCGCGACCTATGGTCTGTCTTCGGGCTTTGGCTGGGCGCTGGCGATCACCGCGATGGCAGGGGTTCGGGAAAAGCTGAAGTATTCGGATATTCCTGACGGCCTGCAGGGTCTGGGGATCACCTTCATCACCGCAGGACTGATGGCGCTGGCCTTTATGTCCTTCTCGGGCGTGAAACTGTAAGGAGGGACGAATGGAAACTTTTAGCCTTGGCGTCGTCCTCTTTACCCTGATCGTTATCGCGCTGGTAACGATCATTCTGGCGGCACGCTCCAGACTTGTATCCACCGGTGATGTGAACATCACTATCAATGGCGAAAAAACCATCTCGGTGCCCGCAGGCGGCAAGTTGCTGCAAACGCTGGCGGCTGAGAAGCTCTTTGTCCCGTCGGCCTGCGGCGGTGGCGGCACCTGCGCGCAATGCCGGGTCAAGGTGCATTCGGGCGGCGGGTCGATCCTGCCGACCGAAGAAAGTCACATCACCAAGCGTGAGGCTGCATGCGGCGATCGTTTGTCCTGTCAGGTTGCGGTCAAACAGGACATGGATATCGAAGTCCCGGAAGAGGTCTTTGGCGTCAAGAAATGGGAATGCACCGTCCGCTCGAATGAGAACGTGGCGACCTTCATCAAGGCGCTGACGCTGGACCTGCCCGAGGGTGAGGATGTAAATTTCCGGGCCGGTGGTTACATCCAGATCGAAGCCCCCGCGCACCAGTTGAAATACACTGATTTCGACGTCGAAGAGGAATACCGCGAGGATTGGGATCGCTTCAATCTGTGGCAGTACGAATCTGTGGTAAATGAACCGATCGAGCGCGCCTACTCGATGGCCAACTATCCGGATGAGAAAGGCATGATCATGCTGAACGTCCGGGTCGCTTCGCCGCCTCCGGGTTCCGAAGGTATTCCGGCGGGTCAGATGTCTTCGTACATCTTCAATCTGAAACCAGGCGACAAAGTCACCATTTCGGGTCCGTTCGGCGAATTCTTCGCCCGCGACACGCAAAAAGAGATGGTTTTCATCGGTGGTGGTGCCGGTATGGCGCCGATGCGCAGCCATATCTTTGACCAGCTCAAACGTCTTGAAAACCGTGATCGCAAGATCAGCTTCTGGTACGGCGCGCGGTCCAAGAAAGAGATGTTCTTTGTCGAGGATTTCGACACGCTGGCCGAAGAGTTCGACAATTTCGAATGGCACGTGGCCTTGTCCGACGCGCAGCCCGAGGATGACTGGAAAGGCTATACCGGCTTCATCCACAATGTGCTGTTCGAGGAATACCTCAAGAACCACCCCGCGCCCGAAGATTGCGAATTCTACATGTGTGGCCCGCCAATCATGAACCAGTCGGTCATCAACATGCTGCTGGATCTGGGTGTGGACCGCGAAGACATTATGCTCGACGATTTCGGCGGATAAGAAACGAAAAACCGGCGCATTCAGCGCCGGTTTTTTTAAGCCACAAGGTTGCTGGCCTTCTAGATCAAAGCCATTAGCCGACGATCATCTGCTTCATGCGAAGCGCCTCGTATTCCAGCTCTTTGAGACGGAAATGCACAACGTCTCCAATTGTGATCACGCCGCACAGGTTGCCATCGCGAAGCACTGGCATGTGGCGGAACCGACCGTCGGTCATGGTTTTAAGAACATCATCCAGCAGATCGTCCGGCGAACAAGTCTTGACCTCGCGCGTCATCAGATCCTCGACCGCTTGAGGCAACGTCTGGCCGGGCGTATCCGCCATGCGCCGTACGATGTCGCGCTCGGACAGGATGCCTTGCAATGTGCCGTTCTGGTCGGTCACCAGCACCGCCCCAATCCGCTTTTCCTTCAGCGTATTGACCACTGAATGGATCGTATCGTTCGGGCGGACCGAAAACACCGCATCCCCTTTACCATCCATCAGCTTGGCCACAGTTGTCTGCGCATGCGACAAGTTCGATTCCGTCGATTGGCTGTACGTGGTCTTGTCAGCCTTGTCGCCGCGCTTGGGGGCTTGGTAAGAGGTCGGGGCCATGGGCAATCTCCTTCATGGTTCTTGCAAAGTCTTTCCCTTTTACCTTAGCGCAGCTAAACGACCTGTATAGGGTGCAATTGCGCTGATCGGCAGAAACCCCCATCAAAAAAAGGACGCTTAAGCCTTTGAACGACCTGTATCTTACCCCGCCGGTGGCTGCCTTGATTTTCTTTGTAGTGGTCGTGTGCGGCCATAATTTCCGCAAGACGTGGAAACAGCAGCCGCCGGGATGGCAGAAACGGGCCTGGCTGTTTGGTGTGCCGGCGGGAATTGGCCTTTTGGTATTGGGCTTATTGCCGCTGAAACTGTGAAGTCGGTTTGACTCTGACGGGGGTGGCTGGCATATGCCGGACACTGATTTTCCAGGAGATCGCCCCATGCGTCTTGTGCCAGTTTTGGCCTTCGTCACTTTGCTGACCGGCTGTCTGTTCGACAAAGAGCCAGAGGTGGTTCGCCTATCGGGCGAAACGATGGGAACAACCTTCAACATCACCGCAATTGGCCAGGACCTGGACGAAAACGCGCTGGCTGTGGCGGTCGAAGAAACTCTGGCAGACGTTAATGCCAAGATGTCCAACTGGGACCCGAACTCCGAGGTCTCGACCTTTTCCGCCGCGACAAGCACAGAACCGGTGCAGGTTTCCGCAGAATTTGCACAAGTGATGGCCGCCGCGAATGATGTGCATGAAAAAACCGGCGGCACCTTTGATGTCACCCTTGGACCTTTGATCGAACTGTGGGGCTTTGGGCCCCGCAAACCGGAAGACCCGGTGCCTGCGGATGTCGAAATTCTGAAAGCACTCAACGGTGTCGGGCAGGGGCGTTTGCTAACTCTGGATGCCGAGGCGGGAACGCTGACCAAATCTGAACCCGGTGTTGGGATCAACCTATCCGCTATTGCCAAGGGTTATGGTATCGACGCGGTGGCCAAGACCCTGCGCGACGCCGGGATTGAAGATTATCTGGTCGAGATCGGTGGCGATCTGGTCACCATGGGGCAGAACGACAAGGGCGAGGCCTGGCGCATCGGTATCGAAAAACCACAAGCGGGAGCGCAGACCTATCAGCTGATTGTGTCGGTCAGCGATCTGGGCATGGCCAGCTCGGGCGATTACAAGAATTTCTTTGAACAAGACGGTGTGCGGTATTCGCATATCATCGATCCAACAACCGGGCGCCCGATCACGCATCGGACAACATCGGTGACTGTTCTGGCTGAAAACGCTATGATGGCGGATGCATGGGCAACCGCGATGCTGGCGCTGGGGCAGGAAAAGGGCCTTGAGCTGGCCGAAGAACATAAACTTGCTGTGTATTTCATCTCGCGGGATGTGACGGGTGGCGAAGAAGCCTATATCACGGTACACAGCACCGCGTTCAAAGACGCGCTTGAGACCAACTGACTGGTAGGTACCACAATGAGCACCTTTATTCTGGCCTTTATTCTGCTTGCCCTTGTGATGGTAGGTATGTCGTTGGGTGTTATGCTGATGGGTAAAACCATCAAAGGCAGTTGTGGTGGCCTGAACGCGATCTCGGGCGCGGACAAATGTGTGGTCTGCCACAAAGACATTGATCCTGACAGCCCGCTGCGTGATCAGTTGCAGTGCAAACGCGCCAAGAAGATGCTGGAACAGATGGAGCGGCAGGCCGAAGCGTAAATTACGCTTCGCTGCGGGCCGGGAATTGGCTAACTAAGTCCCTGACTATCGGGGAGGTGCCGCGTTGGCCAAAGCCAAAAACATTCTGTTCATCATGTTCGACCAGCTGCGCTGGGATTACCTGAGTTGCTACGGCCATCCGCATCTGCACACTCCGAACATTGATCGTTTGGCCGCGCGGGGTGTGCGGTTTGACCGGGCTTTTATCCAGTCCCCCATTTGCGGTAGTTCACGCATGTCGACCTATACCGGGCGTTATGTGCATTCGCATGGTGCGTCCTGGAATGGCATCCCCTTGAAAGTGGGCGAGATGACGATGGGCGATCATCTTCGCAAGGCCGGGATGGGGTGCTGGCTGGTCGGCAAAACCCATATGCGTGCGGATGCCGAAGGCATGGCACGGCTGGGGCTGGAACCCGACAGCCTGATCGGTGCCCGCGTGGCAGAATGCGGCTTTGACGTGTTTGAACGCGATGATGGGATGCGTCCCGAGGGGCCGGACGGGTTTTACGATCCGGACGGGGCCAGAGAATACAACAAATACCTCAGCGCCAAGGGATATGAAAGCGACAACCCCTGGCACGACTTTGCCAACTCGGGGCTGGATGCGGATGGCAACGTCCTGTCGGGCTGGTTCCTGAAGAATTCCCCCGAACCCGCCAATATAGCCGAAGAAGACAGCGAAACCCCGTATCTGACGGGTCGCGGAATAGACTTTATGCAATCGCAGGACGGCCCATGGTGTTGTCACCTGAGCTTCATCAAGCCGCATTGGCCTTATATCGTGCCCGAGCCCTATGCCTCGATGTATGGTCCCGAACATGTGCTGCCTGTGGTGCGATCCGAGGTCGAGCGCCAAAAAGCCCACCCGGTGCTGCGGGCCTTTATGGACACGAAGATCGGCCAGACATTCTCGCGCCAGGATGTGCGCGAGGCGGTGATCCCCGCCTATATGGGCCTGATCAAACAGGCCGATGACCAGATGGGCCGCCTGTTCGACTGGATGGAGAAAACCGGCCGGATGGACGATACGATGATCGTGTTGACCTCGGACCATGGGGATTTTCTGGGCGATCACTGGATGGGGGAGAAGACCTTCTTCCACGATGCCTCGACCAAAGTGCCCCTGATCATCTACGACCCGTCAGCCGAGGCCGACGCCACGCGCGGTACTGTCAGTGATGCGCTGGTTGAATCCATCGACCTTGCCCCGACCTTTGTGGAGGTTGCGGGGGGCGATGCGCCTTTGCATATCCTCGAAGGGCATTCCTTGCTGCCGATCCTATACGGGCAGCAGGAAGAGACCGCGCGCGATGTGGTGATCTGTGAATATGACTATTCGGCCTCACCGATTGCCGATACGCTGAACGCCTCGGTCCGGGATGCGGTGATGTTCATGGTTGCCGACAAAAAGTGGAAGCTGATCCATTGTGAAGGTGGCCACCGGCCAATCCTGTTTGATCTGGAAAACGACCCGGACGAGTTGATCGATCTTGGTGAAAGCGCGGATCATGCCGAAATTATCGACCGTATGTACGATTACCTTTTCGCGTGGACGCGCCGCGCCTCGCAACGGACCACGCGCTCGGAACAACAACTGATCGATATGCGGACCAAAAGCCGCGGCAGGGGTGTTGTTGTCGGGGTCTATGACGAAAACGATGCTCCGCTGGATCTGACCGTCAAGTACCGGGGGCGCAAGGCTCGGCCATTCACCGAATATTTCGGCAAGGAAAAACCGCCCCGGCATTAAATCTGCCCACCACAGGCCAAAAGGCGGTTCACCCGCCGATGGTCAGGCGGTAAAAGATCGACCAAGAGCAGAAACCCGGAGAACTATAATGACCGCCCCCAAACCCGTTGTCCTGTGCATTCTCGATGGGTGGGGCCTGTCCGAGGACACCAAAGCCAACGCGCCGTATCTGGCCAATACCCCTACGTTCGACGCAATCATGGCCAACGGGCCGCATGCCACTTTGATAACGCACGGGCCCGATGTTGGCCTGCCCAGCGGTCAGATGGGCAATTCCGAGGTCGGTCATACCAATATTGGCGCGGGCCGCATCGTGGCCATGGATCTGGGTCAGATTGATCTGGCGATCGAAGATGGCTCATTCTTCGACAACAACGCCCTGCAGGATTTCATCGCCAAGGTGAAGGCCGCGAGTGGTACAGCGCATCTGATGGGGCTGGTTTCGGATGGCGGGGTGCATGGGCATCTGAACCACATTATCGCAGCGGTCAAAGCCATCACCGATGCGGGCGTTCCTGTCGCGCTGCACGCGATCACGGATGGGCGCGATGTGGCCCCGAAATCGGCTTTCACCTACATTGCCGAGCTTGAGGACCGACTGCCCGAAGGTGCGCGCGTTGTGACTGTCAGCGGGCGCTATTTCGCGATGGACCGCGACAACCGCTGGGAACGCGTCAGTGAGGCCTTTGAGGCGATGATCAAGGGGCAGGGGCGGACTGCGGCCACAGCGCATGGCGCGATTGATCACGCCTACAACCAGTCGGAAACCGACGAGTTCATTGTGCCGACGGTTCTACAAGGCTATGACGGCGTAAGTGATGGCGATGGTGTTTTCTGCCTCAACTTCCGCGCTGATCGGGCGCGCGAGATTCTACGCGCGATTGGCGAGCCGGATTTTGCTGATTTCGACACCGGTCCGCGCCCGCACCTGTCTGCGCTATTGGGGATGGTGGAATACTCGGACGGTCACAATGCCTATATGACAACCGTGTTCCCAAAGCGCGATATCGTGAACACGCTGGGCGAATGGGTCGCTAAACAGGGTCTGCGTCAGTTCCGCTTGGCCGAGACCGAGAAATACCCGCATGTTACGTTTTTCCTCAACGGTGGCAAAGAAACGCCCGAAGTGGGCGAAGATCGTTATATGCCGAAGTCACCAAAAGTGGCGACATATGATTTGCTGCCCGAAATGTCCTCGGCCGAGGTTACCGCAAAGTTTGTCGAGGCGATCGAGGCCGGGTACGACCTGATCGTCACCAATTATGCCAACCCCGACATGGTGGGTCACACCGGTGATCTTCAAGCCGCAATCAAAGCCTGCGAGGCGGTGGACCAGGGCCTGGCACAGGTGGTTGCCGCGCTGAAAAAGGCAGGCGGTGCGATGATCATCACTGCCGACCACGGTAATTGTGAAATGATGGTGGATCCCGAAACCGGCGGACCGCACACCGCGCATACCTTGAATCCCGTTCCCGTGGCGCTGGTGGGTGGGCCGGAAGGTTCCACGTTGCGCAATGGGCGTCTGTCCGATCTGGCACCGACCCTGTTGCAGTTGATGGGCTTTGAACAGCCACCCGAAATGACCGGCAAGAGTCTGTTGTTATGACCTTGCGCGCGCTTCTTTGGGCAGTGCTGTTTGCGACGCCGGTCCACGCCCAGACCGACCCGTCCACAGCGGCGCTGAATGCGGTGCAAATGCTGGAAGACGCATCCGTTGCCTTGACCGAGGCCGACAGCGCCCGTGACCGCGTGCGTGCCCTGACCGAAACCATTCAGGCCTATGAGGCCGGTCTAACCGCCATGCGCGAGGGCCTGCGCCGCGCCGCCACGCGCGAGGCACAGTTGACCACTGAATTGCGCAGCCGCGAGGATGAAATCGCGCAGTTGCTGGGCGTGTTGCAAACCATCGAAACAACCGCGCCACCGGTTCTGATGCTGCACCCCTCTGGCCCGTTGGGATCGGCCCGCGCAGGTATGATGCTGTCCGAGGTCACGCCAGGTTTGAACGCTCGCGCGCAAGAACTGGCCCACGACCTGCAAGAGGTCCAGACCCTGCGGCAGCTACAACAAAGCGCCGCTGATACTCTGACCGAAGGTCTGACCGGCGTGCAAACCGCGCGCACGAAGCTCAGTACCGCCATAGCAGATCGTACCGATTTGCCGGTGCGTTTTGTCGAAGATCCGGTTCGAACGGCGATCCTGATCTCGTCCACAGAAACGCTGGAAGGGTTTGCCAGCGGACTGTCGGAAATCTCAGAAGGGGAGATTGCTGAAACCAACGCGGATATTTCCCAGCGCAAGGGTGAAGTTGCCTTGCCCGCTCAGGGTGTTGTGCTGCACCGCGCTGGTGACACGGATGCAGCAGGGGTCAAGCGCCCGGGTGTGGTGCTGGGCACACGTCCACGCGCGATTGTGACATCGCCGACTGCGGCTACGATACGTTATCGCGGGCCGCTGCTGGATTTGGGGAATCTGGTCATCCTAGAGCCTCAACCCGGTCTTTTATTCGTATTTTCGGGGTTGCAAGAGGTCTACGGCAACCCTGGACAGGTGATCCCCGAGGGCACTCCGGTCGGCTTGATGCCTGGTGAAACGCCCGAAATCGGCGCTATTTTGTCAACAAGCAGTGATGGCACTGGAACTGACCGGTCAGAAACGCTCTATATAGAGGTAAGACAGGATAACAGCCCCGTGGACCCGGAATCGTGGTTTCGGACCAGCAAGGATGGATAAATACATATGAAGAAATTTGTGATGGCCGGTTTGGCCGGAACCGTGGCAGGCATACTCGCAACTACTCAGATCGCAGGACCCCTGCTGGCACAAGAGGCTGAGAACAAGGCCAGCGTCTATGAGCAGCTTGATCTGTTCGGTGACATTTTCGAACGCATCCGTGCGCAATATGTTGAAGAGGTTGAGCCTGAGGAGCTGATCGAAGCCGCGATTGATGGCATGCTGACATCACTGGACCCGCATTCAAGCTATCTGTCGCCTGACGATGCCGAACAGATGCGCGTGCAGACACGCGGCGAATTTGGCGGGTTGGGTATCGAAGTCACGCAGGAAGAGGGCTTTGTGAAAGTTGTCTCTCCGATCGATGACACCCCGGCGGATGCGGCTGGGATCGAGGCTGGGGACTTCATCACCCATGTCGATGGCGAAAGCATTCTGGGCCTGACGCTGGACAAGGCGGTGGATCTGATGCGCGGACCTGTGGGTTCGGAAATCGTGATTACGGTCGTGCGCGAAGGGGAACAGGAACCCTTTGACGTCACGATCATCCGCGACACGATCAAGCTGACCGCTGTGCGTGCCCGCACCGAAGGCACCAGCGTCGTGTTGCGAGTGACCACCTTTAACGACCAGACCTTCCCCAACTTGCAGGAAGGGCTTAACGAACAGATCGAAGAGGCTGGTGGCATCGAAAAGGTCAATGGCTTTGTTCTGGACCTGCGCAACAACCCGGGCGGTCTGCTGACGCAGGCGATCAAGGTTTCCGATGCCTTCCTGAACGAGGGTGAGATCGTGTCTACCCGTGGCCGCGACCCGGGCGAGGGTGAGCGGTTCAACGCAACCCCAGGCGATCTGGCCGAAGGCAAGCCGATTGTGGTTCTGATCAATGGGGGTTCGGCCTCGGCGTCCGAGATTGTTGCCGGGGCCTTGCAGGATCACCGCCGCGCCATCGTGGTCGGCACCAAAAGCTTTGGCAAAGGTTCTGTTCAAACGGTCATGCCGCTGCGTGGCGACGGGGCCATGCGCCTGACTACGTCGCGGTATTACACACCGTCGGGTCGTTCGATCCAGGCGCTTGGCGTCAGCCCCGACATCATTGTCGAGCAACCGCGCCCGGTGCCGGATTCGGAAGAGGAAGATTCGAACCGTCCCGCCCGGTCCGAAGCCGACCTGCGCGGCAGCCTGAACAATGACAGCCTCAGCGAAGATGAGATTCGTCAGATCGAGGAAGACCGCGCCCGGGCCGAAGCCACAGCCGAGCTACGGGAAGAGGATTACCAAATGGCCTATGCCATCGATATCCTCAAAGGTTTGTCGGCCTTCAACCCGAACGGGCCGTCGCAGTAAACCAACGGGGCCGCCAATCAGGCGGCCCTTTTTCTTTGGTGGATCAGCTTTCCACTTTGTGCAGCTTTTCTTCATCCAGCAACATCGCCAAAAAGACGCCGACAGATACTGACACAGTGGCGAAAATGAACGCCATGTTCATGCCGGTGTCAAACGCTGCGGTGATGGCGGTTTTGACCTTTTCGGCCTCGACCGTGCCCAGTTTGTCCATGATCGCGCGTGCAGAGGATGTGGTCAGCGTCCCTCCGTTGATGGCCCGCTGATCGGATTCCGACATATCAATCCCGGCGGCCGCCAGACGTTCGCCCAGGCTACGCAGACTGGCCAGATACATGATCGCGGTCGCGCAGGCCACCGAGATGGCACCATAGACGAGGTGTGTCATGAAACTCAGCCCACCGACCAACCCGGCCCGTTCCGGTTTCACTGCGCAAACCGCAGCGGTGCCTGATGGGCCAACAGTCAGCGTGGCCCCCAACCCAATCATCGCCATACCGGGCAGAATCTGAAAATAGCCCAACCCTGCGGGCAACACGACAACACTGGCCGCACCGATAGTGGCGCACAGGTAACCCCAGAACAAAAGCCGTTTGGGACCGAAATCGTTGTACAGCTTGCCCGACAAGATGGACCCCACGGCAAGCAGAACGGTAAGCGGGGCCAACCCGAATGCAGATTGCAAGGTCGACCAGCCCAGTACCTTTTGCATGTATTGGGGGAAATACATTAACCCTACGAACGCTGCTGAGACATTGAACATGTTCAGGCCCAGCGTGATGCGAAACTCTCTGTTCGCCATCATCTGGGGCAGCAACAGGGGTTCTTTCACGCGTTTTTCCACTTGTGGGAACAAGACGAACAGAACAGCGCAGACGAAAAACAACATCAGCAAAGGCGATGAGGTCCAGCCCCAATCTGCACCCACGTCCAACCCATAGAGCAACAGCAGGACAGCCAATGACAGTACACCCATACCTGCAACGTCGATGTGTTCGCCTTGTTTGTGCTGGGTTTCGCGCTCCATCAACACTAGGGCGGTGACCATCGAAATGGTCGCAAACACCACGTTTGCAAGGAAAAATAGCCGCCAATCCCCAAAGTTCACGACCGTACCGCTGATCAGCGGGCCGATGACGTTACCGCATGTGACGCCTGCCAGAATAAGCCCCATGATCATGGCGCGATGTTCAGGGCGCGAGACTTTGGTGGCGCCGTAGGCCAGCGTGCAGGGCCAGACACATCCCGCGCCGATCCCCTGTAATGCGCGTGAGACAATCAGAAAATCCAGGCTAGGCGATACAAAACACATGACTGAGGAAAACAGAAAGATCGACAGGCCGATCAGCATCATCTTGCGGTGCCCGTACATGTCGCCAAGCCGCCCCCCGGCAACCATCGTCATGGCAAAAAACAGGGCATAGATGTTCAAAACCCATTGGGTGCTGGTGATATCGGCGTCGAAACCGTTTTCGATAGCCGGAATCAGGATCAACGCGCCGGTAAAGTCGATGCCGATCCCGAACCCCGTCACCATCAGCGCGATGAGTTTAATGATGCTGCTGCGGTCCATGAGCTTGCCCAAGTTGCTGCGGGTCGCTCAAGGATGCACGGGATTCTGATGAAAAGATAGGGACTTGGCCCTGTACGGGCTATTCGTCCACGCTCTGCGCCCGCCGAAATGCCCGCTTCAGCATATCCAGTTCCGCGCGCAGCAGCTCGACCTCAGCGCGAAGATCATCCGCTGCCGGGGCGCCTGCGATAATGGTAAAATCGCCAAGTTTTTCGGACGTGCCTGCGTCCACGATGACAAAGCAATGCACGCCATCGGACAGTGCCTTCACGGGTACAGGGACAGTCAGTGCCCATCCGTCATCTGCTGGTGTCACGCGCACGTCTTCCAAAGGTTCGCCCAAGTACAGAACCTCAACCGCCACCTCGGCTTGCAGGTGACCCTGCCAGAGGCCGTTCTCGAACCGGATGGGTGTCAATGTCGGTTGCGTCATGGCCGGACCTCTTACAAATCGGCGCGATGGTGGCGGCAGAAGGTCAGATCGCGCAGGGAAACGCGATTCATCTGCGGGTTTTCAAAGATCAGGTCCAGCCAGATCTTCTCGATCCGCGACTCATTCAAGGGCAAATGTGCCAGATCGAAATCGACTGAGCAGGAGCTTGCAGACAGGTCCAGCTTGCGCAGAACCTGTTCAGCGTTGGGTCCGTGCTGGATGTTAAGACGGGCGAATATCTCAAGCGGCTGCTCGGCCTCGATCAGGGTATCCACACGCATGAGATGCTGTTTGGTCAGGCCCTGAGCAGCCTCGTAGGGCAATTCCACAGACAGGGACAGGAAAGAACCCGAAAACCCGAACACTTCAACTGTCATCCCATATGCGGCCAGATCCTTGTCGCGGGTATTCCGGGTCTGCCGCATTGCTATTTCTGCCAGGGAACAGTCGTGGAACAAGGTCACCTGCCGGTCCATCTGCGCCTTTCGTGCGGCCGAGGCCACACCCGGACGCGCCAATGGCCCGCGCCACAGATCCGGTCGCCAGCACCAATCGGTGCCAAGGGGTTTTGGGAATTGGGTCGACCCAATTCGAGGTCGGGCCAGACGGCTGTCGGCCTCATGAATCAGCAACTGCAGATGCGTGCGCAGCTTGCGCGCATCATCACGCTGTTGCCGCAGTTGCGGTTCAGGCGCAGCAGACGCACCACGCAGGGCCTGACGCCAGCGTTCGACGGCGCGGCGTTGAATATAGCGATCCAGAAGTCTGCCCATGGCCCCATCATTCAAAGTGTGACCCTGTTTAGTCAAAGACAACGCAGGGTTTAAAGGAGAATAAACGATACTGGGGGGCAAATCTCGCGAATTTGTGACTAACGGGGCGGATGGGCAATCGATTTGAAACCTGTTAGCCCAGCCATTCTTGCAATCGTAAAGGTCAGTGCGTACCGTCTGATACTTGATTGCACTGGATCATCCGAAAACGCATCCAATAGATTTGAGGCAAGGCCGGGGCATGGAACCCACTCTATTCGCATTCATATGGAAACATTCGAAGAAACAACAGCTTGTGCTGCTGTTTCTTACGGTTCTGTCATTCCCGTTCCTCTATGCCTCGCTGGAGTTGCCCAAGCAGATCATCAACGGGGCCATTGGCGCGCCCAGTGATACGGTGACTGTCCTGGGCTTCTCGGTAACGCAGGTGCAGTATCTGTTGATCCTGTGTTTCGCCTTTTTGGCCACCGTGATTGCCAGCGGGTTGATGAAAATGCGCATCAACACGATGAAGGGCATCCTTGCTGAACGCATGTTGCGCCGTTTGCGGTTCACTTTGATCCATCGCACCATGCGGTTTCCGAAATCCTATTTCGCCACCACCAGTCAGGGTGAGCTGGTGTCGATGATCACCTCTGAGGCCGAACCGATGGGTGGCCTGATGGGCGACGCGATCGCGCAGCCGGTGTTCCAGTTCGGGCAGATGATGACCATCGTCACCTTCCTGTTCATGCAGAGCGTCTGGTTCGGCCTTGCCAGTGTGGCTCTAATCCCTCTACAGGCCTGGCTGATTCCAAAGTTGCAACGCCAGATCAACCTGCTGAACAAGGAACGTATTCAAGAGGTCCGCAACCTCAGTTCAGAAATTGGCGAAAGTGCGGCTGGGATCAGCGATCTGCGCACCAATGGCGGCTGGCGGTATCGGCAGGCGCAGTTCAGTCATCGTTTGGGGCTTTTGTTCGAGATCCGGTTCAAGATCTACAACAAAAAGTTCTTCATGAAGTTCCTCAACAATCTGATCACGCAGATGACGCCGTTTCTGTTCTATTCGGTAGGCGGCTATCTGGCGATCACGGGTGAGGTGACAGTCGGGGCGCTGGTTGCTGCACTTGGGGCCTATAAGGATCTGAGCGGCCCGTGGAAGGACCTGCTGACCTATTACAATCAGGTACAGGACATGTCCCTGCGGTGGGAGGTCGTGACCGAACGCTTTGCGCCTTCAAACATGATCCCTGAAAATCTGTTCGTGGGTGAGCCCGAGACTATTCCGCATCTGACGGGCGATATCGAGTTGCGAAACGTCACCGTGCGCGATGATGACGGCAAGACCATTCTGGAAGATATCGACCTGACCATTCCCAAGGGTGCGCGGGTCGCCATCCAATCGACCCATGCCGCGGAACGAAATGCGCTGGCGCAGGTCCTGACCCGCGAAGTCCTGCCGGTGCAGGGCGACGTGATCATGGCGGGTCACAATCTGAAAGACCTGCATCAGGTCGTGATTGCGGCCCGGATCGGCTATGCCTATTCGCGGCCCTATCTGTTCGACGGCACGCTGGGCGACAATCTGTTAATGCCCCTGCGTCCGCATCCTCAGCATGAGGCCGATGCCGCCGTGGCGCCGACTCGCTGGCAAATCGAAGCTGCCCGCGCTGGAAATCCGACGGATTCGCTGACGGATGAATGGATTGATCCGGGGCTTGCCGGGCTGGACGATGTTGATGACATTCGCGCCTGGTGGTTCCAACTGGTCGAAGCGATGGGTACTGACGAACTTATGCTGCGCCGTACCCTGCGCACACAATTTGATCCCATTTTGCATCCTGATCTGGCGCAGGACGTGGTCAACCTGCGGGGGACGATTGCGGAAAAGCTGCAGGAAAAAGGGCTGGACCAACACGTTTATCGGTTCGACCCGGATCGTTTTAACCCGGCTGTTCCTTTGGGGGGTAACCTGCTCTATGCGACTCCGTCTCGGGATATCACGCCCGAGTCTATGGCGGATGATCGGCGGTTCAAGAACATGCTTGGGATGCATGATCTTGCCGATGACGCCATGTCCATGGCCAGCGCCGTGATGGAAACATTGGATCAGGCCTTTGGCCGCGACGGCACCGATCACCCGCTGTTCCTGCGTCTGGGGATGTCCAAGGACATGTATCACCGTCTGCTCGACATCAAGGATCGGCGTAAGTCGAGAGGAGACAACGGAATTTCCGAGGATGAGCGCGCTTTGCTGCTGACGCTGCCGTTCCTGCTGACGGCTGAGCAGATTGGCCCGGACTTCCCCGAGGAATACAAGGACAAGATTCTGTCAATCCGCAAGGATCAGGCCGAACGGCTGCGTGGGGCGCTGGATGGTATGTTCGTGCCTCTGTCGCCCGACAGCTACATCCCGCGCCTGACGGTGATGGAGAATGCGATTTATGGCCGGGTGTCCCTGATGGCCGGAGCCCATGCCGATGAGATCGAAGATGTCGTTGCTCAGGCCGTGAACGAGGCTGGTCTGCGCCGTCGGGCTGCGTCGACTTTGTACGATCTACCGACCGGGCTGGGCGGAAACAACCTGCCAACCGTGTTTCAAGAGCGCGCGGCGTTTTCCCGCGCGGGGATCAAACGTCCCGATATCCTGATCCTCGACAAGGCATTGGCCAGCCACGATTCCCAAAGCCGTCTGCGCACACGTCTGCGGCTGCGCGAATTGTTGCCCGAATCGATCATGATCTTCATGGAGGATCATTTTGCGCACCCTGAGGCCTATGACTTGTTCATCGAGATCAAGGATGGTCGGATTGACGGTGTCTCGCGCACCCAAACCCACCACGAAGACGGGGCCTCGGCTGATCTGAGTCGCAAGCTGCAGATCATATCCTCGACCGAGCTGTTTTCGGGGCTGGATGCGCGCAATCAGCGGCTGCTGGCCTTTTCGGCACAATGGTACGAGGCTGCGTCGGGGCAGATGATCTTTTCCCGTGGGCAAGCACCCGACGCGGCGTATCTGTGCATCAAGGGGCAGGCCAATCTGGACTGGACCGATGAAAGCGGTGGCACGCGCACTATATCGATCATTGAACCCGGTCGGTTGATCGGCGATCTGTCAATTATCACCGGCGATGTCCGTCAATTGGATCTGACAGCGGCCACAGATTGTACGTTCCTGCGCATCGGAGCAGAGGAATTGCGCGCTGTGATCGAAAGCGATGCGTCGGTCGCGGTTCAGTTGCTGCAAACCGTTGCCGGGTATCTGACCACGTTGTCCACAAGGATCAACACCATCCAACACGCATCTGAGGTGTTCCCTGAAATCCCACAATCCATCGAAGGTGAAAGCTCTGGCAACAATGCCTGACCCTCACGCATATGCCGCCCATGAGGGGCTTGTGGGCGACGCACGCGCCCGGCCCGAACTGTGGCGCCTCGCGGCGGGTCTGGGTATTGTCCTTGTTCTCTATGTGACGTTGAACGCAGTGTTGTTTGCCTTTATCGGGCAATTGCTTCAACCAGATCAGGCGCAGGGTCTTTTGCAAGGAACCTCAACGTCGGCCGCGCTGATTCTGCTGTTGAGTTTCGGTTTCCTGACGCTGGGCGTGGCTATCGCCGCCCGTCAAATGCAGCACCGGTCTCTGGCCGCCATCCTTGGCCCGCGCCGCCTGTTATTGCAACAATTCTGGATGGTCCTGCGTGCCTTGGTGATTCTGGGCCTGATCATGGCGGCCCTGCCACCCTATGGTATGGGTGAGACGCTGACGCAAAACCTGGCCCTGTCCACATGGTTGCTTTTGCTGCCAGTGTCGGTGATTGCGGTCCTGATTCAGACCAGCGCCGAAGAAGTGCTGTTTCGCGGCTATATCCAGCAATGCTTGGCGGCTAGATTCCGATCTCCGGCGATCTGGATGGGAGTACCTTCGGTACTGTTCGCAGCAGGGCATTATGCGCCCGGTGTCACCGGCGAGAATGCCCTTCTGGTGGCCATTTGGGCGTGTATTTTCGGCCTGCTGGCGGCGGATTTGACCGCGAGGTCGGGAACATTAGGACCTGCTATTGCATTGCATTTTCTGAACAATGCGGTCGCGCTTCTGTTCATTTCGCTGCCTGAAACGTTAAGCGGGTTGGCATTGTATCTGCTGCCTTACGACATGTCCGAAACCGGCTCGTTACGGCAATGGCTGTTCGTTGATTTTGCGGTAATGACTGTCAGCTGGTTAACTGCACGTCTTGCGCTCAGGCGTTGATTGCATTTCTTTCCGTTGCGTCTTATTTGACGTCAATGCCGCAAAACAAGGTTCCGACATGAACTGGATCACAAACTACGTCCGTCCCCGGATCAATTCGATCTTCTCGCGCCGGGAAGTGCCCGAAAACCTTTGGCACAAGTGCGATGAATGCGGCACGATGCTGTTCCACCGCGAGCTGGCGGAAAACCAGAATGTATGCACCCAATGTGATCACCACATGGCGATCACCCCGCGGGACCGTTTCGCACACCTGTTTGACGGTGGTATTTTCACCGAGGTCGAAGTTCCCGCACCAACAGCTGACCCGCTGCAATTCCGCGACCAGAAGAAATACCCGGATCGCATGAAAGCAGCCCAGAAAAAGACCGGTGAGTCTGAGGCAATGCTGGTTGCTCGGGGCGAAATCGGGCGCACCCCGATTGTGGCTGCCGCACAGGACTTCTCGTTCATGGGTGGATCGATGGGCATGTATGTCGGCAACGCCATCATCGCCGCCGCGCAAGAGGCGGTGAAATTGAAGCGCCCGTTGATTCTGTTCTCAGCCGCAGGTGGCGCACGGATGCAAGAAGGTATCCTCAGCCTGATGCAGATGCCGCGTACAACCGTGGCCGTTGAGATGCTGAAAGAGGCGAACCTGCCCTATATTGTCGTGCTGACGCATCCCACTACCGGTGGCGTGACCGCATCTTACGCGATGCTGGGCGATGTCCATATTTCGGAACCCAATGCGCTGATCTGTTTTGCAGGGCCGCGCGTGATTGAACAGACCATCCGTGAAAAACTGCCCGAAGGGTTCCAGCGCGCGGAATACCTGCTGGATCATGGCATGTTGGACCGTGTGACCAAGCGGACCGAGATGCGAGAGGAACTGATCACCATTACCCGGATGCTGATGAACCAGCCGCCAGCAGTCAAAGGCGATCTTCCCGCGCCCCAGCCCGAAGAGGCCAAGGCCGAAACCCCAGCCGAGGAAACGGTCGAAGAATGACCAGCCCGACATCTGACGTCATCCTCGACCGGATGATGGCGCTGCATCCCAAGATCATTGACCTGACCTTGGATCGTGTCTGGCGTTTGCTGGCAGCTTTGGACAATCCGCAGGTCAAGCTGCCACCGGTGATCCATATCGCCGGAACCAATGGCAAGGGCTCGACCCAGGCGATGATCCGTGCAGGGTTGGAGGGCGCGGGGCTGTCAGTCCACGCCTATACCTCGCCCCACCTCGCGCGGTTTCACGAACGCATCCGATTGGCCGGAGAGCTGATTTCGGAACCCGCTTTGACCGCCGTTCTGGATGAATGCTACGCCGCCAATGATGGCGAAAACATCACTTATTTTGAGATCACGACCTGCGCGGCCCTGCTGGCTTTTGCACGGACGCAGGCAGATTACACGCTGCTTGAGGTCGGCTTGGGTGGCCGTCTGGATGCCACGAATGTCATACACGAACCGGCCGTAACGGTGATCACGCCAGTTTCGATCGACCACGAACAGTTTCTGGGAGATACGCTGGGCAAGATCGCAGCCGAAAAGGCGGGCATCATAAAACCTAGTGTGCCCTGTATCGTCGGCCCGCAACAGGACGAGGCGCTAGAGGTCATCGAATACACCGCCGCACGCCTGGGAGCGCCGCTGCTGGTCCACGGTCAGCACTGGCATGTGCATGAGGAAAACGGGCGCCTGATCTATCAGGACGAAACCGGGTTGCGTGACCTGCCATTGCCCAACCTGCTGGGTGCGCATCAGATGCAGAACGCAGGTGCTGCGCTGGCCGTTCTACGGTACCTTGATCTGGGCGACGACGCCTACGAGGCCGCAGTGACCCGTGCCGAATGGCCCGCCCGTATGCAGCGCCTGAAAACCGGTCCCCTGGTCGAGGCTGCGCCACAAGCTGAGCTGTGGCTGGATGGTGGTCACAATACCGCCGCCGGAGTAGCACTGGCGGATGTTTTGACCAAACTGCCAGAGCGCCCGACGCATATGATCTGCGGAATGCTCAACACCAAAGACGTGACAGGTTACCTCGCACCGCTCGCAAAACAGGCCCAAAGCCTGACCGCAGTATCGATCCCTGGCGAGGCCGCAACGCTGAGTGCCGAAGACACGGCCGCTGCCGCGGCTAAAGTCAACTTATCCGCCACAACCGCCGACAGTGTTGCCGACGCTCTGAAAGCAATTGTCGGGGAAAACCCACAAGCCCGCGTTCTGATCTGCGGCTCGCTGTATCTGGCGGGAAACATCTTGCGCGAAAACGGCTAAATTCTCTGCCCGCAGGGGCTTCATCTGGCCAAAAATACCTCGGGGGAGCCACGCAAAGCGCGGCGGGGGCTCAGCCCCCTATTTCCCCCAGTCCTGATCCTGCATTTCCCGCAGTCGCGAGGCAGTGCGTTCAAACTCGAACGTCCCTTCGCCTTCGACATACAACATCTCGGGCTCAGCCGCGGCGGAACAGATCAACCGAACCTTGGCCTCGTACAAGGCGTCAATCAATGTGACGAACCGTTTGGCTTCGTTGAAGTTGTTGCGCGACAAGCGCGGGATGTCCTCTAGCACCAGAACCTTCAACTCATCTGCAATTGCCAGGTAATCCGCCGGGCCTAACATGCGACCACACAGATCGTAGAACGTGGCCCGGGCAACTCCGTTCCGAAAGGCCGGCAGCTCGACCGACCGGCCTTTGACGTGCAAGACTAGCGGTTCCGCCGCACCGCCCGACAAATCGGTCCAGACGTCACGAATGTTATGCCGTGCCTCGGGTCCGATTGGGGTGAAGTATACCGGTGCGCCCTCCAGCCGGTTTTGGCGGTAATCTGTGGGGGATACCAGCTCCCACACCTGAAGCTGTTCCTTGATGCGGGCGATGAAAGGCAGGAACAACTGCCTATTCAGCCCGTCCTTGTACAAATCGTCAGGGTGCCGGTTTGACGTGGTCACAACCACAACGCCGCCTTCATAAAGCAGGTCGAACAGACGCCCGACGATCATGGCATCGGTGATATCGATAATCTGCATCTCGTCAAAAGCAAGCAGCCTGACCGAATTCACGACCTCTTTCGCCACCGGAGCCAAGGCATCCTCGACCCCATCCTGACGGGCTTTGTGCATGCCGGCATGAATTTCCTGCATGAACGCATGAAAATGCACTCGACGCGCAGGAATATCCTCCAGCGCATCGACAAACATATCCATCAACATGGATTTCCCGCGCCCCACGCCACCCCAAAGATACAACCCCTCGGGCGGGGGCGGAGCCTTGCGGAACAACCCGCGTTTAACCGGGGCGGACAGCGCCGCGCGGATGCGTTCGAAATGGGGTAGGACGGCCTCTTGCGCATCGTCCCGGGTCAGGCTGCCCTCGGCAATGCGGGCGTTGTAAATCGAAATCAGATCCGTCATGGGACCGAGCCATAGCGCCCACGTTGAGCCTTGAAAAGCGGCCATTTCCCACGACCCATCAAAATTACTTATCCGTGACCGCAAATCTGCTGATTTGACCAGCTGTTCAAATCCGCTACCGTCCGTCGAACCGATACCCCCGAGGTCCCTATGTCGCATTCTACGCGCCTGCTGAATCCGATCCTGATCGTAGGATGTATTATCATCACGGTCAGCTTTGCCGTGCGGGCGTCGTTCGGAGTGTTCCAGATTCCAATTGCCACTGAGTTTGGTTGGCTACGCACCGATTTCTCGCTGGCCATCGCGATCCAGAACCTGGCCTGGGGGATTGGACAGCCGATCTTTGCTGCAATGGCTGAAAAGATTGGCGACCGGAAAGCCATCATTCTTGGCGCGTTGACCTATGCGGCTGGTATGGTTCTGTCGGCTTGGTCTGTAACGCCGTTTGGTCATCAAATGTATGCGTGGCTGGTTGGATTTGGCATCGCGGGCACGGGATTTGGTGTCGTACTGGCGGTGGTCGGGCGTGCGTCGTCCGACAAGAACCGCTCGATGTCTTTGGCCATTGTCACGGCGGCGGGCAGTTTCGGACAGGTGATTGGCGCGCCGACGGCAGAATGGTTGCTGAGCTTCCTAGCTTGGCAACAGGTATTCCTTGTCTTTGCGGCCGCGATCCTGGGCCTAGTACTAACGCTGCCTTTCATGCGCGCGCCGCAACCGGTCAGTAAGGCCGAGCTTGAGGAAAGCATGGGCGAAATTCTGGGAAAAGCGTTGCGGGACCCGTCTTATGCGCTGATCGCCTTGGGCTTCTTTAGCTGCGGCTACCAGCTTGGTTTTGTTACCGCACATTTCCCGGCCTTCGTGACCGAGATGTGTGGCCCGATTCAACCCGGCGGAGTCCTGCACTCTATCGGAGTTACGACGACCTCGGCCTTGGGGGCTGTTGCGATTTCTCTCATCGGGTTGGCCAATATAGGCGGCACTCTACTGGCGGGGTGGGCTGGGAAACATTTCCCCAAGAAATATCTACTGGCTGCCGTCTACGCCGGAAGAACTCTCGCAGCGGCCGCGTTCATTCTGTGCCCGATCACACCGTTGACGGTCATCGCATTTTCACTGGTCATGGGCTCGCTGTGGTTGGCGACGATTCCACTTACCTCAGGGCTTGTCGCGCATCTGTTCGGGCTGAGATATATGGGCACTCTGTATGGCATCGTCTTCCTCAGCCACCAGATCGGCAGCTTTTTGGGCATCTGGCTGGGCGGGCGCATGTATGACATTTATAGCGACTACACGATGGTCTGGTGGATTGGTGTGGCCGTTGGTGCCCTCAGCACCATTGTCCAACTGCCCATCCGTGAAAATCGACCGGTTGCAGTGGTGGCCTGATCCGGGCCACTGCGGATTTGTCAGCGTAGTTCCGCTTCGGTGTTTCCGCCATCGACGGTTACGACATGACCCGTGGTCCGTTCCATTTTGGCCAGTGCCGCAAAGGCGCAGGCGACATGGACGGCTTCGACCTCGCGCCGCAGCAGGTTGCCTTCCATATAGGTATCGGTCGTAACCCCGCGCGCCTTGGCGCGTTCATTGATGAAATCATCCGTCAGCAACCCGGACCGGATGCGGTCGGCATTGACGCCATTGACCCGCACCCCGAACTCAGCGAGTTCCAGTGTCAGTTGCCGCAGCAGGAACAGCGTGGCCGCCTTGGGCGTGCCGTAGGCGCCCATGTTCCGGCCTGGATTGATCGCTTGTTTTGAGATGTTGAACAGAATCTGCCCGCCGCGACCCTGCGCCTGCATCACGCGGGCCGCGCTGAGGGCAAAAGATTTGTGCGCAAAGAAGTTTAACTCAAACGCGGCGCGGAACGCTTGATCGCTCAGCTCCAATAGCGCGCCGCCGGTGGCAGACCCTGCATTGCTGACAAGGATATCGAGGCCTCCGAACCGCTGAACGGCAGCCTGAACCGCAGCATTGGCCGCACCCTCCTGCGTGATGTCGCAGGCATGGGTGGCATGCCACCGTCCCAGCGATTTGCCTGCCTCGGCCAGAGCGGTTTCGTCCCGGTCCACTAGCAGAACATTTGACCCTTCACGGGCGAACGCCTTCGCCGTTGCCAGTCCGATTGCCCCTGCTCCTCCCGTGACCACGACCACCTTGCCCTGAAAGGCAGGGCGCTTACCCTTACCGAGTTTGGCCTGTTCTAGTGACCAGTATTCGCAGTCGAACTGGTCTTTCTCGTCCAGCGGGTAATATCCACCTGCATCTTCTCCAACAGCACGGACCCGCAGGTTTTGTTCGGCCAGATCAGCGGCGATGGAGGCCGCCTTGGCATTCACACCCATTCCGACCACGCCGATCCCTTCGACCCAGGCATGTTTCGGGTCGGTCGATAGGATTTTCTTGGGCTCGTCAGTCTGCGCCGCCTGACGTTCAAAATAGGCGCGGTAGGTTTCGGCGAATGCCTTGACCTTTTCCTTCAGTCGCGCAGGCCCACCCGACAGATCATGCGTGCGCAGCACCAGCGGAACCCCCTTGGTGCGCAAGACATGGTCGGGCGAAGCCATACCGCGCGCCGCCAAGGCCTCAATATCCGTCCGGTTAAAAAACGCCATCACGTCAGATCCGTTGCGCAGGTCAAACACCGGCATTGGATCGTCGCGCCCGGCTGAGACATCGGCAATGGCTCCGCGCAGGGCGGGCAGCACATCCAGATTATCCGCAGGATCGCGCACGCCCAGGGGCGTTAACTCTTTCATACTGAAATAGGCGGCGACCTCGTTGGTATGCGCTACGATCCGGTCATAGCTTTCCCGCGCATTCTCTCCGAAAGTGAAATGCCCGTGCTGCAACAGCAGCAACCCCTCAACTTCAGGGTTTTCCTCAAATACCTCAGCGGCTTTTTTTGCCAGCCCGAAGCCCGGCATGATGTAAGGGACAATGCCCAAACGATCACCAAAAATCTCGCGGCAAACCTCGGCAGCGTTGGGCAGGTTTGCCAGAACCAGAAACGGTGTAGCATGCGTATGATCGACGTATTTATGCGGCAGAAACGCGTGCAGCAGCGTTTCGACCGACGGATTGGGTGAACCTGAATCCAGCAGGTTGGCACGCTGCACGTTCACCATGTCGAAATCAGACAAACGATCCAGTGCGCGCAGCTTCATCAGTGGATCAAGCCAAACGCCGGGAAGCCCCGGTGGCTCAATCGTGTCCAGATCCCAGCCCGAGCCCTTTACGTGAAGGACACGCTGCATGTGACCAAACAGATCGGGGCGTTCCAATTTGACCGAGGTGTTTCCGCCCCCATGCATCAGCAGGTCGGGGTTTTGACCGATCAGACGCGACGTGTAGATACGCTCGCCCAGCTCCTGATCCGCAGGGTCCGCACCCGCGTTCTGACGCCATTTCTCGGCCTCATCCGCCTTGTACCAGTTTTCAATCATCGCTTTTCCCAGCCCATTTCTTCAACGCCTCTACAAGCGGTGGCCGCACCTTCCGGAATGCCTGAAAACAATTTGTTAACCGGCGCGCTCGGGAAACAGCTCCGCAAGCCCCTCGGCGGATGCATCGCAGATGCCGCGTTCGGTGATCAGACCCGTCACAAGCCGGTTGGGCGTGACATCAAATGCCGGGTTGCCGCCCTCGGTTCCGTTTGGTGTGATCCGGACATCTTCAACGGCCCCGAGATCGTCCACGCCCATGATGTGAGTCACTTCGCGCTGATCGCGCTCTTCAATCGGAATCTCCGCCACGCCGTCCAGCACGGTCCAGTCGACGGTGGGCGAGGGCAGGGCGACATAGAATGGTACACCGTTGTCATTGGCCGCCAGTGCCTTGAGATAGGTCCCGATCTTGTTACAGACGTCCCCTTGTGCTGTTGTGCGATCGGTTCCGGTGATTACCGCATCGACCAGCCCGTGCTGCATCAAATGCCCGCCTGCATTGTCGACGATATAGCGATGGGGAATACCGTGCTCGCCCAGCTCCCACGAGGTCAGCGCGCCCTGATTGCGGGGCCGGGTTTCATCGACCCAGACCTGAACGGGAATGCCGGCCTCATGTGCGTGGTACATGGGGCTGGTGGCGGTGCCCCAATCTACTGTGGCCAGCCATCCGGCGTTGCAATGGGTCAAAAGACGCACCGGCTCGCCTTTAGGCTTGCGAGCGGCAATCTCCTTGATCAGGTCCAGCCCGTGCCTTCCGATTGACGCGTTGATTTCGACATCCTCATCCGCAATCTCCTGCGCCAGCGCCCAGGCGTAGCCCGCACGGTCGCTGAGGGCCAAAGGCATCAACGCGTCCCGGCACCGATCCAGCGCCCAACGAAGGTTGATCGCCGTGGGCCGCGTGGCATACAGAATCTCGTAAGCGGCGTCAAATGAGGCATCAGAAGCGTCGCGCGACATCTGCTCGGCAATCCCGAAAGCGGCGGTCGCGCCAATCAGCGGCGCGCCACGAACCCACATCTCGCGGATCGCCGCGGCAAATTCGTCCAACGATTTGATCGTGACAACCCGAAACTCATGCGGCAACCACCGCTGATCGATGATCCGAACCTCTCTGGCCGCTTTGTCCCACCAAATCGACCGGTAATGATCGCCGTTCACCTTCATTATGCCGTCTCCCGTTTCAAATGCGCGCTCCTGTTTGGGCTTGAGTGTCCGGGTTGTGGTCGTAATGCGCAAGTGAAAGCTGCCGCCAAATCAGGGATGTGACGTTTTGGCCTTTCCCGCGCGACAGATGGATAAGCTACCGGCGAAGCGCGGCCCTGATCTCGCGTTCCAGCGCGTCCAGAAACCGGGATCGGTCGGCTTTCCCAAAAGGTTTACCGCCACCACCGGCACCCAGCGGGTTGGCGGCGCGCAGATCGGCCATCAGATCGCGCATCGCCAGTTGCTGACCTATATTGGCAGCCGTGAATGCCTCACCATTGGGGCGCAACACCCGCGCGCCGGCCTCGACGCATTTTGCAGCCAGAGGGATGTCCGACGTCACCACCACATCCCCTGATCCACAGCGTTCCGCGATCCACTTGTCGGCTTCATCAGCGCCCTCGGACACGATGACGACCTGCACCAAAGGATTGGCCGACGGCCGCAGCCCACCATTCGAGACCAATGCCACCGGCACCTTGTGGCGTGTCGCCACCCGCTCGGCTTCGGCCTTCACAGGACAGGCATCGCCATCGACATACAGGGTGGTCACGCCTTCTTGGCCTGTTTCTTGGCGGGTTCTGCGGGTTTCTTGCGCACCTTGAACTCTTCGGGGATCGGCATCCGGTTGAACGCGTCCAGACCGGCGATCTTGTAGGCTTCGGCCAAGGTCGGGTAGTTGAACGTGTTCTGCACGAAGTAGTCCACCGTGCCTTTCAGGTTCAGCACCGCCTGCGCGATATGGATTAACTCAGTCGCCCCTTCGCCCACGATCTGCACGCCCAGCACCCGGCGGGTTTTCAGCGAGAACAGCATTTTCAGCATGCCATGCTCCAACCCCATGATATGCCCGCGCGAGGTTTCGCGGAATCGTGCGACACCAACCTCATATGGGATGCCGCGTTCCTCCAATTCTTCCTCGGACATACCGCAGGTGGAAATCTCGGGCACCGAATAGATGCCATATGGATACCAAGGGCTTTCTGGCAGTGTGGGGGTGTCCAACGCATGACAGGCCGCGACACGGCCCTGTTGCAACGAAGTTGAGGCCAACGACGGGTGCCCGATCACATCGCCGGTGGCATAGATGTGCGGCACAGTGGTCTGATAGGTTTTGCGGTCCACCTTGATGCGGTTGCGATGGTCCGTCTCCAAACCAACTGAGTTCAAATTCAGCGCCGAGGTCGCACCCATGCGCCCGGCCGCAAACAGCAGCATTTCAGCACGGACATGGCGGCCATTATCGAGTGTGACTTCGACATGATCCCCTGTGTCCTCGATCTTTTCCACGGCAGAGCCCAGCCGCAGATCGACGCCGTTTTCGCGAATTTGATGGGTGAAATCGTGGATCAACCGCTTGTCGATGAAATCAAGGAAGGTTTCGCGCGGCTCGATCAGGGTCACGCGCACATCCAGTGCCGAGAACATCGTGGCATATTCAACGCCGATTACCCCCGCGCCGATCACGACAAGCGAGCGCGGAATCTCGGCCATTTCCAGAAAGTCATCGCCGTCGACCACGGTTTTGCCGTTAAAGGGCACGTAATCCGGTCGGTAGGTTTTGGTCCCTGTGGCGATCAGGAACTTGGCTGCAGTCAGGCGTGTGGTTTCACCGGCATCAGTGGCGACCTCAATCTCATGGGGGCCGACGAACCTGGCCAGACCGTTCAGGGTTTCCACGTGGTTGCGGTTGAACTGATGTTCCAGCACGTCAACCTCGTGATCCAGCGTCATGTGCAGACGCGCCTTGAGGTCTTCGGCGCGGATTTGATCCTTGACCCGGTAAGACCGGCCATAAAAACTGCGCTCGCGCCAGCCGGACAGGTTTAGCACCGTTTCGCGCAAGGTTTTCGAGGGGATTGTGCCGGTATGAACCGACACGCCGCCAAATCGGTCTTTGCGGTCAATCACCAGCACACGACGTTTCAGTTTGCCCGCCTGGATTGCCGCGGAACGCCCTGATGGCCCTGACCCGATGATGATCAGGTCATAGTCAAATTTGCTCATCCGTCAGTCCCCGTACAGCGCTTCGGCGTGGAAGGTGATGTGGTCTTCCATGAAGGTCGATACAAAGAAATACGAGTGATCATAGCCCGGTTGTAAACGATAGGTTGCCTGCTGGCGTCGTTCCGCGATGGCTGTCGCCAGCGCCTCGGGACGCAGTAGGTCGATGAACTGATCATTTGCACCGGTGTCGATCAGGATCGGTCCGTCAAAGCCAACCTCTTTCATCATCAGCGAGGCATCGTGCTTGGCCCAGGCAGCTTCGTCATTACCCAGATAGGCGCTCAGCTGTTTGCGCCCCCAATCCGCGCCGGTCGGGTTCGAAATCGGCGCGAAGGCCGAAACCGACCGAAACCGACCTGGCAAGTTCATCGCCAGGGTCAGCGCCCCGTGGCCACCCATTGAATGACCAGTGATCGCTTGACGATCCATGTCGATGGCGAAGTTTTCTGCCAGCAGGTTCGGCAGTTCCTCGGCCACGTAGTTCCACATGTTAAAATGCGGTGCCCATGGGGTTTGTGTTGCATTCACATAGAATCCAGCGCCCTGGCCCAGATCATAGTCATCGTGATCGGCCACGCCTTCACCCCGTGGAGAGGTGTCGGGGAACACAACGGCAATGCCTTGTTCGGCTGCCCAGGCCTGCGCACCGGCCTTGGTCATGGCGTTTTCGTGTGTGCAGGTCAGGCCAGACAAATACCACAGGACGGGAACCGGGCCGTCCTTCGCCTCGGCAGGTAGAAACAGACCAAAGGTCATGTCGCATTGGCAGGCTGACGACGCATGGCGGTAGACGCCCTGCACGCCACCGAAACAGGCGTTTTCCGAAAGGGTTTCCATCTGGCAGAGTCCTTAAATTTAGATCGCGTTATGGCTAACGATCCAAGGACGCCGCGTAAAGGCCGCACGACTTCGGCGCGCATTTTTTTGAATGCTTTGGCTCAGAGCGTCCCAACCCAGGCGATGACCACCGGCACGGTCAGGATACTGACCGCAGTCGACAGCAGGATCGCTGCCGAGGCCCGGTGCGGGGCCACACGGTAGTGGGCCGCCAGCATGTAAACATTTCCGGCCACCGGCAGCGCCGCTGCCGCAATTGCGACCGTGGCGGAAAAGGCATCGACTGGCATCAACCACAGCAGCACCACGGCCACACAAGCCGGGTGAATGACCAACTTGCAAAAACTCAGCCATGCCGCAACCTGAATGCGTTCGGCGGACTTGGACGCCAAAGAGGCCCCAATTGCAAACAAAGCCCCCGGTGTGGCCGCCCCGCCCAGAATGGTCAGAAAATCATTGAGTGCCGCCGGAACCGGCATTTGCAAAGCCGACCACAGAAGCCCTGCGGAAATCGAAACGATCATTGGGTTCTTCAACAATCCCAACCCAATCAGGCGCAACGTTGCCGGGGTCAGCCGCCCGTCGCGCCCCGCGTTGATCAAAATCACGATCAAGGACGAAAACACCACGAGATCAACGGTCAGAACCAGCATGACCGGCCCAATGGCGGCCTCGGACAACAACAGCGCCAGCATCGGTAGTCCCAGAAAGCCGACATTTCCGATGGCGGCACATTGGGCCTCGACCGCCGCGGTAGGAATATCAAGCCTGCGAACCCAGGCCACTCCAGTTGCCAGACCATACACGGCGAGAGTTCCCAGCAGATAGCCCGCCATCAGCCGACCATTGAAAATGTCGGCAAAGGGCAGGGTGGCGGCAAAGCGAAACAGCATCGCCGAAAGTGCGAAATAGAACACGAACTTTGTCAGATAGGCTGTCGCGTCTTCGGTGAAAAAGCGGCTGCGCCCGGCCCAGTATCCCAGGCCGATGATTGCAAAAAACGGAAGCGTGCGCAGAAATATTTCGACCATGCCCAAAGTGTTAGCATCGTTTGACCGCGCAGCAAGCCTTGAACGACAACGACCGGAAGCCGCGGGTTTGCGGGGCAAAACATTCAGAATTCACATTCCGTTACGCAACGGGACAACGCGAATCGTTGTATCTGTACTGATCGGTTTATAGTTTGAGGGGAACATTAACCCTAGGAGAGCTCATGACTCAGACAGCCGCCATCCTTCGCACGGGCCGCAAATTCGATCAGGTTTTGCGCGGAGCCCGAGAAGTTTTCATGGCGGATGGGTTCGAAGGTGCCAGCGTCGATGACATCGCTCGAGCGGCGGGCGTGTCCAAGGCGACGCTCTACAGCTACTTCCCCGACAAGCGTCTGCTGTTCATGGAAGTCGCCCAGACCGAATGCAAGCGTATGGCTGAAAGAGTCATTTCGATGATCGACGACTCCAAACCTGCGCGCGAAGTGTTGACGATCACGGCGACGCAGCTAACCGCATTTCTAGTGTCCGATTTCGCGCAGCAGGTATTTCGTATCTGCGTGGCCGAGCGGGATCGGTTCCCTGAATTGGGCCAAGCGTTTTACGAATCCGGACCTCAGAATGGCCAGCGTCATATGGTCGAATATTTGGAAAAGGCCGTTCAAAAAGGCGAATTGGTAATCGAAGATGTTCAGATTGCAGCCGAACAGTTCTCAGAACTGTGCAAGGTTCGCTTCTGGACCAAAGCCGCGTTGGGCATCCAGACCAATTTCAAACAATCCGAGATTGATGAGATCGCGTTGCACGCAGTGGACATGTTCATGGCGCGTTACGGCGTCTGACACTTAAGCACCCATTGATACTGGTTGGATCGGGACAACGATCTCAGAAATGCCTGCGCCCAAATCGCGGGCGCAGGCAGCCGTAATCACTCGATAAAGGTCTTGGCCAACCGATCGCTGATGGGTTGCGACAGATAGCTTATGACGGCGCGTTCGCCGGTATTGACGAACAAATCTGCGGGCATGCCGGGCACCAGTTCCAATGCGGCCACGTCTCGCGGTTGTTCGGCATTCAGCTTTACCCGCGCCTTGTAATAGGCTTCGCCGGTGCGTTCATCCTCAAGCGCATCGGCTGAGATGTCGAAGATATGCCCCAAAGCTTCGGGCACGTCCGCTTGCGCAAAGGCCGACAGGCGGATGCGCGTGGATTGACCGATCCGCAGCTTGTCAATGTCGCCGGTCTTGACCCGCGCCTCGACGATCAGGGCCTGATCGGCTGGGACGATATCCATGATTGGCGCACCCGGGCGGATCACCCCGCCATTGGTTGACACTTCCAAATTCACAACGCGTCCGCTGGTCGGGGCCAGAACCTGTGTTCGCTTCAGGCGTGCCAGCGTGCCCGCGAATTGCGGTCGAACCAGATCAAGCTGGGCCTCAACAACAGCCAACTCTCCGGCGAGGACCTCATCGCGTAGTTTTTGCTGGCTGAGCAGGGACAGCTCCAACTCTTGCACCTGATCTTCGGCCTGGGCGATCTGGGTGCGCAATGATGCGTCAACGCCAGCCAGCCGTTCCAACTCGATCTGCCGTGCGCTGACCCGCGTGGCGGCGACCAGACCCTTATTCAACAGCGTCTCTAAGTTGGACAACTCAACCCGCGTGATCTTGATCTGGTTCCGGGCCGCGCGGCGCTGTTCATCCAGACCTGTGACCTGGTTGCGTAGGCCCGCGATACGTTGCGCGTTGATCTGCGCTTCGGTCCGGCGGGCACGGGCTTCGGCGTCAAATAGTTGTTTCTGGGTCAGGTAGGGCGACACCCAATGCAGGCGGTCCATTCCTTCGCGGAATCCCGCCAGGGCGGTGGTTTCTTCAAATTGGCCGTCTGTGACCAGGATCGACTGAATTATGCCGCCGTCCAGATGTTCGACCGTTTTGCGTTGGCCCTCTACCACAAAGGATGCGGGTGCAACCACGGCACCATCGAGTTTCGAGGCAAAGGCCCAATAGGCGCTGCCGCCGACGAATACCGCCAGGGTGAACAGGCCGAACAGGACATAGCGGGCGATGCCAGGGGAACTGTCAGAAATCTCTTTCAGCTGTGTCTCGTGAAATCCCACGGCTGTGCGAGGGGCTGAGTATTTGACCAGGTCAGTTATTGGGCCGCTCCTGTGATCTGAGTTTCATCCACCCGACTGGGTGCCGGTTGTGTTGGTTTGTCCAGAACGTTGCGGCGATTGACTTTCAGAACGTCTTGCTTGTCGCCGAACTGGGTTTGATTGCCATTGCGCAACACCATCACCTTGTTCGCCGCCTGCAGCGTGGCTGGGCGATGCGTCATGACAATGGCAATCCCGCCGCGTTCCTGCACGGCCAGCAAAGCATCGCGCAGGGCCTGTTCGCCCTCGGCGTCCAGATCCGAGTTGGGTTCATCCAAAACCAGAACAAACGGATCACCGTATAGCGCACGTGCCAGAGCCAGCCTCTGACGCTGACCGCCGGACAGGAAAAAACCGCGGCCAAGCCTGGTTTCGTACCCGTCGGGCAAACCGCTGACCAGTTCGTGAACCCCTGCTTCGCGCGCGGCACGCAGGACCTCGGCATCGTCGATCGCGGTGGAGAACCGGGCAATGTTTTCGCGGATTGTGCCATCGAACAGCTCGACATCCTGTGGCAGGTATCCGATCTGTTTGCCCAAGTCTTCGGGGTTCCATTTCGACATCGGGCTGCCGTCCAGCAGAACCTCGCCCCGTTGCGGATGCCAGATGCCCGCAAGCATCTTGCCTAGCGTGGTCTTGCCCGAACCACTCTGGCCAATCACTGCCAGAACGTCCCCGGCCGTGAGGCTAAAATCAATCGCCCGGATGGTGGCATTGAGCGCAAGTGGAGGGCCTGCCTGAGCGATGCGGACGTCCATCGATTTGAACGCACGCGGCAAGTTCAGATTTGGAGGCGCCTCGGCGAAATCTTCGGTCAATTGTTTGATTTTGCTATAGGACCCGCGTGCAGCCAGAAAAGTGCGCCACTGGCCGATCAACTGATCAATCGGAGCAAGCGCGCGGGCCAGAACAATCGTGGCGGCAATCATGACGCCTGCGGTGGACTCGCCGATCACGGCCAGTGCCGCACCCATCCCCAGAACCGCTGATTGCAGGCCCATACGTATGGTCTTGGACAATACGGAAAAGCTGGCCACCCGATCAGCGGCGCGGGTTTTGTGTTGATGCGCGTCAGTTTGCAGCGCGGTCCAGCGGCGTACCAGATCGGATTTCATACCCAGCGCATGGACCAGTTCGGCATTCCTGTCGCTGATCTTGAACAGCGCATCCGACCGCCCTCGTGCCTGCGCGGCCTGCTGCATCGGGCCTCGGGATCGGGCGTTGTTGATCAGCGCCATCAATGTCAAGGTCAGCGCTCCGGCCAGACCCAACAGACCCAGAAACGGGTGCAGCACATAAAGAACCATCAAATAGATTGGTATCCACGGAGCATCGAAAAAGGCGGTCAGGGTGGTGCCGGAAATGAATTCGCGGAACCCGTTCACATCCTCGACCAGGTTTTCGCCTGCCTCAACTTCTCCTTGGACCCTGCGGCGCATGGCGGCCCCCAGGACGGGCGCGCCGACGCTGAGTTCGAACCGGGCGGCCAGGCGGCCCAGAATGCGCATCCGCATCAGGTCGAGGCACGCAATGACGATGAATACCCCCGCCAGCAGCACGGACAAGGCGATCAATGTGTCTATGTTCTGGCTGGTCAAAACCCGGTCATAGACCTGCAGCATGTATAGCGGCCCGGCCAGCATCAAGAGGTTCAGGAACAGGCTGAAGATCGCAACCGCAACAAAGCCTTTGCGCAGCGATCCCCAGGCGGTTTTGACGGGATTGGAATTCTGGAACATCGGATAGCCCTTTCCGGTTTGGCAAGCGGGGCGGCCACAAGGCCGCCCCGTTGTGGATCGCTTAGGCGACGAAGTCGTCTTCGGTTAGGTCTGCGCTGTTGATCCCAGCCAGACGGACCGAGCCTTCGTTGCCAAAGGTGATCAGGGTGTCATTGCCATCCTGCGCGACATTCACCGCGCCGCCGAAATCGGGTCCGAGGTCGCCGAACTGCAGCTGATCGCGACCGATCTCAAAGTCCTGGATCACGTCATTGCCGAAGTCTTCACCGAACGAGAACGTGTCTCGTCCCAGCCCGCCGATGAGAATGTCATCACCGCCTTCGCCCGAGATCAGGTCTCCGCCCGCGCCGCCATTCAGCACGTTGGACAGATCGCTGCCGACGATCACGTCGCCATCATCGGACCCGATGACGTTTTCAATGGACTGCAGCACGTCGGTCTCGAACTGGTTTTCGACAACATCCTGACCGATGACACCGGTGCCCCCGGTCGCATTCACATCCAGCGTTGCACCTGCGTCGACCAGAGTGTCCTGCACCACCGGGCCGTTCACGCCCGCCGGAGCATTGTGCAGATGGATCGCCGAAACAGTACCCGGGATTGGGGTGCCCAGCTCTGCTTCGCTGATGCCAACAACGCTCAGCTCGCTGGAATAGGTGACCTCACCAGTGTTCAGGTTCTGCGTGATGACAACGGTGGCCTCACCGGTCGCTTCGCTGTTTGACAGCGGCCCTGGCTCTTGCGCCGCGTCCAAACCGCCACTCAGGCTAACGGTGCGGATACCGTTTTCGGTCACGTCGCTGTCGACCGATAGCTGCCCGCGGATTTCACCCGCCGGGAACTGGTTGGTGTGGATGTTGTAGTAGAGGTTGCCTTGAACCGCCTGCTCAACAAAACCGGCACCATCGGCAATGTTGGACCCGAACTGATCCGGTGCCACGATAACCGCATCGGTGACCGAGATGTTGAACCCGGTATCGCGGGTGGCGGTGCCATTGCCGTTGGCGTCCAGACGAACCTCGACCGCGACGTCCAGATCCGAGAAGTCGGCCGTGTCGATGCCGTCTCCACCGTCGATGAAGTCATTGCCCAGACCACCGGTCAGAACATTGTCGGCATCGCCGGCAATCAGAACGTCATCACCTGCGCCGCCGTCGATGTCACCATTGGTAGTGCCCAGATCGACAAAGATATCGTCGCCATCGCTCAGCAGAACGTCACCGTTGATCACGCCTTCGTCGTCGTTAACGATGGTGACGGTGCCTGCGTCCGAGGCGTCGATTGCGTTGACCGTGCCGCGGATTTCGCCCTCGTTCAGGACGGCACCAACAAGGTTCAGACCGCCATCAACGCGCAAGCCCGCCGCAGCGTCCGAGTCCTCGGATCCCGCGATCAGACCTTCGTTGACGACAACTCCGGCAAAGGACGCGTCATCCTGGCTGGTGAACAGGCGCAAGCCATCGCCCACCTGGTTGCCCTCTGCGGCGTCTCCGCGGCCTTGCAGCGTGCCTTCGTTGACGACAGCGGCCGAGACCACATCCCCAGACACATCGCCGGTTTGCAACGAGACGGCTGAGCCGTTATTGCCTTCGCCTGCGTCAACCAGACCTGTGTTGGTAAAGGTATAGTTGTCGGCGGTACCATCGGCATAAACCGTACCGTTGCGCTGGTTGCCGGTGCCCAGAATGTCACCTTCGTTGATGACCTCGAGCCCTTCTCCGTCAATATTCAGCGCGCGGCTGTCCGAGGTGACAGTACCCCGGTTGACGAAGGACCCGCCCGAATGATCGCCTGTGCCAAAGTAGACACCGTTCTGACCACCCGAAAAGACGCCGGTTTCCTCGTTGACCAGTTGGCCTTGGAAATTGACGTTGTTCACAGCGCGGAACGCGCCGACAGTGCCATTTGCACCTTCGGACGAGACCGAACCTGTGTTGGTGATCGTTCCGGTGAACAGAGCAGGGCCAAAGCCGCCGCCTTCCAGCCGGGCGCCTTCCAGACGGATGCCATCTCCGGCGGTGCCCAGACCAGCGCCTGCATTGCCGCGACCGGCGACGGAGCCTGCGTTGGTCACTTCGACCTCACCATTGCCTTCGGCAGACAGGGAAAGTGAAACGCCAGCGCCTTGGTTGCCTTCGCCCGCATCGATTGAGCCGGTTGCCAGGTTGTTGATCGAGAAATCAGACGCGGTGTCGTCGGCGTAGATCGTGCCGTTGCGCTGATCGCCAGAGCCCAGAATGTCACCGCCATTGACCAGATCAACGCCGGAGCCGTCGATATTAACCGCGCGGCTGCCTGATTGGATGGTGCCAAAGTTCAGCACATCCAGATCATGTTCGCCTTCACCGATATAGAGACCGTTGCGAGGTCCTTCGATCACACCGGTCGAGGTGTTCAGAATCTCACCTTCGGCATTTGCGCCATTGGCAATGCGAATACCGGCGGCGGTGCCTTGATTGCTTTCGGTCGAAATCAGACCGCTATTGATGATCTCGGTTTCAAGAATGGCACCTTCTGCACCATCATCGATGCGGATGCCGTCTCCGGCCAGACCTGTATTTGCCGCCGCCTGACCGCGGCCTTGAATGGTCGCGCCAAAGCCGTTGAACACGTCGGTTTCCACGCGGTCTCCGAGTTCATCACCGACTTGCAGCGAAATACCGGCGCCCTGATTGCCGTCACCGGCATCAATCGTGGCGCCTGAGAAGTTCGAGATCGAAACATCCTCGGCGGTGCTGTTGGTATAGATCGTGCCGTTGCGCTGATCGCCGGTGCCGATGATGTCGCCAAAGTTGCGCACATCAATGCCCTGACCCTGAATATCAACCGCACGACTGTCCGAACTGATCACGCCGCCGCGGAAATTATCCAGGCTGCCAGAGCTGTCAGGCCCGGCAAACTGCACTCCGTTAAATTCCCCGGCTATCTCTCCGAAGTTTCGGACTGCGGCGCTGCCGGTCACCTGAACGCCGGTGGCCAGAACTTCGGGACCGTTATTTGCTTCGATCCGGCCCGAGGCAAAGTTGAAGATGTCGACATCTTCACCCTGCGCCTTCACCGCGGCCACCGCGTTGTTGGTGACTATCTCACCAAAGTTCAGCAGGCGCGAGAAATCATTGGCTAGCACAAAGGCCGGAGTGTCATCGACAACCGTGCTTTGGAAAAAGTTGTTCAAAAGGGTTTGGCCATCGCGGCTGGTCTCTTGCGCCAATGTGGACGTGGTTAAGAGACGTTCGCGTAAGCTTTCCATAAGTTGGGACAGCATGGGGGACTCCATCATGGGTTTGCGTAATGCGGTCCGCCCGCTGGTCTGGGCATTCCACGTAGCAAAGGGGTAGTCACCACCACGGCGCAGCTAAAATTCATCCTTCGAATTGGCGGTATAACCAATACAAATAGTCACGGATGGCGTGATATCTGGCCACCGTGCCTCGTTTCTTTTCAATTGGTTACGTGGCGTGTCTCCGCAGTGCCCTTCTATTCAATGGCGCGGATTGACGGTTTTGTCAGTGATTGTGATGCCGATTTCCTGCAGCGGCGCGCCGGTTGGCGTATGTAAAGGGCATCCCCAGCGGGATCGGGAAACGGATCACGGGCCCAAAACCATGAATTTCAGAGACCTGGAATATGTGCTTGCCATTGCCAGACACGGTCAGTTCAGTCAGGCGGCTGTGGCCTGCAATGTCTCGCAGCCCGCTTTGTCTAATCAGGTAAAGAAGCTGGAACAGGAATTGGGAACGGATCTGTTCCTGCGCCTGAATAGCGAAGTGCGCCCCACTGCCTGTGGCAATCGCGTGATCGCCATTGCCGAGCGCATCCTGAAAGACGCACAGAACATCCGCGATACCGCGACTCAGTTTCGCAACCCCGAGGCAGTGCCTTTCAATATCGGTATGACCCCGACACTGGCCCCCTATCTGACGCAGTATTTTTCCGAGCTGTTCAGCGCGCTTTTTCCCAACATGCGTGTCACCATGGTTGAAGATCTGCCACAGAACATGTTGCAAATGGTTGAAGATCACACGCTTGACGTCGCCCTGGTGGCAAAGGTCAACAACAGCGAAGCGCTGGATTTCACTTCGATCTGGTCTGAACCCCTGTTTCTGGCCGTACGCGAGGGCCACCCACTGTGCATGTTGCCATCCATCGCGCCAGAAGATGTGCCGGTGCATGACTTTATTCGGCTTCCCCATAGTTTTGGTTATGAACTGGAAGACCGGTTGCCTGAATCAGACCCCTCGAACCGGGCCAGCAAGCGGTTTGATCTAAGTGCGCTTCGGTTCGAGACGATCTGCCGCCATATCTGCCATTCGGATGATTGCACCATCGTCTCGGCATTGGCGGCGGAACAGTTCAAACGGGACAAGTGGCCTTTGTGCTTTGTCCCATTCGAAGGCCCCGGCAATCTGCGAAACTTGGGCGCGGCAACGCGTCCGGGCTGTCCCCGCCGACCGCTTTTGGACCGTATCGGTGCCTATATTAATGAACGGCCACCTGTCGGGGTTACGCCCACTTTTTCGCACTGAGCGCCAACTGATCTCTTGTATCTTGACCTGCGATGGCGGCCGGCACGCTGTCACGTAGCAAGACATGGGCCGTTAGGTCATGGTGATTATCCTCTTGCCCGAACGACCCAAAAGGCCGAACGTGTGGGGGTATCCGCCTTGTTAACGGGTTGCTCAAATTAGCGTGTGCAAGTCAGTTGACAATGGATTTTGTATTTTGGATACATTGGGCAGAGACATCGCGATGACACGAGTCGTCTAGGAATGCTCTGACCACAAAGAGCAACGCGAATGTCTGAATAAATTCATTTCTGGGAGACCCACATGAAACTGAAATTGATGGCCGCAACTGCTGCGATCGCCTTGTCGGCTGCCGCGGCACAGGCAAACACTCTGGTGTATTGCTCTGAAGGATCGCCCGAAGGGTTCGATCCGGCCCTGTTCACCGCCGGGACGACTTTTGATGCGTCTTCGCACCCGATCTACAACCGCCTGCTGGAATTCGAAACCGGAACGACCAACGTCATTCCCGGTCTGGCCGAAAGCGTCGAAGCCAGCGATGACGGTCTGGAGTACACGTTCAAGCTGCGTCAGGGCGTCAAGTTCCATTCCAACGACGAATTCACCCCGACCCGTGACTTTAACGCCGATGACGTGATCTTCTCGTTCATGCGTCAGAAGGACGAAGGTCACCCGTTCAATCAGGTGTCCGGCGGCACCTGGGAATACTTCCAAGGTATGGGCATGCCAGATCTGGTCGAGTCCATCGAAAAGGTCGATGACTATACGGTCAAATTCACTCTGACCAAGCCTGAGGCGCCGTTTGTGGCCAACATGGCGATGGATTTCGCCTCGATTCTGTCGGCCGAATATGCCGATGCGATGATGGCAGCAGGAACACCTGAAAAGCTGAACACTGCGCCCATCGGCACTGGTCCGTTCTCGTTCGTGGCCTATCAGAAAGACGCCGTGATCCGCTATGCGCAGAATGCGGACTACTGGAAAGACCCGGCGGACGTGGAAAACCTGATCTTTGCGATCACTCCAGACGCTTCGGTTCGGTACCAAAAGCTGAAGGCTGGCGAATGCCACATCATGCCGTATCCGAACCCGGCTGACATTCAGGCGATGAAGGATGACGGCGACATCAACATGATGGAGCAGGAAGGCCTAAACGTCGGTTATCTGGCCTACAACACCACTATGGAGCCGTTCGACAATCCGAACGTCCGCAAGGCGTTGAACATGGCGATCGACAAAAACGCCATCATCGATGTGGTGTTCCAGGGCTCAGGCCAGGTGGCCAAGAACCCGATCCCGCCAACCATGTGGGGCTATAACGACGCCATCACCGATGATGCCTATGATCCCGAAGCGGCCAAGGCGATGCTGGAAGCCGAAGGTGTTTCCGATCTGTCGATGAAGATCTGGGCGATGCCGGTACAGCGTCCGTACAACCCGAACGCACGCCGCATGGCGGAGTTGATCCAGGCGGATTTTGCTAAGGTCGGTGTGGATGTTGAGATCGTGTCCTATGAATGGGGCGAGTATCTGTCGCGCTCGAAAGAACTGAACCGCGATGGCGCCGTTCTTCTGGGCTGGACCGGTGACAACGGCGATCCAGACAACTTCCTGGCCGTACTTCTGGGCTGTGACGGTCGCGAAGCATCGAACCGTGCACAATGGTGCCACGAACCGTTCGAAGATCTGATCCTGAAAGCCAAGCAAACCACCGATCAGGCTGAACGCACCAAGCTGTATGAAGATGCTCAGGTCGTCTTCAAAGAGCAGGCGCCATGGGCGACCATCGCACACTCGGTCGTTTACATGCCGATGAGCAATAAGGTGCAGGGCTACAAGGTGCACCCGCTGGGTGGCCACATCTTCTATGGCGTGAGCGTCGAATAAATCACCACTCACTGACCGGAGCCGCCCAAATTGGCGGCTCCGGTTTTCTATTTCTGGAGGTCGGCGCGAATGCCGGATTTGTCCGAGTACCGTCAACTGGCAAAGGACATGTCAGTAGACGCCGTGGCGCTGGTGCCTGGCCCGAATTTCACCCGCGCTTTGGGAAAACCCTTCATGAGCCACGAACGGCCTTTCGTGGTTGTGATTCCAGCCGAAGGTGCCCCGGCCGCGATTGTGCCAAATCTTGAGCTGGGGTCATGGGCGCTGGTCGGGTTTGACGGCGCTGTCTTTGATTGGCGCGATCAAGCAGGCTATGACGAAGCCTTTGCCGCGCTGGCCGCGCATATGACTCTGTCGTCACTGGCGGTCGAAGGTCAGGTGATGCGGGTTTTCGTATCAAAGGCGCTGACCCGCGCGATGCCGGATCTGCGCATTGTGGACGGCGAGCGTGAAATTTCCGGCTTGCGCATAACCAAGACCGATGAAGACATCGCGGCGCTGCAGGCTGCGATTGACATCTCGGAACGGGCGTTGCAGCGGGTCATCGAAGATGTGCGTGTCGGCCAGACCGAGGTTCAGATCGAACAGGCTCTGATCCAGGCGTTGTTTGCCGAAGGCGCCGCCTCGCTGGCTTTTGCGCCGATTGTGGCCGCGGGTGATAACTCGGCTCAACCGCATGGCAAGGCGCGGGCGGATTACAGGATCAAACCCGGCGACGCGCTGTTGTTCGATTTCGGTGCCCGCAAACACGGTTTTGCCGCCGATATTACCCGGACCTTTTTCGTCAAAGAGGTCTCGGACGAGGGCAGGGCGGTCTACGATACAGTCCTGCGCGCCAATCTCGCCGGTTTCGAGGCCTGCCGCCCCGGCGTGACCGCGCACGATATCGACGACGCGGTCATCAGCGTGCTTGAGGCCTCGCCTTTTGCCGACCGCATCCGCACCAAGACCGGACATGGTCTGGGCCGGGACGTCCACGAGGCACCGTATATTATGCGCGGGAATGACCAGAAAATCTTGCCCGGAATGGTCTGGACCAACGAACCGGGCCTTTATGATCTGGACAATTTCGGCGTTCGCATAGAAGATGACGTGCTTGTTACACGGGATGGCTGCCGGTCGCTGACCCGCTTTCCCAAAGATCTCACAATCATAGGTCGCTGATGTTTGGCTACTTACTCACACGCCTTGGCATGTTCGTTCCGACATTTCTGGGCGTGACGCTGATTTCCTTCATGTTCATCCGGGTCCTGCCCGGTGATCCCATCATCGTCATGGCTGGCGAACGCGGCATGACCGAGGAACGCTATCAGGAGATGGTCGAGAAGCTGGGCTTCGACAAACCGGTCCTGCAACAATACTGGGATTACCTTGTCGGCGTCCTGCATGGCGATCTGGGCGAGAGCTTTGTCACCAAAAAGCCGGTGTGGGATGAGTTCTTCGCCTTGTTCCCTGCCACGCTGGAGCTGTCGCTTTGTGCAATGATCTTTGCGGTGGCACTGGGATTGCCTGCCGGCGTGATCGCGGCGGTGAACAGGGGCAAGTTCTTCGATCGGGCGCTGATGTCGTCAGCCCTGGTCGGGTATTCGATGCCGATCTTCTGGTGGGCGCTGCTGCTGATCATCGTGTTCTCGGGCAATCTGGGTTGGACGCCAGTCTCGGGTCGGATCGACCTGCTGTATTATTTCCCCAGTGTCACCGGTTTCATGCTGATCGACAGCCTGCTGTCCGGGCAGCCGGGAGCGTTTGGATCGGCCGTGAGGCACCTAATCCTGCCGACGATCGTACTGGGCACCATCCCGCTGGCGGTGATTGCACGTCAGACACGCTCGGCCATGCTTGAGGTTTTGGGCGAGGATTACATCCGCACTGCCCGCGCCAAGGGTCTGGCGCCGACACGGATCAACGGGCTGCATGCGCTGCGCAATGCGTTGATCCCGGTGATTACCGTGATCGGCCTGTCGGTCGGCACGTTGTTGGCCGGCGCGATCCTGACCGAGACGATCTTTAGCTGGCCGGGCATCGGCAAGTGGATGGTCGATAGCATTTTCCGCCGTGACTATCCGGTGGTGCAAGGTGGCCTGTTGATGATCGCGGTGATTGTCATGCTGGTGAACCTGCTGGTCGATGTCCTCTACGGCATCATCAACCCCAAAATCCGGAGGCGGTGATGGCTGAACTATCCGCAACCCCACCCAAAACCGAAGACCGCCCCAGCGCATTGCGCGAGTTCTGGTATTACTTCAGCGAAAACCGCGGCGCGGTCATGGGGCTTTGGGTTTTTGCCGCGTTTGTTTTGTGTGCCGCCTTCGCTCCGCTGCTGGCGCCTTACGATCCGACGGAACAGTTCCGCAATCACATCCTGCAGCCCCCGGCGTGGCAAGAGGGTGGCAGCTGGGCCTTTCCGCTGGGCACTGACCCATTGGGCCGGGATATGCTGTCGCGCCTGATCATGGGATCCCGCTATTCCTTCTTTGTCGGCATCGTTGTGGTCTGTGTGGCCGTGACAGGCGGTGTGATCATTGGTCTGTTGTCCGGCTTTGCACCCAAATGGGTTGATACGATGATCATGCGGGTGATGGATATCATTCTGTCCTTCCCGTCGCTACTGCTGGCATTGGTTCTGGTCGCCATACTCGGGCCCTCGCTGACCAACGCCATGATCGCCATCGCCATCGTTTTTCAGCCGCACTACGTGCGTCTGACCCGTGCCTCGGTCTTGTCTGAACGGCAGAAGGATTATGTCACCTCGGCCCGCGTGGCAGGTGCCAGCAAAGCGCGGCTGATGTTTAAGACCGTGCTGCCCAATTGCCTGGCCCCGATCATCGTGCAGGCGGCGCTGTCCTTCTCGACCGCCATTCTGGACGCCGCAGCCCTTGGCTTTCTGGGCATGGGCGCACAGCCGCCCACGCCGGAATGGGGCACCATGCTAGCCGAAGCGCGAGAGTTCATTCTTCGTGCTTGGTGGGTTGTGACATTCCCCGGCCTGGCCATCCTGGTCACCGTGCTGGCCATCAACCTGATGGGCGACGGTCTGCGCGACGCGCTGGACCCGAAACTAAAGCGGAGCTGACGACATGAGCCTGTTGGACATCCGAAACCTCACCGTCGAATTCGCCACCGCTTCGGGGAAATTCCGCGCCGTGGATGGCGTTGATCTGTCCGTCGACAAGGGTGAGCTTATGGCCATCGTCGGCGAAAGCGGCTCGGGTAAATCCGTGTCGATGCTGGCGTTGATGGGCCTGCTGCCATGGACGGCTACGATCACGGCCGATCAACTGAGTTTTGAAGGCATCGACCTCACCAAAATTTCGGCTCGTGACCGCCGTAAGATCATCGGCAAAGACATCGCCATGATCTTTCAAGAGCCGATGTCGTCACTGAACCCCTGTTTCACAGTCGGCTTCCAGATCAAGGAAGCCTTGCGGATTCACCTCGGCCTGAATCGCAGGGATCGCCACCAGCGCGCCATCGAGCTGTTTGATCAGGTCGGTATCCCGGCCCCCGAAAGCCGCTTGAACACTTTTCCGCACCAGATGTCGGGCGGGATGAACCAGCGCGTCATGATTGCCATGGCCATTGCCTGCAATCCCAAGCTGCTGATCGCAGATGAGCCGACAACAGCGCTGGACGTGACCATTCAGGCGCAAATTTTGGACCTGTTGGTTCGGCTGCGGGACGAACAAGGGATGGGGCTGGTACTGATCACGCACGATATGGGTGTGGTCGCTGAAACCGCTGAACGGGTTCAGGTGCAATATGCCGGTCAAAAGGTCGAGGAGCAGCCAGTCAAGGACTTGTTCCGCACCCCGCGCCACCCCTATACGGCTGCCTTGCTGAGCGCGTTGCCAGAACGGGCGACCTCGAAACTGTTGCCGACTATTCCTGGTGTCGTGCCCGGTCAGTTCGACCGGCCCAAAGGCTGCCTGTTCAGCCCCAGATGCCAATATGCGGACGACCTCTGCCGATCTCTGCCGCCAACCCCGCACAGCGCGGATTTCGGTAAGGCCCGTTGCCATTATGTTGAAAAGATAACCGCCGGAGAACTGGCATGACCGCCCCCATCGTTCAGGCCAGCGCATTGGCCAGATTCTATTCTGTCAAAGGCGGATTGCTGTCGAAACCGGCAACGGTCAAGGCTCTGTCAGGTGTGGATTTTGACCTGCAACCCGGCAAAACACTGGCGATTGTCGGAGAATCCGGCTGCGGAAAATCCACGCTGGCGCGCGTGGTAACGATGATCGAAGAACCGACCTCGGGCAGCCTGACCATTGATGGGGTCGACATTACCCCGTCGAAATGGGCGCAAATGCGCGAGACGGTGCAGATCGTGTTTCAAGACCCCTATGGTTCGCTCAACCCGCGTCAGCGGATCGGGCAGATCCTGCAGGAACCGCTGATCATCAACCGCCCCGACATGTCTGCCGCCGACCGCGAGGCCCGAGCGCGTGAGATGATTGACCTTGTCGGCCTGCGCCCCGAGCACTACGACCGCTATCCGCACATGTTCTCAGGCGGTCAGCGCCAGCGCATCGCCATTGCCCGCGCGCTGATGCTGAACCCCAAAGTACTAGTGTTGGACGAACCGGTCTCGGCGCTGGACGTGTCGATCCAATCGCAGATTCTGAACCTGCTGGTCGAGTTGCAGGAGCGTTTGAACCTTGCCTATCTGTTCATCTCGCACGACCTGTCGGTGGTAAAACATTTCGCAGATGATGTGATCGTCATGTATTTGGGCCGCGCAGTTGAAAAAGCCCCGAAAGAGCTGCTGTTCGCCGCGCCCCGTCATCCCTATTCGAAGGCTTTGTTGTCTACGACACCCCGCGCTGACCCTGAGGCCCGGAAAGAGCGGATCAAGCTGGAAGGTGAATTGCCGTCCCCGATGAATATCCCCAAGGGCTGTGCCTTTGCGCAGCGGTGCTGGCTGGCCACCGAAGAATGCCGCGCCGCGCCGCCCGAGCTGAGCGGAGACAGGCATCAGGTCGCTTGCTTGCACCCGTTGGACTAAACCCGTTTATTCGGTTTTTCGCGTCGCCGTAATCATGGCTAGCAATTGTTCCTTGGTGCGCTGGATATGCCGGGTCAGCAGATCGCAGGCATCATCGACCCGGCCCGCACGGGCCAGCGACAATAGCTCGCGGTGGTCTTTCTTGGCGGGTTCGCGTTGCTCCATGACACTTAGATGCATGCGAACATAGCGGTCGGACTGCACGTTTACCCGCTGAAGGATTTCGTTGCTCAGCCCGCGACCAGCAGCGGCGTAAAGCGCCATGTGATATTCATTGTTCAAGCTGCCCCAGCGGCCCACATCATATGCATCATAGGACTTTTCCATCGCATCCAGAATCCGATCGCATTCGTTGAAATCGGCGGCAGTCATCTGCTGAATGGCGCGTTTGAAAAGATCCACCTCAAGCAAGACACGCAGGTCGAAAATCTCTCCGATTTCGGACAGGGAATGCGATGTGACCGCAGCACCTCGGTTGTTGGTTAGCTGCACGAGGCCCTCGGCATCCAGCCGTTTCAGTGCCTCGCGGATCGGCATGCGCGAGACGTCGTAATCCTCAGCCAGTGCCTCTTGACGAATGGTTTCACCTTCGGCGATTTCACCGCTCAGAATCCGCTCGCGCAGGTCGTTGGTGATGACGTCGGGCAGGCTTTGTCGGGGGATCGCACGCGTTCTGGGCATTCACTTCGTCTCGGGTACTGGAAACTTGTATCCAAAATACAAAATGCCTGAACAATTTCCAAGCCTTTTGCAATAAGGATAACAATTAGCTGTCGCACAGATTCTGACGGACCATGAGCAGGGATTTCTTTGGTACGAAAATGGCGTTCTGAGGGTACGAAACGATATACAGGATAATTGACGTATTTATCTATGAAACAACAGCGGCGCTTAAGAAAAATGGACGGGATCATGAATACATCCGACATTCGCAACGAGGGCATGCGCATCGGGGGGCAGATCGTTTTCACCGAGGCTACGGTTCCCGTTCACTACCCTTATACCAACGAGGTTATTGGCACGGTGCCAGCAGGCACCGCCGAACACGCACGCAAGGCTTTTGAGGTCGCTGCAAGTTATACCCCCAAGCTTACCCGGTACGAACTCAGCCAGATTTTGCAGCGCGCAGGTGAATTGATCGGTGATAAACGCGACGATCTGGCGAAGTGGCTGACGCTGGAACTTGGCATCTGCCACCAGCATGCGATTTACGAAACCAAGCGGGCGCAGGATGTATTTCTGTTCGCCGCAGCCGAAGCGCTGAAGGATGATGGTGAGGTGTTCTCGTGCGATCTGACCCATAATGGCAAGCAGCGGAAGATTTTCACCAAACGCGAACCGGTCAAAGCTATCAGCGCGATCACGTCCTTCAACCACCCCCTGAACATGGTCAGCCACAAAGTTGCCCCGTCGATTGCCACCAACAATTGCATGGTCTGCAAACCGACCGAATTGACCCCGCTGACAGCGCTGACACTGGCTGACATCCTGTACGAGGCAGGGTTGCCGCCCGAGATGTTCCAGGTGGTCACTGGCTGGCCACAGGACATTGGTGATGAAATGGTCACCAATGAAAACATCGACATCATCACCTTCACGGGTGGAGTGCCGGTGGGCAAAATGATTGCTGAAAAAGCGGGGTTTAAACGTCAGGCGCTAGAGTTGGGCGGCAACGATCCCCTGATCGTCTTGAACGATCTGAGCGAGGCCGATCTGGACCGGGCCGCAGCCATCGCCGTGGCCGGGGCCACTGGCAATTCCGGGCAGCGTTGCACGGCGATAAAACGTATTCTCGTACAGGACAGCGTGGCGGATAGATTTGTGCCGTTGGTTCTGGAAAAGGCCAAGGCCATTCGCTTTGGCGATCCGCAGGATCCTGAAACGCAACTGGGCTGCGTGATCCATTCCGAGGCTGCGGAACTGTGCGAAAAACGTGTTTACATGGCTGAAGGCGAGGGCGCGGTGATCCTCTATCACCCCGGTCGTCAGGGCGCGCTTTTGCCGCCGATTGTCGTCGACAAGGTTCCCCACACCAGCGAGCTGGTGATGGAGGAAACCTTCGGTCCCATCATACCCATCGTCCGCGTGCCAGATGATGACGCCAAGGTCATGGAAATCTCAAACGGAACTGCGTTTGGCCTGTCCTCGGGCGTCTGCACCAACGATCTGAACCGCGCGATTGCCTATATCAATGGTCTGAATGTCGGAACCTGCAATATCTGGGAACAGCCCGGGTACCGGATCGAAATGTCGCCTTTTGGGGGCATCAAGGACAGCGGCAACGGGGTCAAAGAAGGGGTCATCGAGGCGATGAAATTCTTCACCAACGTCAAGACCTATTCCTTGCCCTGGCCAGAGTAAGGGTGTTCAGCCCTGCACTACGTCCTGTCGCTGCACGCCCAGCCCTTGGATGCCCAATTCCATCTTGTCACCGGGTTTCAGATAAATCTGAGGGGTCCGTCCCATACCCACACCCGGTGGTGTTCCGGTTGAAATCACATCCCCCGGCTGCAGTGACATGAACTGCGACAGGTGCGAAATGACTGTGGCCACACTGAAATGCATCGTATTGGTCGAACCATCCTGATAGCGATGCCCGTTCACCTCAAGATACATCTGCAGGTTCTGTGGATCGGCGATCTCGTCCCGGGTGACCAGCCAGGGTCCGATCGGGCCGAACGTGTCGGCCGATTTACCTTTGACCCACTGGCCCGAGCGGTGGAGTTGAAAATCCCGCTCGGACAGATCGTTGATCACACAATATCCGGCTACGTGGTCAAGCGCCTCGGCCTCGAAAATATATTTGGTGCGCTTACCGATGACGACGCCCAGTTCAACCTCCCAATCGGTCTTGACCGAACCGCGCGGGATTTCGACCGTGTCATTCGGACCTATGATGGCAGAGGTCGCTTTGAAGAAAATCACCGGCTCGTCGGGCAGGTCCAGACCGCTTTCGGCTGCGTGATCGGCATAGTTCAGGCCGATGCAGACGAATTTGCCAACATTCCCGACACACGCCCCAATCCGCGGATCACCGTCGACGACAGGCAATGTTCCAAGGTCGAGCCCACGCAGCCGCGCCATGCTTTCATCGCCAAGCATCGCGCCAGTTACATCGTCAACAATCCCCGACAGATCGCGGATTTTACCGGCCTCATCCAAAATACCGGGCTTTTCCGCGCCAACCGGCCCATAGCGTAACAGCTTCATATCCTGTTCCCTTTCAACTCAGTTGGTCCAGCCGACGAAGACGGCAATAGGCTGTTCGATGTGACCAAATCACCACCGCCTTGGGCGTGCAATAGACAAACCGGTGCGGTGCATACTTCAGGATCGTGCAACCAAGGGCATGTTGATCTTCGGCACGCCGGGTTCTGATCTTCGCAACCATAGGTATATAATCGCCGGGCCGCTTTTTTCCTATTTCGTATTTGTTGCCTATGTATGTTAGGCTCTGGGGTGTATATTTTCTGATATTAGTTAAAGGTAGTTGATCCATTGTCAGACAAGTCCGACAGCGTATTCAAACTGCGCCCACTTGAAAAAGCAGATCTGGAGGTAATCACACCCTGGTTTCAGGATATTGAGGACCTCGGCCGATTTGATCGTACATCGCGGATTCCGTTCAACCTTGCGCACACCGAAGACGTCTGGCGCGATGCATTCAGTGCGTCAGGCAGCAACGGAAAGTGCTGGTTCGTTGTCGTCTCCAATAGCGGACAAGTGGTGGGGATTGTTGGGCTCGAGGCGATTTCCCCGGTAAACCGGGACGCGGTCATCGCCATGTTTGTCGAAAAATCGGTTCGGCGTTTGGGCCTTGCCATCAGAGCGACGGCACTGGTGGCGGATTTTGCATTCCGTCAACTGGGTTTGAACAGGCTGACCTCATATTACAGGCAGGATAATCATATCAGCCGCGACCTTGTGGAAAGACTGGGATGTCAGGTCGAAGGTACCATGCGGCAAGCCTGGTATGCAGACGGAACGTTTCATGACATGATTGTTGTTGGACTTCTCCGTCAGGATTGGATGAATACTCGTCCGACCCTGGCAAAAAGCATTAGCTCAGAAACAGTTGTGACTTTCGGAGAGAACGGGTGCCCAAGCTGGTCTTGGCCACCACAGGTTGATAAGTGTGACTAACGGGGTGTGCAATTGCTCTGCAAGCGCAGAGGCACATTTTGCTATAAGGTGACCATAGGGTTCGAACGCAGCCCCTAATACGAGTTATGAATGTGAACACCAAGAGTCCAAACTCTTCCATAACGCAGAAGCTGGGTGCAGTCTTGTTTGCCGATGTCGTCGGGTATTCCCGCCTGATGAGTGAGAACGAGCTGGACACCTATAACGCATTGAAATCGTTGATTTCTCACCTTGAAGAGACCTGCGCCCGTTTTCAGGGCCGGGTGGTCGAGGTGCGCGGTGATGGTATTCTGGCTTTGTTCGAAACTGCCACCAGTGCCGTGGAGTTCGGCGTCGAACTGCACCGCATTGCCAGCCAGCACAATCAGGATCGCGCCGAAAATCAACGAATCAACTTTCGCGCGGGCGTCCATCTGGGCGAAATCCTGATCGACGATCGCGGCATTCATGGCGACAATGTGAATATCGCGGCGCGTCTTCAGGAAATTGCTGAACCAGAAAGGGTTTACGTCAGTTCCGCCGTTTATGACCAGGTCTGTAACCGGCTGCGCTATGGCTATGAATTTCTCGGTCCGCAACACCTGAAGAACATCCTTGCGCCTGTCTCGACCTATTGTGTCCGCAGCGAAGTCGCTGGCGCCACAATGGCTGGAACGATGCGGCCGGATATGCCAGGAAATATTCTGGAACGTCCCGATACACCCTCGGTGGCGGTTCTGCCCTTCAGCAGTAATGGCGGGGACGAATCTGACAGCTGGATTGCGGAAGGGTTGACCGACGACATCATCATGAACCTGTCCAAGTTCCGTAATCTGTTCGTAATCGCGCGGAACTCGTCCTTTTTCTTCAAGACGCAGGGGATGCCACCGAAAGAGGCCGCGCAAAAGCTCAACGTGCGGTATATCGCGCGAGGCAGCGTGCGTCGCTCGGCCAGCCGCATTCGGATCACGGCGGAACTGATCGATGCCTCAACCGAACGCACCATCTGGGGTGAGCGGTTTGATCGTAATATCGACGATATTTTCGACATTCTGGATGAGGTGACCGAGTGCATCGTGGCCGCAACCGCGGTGATGATCGAGTCGCATGAAAAGCAGCGGATGATCCAGTCGGTCCCATCCGACCTCGAGGCTTATGGCTCTGTTTTGCAGGGCCAGTATCACATCTTCAAATACACCAGGAATGACAACCGGAAGGCGCAAAACTTCTATCAGAGTGCGCTTGACCGGGATGGGGGTTATGCACGCGCTGCGGCTGCCCTGTCACGAACGCTGAATATCGACTGGCGCTATTCCTGGTCCGAAGATCCTACGCAAGCACTGGATCAGGCGCTGACTTTCGCACAGCGGGCGATTGAACTGGATCCCACGGACGCGCGCGGTTTTGGTGAATTGGGGTATGTCCACTTATACCGCAAGGAACATGACGCGGCCCTACAGTCGTATAGGCGGGCGTTGGCATTGAATCCCAACGACGCCGATATGCATTCAGACTATGCCGACGCGCTGGCTCACTACGGTGACAACGAAACGGCAATCACTCATCTGCAGCAGGCGATGCGGTTGAATCCATACTTCCCGGACCAATACTTATGGCATCTGGGTGGGGCATATTTCAATCTCAGGCAGTATCAAGACGCCATCGACGCCGTAAACAAGATGAACAACCCTACAGAAGGGCAACGTTTGCTGGCAGCAAGCTATGCACAACTAGGTGAAACCGACATTGCGCGTCAGATCGCGGATAAGCACCGTGTCGCGCATCCTAATTTTTCACTGGCACGTTGGGAAACAGTGCAGCCGGACAAGTTGGAAGAAGACACGCAACATTTTGTTGGGGGCTTGAAAAAGGCAGGTTTCTAAAGAAGACAGGCCCTGTTGAACCAGGACCTGTCGCAATCTTTAGTGATGTGAACCTTGGGTTCGATTCCGCGTCAGTCTTCTGAACCCCGTGCACGTGCGCCACTGACTCTGGCACCACTCACGCGTGCGCCGCTGACTCTGGCTCCGCTCACGCGTGCGCCGCTAACCCTAGCACCACTTACGCGTGCGCCGCTGATTGCTGGGCTGTCGAAGCCGAAATAGATGTCCAGCAGAACCTGTTCAAACTGACCAGTCATTACATCCATCCGGACGGTGTAATCGGCCTTGTCATAGTCCCAAACCTTAATGTCATTGGCGATCTGATAATCAGCTGAGGCAACGCCAGAGAGGGTTGGATCACTCGGGGCTCTGGACGCAAGGTTACCGGGTTTGTTACCTTCAGTTGGGCTTTCACCTTTACCGTGAACCAGGAAAATAGTGGGCTCCGGCAACTCATAATAGGTGCCCTCGTAAGAGAACCCATAGATACGCGCCAATCTGGCGTCATCGCCATATTGATCTTTGAGCTGCTGATTGGCTCCAAGTTTTTCTGAAAGTTCCTTACGGAATACAAACTCTTGCTTATTGAAGCCAGTCGGCGTGGGCAAAGTCTGTTCCCAATAGCTGTCTGCGTATTTATCCCCATCGGTGACCTTAACAAGAGCGCCCTCTTTCACCCGTGTCTGACTCTCTAGTGTATAGTTAGGGCTCGTTACTTTAACCGTGTAGATACCGTTCTTTTTGGGGCGATTTCCGGTAATCAGAACCTTGTCGTTATTTGCAACTTCTTCACCGTCGATAGTGTCATCCGCGACGGACAAAGTCTTGTTCACTTTGACCTTTTTCTTCGCAACAAGCTTTACGGTTTTAGCCGGCGTCACATTCTTCGAAGCTGCGACCTTCAGATCATTCAACAAACGGCCAAACAACAACACTTCTGAAAAACTGAGCAAAGATTCGGACATCTCATTTTCTCCCAACTATGGGATCGACGGAGTCTGAACCCTCATCTCCCCCCTTAAATTGAACTCGAACAAATAATTCGAGCAAATACATTCCAATAATCACCCCAAGATTGAATGCCATAAAACCATTTAAAAATAAAGGATTTTAGACGTTATCCCGGCATCTGCGTGCGAACCGAATGCGAATGGCTGTCTCCCTCAGGGTCCGGCACGCGAGGACCGGCCGTTGTCAGGCCGATATCACGCATGCGGAAATTACCCTCGATGATGCGGCGAAAGGCGCCGCCAGTAATCTCTTGATCCACGGCCAGCAAAGCCTTTTCGACACCGAAATAGCTTAGCATATCCGCGTCCAGTCGCTCCCACGCGTCAGCCAGATAGGTGCCCAGATAATCGCGCGCCTCAATCAGGGCGATGCGGAACCCTTCGGGGTTTTGGGCGTATCGTTTGTCAAAAATTCCCTGCATCACCCGGCTGTACTCGGGTGTGCCTTCCAGTTGATCTGACAGGTTTTCCTCTTCGGCTGAGATCAGGCCGTGTACCAGCAACCTCTCATGGTAAATATCGACAAAGACATCAAACATCGCGCCGGTCAGGGGTTCCGACAGGGCATGCTCGCTGGACCAACCGGCAGCGAATTCCGACAAAGAGCGGTCATTGGCGGCGATCCGGATTTGTGCGTTGTCCGACAGTTCTGCAAATCGGCTGAGACGGTTGAAAGTATAGAGATTACCCCGGGTGTTTTCGAGTAACGTGTCCACCACCGAACCGAAATGCAGTGACGCCAACAAGGCCACCAGATCGGCGGCAGATTCATGAAACCCGTAATACTCGCCTGAAGCATCTCCATCCGACGGCATCCCGATCACACTATAGATAATGGCATGGCCGATTTCATGCGCGACCACGTCGAAATTCAGGCTGTAGGGACGGTATTCATCTCCGTGTTCATGGGTGCCGCCAGTTTCCAGAAAACCCCAACCGATATGCGCATTGTCGAGGCTGGGCAGAAGTGACAGTTCCAGACGGTCGAAGTCGCGGGCAAAGTGCCATGGGATCGGACGGTCGAAATACCCCTGCCAAACATCCATGGTGAAATGGGCCGAACCATAAAGATGCGCTGCTTCGAAGGAGGGGTCGGTAGGATCGATATGGATGAAATTTCCGAATTCATCCGGCATGGCGGGCGGTTGGATATAGCCATCCCAAGGGGGCAGGTACATGCCGGGCCCGTTCGGCCCCGGTACAATCGCCCCATAAGGCGTGGTTTTGCCCACCGGGTTTACCGTGTACATGCGCGGCCCAGACGGTCCCGGGCCAACACTACCCTGAGGGGCAGAGATTTCGACCAGTTCCAGCGGGGCGTCAGGCTCAAGAAAGGGCGACTGTGGGTACAGCAGGAATCGGGTGCCGGGTTCTTCGTCTTCGATCTGTTCGGGGTAGTTCACAAAAATGCCCTCCCGTGTTGTGCCCGGTAAATTCCGGTGGCCTGCTATTCGGCGGCTCCGGTGTCGGCACTTCTATGGCAGTATAAAAACTCGGCTTCTATCAGGTCATAAAACGCGTCGCGCCCGGCCAGACCAAGCGCCACTGCGTAGGAGTCAAGATCATCAGGCACCTCTTGGTCAAGACGAGATTCAAAATACCACATTAGCACCCGCAATCGATCCACTCCGGATGAGCCCGCCGGAATGGCGTTCTGTCCCTTGCTGGCGGCCCGATCCCGCAACTGGGTGTATTGACCCGTGCGACGCAATTCTGACAGCAGTTGTGTGTCCAAATAGCTCGCGCGGGATGCAACGGTGGCGTCGATCCGCGCAGCGTCTGCCAGCATAGCCTCATAGCTTTCGGGGTTCAGATCGTTCGCCTCAATCCACGCCATCAGGTCAGACCGCCGTGACAAGCCTGTTGCCGCCCTATGATCGTCCATCTTCCGGACCAGATCAGCGCGTGTAGGGGTACGATCCCGTCTAGAGGCATCTTCGCGCGACAGCAGCGCCAACGCGGCGCGATCTTTCAATTGCGCGTATAAGTCAGGGTTCAGACGCAATTCGTCGACAATGGCGCGATCAGCTTTCGGCTCACCGCCATCCACCCTTGCGCATAAGGCTTTCCACATCAGGGTTGGTTCGGTACGCGTCACCTCGGTCGCGGGCAAAGGTGTACCATTCAAGTGGTCCGACATGCGGGTCAGCATGGCGCATGCGTCAACCGCCTTGGCGTCGACCCGACCCGTCGGCAGCCAATCCGCGAAACCGTCCACTCCTGGCAAGTCCTGCACGGCAGAGATAATATCCGCCCAAATTCGCTGGCGATAGTGCATGACCTTGGCGAGATGTAGCATCTCAGACGCCGTGTCCGTAGGCAGGACACCCGCAGCCTGCGCTTGCTCCACAGTTGCGCGGATCGACACCATCGGCTCGCTGAGAGGTTGGAACCCCAGTTCGGCCGGGCTGTGTAGCACGGCAACCTCATCGTCATCCTGCAGGACATCGGTGTAATAGTCCTGAAAGATCTGACCAACCCCGATCATTCCGAAATCAGCCAGCTCGGCCGCGCGCAACGCGCCCATGCTGGCGCTGCCAAAGACCGGAATACCCTGTTCGATCGCCCATAAGATTTCCTTGTGCCATACCGATGGAACCCCTTCGAAAAATCCGTCTATGATACCAATTGCGGTCGGTTTTTCGCGCGCGACGCGATAGACGTCGCCTTGTCGAACGGGTGGCAGAATGGTCGCATCCAGATGTTCGGCCACTGCGTCAGACGTCAGGGTAGGTCCCACAAAAACAACTGCCGTCATGCCAAACCATCCACTATGCACTGTGCCCGGGGGCCGGGCACGTAATCTGGATCGTCATGCGGAGCCTCCAGCCCGGGGATCACAGCCCGGATCACGGCGATATCAATTTCAGGCCGCGACAGATCAACCGTCACCACCTGTGAAATGCCCACGGCGGCAAGCCGTTGCAGCAGCAATTCCAGGTCTTCGTCAAAGGACCCGGTCACATGAGACGGACAATCGTCAAATCTTTGATCCGCTGCGGTACTATCAATTAGGTCACGCACATAGCGCCCCCGATCCATCTTGGCCTGATCGGTGAATTCCTCTGGATCCAGATCATCCCGCGCGCCAGAGATATAGGTAAGTCGCGTCTGTGCCGCCTCGGTCAGGGCCCGCAGCAATGCGATCGCACGGTCTGGGTGGCAACCATCACCAATACCGATATGGCCGGGCTGTCCGCCGCCTTCGCAAATCACACAGCGGAAACTGGCAATTCCTATATCTGAAGTCGTGTTCCACAACCCGATCTCAAGCCCGGCTGTGGCAATCATTTCGATGGCCTGACTACAGCGCGGGTCATCCACAGTGTCTGTATCAAGGCGGGGGGCGCTCGCACGGTAATGCCACAATGTTGTGGCGTCCCGTTCGATCAACTCGCAGATGGCGTGACAGCTGGCCTCGGCCACGTTGTTTCCCGACGCTAGACCGTTGGTCGTGCGAGGAAAGGCAGCCAGACCGCCAACCGGCGCGGTGGTATAGTCGGTATCGACCATCTCAAGTGGAACCCAGCACGCGTTGTCCGTGCCCAGATCACGACCCAAAACCCACAGCATGTTGGCATGCGGGTCGAAATGCCCGCCGGTCACGCGCGGCAGTTCCGCCACTTCAACAACGGTCGCGTTCTGGACCAATTCGGCATATCTGGCCAGACGCTGAGGCAAATGCACCCGTTCAGCATGCCAGGATTCAATCGCCTCCATGACGCCTGATGCTTCGGCTGCGCGCAGTGACAACCCTTTTCCCAGTGACACAGCAACCGACCGGGAATTGGGTCGGGCGACCATCACAGTGGGCAATCCGATCCTGTCCAGACCGGTCAGGTTTGCGATCCGGGTGATGCCCATGCCTTTTAGAAATGGTTTGACGATTTGCAAGGTGTGCTCGGGGTCGCGCAGCCGATGCGTGTCCAGCACATATTGCTTCTGCGATCCATCGGGCATGCTATGAGCCTTGCTTGAAATTGCCTCAACGTGAAATTAACTGCGCCGGGCCAGTCTGTTACGGGGCAGGATGATAGATCATACCCTGTCGGTCAACCGCTGCGGCCCTCGGACGTGCTGTGATCTGGGGCTAAGTTTTGCATGGGCCAGGTCATCTCTGCAATCGGATCGAACTTCGGTAGCCAATTCCGCGATTTGTATTAAAGGGCAGATTCCGGGCGTGCGGTGTCCTTAGCGGATCATCTCGGCCGCTTCGATTCCTTTAAGGAAGGTGGTTGCGTAATGGAAAGAGTTGAAGTCTGGCCGTTGGTATGTTCGCCGAAGCCATTGAGTATCATGTTAACAGCTTTGATTCCGGCGGATTTAGATACACGTTCATCGATCCAAATCTGTTGCGGATAGCCAATAGCTTCCAACATCCGGGGAATTAGCTTTGTCGCTGCCGAATTGCTTCGGCGTTGAGAAGGCATGGAATCCAACTTGTAGTTTGAAATGCTTGTTCCTTGCCAGTTCTTTCGATCGAATCGAGTGTTTAATAAAGGGGCTGGCGGTTAATAATTTACCATAACGCCGATTACGCGAAATTGTGTTGCAACCGGAATACTACTAACCGCTGCTGGTGAAACTTTTGCAGTTTCCGCGCAATGTTTGGTGCAAGTCTTTATATCTAAAGTGCGTTTTCCAGTTTCACGCCCAGACGTGCTTGAATCTGTTGGCTGAACCCCTGCGTGATGCGGTCGGCGATCATTGCGATGATGGCCATGCCTATCCCGGCAGTCATCCCGACCCCGAAATCGCCATCTCCGAGGCCGATATAAATCTGCTGGCCCAGATCGTCGGTTCCAACCAGTGCAGTGATAACCAACATTGAAATCCCGAACATGATTGTCTGGTTTAGGCCCAGCATGATTGATGGCACCGCAAGTGGCAATTTCACCTGCCACAGCAACTGCCGGGGCGTCGTTCCGATGGCTGTTGCCGCCTCGATCACGTCATGCGGCAGGTTGCGTAGCCCATGTTCGGTGTATCGGATCGCCGGAACAATCGCATAGACGATAATGGCCAGAAGAGCCGTGAATTCACCAATCTTGAACACCATCACAAAGGGGATGAGGATCACGAATAGCGGCATGGTCTGCAACGTGTCGATGACGGGCCTTACTATGCGGGACACAGTGTCATTCTCGGACGCCCAGATGCCGATGACGCTGCCGAACAGAAATGACAACAGAACGCCCACGCCGCAGAGGTACAAGGAAATGACTGACGGTTCCCAAATTCCGGTCAGAAGCAAAAAAGCGACCCCGGCCAGCGCCCAGAGTGCAAGGTTCTTCCCTCCGGCCTGCCAGGCCAGGGCCAAGATAACGGCGCAAAGCGCAATCCAAGCCAGCCCGGTCAGGCCGGAATACAGGACCAGCCCGAATAGGATCACCCAAAGAGCCTGCAACTGCTTGCCTTTGAACGCGAAATACCCTGCTATTGCCGCGACGATCAGTGCATACCCCGTGGTCACGGCGGGTGTCATGGCAAAACCCCAGGTAAACGGGCTGACGGCCTGAGACAGCCCGATCTTGATTGGCAGCATCAGGTAGAACAGCGCGACACGTTTGATTGCTTCAAGCGTGGTGCGGAATTCGACAAAGATCCACTCAAGCCCCGCGTTCATAGCCGGGGCGGGGTTTAGCACCCACGCTTCGGGCCAGTCTTTGAGGGGTGGGAAAACCATGGCCAGCGCCCAAGCAACGACAAACAGCGCTGCGCAGATGATCCAGCCCTTGGCCCCGCGTTTAGCTGAACTGGACTGCACCGCGAACCCCCAGGTGATCCGATCCAGCACCATGGCCATCAACGCGATCACGATCCCTGCCAATAGGCTTTCACCGAACTGCGCTTTGCGCATGGTCGATAGCACCTCCCAGCCGATATCGTTGGTGCCGCCGATGATCGATGCAATGATCACCATGGACAAGGATGCCATCGTTGTTTGGTTCACCCCCAGCAGGACTTGCCGCTGCGCCGTTGGAACCCGCACGCGCCAGAAAAGCTGGGATGGGGTGGCACCGCTCATCAGGCCGGACTCGATCACTTCGTCCGGAACACCGCGCAGGCCAACGATGGTATTGCGCACCATTGGAGGAAAGGCGAACAGGATGGAAGCGACCAAACCGACCGTAGTGCCAAATCCGAACAACAGCAGGATCGGCAGCAGATAGGCAAAGGCCGGAACGGTTTGCATCAGATCCAGGACTGGCATGATGATCCGATAGGCTCGGTCAGACAGAAACCCCCAGGTTCCCAGCGCAAAGCCCAGTGCCACCGCCATTGGAATCGAAACAACCACAAGCGCGAAAGAGTTCATGGACTGTGTCCAGAACCCAAACGTGACCATGTATAGAAGGCTGACGGCAGTAAAGATCGCAAGCCCCCGACCCCCTGCACGAAGGGCCAGATAGACCCACAGTATAAACCACGCCACCCATGGCACCGCATGCAGAACCGTCTTGGCCAAAAGGATGGGCCAATCCAACAGCCAAGAAATGGCTTTGAAAAACCAGCCGAAGGTCACCACAAACCACCGCATCGCGATATTCATCGGGTCGGTTACCGGCAGAACCAGTGCATCAGGATAGGTGACCAGTGGCCCAAGGCTTTTGGCAAAGACGACGCAAATGGCCACAAGCACTGTGACCGCAAGCCAGACCACCAGCGATCTGTTCGAAACTGCATCCATTAGGTCAGTCCTTGACCGCTGAGGCGTCTGATACACCGCTGGCCAAAGCGGCAATCACGTTCTGACTGGTCATGTGTACCAGCGCATTGTCGTCCTTGCGCACGGCCACCCCGTTGTCGTGTGAGGCCAGATAGGGCAGCAGATCGGCCACATTGGTTGAGGCCGGAACCTCTTTGATCCCGCTCGGCGGGACGTTGTCCGAAGCCACATCGCCCGCCGTCAGGATCAGCTCCCACGGGACGTCATTGGTGAATTCACGCACATAATCGTCGACGGGGTTCAGGATCAGATCGACTGGGCGCCCGATCTGAACCACTGCGCCATCCTTCATGATTGCCATTCGATCGGCAATGCGCAGCGCTTCAAGAAAATCATGGGTTATGAAGACGATAGACTTGTGCAGCTCTTGCTGTAGCCGCAGAAACTCGTCCTGCATCTGGCGTCGGATCAATGGGTCCAGCGCGCTGAAGGGTTCGTCCAGAAACCAGACCTCTGGTTCTACAGCCAGCGACCGTGCAATGCCGACACGCTGTTGCTGCCCGCCCGACAATTGGCTGGGAAAGCTGCTTTCGCGCCCTTCTAGGCCGACCAATGAGATCACGCGCTCGGCGCGCTCCAGACGCTCTTTGTCGTCCAACCCTTGCAACTTCAGGGGAAAGGCCACGTTTTCCAGAACGTTCAGGTGCGGCATCAGGCCAAAGCTTTGGAACACCATCCCCATCTTGTGACGGCGAATGTCTATCAGTTCCTTCGCCGAGACCTTCAGCAGATCCTCACCATCCAGCAATATTTCCCCGGCGGTGGGTTCGACCAGACGGGACAGGCAGCGCACAATGGTGGACTTACCCGAACCTGAAAGCCCCATGATCACAAAAATCTCGCCCGGCATGACATCAAAGCTGACATCGGTCGAGGCGACAATGCCGCCGTCATCGCGAATGTGTTGAGCCAGGGCCTTAGCCTCGCTTGGGTCCTGACCTGCCACACCGATGTTGCGCAGATGTTGATCCGCCCCTTTACCGTAAAGTTTCCAAACATGTTTGCAGGACAGTTTCGGGGTGCTGGTTGGGGAAGATGCAGTCATTTTAGCAGCCTTACAAAGGGTGGAGCGCATATGTCGCGCTCCACCATGGTCAGAGACGGGTTACTGTTTTGCCGCTGCAACCCAGGGCTGCCACACGTCTTCGTTTGCGCCCATCCACTCGGCCACGACTTCTTTGACTTCGCGCCCGTTCTGATCCACTTCCAGGATCAGTACGTTCTGTACGTCGTTGGTCAGGTTCATTTGCTCAACCATCTTCATCGCATCCGGATAGGTCGACGCGAAATCTTTCGAGACGATCTTATCGACAGTCGCCTGCTGGAAGCCGCACGCCTCGCCGCGTTTCTGGCTGGCCTCGTCGCAGGTGCCATGCGGCGTGTCCCATTCGACCCAGTTCACATCGGTCTCGGCAAAGACCCAGTGCGGCTGCCACATCATCATCAGGATAGGCTGCTCGGCGGCCACGGCGCTTTTCAGTTCGGCCAGCATCGCTCCTTCGGAACCGCCCGGAACCGGCTTGAACGGCAGATCGATCAGCTCAACCAGATCGGCTGACCGGGTTCCCCAGTCTGCCGGGTAGGTGATCAGACGACCATCCGGGAAGGTATCTGCGGCGGCAAAAGCCTGCGCGCAGTCATACAGCGCCTCATAGGCCGGTAGGCCAGGGCATTTTTCGGCCATGTATGGCGGATAAATCCAGCCTTCCTGCGGCTCAAGCCCCAGGCCGCCAACGACAATGATATCCCCGGCCTCAACGGCCTTGGGGTAGATGTCGCCGACATTGTTGGTCCAAAGTTCCGGCTGATAATGCAGGCTGCCCTCGGCAATGGCGGCCAGCTGCGGCACGGCACCGGCGGTCACGTACTCGACCTCGTGGCCCAGCTGTTCGAACAGCGCCCCTGCAAAATGGGCCGAGATATGCTGACCGGTCCATTCGTTGACAGCAATCTTGATGGGATCGGCCAGAGCAGCGCCCTGGCTTAAAAGCAGTGCGGCTGAAGCCAGCAAAGCAGGCTTCAGAGAGTTTGAAATAGTCATTGTGTGACCTCCGTTGGTGGACTGGCCATTTTGGCCTTTATTGTTTGCTGTATCGAAAAACAGTACAGTTGCAGGTATTTGGCCCAACAGACTGCTTTCTATCAACAGTGTTTTTATTAGCTCTTTCGAATGCGATCTTCACTTGCACCAAGTTGAGCATGAACGCGATCCTAACATGAGAAAACAGACCATCAAGGATTTGCACCGTAAGTAATTGATGCGCAACACGGGTTCGGTTCTTTTGCGCATCACTACACGATAAAGATCTGTACTCTGCTGATGATTGACCAGCCCGACCCAGATACCAATAAGACACGCTTCGGTATTTGTTTTGACCACCAAACCCGATCCACAAATAAAAATTCTTGAATTGTTAAGAAGCCGAAGGTTATTTGACTGCTGTACGTTCGTTTTTTGTTTTTTACGAGTTTTCCATGCCGACAACATTTACCGTCTTTTCCCTTGGCAACCAGCAAATCTGGGACACGGCTGAAGGCAACCAAACCCTTTCAACCGGCGCAGTGAATTCGTCCCTTGGCACCTATGGGTCTGCGGGAAATCCTCTGTTTGACAGTAGACAGACTTTCGCCGAGGCAGGGTCTGGTTTCAGCGGCGGGGATTCTACGGCCTATGATCTGGACAACAACGTCTCGAACGATCAGTTCAGCATCGACGGTGGGTCACCGCAGTCGTTTGATGCAGCAATGCAATTCGATGCTGTCATTACATATACCGATGGCTCGACCGTAAGTATTACAGCTGTTGTTTTTCAAGATACCAACGGCAACACCTATTGGGCACCGGAATTTCAGGATAACGCGGATCAGGACGCGATCGACGCAAGCGCGATCGAGTCGATTCAATTGGTCTCGCCGATCTATGCGAACGGCTTCAATACCGGATACTCGCTGTTCGGGGAAAGGGCCGATTCCGATCCGTTGTGTTTTGTGCGGGGGGCGTTGATTGCCTGCCCGGACGGGCCCAGGCCCATCGAGTCCCTGAAAGCGGGAGATCAGGTGCTGACCATGGATAGCGGCGCACAACCAATTCGTTGGATCGGTCGACGTACGATGGCGGCTATTGGAAAATTCGCACCCATCCGAATCCGCGCGGGTGTTTTGGGCGCCGAGGACACATTCGAGGTCAGCCCGCAACATCGCCTTCTGTTACAAGGCGCCGACATCGAGTTGCAGTTTGCCAGCCCACAGGTTTTGGCAGCAGCAAAGTATCTGGTTGACGGTGACGGAATATCTGTGCGCATCGGTGGCGAAGTCGAATATTTCCATCTGCTTTTTGATGATCACCAGATTGTCTGGGCCAATGGTGTCGCGTCAGAAAGCCTTCTTCTTGGCAAAGCGGGGACAGCCGCGCTGGATGAAGAGGATGTTTCGGAAATCCAGACGTTGTTTCCGGAACTTGATTTGCAATCAGGGCGGGGTCTTGAGGCTGCGCGCCCGGTTTTGAGATCTTATGAGGCGTCGTTGATGACCGCGGGGCGTTCAACGGAAAATCCAGGTGCCCTTAGAAAGATTGCTTGAGGCGGCGGAATAATTTCCTGTTTTAGAATGGCACGGATCGGGGAATTTAAGCCTCTGCGTCTTGCGGATCAGGATTAAAACCTCAGAAATATCTCTCAATTTTAGGCGTGTAGAGAAGTTAGAGCGCGAACGTGCGATATCTCGCAAATGCCTGGCTATGCGCAACAAGGTGATCCATCGCCTTTTTGGCAGTCGCGGTGTTGGTCGAGTGACCATTATTAGAGAGCTTTCCGCAAGAAACGGGTCGCGGTGTTGGGGGCGCGCGGACTAGTTTTTTGGGAGAAGCATTAACGAGGAACAGGCAACAAATGACTCCGCAGCCCATGCCATCGATGGATTTGAAGGCCACTGCCATGCTGCTGTTGCTTGCGGCCGTTTGGGGCGGTTCGTTTTTCTTCGGCGAGGTTGCCCTGACCGAAGTGCCGCCACTGACAATTACGCTGCACAGGGTGATCTGGGCGGTTCCTATTCTTGCCCTGATCGTCATAATCGAAGGATTGAGCGTGCCACGCACCCCTCAGATATGGGGCGCTTATCTTGTTATGGGCGCGCTCAACAATGCCATCCCATTCTCGCTGATCTTCTGGGGGCAAACGCAGATCGACAGTGGACTTGCGTCAATTTTAAACGCAACGACGGCAATGTTCGCAGCAGTTGTGGCTGGTTTGCTTCTCAAGGATGAGCCGTTGACGCCAAAGAAGATAGCAGGTGCTGCGCTAGGTATTTTGGGTGTGGCCTTTATCATGGGGCCAAGTGCGTTGACTGAGTTCAATCCCAGCAACCTGGCACAGTTGGCTATCCTTGGGGCCACACTTTCCTATGCTTTTGCCGGCGTCTGGGGCAGAACTGCCCTTTCAGGCCAACCGCCGCTTGTGAATGCGCTCGGTATGCTGATTGGCAGCACCGTGCTTATGATCCCAATTGTTCTTGTGATGGATGGCGCCCCCAATTTTGCTTTGTCTTTAGGCGTTTGGTCTGCGCTTCTTGGGATGGCCGCGTTGTCAACGGCATTGGCCTATGTTCTTTACTTTGCAATTCTTGCGCGTGCGGGTGCGGCCAATCTTCTTTTGGTGACGCTGCTGATCCCACCGTTTGCTATCGGTCTTGGCGTGACATTCCTTGGTGAGAGGATGGAGCCGAGCGCGTGGATTGGGTTCGCCATCATTGCTTTGGGCTTTGCCGTGACCGACGGTCGACTCTTTTTCACGCATCGCTAAAGGCAAGCCCAGACAAGCGGAATGAGACGCATCTTTGAATTTCACCGCATAATGGCAGGCGCGAGAAACACGAAGTTCGAATATGGATAACTTCTACATGGAATGAGGGAAGTTTCAGTGCAACAGGACACTAAGCAACATGGAAACTGCCCAGTGGCTTTCAAACAATAGCACTCACTTTCCGACTATTTCGTGAAACCGGTGTACTCACCGGCACCAACTTGGGCGGTCGTGGTATGGACGAGGTTCGGTGGCTTGCTCCTGTTTTCCCGGACGACACGCTCTGCGCTCGTAATACGGTCGAAGCGCTTACGCCGTCTCGTTCCAAACCCGACCGAGGAACGGTACGGTTTCGCTATCGGACATTTAATCAGGATGATGTCGAAGTGCTGAACTTGGTCATGCATCACGTGATGGTGCGGCGGGAATAAATCGGTTCATCTACGTATTGCCAGAGTTAGGTTCTGAGCCTTTAGCAAATCGCGAAACGCACATTCCGGGCGTTCTAAACCAGCTGACATTGGTGATTTTGGATCGAAAACAGCGCCCTTCTTCACACCGGCAACCTTCAATTTTAAGTTTCAGCCAAAATCTTTCAGAAAGAAATCCTTGCTCCTCCGATAGTTTCAATAAGCGGGGTTAGATGAGATTTGTAGTTTAGCCATTTTTCCTTTGAGGACTTGTACAGCGGCTGGCGCACTTGCTGAACACTGGCGGTACGAACTCGCCGCGCATCTTTGTGAAATTCAAGACAGCGATCATCCCATTCAAGACCACAAAAGGCGATCAGGCGACGCGCTTCAAACTCAATGTTCTCGACCAGGTTTTCATAGTGAACGGTGTGAAAACTGCCCGACGGAAGGATATCATTCCAGTGTTGCATGACGCGAACATAGGCGTTGAAGTACCGGCCAAGCTCGACCTGGTCATAGCTGTGATACTGGCTGCGCTGAAAAACCCGTGTGAAACAGGACAGGCACGTATCCATTGGATTGCGCGCGACATGCACGATCCGTGCGTTGGGCATGATCGCATGTATCAGACCAACCATCAGAAAATTCGCAGGCATCTTATCGACGATAAACGGTTTACCAGGCGCGTGCGCGTCAAGCTGCTGGATATATTGTTGGGCGCGTTTCGAAATCTCGTGATCCGGCAGAGCGGCGATCAGACTGCCCGTCTTCTTGTTTCCACCGCGCAGCTGATCGGTAAACAGCTTGTGCATATAGCTCAACTCTCCGGCCCCAAAAACGTAGGGGTGGCTGGCGAGGATCGACTCGGTCAGCGTGGTTCCAGATCGGGGCATACCAACAACAAAGATCGGCTGGCTGCTATCTACAGAATTTTGGCGGAGCTTTTGGACCAGCTCTGGCGTAAACATCGAAATCAGATCGTCGGCGGTTTCCTCGATCTGGTCCGCGTCAAAATCGATAATGCTGCGCTTTAGCGCGGCCCCTTTTGCAAAATGCTCAAAAGCGCTGTCGTAGCGCTTGAGGTCCTCATAGCATTTCCCCAAAGCGTAGTGATACGAAACCGATTGTTCGGGCGGCAACTTGTCGACCCCGGGCAACGCGGCCACAAGAGCCTGAAAATCAGGGTTGTCTTCGGCAACCTTGTCCAACCTGACCAACGCGATCTGCGCATTCAGACGCGCCTTGTCCCTTTCAGCCGCATTGTTGAACCAACTGCGGGCGGCGTCAAAGTTACCGCGCTCCATCTCCAGATGCCCCAATGCGATCATCGTGGCCGAAAAATCTGGTTTTAGTTCAAGGGTCTTTTCGTAGTTGGCAAAACCAGCCTCAAGGTCGCCAAGGTGCGATTTGCAGACGGCGATATAGTGATACGCAGGTGCGTGGCTGGGGTCTAAACGCTGCGCTTTTTCAGCCTCGACAAGGGCAAGTTCATGCAGGTTTTTCTCGGTCAGAACCTGTGCAAGCCCGACATAGGATTCGGGCTTCTTCTCATCCAGCGAAATTGCATTCCGAAAACAGCGTTCGGCTTCGTCCCATTGGCACTGCAAAACGTGTAACCGTCCCCGATTGCGATGCAGCTCTGCGGAAACATGTCCCTTGCCAAGGTAATCATCTGCCAGCTCTGTGGCCTCTTCCGACTGTTCAGCTTCGATCAATACGGAAATGAGGTTGTTGACACTCTCCAGATAGCCCGGGCGCAGGTCCAGCACCCGGCGATAGAATGAAATTGCCCCTTCTCTGTCCTCGTTGTCGCGCGCGATCGATCCCAGATTATTCAACGCCGCAATCAGATCGGGGTTTAGGGCCAACGCTCTTTTCTGACAGGCTTCGGCTTCGAACAGTTCACCCATATCATAATAGGCCAACCCAAGGTTTGAATGCGCATTTGCAACTCCCGGAGCAAGCTGAACCGCACGTTTACCGACCTTGAGTGCTTCTTCAGGTTTTCCGTTCGTGCGCAATACCTCGGTAAAATTTGACAGGAACCCGGCATTGTCTGGCTGCAATCGGATCGCTTCGCGCATGGCATTTTCGGCAGGCCCGGTCTGACCGGTTTGAAACGCAATTACGCCAAGCAGTTGATGCGCAGGGGCATATTCGGGCGCCGCCTTGAGGACTTGGTTCAGAACCTTGACAGCTTTGTTCAATTGCCCTGTTTCAAATGCCTGAACACCTTGGTTATAGGCCTCTCCGATAGACAAAGTCTGGTTTTTTGGCATTCAAGTAGCTCCGGGCTGGCGCATGATAGCAACCTGATACCAAGCGCCGTCAAATTGCCACATTGTGTTGCAGTTTTCCTACGAATTTCCAACAGCAATAGATCATCTTATGCAATGCAAAATTGGTGGATTGCATATATGTTAACGACTTTTTAACAGTTCATAAGCGGAGCCGATCGCGAATACGCGGCAAGCTTCGACAAAAAAGACAAAAAAATCTAACGGGATAGTAAATGTCTAAAAATGGGTCGGGGGTGAACGCCCCCAAGCTCCGTGGGGGGCGTCTTTTCAAGTGGAAAGGCCAAATTGTGAGTGCGGCTCCTGCCGCGTTGCTGGCACAGGTATCGATGGTTGCACTGACTGCCGGGAACGTACATGCGGATACGATCTCGAATGTGGTGACGACGCCTCAGGTTTTCGCAACCGATGCGGATCACGAAGTGACCGCAAGCGGCGCGATTGAGATTACATCTTCGACGGCCGCCGCCCTGACGATCACTACGGATTACTCAAGCACGTTTACCAATAACGGGTCGATTTCGGTCACTGCCACCGACACGGATACGGCGACGGGCCTGCGCCTGGATGGCGGCCTGCTTGAGGGCGGCGAACTGGTGAATAACGGCTCCATATCGCTGGATATTACGGGCTCAGACCCTCAGGATATTTATGCAGTCCAGGTCAATGGTGATGTCGCCGGTTCGATCGTGAACAACGGCACCATAGAGGTCGATGTGCAATCGACTGATGGGGACATCGAAGCTTGGGGTATCTATGTCGATGGAGACCTTACAGAGACCGGCGAAATCCTGAACACCGGCACGATAAGGGTCGATGGGCTTATCAACACCTCTGCAGGAAGCACCGCATCTATCTACGGTATCGCCGTTGATGGCGACGTTGGCGGCTCCATCCGAAACACGGGTACAATCGATGTACGCGCCAGATCCTTCGCCGACGATTACGCCTATGCCTGGGGCATCTATGTCGAGGATGACCTGCTAGAGACCGGTGAGATTGTGAACTCGGGCACCATAAAATCGGTTGCCATCACCACCGTTGACAGTACTGCCTCTGCATTCGGGATTTTCGTTGATGGCGATGCGTCCGGTGTGATCTTGAACACGGGCACTCTGGACATTTTCGCATCTGCTCCAACAACCTATGAGGCGATCGCCTATGGCATTGCTGTCGATAGTGATCTGTCCGGCCGAATTGAAAACAGCGGTACGATCAAAGTAACTGCCTTGGCGGTTGAATCCGACGCTTCGGCATATGGTATCTTCGTCGATGATGATATGCTGGAAGGCGCAATCATCATCAACAGCGGCACGATCACTGCATTCGCAAGTGCCGATACCGATGATGAGGCCTATGCAGGCGGCTTTTACCTCGAAGATCTGGTTGAAGGCACCGTAATCAACTCGGGTACGATCACCGGGACCGCGCTTTCTCTAAATACCGGTGACGAGGCGACAGCTTCGGGCATGTATATTGGCGATGACGTTTCGGGAACGGTCACCAACTCGGGGACCATGACCTTGCGTGCCGAGGCTGCCGAAGACTCGGCAACTGCCGCAGGATTTTATCTGACAGACAATCTGAGCGGTACCATCACAAACTCGGGCAATATCACGGCCACCGCCATCTCGCGGGATACCGAGGCCGAAGCCTACGGCGTATACGTCGACGAAACCGCAACCGGAGACATCTCGAACTCGGGCAATATCACGGTCACCGCCCAGGGTGGGATGGATGGCGGTGGACTATCGCCGGACCAATCAACGGCAATCGGTATCTACGCCAACGACATGCAGGGATCGTTCTCGAACACCGGACAGATCACTGTTCATGGGACCGGTTCTGCCGGGACACGTGCTGCCGGTATCCAATTCGACAACTTTGACGGCACGATCGACGGCCTAGGAACCATCCGGGTTTCCGGCAATGACGAGGTTTATGCCGTTTATCTCGGGACGGGTTCGGGCACGCTTAACGCTGACACCAATGATGATGTCGACGGCGTCATACGAGTCGACGCGCACAACGTAAATCTCGACGCGCAGGGCGGCAGCGCTGTGTTCAATTTTGAAGACGCCACGCCCGGAGCGGGTGTTTTCACGACCACCGTGTCCGAAGAGGGCTCTGCCTGGTTCGTGCAGGATGAGGGCGGAGCAGCACCGGTATATGCCGCTGTAGATGCTGATGATTTTGCGGTTTCAGGCGACGTCGTCGCCTTTTACGGCAGCGTCGTAGGCAGCAGTGGCAACGCGCTGAACTATGCACCGTCAGAGCAAGTTGCGCAGGGGTTCACCTTTGCGGGCTTCAGGCCATTTGCGATGATCGACGCACAGTATCGAGAGTTCGACCCTGAAACCGGCAGCGATCTGGACGTATCGCTTTTCAGCGGCAGCGCCGGGATTACCGGTCAAATGGACAACGGCATTGCGTTGGCTGTTGGCATGGGCGTGTTCTCGGCGGACGGAGATAACGAGTCCGCGGACTTTGACACGACCGGCTTTTATCTTGACGCCGCCGTGGGTCGACAGATTGGTGCCTATACGCTTGAAGCTGGGTTTGGCTATGGTTGGCTCTCGACAGACCGTACCCGTCAAATCAATGGCAGCGATGATGCTCATGCCGATTATGACAGCAGGCTGTTGACAGCGCATATCGCGGTCGAACGCGGGTTCGACGTCAGTGGTGATTTCGGGCTGCTCGGATTTGCGAACGCGCGCTATACCAACCAGAAGGACGATGGCTACACCGAAACACGCTCAAGCGCCAACGCCACGGTCGGAGATGTCACCACCGAAGTCATCGAAGCCCAACTGGGTGTAGAGGCTGAAAAGCAGTTCGGTAATGGCGGTATCCTAAGCGGGCAGCTCAGCGGTGTTCTGCGGCGCGATCTGGGAACAACAGATGCTGATGTGACCGTATTCTCATCGACTCAGTCGCTGATCTTTGCATCTACCGACTTCACCGGCGCTCGTGTCGCGGTTGGCTACGAGCAAGATATTGTTGAGGACATTCAGCTTGAACTGAATGCCGAACAGGAAATCGGCAGCGACGCCCAGGGCCCCTTCCTTCGGGCGGGACTTCGCTGGTCGTTCTAAATAAAAAATCTCCGCGGCACCCGGGACGGTGCCGCGGAATTTCAATTGGTCGAACTCACGCATTGCGGATAGAGCATCATTCGCTTCAACTGCTTCGACACAAGTCACTTAGCCTTCTGCATCCCATCTCAATTCTTTGGCAGGAACTACTGCGCTTCCCATGATCTTTATGAATGCAGCCTCTATGTCCTTTTTATGCTTGTCACGAAATCCCAAGTTCGAATCCGGACCAATTTCTTCTGCCAACATCACCCATTCAGAAAATTCACTTGCAGCTACGTTCCCATATTCATGAATGAAATGCGTTACATGCATCGGTTTCCCATCAACGACACCTCCACAATAGCCATAGCGGACGCAGACGAAATCCATCAGTTCATCAAAACGATTTTGGAGCATTTAGCATTCGACACGCTAGAGCTGTCGTGTGGCGCTAGATGAGCGCAGATTAATTTGTGTAGCTTGTCAAAATCGCAGAGAACCGCTGAACGTAAAGGGCCGTTTTCCCAGGCTGTGTTGCAAAGTACGGGCTCGAACCGAACATTCGCTGCGCCGATCATATATGACCGCTCCCCTGCTCGCACAATGTCAGCGAGAACAGCGATGAATACCTACAACAAATTCTGGGAATAGGTTCAATGGTCAGGAACTGGCCCTGATGTTCCCCGTGCAACCAAGGTCGCGGAATGCTCAAATTGACGGACTGGCAGTTCGGGTGTTCGCATTCGGTCCAGAAGGATTTCAGCCAATCGCGTGCCTAGTTTCTTTGGGTTGATTGCCATGGTTGAAAGGCCCGGCGTCGAAACGGCCGCGTCTTCGATATCGTCGAACCCCACGACCGAAAAATCATGTCCGGGCTTCAAGTTGGATCGGATCAAGCCAAAGCAGGCTCCAAGGGCAACGACATCCCCATTGCAAACGATGCCCGTCACCTCGGGGTGTTGGTGGCGAGGCGCGGCGATTGCTTCCACGCCCGAGCGCATTGTTTCCTCACATGGCCAAACAATCGGGCGCACGCCGTCCAATTTATCAAGGGCGCTAAGGTAGCCGGCAATGCCTTCCTCGCGCACCAAGGTTTGTTCGATGCTACCAAAATAAGCGATGTGCTTGTGCCCAAAATCAGTCAAATGCTGGGTCGAACGCACCGCCGGGCTGATGCATATTGAGCAACTTCAAAAACGCTATTCGGGTGAGCTGTCCGGCGATCAACGCCAACGTATTGCGATTGCCCTCGCATTGGCGATGGAGCCGGATGTGATTCTCATGGACGAACCCCTGTCGAACCTCGACGCGCTGTTGCGGATGGAAATGCGTGCCGAGTTGAAGGGGGTTCTGGCCGAAAGCAAAACCGCCGCCACTTACGTGACTCACGATCAGGTCGAGGCCATGTCCATGGCTGACCGGATCAGTGTCATACATCAGGGCAAAATTGTTCAGGCAGCCTCACCCATCGAGGTATATCGGGATCCAGCGGCCGAGTTTGTGGCCAGTTTCATCGGCGATCCGCCAATGAATTTCCTTCCGGCTGAGTCTTCGGGCTCTGGTCGCTGGACAGTTGCAGGGCAAAGCCTTGAGGGTCCAGCCAGCGGCAAAAACCTGAAATGGGCCATTCGCCCGGAAGATTTGCGCGTTTCGGATCAGGGCCTTGGCACGGGCCAAGATTGTGGAACCAATGGGCCCACATATGCTGGTGACGTGTGACGTGTGACGTGTGACGTGGAAGGGCACCAGTTCCGCGCGGTACTGGACAGTGAGCTTAGAGTGAAGCCCGGCGACGTTCTCACCCTGGCGCAGCAAGAAGGCCAGGGACGCTGGTTTAGCTATTATGTTCTGGATGTCAGGCTACGATCCGATCTGGATCGGTTCATTCTTTGCGACGTTCACCATGCCGTTCTTCCTGATGGTGCTGGCCGGAGCGTTGGTCATTTCCCGAACCTCGAAGAACCTGCCGGTGATCCAACTTATCAACCTGTCTGCCGTAGCTTGGGTAGTCTACCAAATTTCCGCGCGCGGCGGTTTCACGACCCCAAGTGAATACGTTGCCGTAGGACTGGCCTTGTTTGGCGCGATTACCATGCAATTGTACATCCACATCTTCTCGAACTATGGCCGCAAGCCGAGCGTTGCCATTGTGAAATGGTCAAGCATTATCTGAATTGCCGCTGCAACGGCTGGACGAAACGCACACGACCTCCGCGTCCTTTACAGGCGAACAAACACTGCTGGTTTTTTTCGCGCCAACTGGTGCCCTTTCTGCATAAACCAGCTCAAAGAGGTGAAGGCAAAGGCGGGTGTGAAGGTAAAGTTCATCTCTAACCAAGGCATCAAGAATTCCGAGAAACTAGCAAAGAATCTGATGTTACCGGCCCATTTCGAGATCCTTCAGGACAACGGATTGGCCGCCGCCAAGACCCTGGGCATCGAAGATTTGGGTGGAGCACCGTCTGAGATGCCCGGTTACCCTAGCGATAGTGTCAAAGCGACTGTCATCGCACTGGATGAAGTTGGCTCAGTGATCTCCGGCGATGAGACGGACAACTATCGCATTCGCCCTCATCCCGACACGTTCCTGCACGTCTTCGAACCGCGCGGCAGCGTTCAGGCCTTCTCGGCGGCATAAGTGTCGCAACGAACAAAGCAACGCGCGCCTGCGCGGTGCTGCTGCCCAACCAGACATTAGGATTGGACAGTTTCTTCAGGACAGTGGTGATACGCAAACAATCAGAAAAAGTGGTGCGGGTGGAGGGACTTGAACCCCCACGCCTTGCGGCGCCAGAACCTAAATCTGGTGCGTCTACCAATTTCGCCACACCCGCACGACCGGCCTTGAGCGCCGGATTGACGTGCTCAATAACAAAGGCTGCGACCGAGTGCGAGAGGGAAATTGGCTTTTGGCAAAGATTATTGCCCCCTTATTGGCGACAATCTTGGCGAGGCTGATCGTCATACCCGGCGCGCAGAATCCAAGCCTCTGAGGGTTCGTGAGCAGACTGAATCGGGCCAATAGTCTCAATTTATTGAATGTTTGGAACTTAGATCTCTGGCGAAAATCAGTACGACAGCATTTGATCCCTCAATTGGTCGTCCTACCAATAGTTGACGATTCATGCACATTAAAGATGGCCGAAAAATTACACTCGCTTACGTTGAGTTATCTGATTGAAAGACGGGCGCACCTAACACGGTTGCTTCGATCATCGCATCGGGAGGGTCGGAAAACCGGCTCGTAGATAAAATCTCTCTTCTAATTTATATTGTTATAAAACAATATATTACCCGCCACTCCCTCAAGATAGTTTATCCTACAATCAACGCCTTGCTCAGCTATGGCGCCTTGATCCTTCAGTGTCGAAATTCTTCCCACTCGGCCATGAGTTGAGCGATTGTAGGGGCTGTGACCATATTTGCGCCACAATTCAAACGCCAAAAAATCTTATTCGCGTCAAAATAACACCGCCTTGCCAACAATTATGGAGAGCGGGAATTAATGAGTCTTTTTGCCTTCGGGCAAGTACGAGTTTCTTTTTTGCTCAACTCGAACACGAGGATCTTAACCGTGACCAATATGATGAACGCTGCTTCTGCCGAGCAAGACGCCATTGGTCTTGCCCGTGAAAGTTTTCTTGGTGAACTGAAGTCCTTGAACCGGAATCATCCGAACACAGGCTTCGGCGTGTCATTGCGTACGCATTCGGGGGGTCACTACCTGTTGGCCAACTCGCGCATGCCGTTGCCCCGAACGAAATCAAAGAGTTTTCCGACCGGGCGTCGCCTGGCTCTGCTGGAAAACAGTGAACAGTTCAGCGAGATCGAAGTGCTTGCCGATTCTCAAGCTTATGAAACGATCTCACCCGGTGACGAGGCCGATATTCTGGGCACCGCGCTGAATCTGATTGCTCGTATCGACATCATGACCAGCTCTCATGACGGTCAGGACCACAATCCCATTGCTGCCACTGGAACCGGAGGCTGACCATGGCCCGAAACGACCATCTTCTGTCCGTAGGAAATGAGGCGCTGACGCCGATGACTTCGGCCATGACTGCCCTGTCTACGCAGATCGACCAATTGACAGAGGTGGCAGATGCGCGATCCTCGGCGCGGCTTGCAACGCTAAAGACGAAGATGGAGAATTTTACGGCCAGTGTGACACTGGTTGGGCAGGTCAAGGCTGGCAAATCCTCGATCGTGAACATTCTGGCCGGGCGCCCCGCCCTGCTGCCGTCGGATGTGAACCCGTGGACCTCGGTGGTAACCACGCTGAACATCAACACCCGCACGGAAGGCGACAAAAAAGCCAAGTTCACCTTCTTCGAACAAGAAGAGTGGGACAACCTGATGGTCGGCGGTGGCCGATTGGGAGAACTGGCCAATCGCGCCGGGGCCGATGATGAGATGGAAGATATTCGCCGCCAGATCGGCGAGATGAAGGCCAAATCCGAATCCCGCCTGGGCCAGCATTTTGACCTGATCCTGGGACAAAGCCACCAGTATGACTATTTCGACGACGAACTGATCCAGCGCTATGTCTGTCTGGGCGATGACGAAGACCCGGATATCAACCCCAAGACTGGGCGTTTTGCCGACGTTACCAAATCTGCGGAACTGTTCATGGACATTCCGCAATATCCGATTTCGCTGAAACTCTGCGATACACCCGGCGTGAACGATACGTTTATGGTGCGCGAACAGATCACGCTGCGCAGCCTGCGCGGGTCCGAGGTTTGCGTTGTTGTTCTGGCCGCCAGCCAGGCGCTGACCACCATGGATATGGCGCTGATGCGGATCATCGCACAGTTTGAAAACCGCCAGATCATCCTGTTTGTGAACCGCATCGACGAATTGTCAGATCCGGTCAATCAAGTGCCGGAAATCCGCGACCGCATTCAGGACACGCTGAAACAGAATAATATCGACACGAGCACAAGCGTTGTGTTCGGCAGTGCCCTTTGGGCCGAAGCCGCCCTGACCGGCAATCCCGACATTCTGACAGAAGAGTCGCGGCAAGCCCTGAATACCTTCTATTTGGCAGCAGGGTTTGGTGATCAGGCCCCGTCGCTGGATAAAATCTGGGCATTGTCGGGTCTTCCCGATCTGCTGCTGGCGATGAATGAACGGATCGCTGACGGAGCGGGTACTCGCCTGTTGGATCGCGTCCGGCATCGCGCCCGCAATATCGCCAGCCAGATTCGGGCGACGGCTGTGGCCAAGAACCTGTCCGACGGCCAAGGGATCGTGCGGGATCTGGATGGTGTGACCCCGGAAGAGGCAATCGCCAAGGTTGCTCAGGAATACGATAAGAAGGCTGGGGAACTGACGACCGCCTTGCGCGACAAAGTGCTGGAACGTCTGAAATCGGCCGAGGCGAACTTTGTCAAACGCGCAACGGACTCTTTGATTTCGCATCTCGAACAGAATGGCGAGGAAGGCACTTGGCAATATGACCCGGCGGGTCTGCGTACATTGCAGAAAGCGGCCTATTTCAGCTTTGCCCGTGCGATGCGCAAAGAGGCAGGCGCGCTTTACAGTACCGCCGCGGCGGATGTCGAAGCGCTGTATCAGAAGCTTTTGGGCAACCATCTGGGTGAATTCAGCATCGAAGCCCCAATCGTCCCTCGCGTACCTCCGCCACTGGGCATCGGGCGCACCATTGCGCTGGACCTGCAAAGCACATGGTGGCGTCGCTGGTGGCAACGACGCAAAGGGTTCGAAGCATACGCTGCCGATTATACGCGCCTGATCGCATCCGAGGCGAACTCGATCACCAAGGACCTTGAGGAAAATCAGATCGCGGCGGTTCTGGAAAATGTCCGGGCCGGGTTGTCTGACTTCCTGCGCGAGCAGGCCGAGACCCTGTTGAACATCTCGGCCTCAGCCGAGCAAGACCCAAGCCAGGCCGCGCTTATGGCCGGTATAGCACCCAAGAAATCGCGCGACGATATCCTGGGTGACATCCTGAAAGATCTTAGTAACGAGGCAGCATAAGTAGCGATATGGCAAAAGACACACAAACCCGCTTCGTCTCTCCTAAGGCATGGGAACGCATTGAGCAGTGGTCCCGGCGCAAACCGATCTTTGCGCTGATGGGAGAGTTCAGTGCCGGAAAATCGACGCTGATGAACTTTTTGCTGCGCTCGCACGCGCTGCCAACGCAGGTCACGGCCACGCAACTGCCCCCCGTCTGGTTCAGTTGGGGAAAAGGTTCGGCCTATGTGCAGCGCCATGATGGTAGCCGCGAGAACATTACGCTGGACCAGCTTGATACCGTAGGGGTCAACGACGTTCAGTTCGTTCGCATTTTCCTTGAATCCGACATTCTGGAAGCGGTGGACCTGATCGACACCCCCGGCATTTCCGACCCGAAAATTTCCAGCGATGTCTGGCGTCGCGCGGTCGGGCAAGCCAATGGCGTGCTGTGGTGTACTCATGCCACCCAAGCCTGGCGCGAGACCGAGCGGGCGACATGGGTGTCATTGCCCGAACGGTTGCAGCATAACTCGCTGCTGTTGGTGACCCGCGCAGATGTGTTGGGCCAGAAAGATCGCCAAAAAGTGCTGCGCCGCGTGAACCGCGAAGCCGGTCATCTGTTTAACAGATCAATCCTGTTCTCGGCTCGTGACGCGATCACGGCGCGGGACAAAAGCGGTGACGCCGAACTGTGGGCCCGCAGCGGTGGCGGCAAGATGGTCGACAGCTTCCTCGAAATCACCGAACAGATCATGGACAACCGCGCTGATATGCTGGCGCGTTACCAGATCGACAACAGCCTGTCAGGCGACCTTCGTGTTCAGCCAATTCGCCCCAAGCGAAAGGAAGAACAGGCCGACGAACCGGCGCCGTTGAAACTGGTCGACCCCGTATCCGAATCCGAGGCGGGTGGCGCAGACGAAGTGGTCACCAACTTTCCAATTCGTCCAACGCGTGTCGAGCGCCGCGCCGAGGATACCGACCGGGAAGAACGCATCGATGCGGCCGAGGCCGAGCGCCTGCGCGCCGAAATGGTGGCGGAAAAGCAGGATGCTGAACCCGTCCAGGACGCCCAAGAGGACGAGCTGCGCGCCTTTTTCCGCGACACGCCGGATACCGGCCTGAACCTGTCCGAGCACGTGCGGGGTTTCGACGAGGAAGACTCGTTCGATCTGCTGGATGATGACGAATTGGACGAAGATGACGATATCAACCTGTTGTCTGACCCCGAAGTGGACAGCCCTGCCGAAGAACTGGCCGCTTCGGACCCGATCCTTTCCTCGCCAGAAAGCGAGTTGGCAGACACGTCCGAGCAGAGTGAGAGCGCCGAACAGGCACCGGAAGACCGTCGCGCCGATGTCTCGGTGTCATCAATTACGGCTTTGCTGGCGGAACAGGCGAAAGGCGCAGATGATGAGTATGAGCCCGAGCCCGAATCCAGTGGTCTTGTGGACATGCAAGTTGTGCCGCTGTCCAACGGTGCTGCCCCTGACGAGGCAACCCCGGCCGCAAAAAACGGCGAAAAACTGGAAGACTTGCTGAACGTACCGGCAGGAAAACCGCTGAGCGCGGCGTCCATGTGGCGCGACATCACTGCGGATGAGGATTTGCCGGACGACGCTGAAGGCATGAAAAATGTGTTCGACGCGTTCCTCAAGGAATTCGACCAGATCGCAGCCGAACATTACGCACGTCAGGCCAAGGATTCGATGCATACGGTTCCGAACGCTTCGAAAAACGGCGGGGCGGAATTCCATGTGTTGTGACCCGAAGCGCAGGTAGCAAGCGATGACAATCGAAGCCGCATTGAACACCGCGATGGACACCATACCCGACTGCATTGCAGCCGGGTATGTCGATATGGAAACGGGGATGTTGCTGGCGACCAACACCTTGGACACAGACAGCGCGGACGTTCTGGACACTTTGGCCATTGCCGTGGCTAACCTGTTTCAGGGTCGCGGCGTCAAAGCCTTTGAGGAATTGTTGCGCTCGGCCACAGCAGAAGAGTCGGATAGTCCAGGATTTGGGGAAATCGCGGTGTTTTCGAACGATCGGCTGCACATCTTTCTGCGGACCCGGGAATATCCCGATCACGTGGTCTGCTACATCTGTCACAACAGCGCCAATGTCGGGTTGGCGTTGACCAAATCGCATCTCAGCCTGGGGCCGGTAGCGGCTGCAGTTTAGACCGGACCAGAGGGGGGTCCCGGCATGATGGACACGGACATACTTGATCTGCTCGACGATATCGGTCGCGCATCTGTCGCCCGCCTGAATCCGGCGGTGACCGTACCAGGCGAAACTGCCCAGGCGCGGCGCGAAAAGGTTTTGCGTACCATTCGCGGCACCATCCTGCCCCGTCGGTTGGAATTCACCGCCGCCAACGGCGATTGCCTGGCGATTGAGGTCAACAGCTCTCGGGTGACGGATGTGTTTCGCGTGCAATCCGGTATTGCCCCGGATTTCGAAACGGAATCGCGTGAGGATCTGGCCGTCAAACTGGCGCAGCTGGTCACGGACATCGCCTGTGCTCCTGCTCCGCTTGAGCTTGTTTCCCTGCAACCAGACACGGCGCTTGAGGCGGATGACGTTGGCATAACCTACAGCGAGATCGAAACCGCCTGTGAAAACATAGAAGTGCCGACAGAGCCGGTTATTTCCATTGTTGCGGATGCCGACCCGGACGAAATAGCATCCGTCGATGAAGCTTTGGAAAGCGAAGAAAACGACACTCTTGCGCAGCGTTTCTATGACGGGTCCGAGCGGTTTGCACAGGGGCGTGTTCTGGCAGCCGGGGCCGACGGGGCAGCACTGCAAATGGCAGGTGATTGCCAAGAAAATGGATCATTACACCCCGATTCTGACCTGCTGGCCCGCTTTGCCCGCGATCTTGCTGGTTGGAATGGCGACAGCGCCGCCGTGATGGACCATCCGCAATTGATTGTCATGCGCCCTTCGGGTGGCAAAGACGCCGGGCTGGCAATCCTGAACGATGGTAAAAACCTGGCAATGGCCGTACACGAGGCGCGCAAGCTGGGTGCCGTCGTCAATCTGTGGACCAACCTGAAGAGGCCGGACGGATGATTTCGGCCATAACATTCAATTTTTCGACTAATTCTATCCGTGATTACAAGTTACCAGGGTAAAGTTTATGAGTGAGAACAACCGTCGCGAGTTAATCCGTATTGCCGATGACATGAACGGCACCTCTAATGAAGAGACCCGCCAGTTCATTTCGCGAATTGTCAGCGACCTGACGAATCTGAAACCTTCGATTGCCTTTGTCGGGCAGATCAAGGCCGGCAAATCCCGTTTGATCAACGGCTTCACCGGGCAGGCCGAATACCTGCCGTCGGATGTGAACCCGTGGACGACGGTGATTACCGATATGCATTTCGGCCACCCATCGGGACGCACCGCAGGGGCCGAATTCCACTTTTTCGACAACCGCCAGTGGCAAGCGCTGATCGCCGAAGGCGAAGAGCTGCGCAACATGTTCCCCGATGACGAGGACAGCTATAAGCGCGAAATGATCGAAGAGCAGGTCGAGGCGATGAAAACCCGCGCCAAGCTGCGTCTGGGTGAAAGCTATAAACACCTGCTGGGTCAGCATCACGATCTGGATGACCTGAATTCGGACGATCTGGCGCGCTATGTCTGTGCCGGGGATGATCCGACCGAAGAGGGTGAGCACGACCCTGGATCAGATCGTGGTCTTTACAGCGACATCACCCGCAAGGCCGAGGTCTATTTCGACATCGGCCACTTCCCGTTCCCGCTGACGGTGACGGACACGCCGGGCGTCAACGACCCATTGCTGATCCGCGAGGAGATCTCGCGCCAGTACCTCAAGGAATCCGACTTCTTTGTTGTGGTTCTGTCTGCGCATCAGGCCCTGTCACGCGCCGATCTGAAACTGTTCCGCCTGATGCAGGCGCTGGAACTGGGTCAGATCGTAGTCTTCATCAACCGCGTCGACGAATTGGGCGGTGGAGCCGAAGATGCGGGCAAGGTCCGGGCCGATGTGATGGACGGTCTGGAAAAAGCACTTGGCAATTCGGATATCGATGTGCTGATGGGCAGCGCCCAGTGGGCGCACTATGCGCTGACCGGGGACGAAACAGGTATCAACCATGATGAGGTCCTGGCCTGGCTGCGCGCGCATCCGGAACAAATGAAGCAATATCTGGACGGGGTCGAAGAAATCAAACGCGGCTCGGGCCCGATCAGCCGCGAAGGCGTCTTGCGGTTTGCCGCCATGATCGCTTCGGGCTTGCCAGACCTGCGCCGTCACGTGACCAGTGCGCTGACCGAGGGACCGCGCAATGAACAGCTGCGGATGGCTTGGCAGCACCTCAACAGTTTTGCCCAAGGCGAGCTTGAGCGCAGCAAGGCCCATCTGCGCGTCATCGAAGAGGAAATCAGCCCTGCCCCCGACAGCGGTGACGAGAATAGTAAGACGCTCGCCGATCTGCGCACACTGGTAACGCAAAAAACCTCGGAAATCGTCAATGACATGGACGATGTTCTGGCCAATCTGCGCGGGGTCATGGACGATACCGTGGCCGAGTCTGTCTCGGCTGTGGTTCGGGGACCGAATGGCGACTCACCCCTGCTTGCTAAGGGTGGGGATACCGAACTAAACTTCACTCCGCTGCGCGACCGAATGCGCGAGTTGGTTCAAGGGGCCACGCAAGTGGTGCGGCAGCGGATGCTGAGCGAATTGTACTCGATTGATATGCAAAGCAATGCCGCCTTGCGCGCCCTGCCCGGCTGGCAAGACCCAAGCGACAACCGCATGAATACCAGTGCCGTACGCTGGTTCCGCCCGGATATCACAGCTCTGACCCGCGGCATTACGGTTGAACTGCGGGTCAGCTGGCTGTCACGTCTGATTTCACGCAAAAGCGTTGTCGCCCGCGCCGAACGCATGATCGTTCAGGAATTCGAGATGATCGGCGATGATCTGGTAGACACCGCCCGCAGCGATTTGTTGGAGCGCCTGAACACCGTTTTGGATCACTATCTGGCCTTGCTGGCCGGGCATCTTGAACATCGCATTGGAAGCGGCGAAACCAATGAGCGCACCGAGGCTCAAATGGCCTTTGATCAGGCACAGCGCATCGTGGCAGAACTAAGCGCAGTATTCGGCGCGGATGACGTAGACAAATTACTAGCAGAGGCGGCGGAATGATCGAATTTCCCGGAACCGAACAGGAAGTAAGACAACTTGAACGCTTTCTGACCGTGACCGAAAACCTGACAGCCGATGAGGCACTGGGCGATATGCGCGATAGAGCGCTGTCCCATGCCGAACGGCTGTCCAACGCGGTCAACATCGGTTTTGCCGGGGAATTCGGGGCTGGCAAGTCCAGCCTTGCCAACATGTTGGCCGGGGCCGATATCCTGCCCACCGGGCCACAACACCTGAAATTGCCACTGGTTATCGTCGCCTATTCCGAAACTCCGGAAACCACCGTGGGCTGGTGGGATCGTGAACCCAAGATTTATTCCGGCATCGCTCTGGAAAAAGCAGCCGCGGATGAACCCGATTTCATTTCGGTTGGGCTGAACACCCCTGCCCTGCAGGAAATCTCTTTGTTCGATCTGCCGGGAACCGGCGCGCTGGACGACAATTACAAAGAGACGCTCGATCTGCTGAAATTCGTCGATTGTGCGATCTGGTGTACCAACGGGACCAATGCCTGGCGTGAAACCGAACGGCATCTGTGGGTACAAGTCCCACAAGAGCTGCGCGCCAATAGTCTGCTGGCCGTCACCCACACCGATCTGCCGCATGTCAGCGAAGCACTGGATCGGGTTCTGTCGCGGCTCAACAAGGAAAAGGGCGATTTGTTCCGCTCGGTCGTGCCTATTGGCACGCCGGTTGCCGTCCGCGCCATGGCGCAGGAGCCCGAGCCCGATTTTACCCTGTGGGAAACTTGTGGTGGCCAAAATCTGGCCGAACAGGTTTTAGAGATCGCATCCGCCCGCCGTCTGGCTGACCTTGAAGCCGCACAGGCAGACCTGAAACAGGACTTTCTGCCCTTTCTGGAAACGCTGGACCTGCCCGAGGCCGAGCCGCAGCCGGCCGACACTACCTCGATGCATGCCACGCTGGAATCCGCACTGCCGCCGCTTGAAAACCCGATCCTCGAGGACTGGCTGGCCGCAATTGCCAGCATCTACGAAGACCTGCGTGAGTCGTCGGATATCGAACCGTCGGCCTTTTTGCATTCGTGCCAGGAAATCGTCGAAGATTTCGCCGAACGGTTAGAGCAAGGGGGAGAAATCGACCCCACGGCCGACTGGATCCCGGGCGAGTTCGAAAAGGCCACCGACCTGTTGTTGTTGTTGCAATTTGAAAGCGGTGACGCTCCCTTGAAGGACGCGATCAGCATTCTGGCACAGCTCAGCGATAACCTTGCCTGGGCAGGCAGCCGAGTGGATTCGGCGCAGCCAAAAACCGGAACCTGATAACTTCTCGTTAAAATTGAGTCGCGATACAGCGATTCGAATGCCCCAGAATCGCACCTAAAACTTTCTGACTCCGTTGACCAAGCGGAGACAAACAGTCGATTAGCTTGCATTTTGTGCAGGCTGATTTTCAACATTTAGAAACACCACCTCACAGAAATACAATATGTAGTATTGATCCGAAAACGGTCCATAGTGAAGCCATGAGGCGGCCCCAATAAAGTCAAATTTGAAACGTCTAACCGTCTTAAGTGTCCTGCGGTTGTGTTTGGTTGTGAGTTCGAGGGCGATTTAGCCCAGTTAAATAAACCGCAAAACGATCAGAACGGGCGGAAAGAAATGAGCCACAACCAGGCGGTCGGTGCATCGCACGACGAACCGAAAATTGAAGGACTTCAACGCGGCGCAAAACTACTGCGCGGTCAGTATGAAATCCTGCGTTTCCTAAGCAATGGCGGCTTTGGGATCACCTATTTGGCCCGCGACAGCCTAGAACGTGACGTGGTGATCAAAGAGTGCTTTCCGGGTGCCTTGTGCCGCCGCAATGGCGACATGGTCGAACCCGCCGATCCTGACCACAAGGACGATCTGCGCGCCATCATTGATTTGTTCATTCAAGAGGCACGCAACCACGCGCGTCTGGTGCATCCCAATATTGTAGACGTCCACCAGGTCTTTGAAGACAACAACACCGCCTATATCGCGATGGATTTCATCAAGGGATGCGATCTGTTGGATTACGTTGAGAACTCCGACAACAAGGCCGGGCCGGATTTCATCGTACAGGTGACCGAAAGGATGTTGTCTGCGGTGTCCTTCATCCACCAAAGCGGCATGCTGCACCGGGATATCTCACCCGACAATATCCTGATCAACGAGAACGGCGATCCGGTGCTGATTGACTTTGGCGCCGCGCGCGAGCAAGCGGCACAGCAATCCGCGGCTCTGTTGACCCTGCGGGTTATCAAGGACGGTTATTCCCCCCACGAATTCTATGTGCGTGGCGCCGATCAAGGCCCCAGCAGTGATCTCTATGTGCTGGCCGCCACGCTGTATCACGCCATCAGCGGAGAACGCCCAATTGATGGTCAGACCCGCCTGAACGCATTCAACAATGACCAGGACGACCCATACTCTCCGTTGGCTGGACAGTTCAAAGGCTATCCGGATGGGTTCCTTGAAGCGATCGACAAGGCGATGGAGGTTCACGTCACTGACCGCCTGCAAAGCGCGTTGGATTGGTTGCGCATGTTCCGCGGTCCGGGCGTGATGTTCGATACGTTCGACTATCGTCCGGTTTCCGTCATCGTTGCGATGGACCGCAAGGATGATGAGGTTGAAAAAGCCCGGATCAAAGCCGAAAGCGAAAACGCCGAGGCGGTGGTCACCGCACTACTGGCTGGCAACGCAGATCTGGCTCTGGGCAACGAAGATAAAAACGACGATGAACTGGCCAAGTTCACGTCCAAGGAAGACACGGCCGTCGCCGTTGACACTGTGGTCAAAAGTGGATCAGGCGGCAGCGGAAAACTGGTTGCGGGCATTGCCGTTGTTGTGGCCGGTCTGGCGGCGGGCGGATACTTCCTGATGACCAGCGAAAAACCGGAACCCGCACAGGACATTGCGGTTGTGGCCGAACCCGCAACGACCGAGACCACCACCCCAGCAACAACCCAGGTCGAAACTGAAACGGCAGCACCTGTCGAGCAGACTGCTGATACCGAAGCCCTTGTCGAGCAGGTGGCCAACACCGAACCTACGCCGGAACCAGTTGAACCGGCGCCCGTTACGGCAGAACCGACGCCAGAGCCTGTCGAGCAGACACAGGCCACCTCGGCTGACACACAAGAGGTCCAAGCCCAGACAGCCGAACCTTCACCCGCAGAAGTTTCGTCGGGAACCCCTGCGGAAACGCAAGTTGCCTTCTCGCATTGGGATGTTGAGATTCCGTTCCAGTTCTCGCGACGTCGTGTATCCACCGGCAGCATCATCGCCGTTACCGGTGTTGACCCGGCACAAGACATGTCGGTGATCGGCGATTGGGTCACGCGCGGCGCTGCGATCTATACGCTGAATGGCAAACCGATCCGCGAGAATGCAAGCTTCGCCGCGCATGTTCTGGATGATCTTTCCGTTGATCCTGACGGGTATATCCGTGTGACCGCGCGTTATCGTCCGCTGGGCAAGACCTTGGCCCAGAACGGCTTGCTGGCCCTGCCTGCCATCCGTGTGATCGGTTTGGAAAACGGCATTGGCTTTACCGTCCGCAATGAAGACGGTCAGGGCTGGAAGGCGACTGTAACGAGCACCCCCACCGACACGGCGGGAAGCCTTCGGACTGGTGATGTTCTAGTCTCGGAAGCGCAAACCGGGGCCATCCTGAACGAAGAAGAAAGCCTGGATGCCCTGCTGGAAGCTCTGGTTTCGGACAATCTCACGCAGGCCCGACTGACCGTGCTGCGCAACGGTGCCGAAGCTGAGGCCGTGATGCAGCTAGCGCAGGAGTAATCTGACCGGTTCGAAAGTGATCTGCCGCAAAGTCAAAGCGAAGGGTGGTGCCTGGAAATCCGCCACCCTGACGGGGACCGGCCCGTCGCGGCAGAATAAAGTTGGTTTGATTTCCAAATTGTAAGTGCCGTTGTGCCGATGCGCGCAGAGGCGAGTAGCAGCCCCGCAGGACGAAAACCCTGTGTCAAAAAGCAAAGGTGTCGACACCATGTTCAAATATAAAAGCCCTCTCAGCCGGCTTCTCGAAGGTGCCGGCAAACCTAAAGAAACAGAAACCGAAGTAGAAGTGGTCGCGGAAGAAGCCGCAGAGCCCGAGGCGGAAAAGCCCCAGCCGATTGCGGATTTCAACGCACTGCGTAACGCGCTGGCCGGTGGCAACATGTCGTCGGATTCCTACGAAGAAGCTGACGAACTGATCCCCGAAAAGGACATGCCTGAGTTTTCCGACGAGCCGGAAGAAGATGCCTCGGATGACGTCGTGGTGACCGAAGTGGTCGAAGAGGCCGAGGATAACATCTTCGAAACACCCGAAACCCTGCCCGAACCAGAAGAGCCGGTTGTAACCCTGCACATCGCCACCGACGAAGAGGTCGAGACGGAAGAAACCGCACAGGCCGAGGAGCCGCAGGAAGAGGCCATTCTTGAGGTTGTTGTTGAAACACTTGAGACCGCTCAGCCCGAGCCGGTTGAACCTGCGCAACCCGAACCAGTCGCTGAAATCGCGCCTGAACCAGAAATTACACCGGAACTGCCTCAGCCGGTTCAAGCGCCCGCCTCCGAGGACCGCCGTGGCCGCGTCAAGACCACGTTCCTTGGTTTTGAACGCGCCGACACGCACGTTCAGGAGATGATCGAAAGCGCAGAACCGGTAGCCAAGACCGAGACTGCGCAGGAAACCTTCCCTGTGGGTTGGCTGGTCGTAACCGCCGGACCGGGTCGTGGATCCTGCATCACCCTGACTGAGGGGCTGATGCAGATTGGTCGCAACGACGACCAGGCTATTCAACTGGACTTTGGCGACACCGGTATTTCACGCAGTAATCATGCGGTGATCGCCTATGATCCCGAAGACCGCAAATGCTATCTGGGTCACGGCGGCAAAGCCAACCTGGTCCGTCTGAACGGCAAACCGGTGCTGAGTACTGTTGCGCTGTCCAGTGGCGACCTGATCCGGATCAGCGAAACCTCAGTTCGATTTGCCGCCTTTTGCGATGACGGCTTTGACTGGCGGGATGCTTAATAGATGCTGGCGCAACCGGCATATGACATTGCTCTGATCCTGGAACAGGGTCAGCGCGACTCGCAGGAAGACGCGATCGCGGCGCGCATGTTCGATGCGGCCAATGCCAGCTATGTTGTTGTCGCCGACGGCATGGGTGGTCATGCGGCAGGCGAAGTCGCCTCGGAACTTGTGATTGCCGCCTGGCGCGAGGCCCTGGACGCTGAGCTTGAGAGCAATACCCCGACCGAAAGCGCGATAATCGACGCGTTGCCCTTGGCTGCCATGCAAGCCAATGCCGCAATTGCCGCGCGCTGCGAGGAAAACGGCGAGGGCCTCAACATGGGGTCTACCCTTTTGGGGGTGCTGTTGCTGGAACAGCGCGTGTTCTGGATTTCGATCGGCGACAGCCCGTTGTACCTGTTCCGCGACGGGGTGCTGCGCCAGATCAACGAAGATCACTCCATGGCTCCGGTCATTGACGCGCAGGTGGCCCAAGGCACTCTGACAGAGGCTGAAGCGCAGGTTCACCCGGATCGCAACCAACTGACGTCAGTGGTCATGGGGGCCGAAATCCCCAAGGTCGATTGCCCGGAAGAGCCGCTGCACCTGACTGCAGCAGACGTGTTGATCCTGGGCAGTGACGGGCTGCAGTTCCTCAGCGACGCGGAAATTCAGACCATTGTGCAGGCCAACGCGCATGCATGGGCGCAGGACATCGCCGAAGCGTTGTTGCAGGCGCTTCACGCCAAGTTTGACCCCGATCAGGACAATGCCTCGATCGGTGTTGTGAAATTAACAAGAAACTAACCAAGGCAAAGATACAGGACCCATGAAAACCCATCTGTTCATATCCAGCCTGGCACTTGCTGCCGCGGCCGGAGCCGCCTCGGCGCAAGAGGCGTGCTCAACCTACGAAATCCAATCAGGCGACAGCCTGCGCGAATTGACGATCAATGTTTATTCGACCGAGGATTTCCGCATCATCTTTGACGCCAACCGCGACGTGATCGGCAACAACCCGAATATCATCCGCGTGGGCGACGTACTGACCCTGCCCTGTCTGGAAGATATCGGGCGTGCGCGGGAAGTTCCGCAAACGGAAGCAGAAGCCATGGCAGCCGAGATGGCAGCCGAACTGGTCGCAGCAGCCGAAAAGCGGGCAGCTAAAGCAATAGCCGAGGCCGAAGCCCGCGTAGCAGAAGCCGAGGCCGAAGCCAAAAAGACAAGCGAGGACGCGGTGGTTGCAGCCAAAGCCGCGGCCCGCGAAGAAATCGAAGCCGCCCGCGCCGAGGGTGCCGCACTGATCCGCGACGCGGATGGCGGGATCCGCCCCGATATTCGGGATCGCCAGTTGCTGCTGATCACCGGCGGCAACTATGCGCCGTTCACAGATGAGGCCCTGCCCCATCGCGGCCTTTATACAAATCTGGTGGAAACCGCGATGCTTCGGGCCGCACCCGAGCAGGCCTACAAGATTCAGTTCGTCAACGACTGGTCCTCGCATCTGGACCTGCTGATGCCGACACTGGCCTTTGACGGCACCTTCCCCTGGTCGCGCCCCAATTGCGAAACGGCCGAGGCCCTGTCGGAAAATGACCGCGCGCGGTGCGAGACTTACAATTTCTCGAACCCGTTCTATGAGGTTGTGGACACCTTCTTTGCCCGCGAAGGCTCGGGCTATGAACAGACGCTGACCTATGCCGATTTTGCGGGCACCACGATCTGCCGCCCCGAGGGTTGGTCACTGTCGCATATGGATGCAGTAGGTCTTTATGAACCGGCGATCACGCTGATGCGCCCGGTGTCACCGGATGATTGCTTTCACGCGGTTATGGAAGGCACCGCAGACATCGTCGCGATCGAAGCTCACTTGGCCGTCGGTGCAATCAGCCGCCTGGGCTATGAGCATCGCATTCTCGAAAACCCCAACCTGGCGGCGATCAAGTCGCTTAACGTCATGACCCACAAAGATAATCCGGATGGGGAAGCGATCCTTGAGACGCTCAACCAGGGTCTGGCAATCATGCAGCAATCTGGCGAATGGCGTGACATCGTTTCGACCGCTCTGCGTCATCAAATGGAAAATGGCTAAGGCCTCAACCGGCCTGACAACTAAAAAGTCTGGAGGAAGTGGACATGTTTGAATTCAACCTGAAGAAAGTCGCGCTGTCGGCAACAGCCGTCACCGCCCTGAGCGCCGGAGCCGCCGCCGCACAAGAAGCCTGTACCAACTATACCGTCGCGGATGGCGACACGATGGCCACCATCGCCATCGCAGCCTATGGCACGTCGAACTATCAGCCGATCTTCAACGCGAACCGCAACCTGATCACCAACCCGAACGATCTGGCCCCTGGTCTGGTTCTTGCGCTGCCTTGTGAAGACGGCAGCCTGCCGAACGGTCAATCCGCTCAGGAAGTGATTGCGGCCGAGGAACAGCGTGCGGCAAGCGTCAAGCGTTCGAATGTCTATGCGCCGCCGATCAAGATGGTCGCGGGCAACGGATGGGAGCCATTTACAACTGAAACCCTGAACGGTGGCGGTATTATGACCCGTCTGGCAACAACCAGCCTTCAGCGTGCGGGCAACCAGCGCGAATACTCGGTCAGCTTTGTTGATGACTGGAGCTCGCACCTGGACACCCTGTTGCCGCTTGGGGCGTTTGACATCTCGATTGCATGGACCGTTCCGGACTGCACTAACCGCTCGTATGAGTGGTCTGAAGCTACCGAAGCCCGCTGCACGCAGTTTGTCGCATCGGTCCCGGTCTATGACATCGTGGGTGGCTTCTTCACACTGCCGGAAAGCGACTATGCAAGTGCGACTTCTTTCAAGGACCTTGAAGGCTCGACCATCTGCCGCATGGCAGGCTGGAGCATGGTGGTGCTTGAAGAGCAAGGCTTGAACCACAACAACACAACCGTGGTCCAGCCCAATACAGCCCGTGAGTGTCTGGATGCCGTATTGACCGGCACCGCAGATGTGGCGGCATTCGAAGTGGATCTGTTCGCATCGACAATGAATGACATGGGCTTGACCTCGGCTGACATCGTTGAAAACCCATATGTATCCACCTTGTCCTCGATGAGCTTCCTCGCGCACCGCACCAACCCGTTCGCACGCGAATACATTGCGATGATGAACAAAGGCCTGATTGAGATGCGTGAGTCCGGCGAGTGGTACGCGATCATCTCGGATACCCTGCGTGAGCAGAACGAAAAGCTGAACGCAGCGTCGAACTGATCTTTTAGTTCACCTGAAACCCTTAGGGCCGGTCTTAGGACCGGCCTTTTTTGGTTTCTGGTACCGTTATTCGGTCAATTTCTTGGGGTTCAAATGCGGAGCCTACGGGAATCCCCTAATACCCGGAATAGCTCAGAGTGATATTCTGAAATCAACTAAACCGGAGAGGCGCAGCCTCCCCACTCACTCGAAAAAGGGCCGACTTTTGGGGGTCGGCCCTTTTTTCTATTTTGATCTCCATTTTTCAGCGAAAAAGCCACGGCTAAAGGCGTGACTTTCGGCGATCAGCCGATGATCGCATTCAATGTTGCGCTGGGGCGCATCACAGCGGCGGCCTTGGCCGGGTCGGTGTGATAGTAGCCACCAAGATCGGCAGGCGCGCCTTGCGCGGCGGCCAGTTCACCCAGGATCTGACCTTCCTTTTCGGCCAGCTCTTTGGCGATTGGCGCAAATTCGGCCGCAAGGTCTGCATCGTCGGACTGTGCCGCCAGTGCCTCGGCCCAATAGCGCGCAAACCAATAGTGGCTGTCGCGGTTGTCGGGCTGGCCAACCTTACGGCTGGGCGATTTATTGTTGTCCAAAATGCCTTGCGTTGCGGCCTCGGCTGCCGCACCCAAAACACCTGCCTTGGCGTTGCCTTTGCTATCGGCCAGGAAGTTCAGCGATTCACCCAACGCGCAGAACTCACCCATCGAGTCCCAACGCAGGTGGTTTTCCTCGACCAACTGCTGCACGTGTTTCGGAGCCGAGCCACCAGCACCGGTTTCAAACAGGCCACCGCCATTCATCAGCTTGACGATGGACAGCATCTTGGCCGAGGTGCCCAGTTCCAGGATCGGGAACAAGTCGGTCAGGTAATCCCGCAACACATTGCCGGTGATGGCGATCGAATCCTTGCCAGCGGTGATCGTTTGCAAGCTTTGCTGGGTCGCTTCGCGCGGGGCCATGATCAGGAACTTGTCAGCCACGCCAGCAGCCTCAAGCGCCGGTTTGACGTATTTGATCAGCTCGGCATCATGGGCGCGGTTTGCGTCCAGCCAGAAGATCGCCTCGGAACCTGTCAGACGCTGGCGGTCCAATGCCAGTTGAATCCAGTTTTCGATCGGAGCTTTCTTGACGGTGCAAGCGCGCCAGATATCGCCAGCCTCAACCTCATGTGACAGCAGGGCGTCACCGTTAGCCAGCACGATGCGGATCACGCCATCAGCAGGCGCTTCGAACGTGGTCGGATGCGAGCCGTATTCTTCGGCTTTCTGCGCCATTAGGCCAACGTTGGCGACAGCACCGGCTGTGGCCGGGTTCAGCGCGCCATTGGCTTTGAAGAAGTTGATCGCCTCATCATAAACACCGGCATAACAGCGGTCAGGGATCACACAGTTGGTGTCGCCCTTGGCGCCAGTCTCATCCCAACCCTTGCCGCCCGCGCGGATCACTGCGGGCATCGAGGCGTCGATGATCACATCCGACGGTACGTGCAGGTTGGTAATGCCCTTGTCGCTGTCGACCATATACATGGACGGACGGTCAGCTTTCAGGGCGTCAATGGCGGCCACGATCTCGGCGTTGCCTTTGACGCGGTCCAGCAGATCACCCAGGCCCGAGTTCGGGTTCACACCCAAAGCATCCAGCTCAGCGCCGTATTTTTCGAACACCGGCGCCAACCAGGCTTTGACGGCATAGCCAAAGATGATCGGGTCCGACACTTTCATCATGGTCGCCTTCATATGAAGCGAGAACATGGTGCCGTCTTTCTTGGTGTCCTCAATGGCTTCGGTCAGGAAGGCAGACAGTGCTTTGACCGACATAAAGGTGGCGTCCGCCACGGTGCCTTGGTCCAGCGGCCAGCCGTCTTTCAGGACAGTCACGCTGCCATCTTTGCCGACGAATTCGATCTTTGCATCGCCCGCTTGTGCCGCGGTGATGGTGGCCGATTTTTCGTTGGCATAGAAGTCATTGCCGGACATCGACGACACTTTGGTCTTGCTGTCAGCGGCCCATTCTCCCATCGAATGCGGGTTTTTCTGGGCATAATTCTTGACGGCCTTCGCGGCGCGACGATCGCTGTTGCCTTCGCGCAGAACCGGGTTCACGGCCGAACCCTTGATGGCGTCATACCGCGCGCGGATCGCCTTTTCCTCTTCGGTCGAAGGCTCTTCGGGGTAGTTCGGGATATCATAGCCCTGCGATTGCAGTTCTTCGATGGCAGCAACCAGCTGCGGGACCGAGGCCGAGATGTTCGGCAGCTTGATCACGTTGGCCTCGGGCGTTTTCACCAGCTCACCCAGCGCGTCCAGATCGTCGGTGATGCGCTGTTCGTCGGTCAGGTTTTCGGGGAAGGTCGAAAGAATACGTCCTGCCAGCGAAATATCCTTGGTTCCAACACTGACACCCGCGGCGCCGGCGAATTTGCGAATGATGGGCAGGAAGGACGCGCTGGCCAGCTCAGGCGCTTCGTCTACAATGGTATACAATATATCGAAGTTCGATTTTTCTGCCATATTCTTTTACCTTTTTTCAGCCTTTCGGGGCGTGCGATCCAAGAGTAGCGCCACATCTGCGTGGCTGGTACCGGGGCGCGGGAATCCAGGCGCCCCAATGGTGACTCTGATTTGACAGGGTCTCCCTTAAATCAGGTTTGCCTTGGGATCAATCGTCTAGTGGGCGCGCAAATTGACACGGGTCGTGAGATTCCAGGGCTATACGAGCTGGAAAATGCTAAACTTGAGCCGGCAATCACTTTCTCTAGTTACCCGATGTCGCATTTTCCGAGCGAAAGCTAAGGTTCTCCAACAACTTCCCGGCTTGTATAACGTAGTCTGCAACCGCTTCGTTCAGATGTTTAGTCGACCCAGCATAGGCTTGTGGCGCAACTGACACCCCTCGCTTGCTAAACATGTCCAAGACCGCTTTTCGGCCTTTGTACGCAAGCGTTGGTAGAGCACTCTCTAATTCTGGTGTCGCCAATTCCGGGCGACCCATAACCGCAAAAAGATGACCGCGCCACAACGCTTCTCTTTTGTCCTTCCACAAATGCCAGTTAATAGCCGCGTAGAACCATCTTTTAATGAATATTCCTTTTAAATGCTCATCGCTTTCATTCATGTACGCAGCAAGCCTCTGAACGTATTCTATCCCCTGCTCTTCCTCTCCAATTGTAAGGTGGATAGTTGCTTGCATCAGCAACACCCCTTCTACATCCGAAGTCAAACGATCAACCTCTGACACTGCCTCCAATGCGCGCGAGAGGTCCCCTGTGTAGCCAAGGTGATAGTAAACTCGCACATTGTGAACCCAAGCCTGTTCCGGCCAACGCGTTGAAGCCTGATCCAAAAACGCCTTTACCCCATCTTTCCCGTCAATACGATTTAGTAAGCGTGCAACCGCATAACCGCTTTTGCTGCTGTCCGGCTTTATCTCGAGCACCCGTTTATGACCTTGGGCAGCGTCTTCAAGACGCCCATGTTTTTCGTCAATTTTCGACTTTTCAAGCAAGGCATTGATGTTGTTCGGATCAATTTGCAGCGTTTTGGCATACTCTGTTTCAGCCGCATCGAAATTTCACTGTGCGTCCAACCCCATGCCGCGTCTTAGATGCGAGGTCGCATCGTTCGGTCGCAGGGCCAAAGCCGCATCATAGTTGGAAATGGCCTCAGCGTAACGCCGACCGCAGTAATAGGCCCACCCCCGCGCCTTCATCAGTTCATTTCTCTGATCCGGAGTGAGCCCATTGACCTCTATCAATGCCGTACATGCCGAAACAACCGTAGCCATACTGCCATTGTTGCCTAGACATGTTGCGGTCAGCTGCGTGTATTTCGCTTCCAATCTGGAAGGTGAATTAAACGAAAGCAGCAATCACAATGATCAGGGCAGCAAGGCGTATATGCACATAGGCTCCTTTGGGTCAGAGATACTCACCTTTAGGTGGTTATCCCCGGCCCATTCTCAAGATGCCTTTACCGTCAACCTGCTGTAAGTGAGCCATAAAAACCACACGCGCAACCGCGGTGATTGATCACACGCCCCACGTGTCACTCAACCGGTATCCCTGGGGCCAGGGGTCGTCTGGGTCCAGCATGTGCTGGTGGATGCCGGTGATCCAACCACGGCCGCTGATCTCAGGGGTGATGGCCGGGCGGTCGCCGACGCGGGTTTCGGCGACAATCCGACCGGTAAAGTGAGAACCGATGATCGAAACTGCATCGAACGTCTGCCCGGCCGTCATCTGCCCCTTTGCAGCCATCAACGCCATACGCGCCGAGACCGCCGTACCGGTGGGTGATCGGTCGACCTTGCCCGGCTGGATGGCCACTGCGGACTTGCCGGTCAGGCCGGTTTCGGTGGTCTCAAGCGGGCCACAAAAGGCGCAGAATGAGATGTGGTTCCAATCCGGGTTCTCGGGATGGGCAAAGCCAAGCTGTTCGTTGGCGGCATTCGTGATCGCCACACCCATGCGCGCAATATCGCGGGCCTCATTTTCAACAATCTCGATCCCAAGCGCGGCGGCGTCGACCACCACAAAGCTGTCGCCGCCATAGGCCGTGTCCACGGTCAACGTACCAACGCCGGGAACCTCCAACGGTACTGCGATCTTGTCGGCGAAACTTGGCAAGTTCTGCACGTTAATACGCTGGGCCTTGCCGTCCCGGCATTCTGCGCGGACCCGGACCAATCCGCCCGGCGCCTCAAGCGTCATATAGGTTTCGGGTTCCTGCATCCGGATGATCCCGCCATCCAGCAGCACCGTCGACACGCAGATCGAGTTCGATCCCGACATGGGCGGCGTGTCTTCGGGCTCCATGATGATAAAGGCGGCGTCCGCCTCGGGGTGTTTGGGTGGCACTAACAGATTGACATGGCGAAACACGCCGCCGCGGGGTTCGTTCAATACGAAATTGCGCAGAGTCTGATCCTGGGCGATGAACGAGCGCTGATCCCACAGGGTTTCTCCGGGCGGTGGCTGGACCCCGCCGACGATGACATCCCCCACCTCACCTTCTGCATGGGCCGAAATCACGTGGATGGTTTTGATGCTGCGCATGTCTTGTCCTTAGAACCGGGTGGCGGAAAAAGGGGTTAGGGAAATCTGAGAAGGTTGCCCGTCAATCAAAGCTCCGACTAATTCAGCCGTTCCTGCCGATTGCGTCAGACCCAGATGACCGTGGCCAAAGGCATAAATGACGTCCGGCGCGTTCGGCGAGGCTCCGATCACCGGCAGACTGTCTGGCAGGGATGGGCGGAACCCCATCCACTGCGATCCCCCATCGGTGTTCAATCCGGGCAGGAATTGCACCGCTTTTTTCAGCAACGCGTCCGCTCGTTTGTAATTCGGCGGAAGGGTCAGCCCACCCAATTCAACCGCTCCGCCGATCCGAACGCCGCCATTGATTCGTGTGGCGACGAATCCGTGACCCGCAAATGTCAGATGCATGCGCAGGTCAAACGCACCGGCAGGAAGGGTAGTATTGTAGCCACGTTCAGTCTCAAGCGGAATCGCGTCGCCCAGTGTCCGCGCAAGGTGATGCGACCATGCGCCGGCACACAGAACCACCTTGGCTGCCTTTTTCTCACCGTCTGACAGAGCGATCCGAACGCCGCCTTCATCAGCAGTCAGCCCGCGCGTGTCATGAATTTCAATCTGCCCTCCGCGATCGCGAAAGGTCTGGGCCAGATGCGCAACCCATTTCTTTGGATCGACAGTGTTCATCCAGTTCGGCGTGAACCCTGCATGGGTAAAACGGGGGCTCAGGCCGGGTTGTTTTTCGGCAAGTGCCTCGCGACTGTCCAGCAGTTCGAAATCAATCCCATGTTGGCGCCGCAGCTCCCACTCGGGCAGGCTGGCGCGGAATTCGGCCTCGCTTTCGTACAGCTGCATTTGTCCGTCACGCTGCATCATCGCTTCGCCGTTCACCGAAGTGACCAAACGGTCCAAAGCCGCGCGGGACAAGTCCATCAGTCGCGCCTGCGCGCGCAGGTGGTCTTGATACCGTCCCGGTCGGCTGGCCCGCCAAAACCGGTACATCCACGGCGCGATTTTGAGTGCATAAGCAGGTGGTACGGACAGCGGCCCCAGCGGGTCCAGAAGCCATTTAGGTGCCTTGTGCATAATCCCTGGCTTTGCCAGAGGTTCGACCTCGGAAAAGGCAAACGCGCCTGCGTTCCCGGCCGAGGCCTGTGCTGCAACACCCTCACGATCCAGAACCAGAACGCGATGGCCCCGGCGCTGCAACTCAAGCGCGGTTGTGATGCCGATCACGCCAGCGCCGATCACGACGACCCGCGAGGTCATAGGTTGATGCCCGCCTTGAAGGGGTCATTGTCCCCAAAGATTAGCGTCGCCTCGGCCATAATATGGGCCCGCCCGGTTATCGACGGGATGACACCACCATTCGTGCCGGGCTGATATGACAGGTGATAGGCGCTGCCGATGACGCTGTGTTGCACAATCTCTTCGCCAGGTTTCAGCACCCCATCAGCGGCCAGACAGGCCAGACGCGCGGAACTGCCGGTGCCACAGGGGGACCGGTCATAATTGTCGTCCGGGCACAGCACAAAGTTGCGACCATGGACCGTCGGATCATCCGAGGCGCCCTGAAAGATCACATGGTCGATCGGTTCACCCTGCTCTCCGCCAATCCCTTGCGCAATCGAGGCCTCTCGGATCGCAACTGTCATATCGGTCAGCTGTGGGATATTTTCAGTTTCCACCGGTATAGGGCTGGGATCAACGATAAAGAACCAGTTGCCGCCATAAGCCACATCGCCGGTCACCGCGCCATAACCCGGCACATCCAGCGTCACCCCGCGATGCACCCGGCGGCTTTCGATATTCGTGACGGTGACAGTGTTGGCGTCGTGCAGGTCGACCGTTACGATCCCAGCAGGCGTTTCAATGCGATGTTGTCCAACACCGATCCGCCCCAGATGGGCCAACGTGACGGTTAGCCCGATGGTTCCGTGACCGCACATGCCCAGCACGGCATCCACGTCAAAATAGATCACGCCAGTCACACAGGTCGGATCAACCGGCTCGACCAGCAGCGCGCCAACCATGGCAGGCTGGCCGCGCGGCTCTAACATGATCGAGCGATAGAACTCCTCATGGTCTGTCGCCAACCGGTGGGCGCGTTCGCCCAACGGGCCGGAACCCAAATCGGGTGCGCCACTTAGGATAACCCGTGTGGGTTCGCCCCCGGTGTGGCTGTCGATCACATGCATTCAGCGATTACTCCGCCCTGTTTGGACCAGTCGGCGAACCATGTGCGAAATAGGTCATATTGCTGTTCGCAATAGTTGCGCTGCGCATCTGTCAACTCGTCCGTTTCATTGAAGTGCAGACGGTATTCCTGTTCCCCGTTCAGCACCAGAAGATGCTTGTAATACAGCACCAGGTCCGGGCCTTCGTCAAAGCTGGACAGCACATGGATCGCCTCGGTCAGCTCTCTCGCGCGCTGGCGAGCCTCGGCATGGCCTTGGGCCGCCTTTTTGGACAACCCGGCCAGCAACAATGCCTCACGCGGCAAGGCGGTGCCTATCCCGGTGATCGAGCCCGTCGCGCCGCAATTGACAAAGCCATGAAAAACCTCGGTATCCACGCCAACCATCAGGGTGACCTGATCATCCTGACTGGTGATGTTTTCGGCCGCATAACGCAGATCTTCCTTGCCGCCGAATTCCTTGAATCCGATTAGGTTTGGATGCTCGGAGCGCAGGGCAAAAAACAGGTCTGCCCGCGTGGCGAATCCGTAATACGGGCTGTTGTAGATGATCGCGGGCACATCCGGCGCGGCGGTCAGGATCGCCTGGAAATGGTTCTTTTGCGCTGCCGGAGAGCTGCCACGCGACAACACGCGCGGGATCACCATTAGGCCGACCGCCCCAACCTTCTGCGCATGGGCCGCATGGCCCACAGCAGATTTTGTATTGATGGCCCCGGTCCCGACCACCACGGGCAACCCTGCATCGATCAACCGTTCAACACCCTCCATCCGCTGTGCGTCTGTCAACAACGGCCAATCCCCCATCGAGCCGCAATAGACCACCGCTGACATTCCCGCGTCGATCATCTGCTTTCCCTTACGCACCAGCGCGTCGAAATCAGGCGTGCGATCAGCCTTACAGGGGGTCATAAGAGCAGGCATGGTGCCGGTGAAAACATTGGTCGTCATCGAAGTTTTCCTTCCAATAGGCAACGTAGAGGCGGGTTGAATTCACCCTTTTGACTCGCCATAACGGATATTGGATACAAAATCCAGAAAATTTACGACTGACAAAAAACGCACCAGATCACAGAGACCGGTGCGTTTTGCTTCACTCAGGATTTTGCGATTACCGGAACCGTTGCCCGGTTTCAGGATCGAATAGCATTGCACGATCTGACCGCACGGTGATACCGATACGCTCCCCTTGCTTGCTGCGCTGGTCTTCGCGCTCTTCAATGATCAGCTTGTCGCCATTGGGGGTCAACAGATAGGTATAACTTACCCCACCAAGCGCTTCGGTCAGATCAACGGCGCAGGTTTCGGCTGCACGATCAACTTCGATATGTTCGGGGCGGATGCCCAGGGTCACCTTGTTCAGACCCGCAGGTACATTGGCCGTCACCTCCAACGGTGCGCTAAGGGCGGGATGCGAGACTTTACCGTCCGCAAAATCACACTCCAGAAAATTCATCGCGGGCGAGCCGATGAACCCCGCAACAAAGCGGTTATCCGGGTCGCGATACAGATCCATCGGCGCGCCGACCTGCTCAATCCGGCCGTCCCGCAATACCACAATCTTGTCGGCCATGGTCATCGCCTCAACCTGATCATGGGTCACATAAATCATCGTTGCGCCGATCTCATTGTGCAGCCGCGCGATCTCCACCCGCATCTCGACACGCAGTTCAGCGTCGAGGTTAGACAGAGGTTCGTCGAACAAAAACACCTCGGGTCCCCGAACGATGGCGCGGCCAATGGCAACCCGCTGTCGCTGACCACCAGACAGGGCCTTGGGCTTGCGTTTGAGGTACTGATCCAGTTTCAGGATATTCGACGCCTGCTCAACCTTTTGGTCGATCTCGGATTTGGCGACCCCGTTCATACGCAGACCGAAGCCCATGTTCTCGGCCACAGTCATATGTGGATACAGAGCGTAAGTCTGAAACACCATCGCAACGCCGCGCTTGGCCGGATCCATATGGGTTACGTCACGCGCACCAATATTAATCTGACCCTCGGTCGTCTCTTCAAGCCCCGCGATCATACGCAGCAAAGTGGATTTGCCGCAGCCAGAGGGGCCAACGAAAACACAGAACTCACCATCTTCGATGTCCAGATCAATACCGTGGATTACCTGCGTCTCGCCATATCGCTTGATCGCCTGATTCAGAGTCACTCCGGTCATGTCGCTTGCATCCTGTTGTTGTCGGCGCATTGGCGGGTCTCGGGGAACCGCCAGGCCTGTGCTTCGGCTCCGATCTGTTCGGCCACTCGGCGAACACGGGGAACCCAGGTTTCCAATTGTTCGAAATTCATCCGCTCGGTCGATCCGGTGACCGAAATTGCCCCCAACATCCGCCCGCCCGACGTCAGAATCGGACAAGCGATGCAAATAATGCCCGGCTCGTGTTCTTCATCGTCGATGGCATAGCCGCGACTGCGGATCAGGTCGAGGTCAGCGCGCAGCGCCGCCTCAGAGGTCAGGGTTTTATCCGTGAATCGGTGATAGCTCTGCTGAGAAACGGCGCGCTCCAGCGCGACCTCATCCAAATACGCCATCATCGCCTTACCGACGCCGGTACAATAGGCCGGGCCGACCTTGCCCGCCTGCGAATACATCTCGATCGGTTGCGCGGCATTGCGCTTGTCGACGTACAGAACCTGACTGGCATCCAGCTGCGCCAGATGCACCGTTTCCCCAGTCTCTGCGCTCAAAGCATCCAGAAACGGCCGCGCTATCGGTGCCAATGAGCTTTGTGTCCAGGCCGAATGCGCAAGCCGCACCAGCCGCAAACCGGGCGTATAGGTTTGCCGATCAGGGTCATATGACAACATGCCCTGATTGGTCAGCGTTTGCAGAAACCGATAGAGCGTAGCCTTGGGGAAATCGCTGCTCTCCAATAGTTCCGCAAATCGGACCGGGCGCGCAAAAGCCGCCACCTGATCCAGCACCTCACATGCTTTTCCTATTGTTCCGTCACCTGCCACGGGCGTCTGTTCTCCTCCTATTGACCCATCGCCATCTTCACGAGGGTCTTGACAAGACTAACCGAGTCGATGTGTAGTTTTCAATATATAAAACACGGTTTCATTATTTGAAACTAAAAATGGAAGCTAAGGGAGGAAACCATGCATTCCATGTTCAAGCGTACTGCGGTGGCGCTGGCGGCCAGTGCGGCACTTGCCGCGCCCGTAGCAGCCGAACTGTCCGGCGAGCTGCGAATCTTCCTCGACACATCGAACCCGGCGCCCCGCGCGACGATGGAAGCGATGATCGATCGGTTCGCGCAACAGCATCCGGGGCTCGAGATTGAAACTACCGTGATCGACCGCGAGGCGTATAAGACTCAGATCCGCAACTTCCTTACGGCGGACACACCGGACGTTGCGACATGGTATGCAGCCAACCGGATGAAGCCCTATGTTGAGGCCGGCCTGTTCGAAGACGTGTCCGATCTTTGGGCCGAACCCGAGATCGCAGACAATCTCGCCTCGACCAAAGGCGCGATGACCCTTGATGGTAAGCAATGGGGCGTGCCCTATACCTACTATCAATGGGGCGTTTACTACCGCAAAGACATCTTTGATGAGCTGGGCCTGACCGAGCCGACCACCTGGGAAGAAGAGCTGGTCAACTGTCAGAAGATCGTCGATTCCGGTCGCGCCTGTTACACCATCGGCACCAAGTTCCTTTGGACTGCCGGTGGCTGGTTCGACTACCTGAACATGCGCACAAACGGCTTCGACTTCCACAACCAACTTGCCAATGGCGAAATCAGCTGGGAAGACGACCGGGTCAAGCAAACCTTCGCCAACTGGAAACAGCTGATCGACATGGGAGCGTTCATCGACAACCACCAGACCTATAGCTGGCAAGAGGCCCTACCCTTCATGGTCAACGGCGAGGCCGCGGCGTATCTGATGGGCAACTTCGCCGTCGCTCCGCTGCGCGAGGCCGGGCTGACCGATGATCAACTGGATTTCTACCAGTTCGTTGCCATCAACCCTGACGTTGAACTGGCCGAGGACGCGCCGACCGACACGTTCCACATCCCGGCCAACGCATCGAACAAGGAAGCCGCACGTGAGTTCCTGCGCTTCGTTGTATCCGCGGATGAACAGTCCCAGATCAACAACGGCGCCAATCTCGGCCAACTGCCAGTGAACGCGCAATCAACCGTGGATGACGACAAGTTCCTGCTACAGGGTTTCGAGATGCTGTCGTCGAACAGCCCCGGTGGCGTGGCGCAGTTCTGGGACCGTGACGCACCGGCCGAAATGGCCAAAGTGTCGATGGAAGGGTTTCAGGAATTCATGGTCAAGCCGGACAATGCCGACCGCATCCTGGCCAAATTGGAACGCGCACGTCAGCGCATCTACGACAACTGAATCGGTCGGGTCGGGCGAAATCCCGGCCTGCACCTCATCCTGCGTAAGACGGGTGGCAACCCGTCTTACTCAACATACCTAAAACCCGAGTTTGCTCATGTCAGCCGTCGACGTCCCAGAACAGGAAAGCTGGTTCCACAGAAACCAACAACGCATTGCGCCCTGGCTGTTTCTGGCCCCGGGCCTGCTGTTCTTCATGGTTTATGTGATCATCCCGGTGTTCCAGTCCTTCAACCTGTCCCTCTATGAATGGGATGGACTTGGGGCGGCTGAATATGTGGGCTTTCGCAACTATGAAGACCTCTATTGGGAATGGGTTGACCGGGATGCATTCTATACCTCGTTGAAAAACAACCTGATCTGGCTGGTCCTCTATCTGGCCGCGATCCCGGCGGGCCTGTTCATCGCGCTGCTCTTGAACCAGACGGTCTGGGGCATCCGCCTGTACAAATCACTGTTTTTCTTCCCCTTCGTTATTTCTCAGGTCGTCGTCGGCCTCGTTTTTACGTGGTTCTATGACCCGACCTTCGGCCTGCTCAATGAGTTCCTCGGTCTGTTCGGCATCGAGCCGCTGAACGTGCTAGGGGATGAGCGCTTTGTCACCTATGGCATCATCTTTGCCGGTCTGTGGCCGCAAACGGCCTATTGCATGATCCTTTACCTGACCGGCCTGAACGCCGTGGACCCCGAACAGATCGAGGCCGGGCGTCTGGACGGCGCCAAGGGCCTGCGGATGTTATGGCACATCATCCTGCCGCAACTGCGCCCCGCCACGTTCATCGCCTTTGTCGTGACCATCATCGGCGCGCTGCGCAGCTTCGATCTGATTTCAATCATGACCCAGGGCGGCCCGTTCGGATCATCTCGCGTGCTGGCCTATTACATGTTCGAGGTCGCGCTGTCCGAATACGGCTTCCGTATGGGGTATGGTGCCGCCATCGCTGTGATCCTGTTTCTGATCATGCTCTGCTTCATCGCCTACTTCCTGTGGTCGATGTACCGTGAAGAAAAGGGGCACTAAGATGTTTCCCAAACCCATCGAAAAACAATCCCGCGCGGCGCAGATCAGCTATCAGGCCATGCTGCCACTAGCCTTGCTGTTGTGGTTGGGTCCGTTGCTGGCGGTCGCCCTATTCTCGGTTAAACCGGCTGCGGACTTCACCAACGCGAACTATTGGGGCATGCCGTCCAGCTTTGAGGGTGCGTTCAACTACGGGCAGGTGTTCTTTAACTCGGACATGCCACGGTATCTGCTGAACTCGTTCCTGATCACCATCCCGACGGTGGTCGGGTGTGTCGCGCTCAGCACGATGACCGGGTTCGCGCTGGGGATCTACAAGTTCAAATCGAACATCTGGATATTCTTCATGTTCGTGGCAGGCAATTTCGTGCCGTTTCAAATTCTGATGGTTCCGGTCCGCGACCTGACACTGCAGCTGGGTCTCTACAACACCAAAACCGGGCTCGTGCTGTTCCACATCGCCTTCCAGACTGGGTTCTGCACCCTGTTCATGCGCAACTTCATCCGCGCCCTTCCGTTTGAGCTGATCGAAGCTGCCCGGGTCGAAGGTATCAGCGAATGGCGTATCTTCTGGTATGTAGTCCTGCCACTGATGAAACCAGCCATCGCCGCGCTCAGCGTGCTGATCTTCACCTTCATCTGGAACGATTATTTCTGGGCCGTTGTCCTGACCCAAGGGGCCGAAAGCCAACCTGTTACCGCAGGCATCACCAGCTTTAACGCACAATTCCGCGCCGCCTATCAGTTGATGAGCGCCGGCTCCATCGTGGCAGCCTTGCCGCCGGTGGCCATGTTCTTCCTGATGCAGAAACACTTCATCGCGGGTCTGACCCTCGGTGCCGTCAAATAGCTTCGAACCGGAGTTCGCCTTATGACCAAGATCACCTTTATTGGTGCGGGTTCCACGATTTTCATGCAGAACATCGTGGGCGATGCCCTGCTGACCCCTGCGCTGGCCGACAGCCACTTTGCATTGATGGATATCGACGCCGAACGCCTGGCTGAAAGCGAGGCGGTCGCCCGTGCGATGATCCGCTCGGTCGGATCGGGTGCGACCGTATCCACCCATAATGACCGCCGCGCGGCGCTGGACGGGGCGGATTTCGTGATCACCGCCTTCCAGATTGGCGGCTATGAACCCTGCACAGTCACCGATTTTGAAATTCCCAAGCAGTACGGTCTGCGACAAACCATAGCTGATACGCTGGGCATTGGGGGCATCATGCGCGGCCTGCGCACGGTTCCTGTTCTGTGGGATGTGGCGCGAGACATGATGCAGTTGTGCCCGAATGCAACCCTGTTGCAATACGTCAACCCAATGGCGATCAACACTTGGGCGCTGGCCGAGCAATTTCCAGCGGTGAAGCATGTTGGCCTCTGCCACTCGGTCCAGAACACGGTCGAAGAGCTGGCCCATGATCTGGACCTGCCTAAGGACGAGTTTCGCTATAAGGTCGCAGGCGTAAATCACGTCGCCTTCTTTCTACGGTTGGAACACCAGGGGCGCGATCTCTACCCCGCATTGCGGCGGGGATACGCAAGCGGTCAAATACCCAAGGCCCCGCTGTTGATGCCACGTTGCCCCAACAAAGTCCGGTATGAGGTGATGGACCATCTGGGCTATTTCTGCACCGAAAGCTCCGAGCATCTGGCGGAATACGTGCCGTGGTTCATCAAGGATGGGCGGCCGGACCTGATCGAGCAGTTTTCGATCCCGCTGGACGAATACCCCACCCGCTGCGTCGAACAGGTGGCCAGTTGGAAAGAACAGGCCAAGACCCTGACCGACGGGCGCAATATTAAGGTCACCCGCAGCCATGAATTCGCTGCCGATCTGATAAATGCCATCGTCACCGACACGCCCTACGTGGCCTATGGTAACCTGCCCAACACAGGCCAAATCCCGCAATTGCCCTTGGGGGCTGCGGTTGAAACCCCGTGCTTGGTGGACAGCAACGGCGTGCAGCCCTCGGTGGTCGCGGACATCCCACCGCAGTTGATCGCGCTGATGCGCAGTCAGATCAACGTGCAGGAGCTAACGGTGCGTGCGCTGGTCGACCGGAACCCCGAATACATATATCACGCCGCCATGATGGACCCGCACACTGCCGCCGAACTGGACCTGCGCCAAATCCGCAACATGGTTGATGATCTTCTCATCGCCCATGCCGATTGGCTGCCGGACTGGTGCAAACCGGCAAAAGCCGCCTGACCCCAAGAATAGAAGGCAGACCAAATGACTAAGAAACGCCGATCACAGCACTGGTATGGCAAGCTGGACAAAGATGGGTTCATCCACCGCTCGTGGATGAAGAACCAGGGCTTTCCAGACCACGCGTTTGACGGGCGCCCCATCATCGGGATCTGCAACACATGGTCGGAACTAACGCCCTGCAACTCGGGCCTGCGTGACCTGGCCGAAGGGGTCAAACGCGGCGTGTGGGAGGCCGGAGGTTTTCCGGTCGAATTCCCGGTCATGTCGCTAGGCGAGACGCAAATGAAACCCACCGCCATGCTGTTTCGCAATCTGTTGGCGATGGATGTTGAGGAATCGATCCGCGCCTATGGTATCGACGGCGTTGTCCTGTTGGGAGGTTGCGACAAAACCACACCGGGTCAATTGATGGGTGCGGCCTCGGTTGATCTGCCGTCTATTGTGGTCAGTTCCGGCCCGATGCTGAATGGTAAATATCGCGGCCAGGATATCGGGTCAGGCACAGACGTCTGGAAATTCTCTGAAGCCGTACGCGCAGGTGAAATGACCCTGCAGGATTTCATGAGTGCGGAATCCGGAATGTCGCGCAGTGCGGGCGTTTGCATGACGATGGGCACGGCCAGCACAATGGCGTCGCTGGTCGAAGCGATGGGCATGAGCCTGCCCACCAACGCCGCCCTGCCCGCTGTCGACGCCCGTCGCATGGCGCTGGCACATCTGACCGGCAAACGGATTGTCGAGATGGTGGACGAAGATCTCAAACCCTCGGACATCCTGACCAAGGAAGCGTTTGAAAACGCCATCCTGGCCAACGCCGCCGTGGGTGGATCGACAAATGCGGTGGTTCATTTGCTGGCATTGGCAGGCCGCGTCGGAGTCGATCTGACCCTGAAAGACTTCGAAATCGGTTCAGACATTCCCCTTTTGGTGAACTGCATGCCCTCGGGCAAATACCTGATGGAGGATTTCTGTTACGCAGGCGGCGTTCCCGTCGTTCTGTCCGAGCTGAAACCCTTCCTGCGGCCCGCGAAAACGGTTTTGAACAAGGATATCTCGGCCCATTATGAAGGGGCTGAATGTTTTAACCGCGACGTCATCCGCCCCTTTGACGATCCGGTGAAACCCGCCGCGGGCCTGCGCGTGCTGCGCGGCAATCTGGCCCCGAACGGCGCCATAGTGAAACCCTCGGCCGCGACGGACGCACTGTTGGAGACCGAGGCCGAAGTCTATGTCTTTGAGAACATTGAAGACCTCAAGGCCAATATCGACCGCGACGATCTGCCTGTCACGGCTGAGACCATTTTGGTGCTGAAAGGCTGTGGCCCCAAAGGGTATCCCGGCATGCCCGAGGTCGGCAATATGCCGATCCCCGCGCGGCTGGTGAAAGAGGGTGTGCGCGATATGATCCGCGTCTCGGACGCGCGGATGTCAGGCACAGCGTTCGGCACTGTAATCCTGCATGTCAGCCCCGAGGCGCAGGCGGGTGGCACATTGGCACTGGTAAAAACCGGCGACCGCATTCGCGTATCCGCCAGCAAGGGCGAGCTGGAGTTGCTGGTGGACCAAAAGGAACTGGACGCCCGGCGCGCAGCATGGCAACCCGACGCCCCGCATTACACCCGTGGATACGCGAAGCTTTATATTGATCATGTGCTGCAGGCCGATCAGGGCGCGGACCTTGATTTCCTTGTCGGCAAAGACACACGCCTTGTGACCAGAGAGAGCCACTGATGGACCAACCCGCCACTTTCCACGATTTGAACGGGGCATCCGTCTATATTACCGGCGGCGGCTCGGGGGTGGGCGCCGCGCTCACGGACGGGTTTCTGGCCCAAGGCGCAAACGTTGCCTTCATCGGCCGTTCGGACGCCAGCGATTTCGTCGAAGAGATGCGCGACAAACACGGCCGCGCGCCATTGTTCATGCAAGGCGACATGACCGATACCGAATTGCTGCACGCTACCATGCAAAAGGCGGCCGAGGCCCATGGCCCCCTGAACGTGCTGATCAACAACGCTGCCAACGACAAGCGCCACGCGCTTGAGGACACTACATCCGAGTTCTGGGACTGGATGATCGAAGTGAACCTCAAGGCCTATTACTTTGCCTGTCAGGAGGCCGCGCGCCAGATGCAGGATAGGGGCGGCGCAATCGTCAATTTCAGCTCGATCAGCTACATGATGGGCAATGCAGGTTATCCGATTTACACCACTTCAAACGCCGGGATCACCGGGATGACGCGATCCTTGGCGCGCGAATTGGGGCCGCAGAACATCCGCGTGAATGCGCTGGCTCCGGGCTGGGTTCTGACGCAGAAACAGCTGGACATGTGGGCCACGCCCGAAGATCTGGCCGCGCATTTGGACCGTCAATGCCTGAAAGAACACCTGACGCCCGAGGATATGGTCGCACCGACCTTGTTTCTGGCCTCGGACGCCAGCCGCGCGATGACCGGGCAATGCGTGGCCGTCGATGGCGGCGTTGTCGTAACGGGGTAAAGCCATGAGTACGGAATGGATTGCAGTCGACTGGGGAACCTCGCATCTGCGGGCTTGGGCAATGCAGGGTGATGCGGTGCTGGATCAGGCGCAGACGGACAAAGGCATGGCACGGGTGGACAAAGGCGGGTTTCAAGCCGCGCTGTTCGAACTGATCGAAGGCTGGCTGGGCACGGCGCCACTTGACGTGATCGCCTGCGGAATGGTGGGCGCGCGGCAGGGCTGGGTCGAAGCCCCCTATTCCGCCGTTCCGTGTGAGCCAACGCCGGTTGCGCCGTTTCGTGTTCCCGGCACCGACCCCCGCATTCGCGCCTTCGTGGTGCCCGGTCTGAAACAAACCGCACCACCCGATGTCATGCGCGGCGAAGAAACGCAGATCGCCGGGTTTCTGGCCTCGCGTCAGAACTGGGACGGGGTGATTTGCCTGCCTGGGACCCATACGAAATGGGTGCAGGTCAGCGCCGGAGAGGTTGTCAGCTTTCGCACCTTCATGACGGGTGAGATGTTCGATCTGCTGGGCGGGCAATCGGTGCTAAAACACTCGATCGGCGAGGGCTGGGAGGATGCCGCCTTTGCCGAGGCCACTGCCGATGCCTTGTCGAAACCTGAACAGTTGGCGGCGCGCCTGTTTGGCCTGCGGGCCGCTGATCTGCTGCAAGGGCAGGATGGCGGCGTTATCCGGGCACGGCTGTCAGGTTATCTGATCGGCGCGGAATTGGCGGCCACCCGCCCCTATTGGTTGGGGCAGCAATTGGCAATCATCGGGGCCGAGAGCCTGTCGGAAGTTTATGCCAAGGCGCTACAACAACAGGGCGCGTTTGTAGAAACCGCCAACAGCACGAAATGTACCCTGGCCGGTCTGCAACAGGCCCGCAACCTCACGAGGCAAACCGCATGAGCCGACCCATCATCGCCATTTTGCGCGGACTAGCCCCCTCGGACGCAACGGACGTTGGACGGGCGCTGATCGACGCTGGCATCGACAAGATCGAAGTGCCGCTGAATTCACCCGACCCGCTGGCCTCGATCGCCGTTCTGGCCAATGAGTTCAGTGATCGTGCTTTGATCGGGGCAGGCACGGTTTTGACGTCCCAGCAGGTCGACATGGTATCAGAGGTCGGCGGTCGTCTGATCGTGTCACCGAATTGCGACCCCGAGGTGATCTCGCACACACATCGGCTGGGGCTGGAAAGCTGGCCGGGTATTTTTACCCCGACCGAAGCTTTCGCCGCGCTCCAAGCAGGGGCATCAGGGTTGAAACTGTTCCCCGGCGCGCTGGCTGGACCAACAGGGTTGGCGGCCTTACGAGCGGTGCTGCCAGAAGGCACAAAGGTTTATGCCGTCGGCGGGGCAGGCCCCGAGAATTTCGACCTGTGGATCAAGGCAAGCGCTGATGGGTTCGGCATCGGATCGGCGCTGTTCAAACCCGGCATGACCGCCTCGGAAGTCGCAGAGCGGGCGACCCAAATCGTCACCGCCTACGACAAGGCCACTGGATGAGCATCGTCTACGACAACCGCGCCTGTGAACTGGGCGAAGGGCCGTTGTGGCACCCGGAACGGCAACAGCTGTTCTGGTTTGACATCCTGGGCAAACGTCTGATGACGCGGAACGGCAAAGCGCAGCGCAATTGGCAGTTCGACGAACATGTCTCGGCCGCGGGCTGGGTAGACCGGGATACGCTGTTGATAGCCTCTGAAACGGGCCTGTGGCGGTTCAACCTGCAAAACGACCAGAAAGACCTGATCGCCCCACTTGAGGCGGACAATCCGGTCACGCGCTCAAATGACGGACGTGCGGATCCTTGGGGTGGGTTCTGGATCGGGACGATGGGTAAAACCGCCGAACCCGGTGCAGGCGCGATTTATCGGTATTGGCGGGGGGAACTTAGGCAACTGGTGGACGATGTCACGATCTCGAACGCGATCTGCTTCGCCCCGGACCGGTCTTGCGCCTATTACACGGACACGGCCACCAAGCAGGTCATGCAATGGCCACTGAATTCCGAAACCGGCTGGCCCAAGGGCGACAGCACGGTATTCTTGGACCTACGCGTCGACGGTTTGAACCCCGACGGCGCCGTGGTTGATGCGAAAGGCAACCTCTGGATCGCGCAATGGGGTGCAAGCCGTGTTGCAGCCTATACACCGTCAGGACAGTTCCTGACGGCCATCCCATTTGAAGCCACCCATGTGTCATGCCCCGCATTTGGCGGCAACGACTTGACCACACTCTACTGCACCACTGCCCGCGAGGGACTGGACAAGGACACGCTTGCTGCACGCCCTACCAACGGTATGACCTTTGCCGCCCCCGGCGCGGGTACTGGGCAGGCCGAACACAGAGTCATTCTATGAAGCCCGAACTTGGTGTTTGCTACTATCCCGAACACTGGCCCGAAGAAATGTGGGCCACGGACGCCGCGCAGATGGTCGAAACCGGCCTGAGCTGGGTGCGGATCGGTGAGTTTGCCTGGAGCCGGATGGAGCCAACTCCGGGTGATCTGCAATTCGACTGGATGGACCGAGCAATTGAGGTGCTGGGGGCTGTGGGCCTTAAGGTTGTTCTGGGCACACCGACAGCTACGCCGCCCCGATGGATGCTTGAGAAACACCCTGACATGCTGGCGGTGGATGTTCAGGGGCAGCCGCGCAAATTCGGTTCACGCAGGCACTATTGCTTTAGTCATCAGGGATATATCGCCGAATGCGCCCGCATTGTCCGGCTCATGGGCGAACGGTATGGGCGCAACCCGCATGTCGCCGCCTGGCAGATCGACAACGAATATGGCTGCCATGACACGACCGTCAGCTACAGCCAGCCTGCCATGCGAGAGTTTCAGAGGTGGCTGGCCGATCAATATGGCTCGGTCGACGCTCTGAACGCCGCCTGGGGCAATGTGTTCTGGTCGATGGAATACGCAGGTTTCGATCAGATCGACCTGCCCAATCTGACTGTGACCGAACCCAACCCAGCGCATGTTCTGGCCTTCCGCCGGTTCAGCTCGGATCAGGTGGTGATGTTCAACAAAGCGCAGGTTGATGCATTGCGGCCACTGACTGACGCGCCGCTGCTGCATAATTATATGGGTCGGGTTCTGGATTTCGATCATTTCAAAGTCGGTGCGGATCTGGATATCGCCACATGGGACAGCTACCCGATTGGGTTTCTCTCAGACCGGCTTGAGGCGGACGAGGCCCATAAAGCCGCGTTCCTGCAACAGGGCGATCCGGATATGCAGGCCTTTCATCACGACCTTTATCGCGCCGTTGGGCGCGGGCGCTGGTGGGTGATGGAACAACAACCGGGCCCGGTGAACTGGGCTCCTTATAACCCTGCCCCCCTGCCCGGCATGGTGCGCCTGTGGTCGCTTGAGGCGGTGGCGCATGGGGCCGAAGTGGTCAGCTATTTCCGCTGGCGGCAGGCTCCGTTCGCGCAGGAACAAATGCACGCTGGCCTTTTGACACCGAACAACACACCCGCCCCGGCACTGGCTGAGGCACGTCAAACCGCAGTTGATCTGGCCGAGCTAGGCGCGCTGACGCAAACGCAGGCGGACGTGGCGATTGTGTTCGATTATGCCTCGGACTGGGCCTGGGCGACACAACCGCAAGGGGCCGGGTTCAACTATTTCCGGCTGGTTTTTTCAGCCTATCGCGCGCTGCGGCGGGCCGGGCTTTCGGTGGACTTCATTGCGGCCTCGGAAACGCCCAAGACCGGCTACAAACTGATCCTCGCCCCCGGTCTTGCCACGCTGGATGACGATCTGGAAACCCGCCTGACTGAGGGTTGTGATCTGGCCATCCTTGGCCCCCGTACAGGCGCGATCACTCGCGATTTCCAAATTCCAACCTCAGGCCGCCCGGGCCTGTCCGGGCTGGATTGCGGAGTTGATCTTGTGGAAACCCTGCCCCCTAACGTGCAGCGTGATGTTAACGGAGGTGGCGCGGCGCAACACTGGGTTGACCGCCTCTCCGGAGATGCCCCAGACCTTTTGACCTTTGTTGATGGCACATCTGCCCTAAAAGGCGAAAACGGTCTTTGGTACCTTGCGGGTTTCCCGGATGAGGCTCTTTGGGACAGGGTCATCTCGATGGCCGCCAAAACGGTCGACCTGACCTTGCATGCAATGCCCGAGGGCCTGCGCCGACGGGAAACCGTGCAGTATATTTTTCTGATCAACTACACCGCCGCACCCGTCCTTTGGAACGGGCACGAAATCGCAGCGTGTGACGTCGTCATCCTACCAAAGGGTCCACCCGCACAGGGGTAATGCTCAGGCGTTTAAAAATCTGTCGACAAACTCGGCCCGTGCTTTGGCATACCACGGAGCTTCGGCCAGCCACGGGTTGAGGTTGGCCAACGCGTCGCCCGGATAGGCCTCGGCAAAGTTCTTTCTGAACTCATCGCCCGCGAAATCCTCGGCGCCCAGTACGGCTGTGTTATATCCGTTCACTGCAGCGGCAGCTCCGGCTGGCTCAGGTCGGTACAAATAGTTGATGAGCGCATAGACCTGTTCGATGTTTTCCGCACCGACTGGCATTGCAAGACCATCCACCCACGCCATCGCTCCTTCGATCGGAGCCTGATAATTCACCGGTTCCCCTGCTGATTTCAAAGCCAGCGGCGGCCCGTCCCATGTTTGCCCCACAACCACGCCGCCATTCAGCAAGCCGTATTTCTGAGTTTCAGCATCGTTCCAAATCAGCTTGATCCGATCCCTGCGTTCAATGCACCAGTCCGTGATCCGGTCCCAGACCCTGCGCATGGTGTCTTCGTCGTCATAGGCATCCCAGACGGACTCGGGCTCCATCTCACCCAAGCGTTCCAAATACAGACCCGCACACAGCATCATAGAATGCGCACGACCCATGGTCATACCGGCATTTTCTTCCGCCCAGACATCCCCATAGGATGGAGCGTCGCCTTCGGGCGACCACAGATCGGTACGGTAGGCTATGCCCTCAGTCCCCCAGATATGCGGCAGCCAGTGCGCTCCGCTTTTGTTGAAATTCCAAGCGTCGGTCCCAATTCTAACCATGGAAGGGTTAACCGCGTCCAGGTTCACCTTATCCAGATCAAACGGTTGCAGCAGGTCCAGCGGCGCCCATTGCAAAGACCGCATGTTGGTAGGCGCGACAAGGTCAAACCCCTGGCCATTCGACGCAGTCATCATGTTGAGGATTTCTTCGTTCGATCCGATCCCGATATGATTGACCCTGATCCCCGTTTCCGCTTCGAACCCTTCCAGGAACTCAGGCGGCAGGTAATCCGACCACATCACCACGTTGATCTCACCCGAAGAGGCCAGCGCGCTTTTGCTGTAAAGCGGAGCCGCCAAAACAGCCGCACCCGCGCCTTTCAGCATCGAGCGTCTGGAAAGGGTTTTCCGTTCAGCCATTTTGATTCTCCTGCTATTGAGTTGTTTTGCAGCCTTTTACTTGCTGCCAACAGGAATGTGGACTGGCAAGATCACGTGTCCCGCCAGATTGAAACCCCATAGGGTGGGATTTCAGTGCCCCCAACCAAATAGGCATGTGGTTCGTCAGTCGGTAATGACAACCCATCTGCCCCGAAATTGAAGGCAAATTTCAATCCTCCGCGACTTGTGATCCGCAGGTCCGGTCCGCACTCCGTGACGGGAAGGCCCGCCCAGCTTAACGCGTCCGAAAGTATGGCATGCAGCAATTGGCCGCGTGGGATCATTGCCAGATAGATCGCTCGGTCAGAGCGTACAATCGCCGGGCTGCCATCCCGGTATGCGCTGCAAAACTCTGCCGTTACCGTTCCGCTGGTGTCGATGATTTCCCGCCAACCGGTGAAGTCATACGTCGTTCCGTCCTGCAAGCGCACCGATTCCTGCGCCAGTTCTGGTAGCGATTCCACCCGCAAGACCGTCACACCGGTAAGCTCAGCCAACGCTCCGGGCGCAAGGTTGTGCGGTGTGTGCATGTCGGGTGTCTTGCTGCCCGCGCGCGCGCCGATCAGCAGTTTCGCCCCACTGTCCCGCAGTTTGATGGCCAGATCGTATGGAACGATCATGCTTTGCGGGACAACAATCAGGGCATACCCGTTCAGCTCATCTTGTGGCCCCACAAAATCCAGATCGACCCCAAGCGCGCACAGCCCGGCATACCATTCGCGGATGATCTGAGCATTTGGGAAGGCATCGTCATTCGGCAGGATATCCGCCGCCCAGATGGATTCGTAATCCAGAATTATGGCCACCTGCGCCCGCTCACGTACCACGGCGGGCAACAAGTCGCGCTCCGCCGCAACCTGCGCCAATTCCACGGCGGCCTGATCCGGGCTGCCGTCCGAACGCAACAATGCTGTGTGATACTGTTCCTGCGCAAATTTAGCCTGTCGCCAGCGAAAAAACATCACCGCCTGCGCGCCATGCGCATAGGCTGCCCAGGTCCACAGTCGCACCATCCCGTCCGCGGGTGAGGGGTTTTTCTCGGCCCAGTCCACCGGGCCGGGTTGCTGCTCCAACACCCACATGCGCCCCTTGCCTAGAGAGCGATACAGATCGCAGTGAAACCCCTGATAATCCGGCGCGCCGGTCCGCAAATAGCGGTGCTTTTCGTCGTCAGACAGGGTCGAGCCCAACAGATTTCCTAAGGGGTAACTGTCGAAGCCAACAATATCCAGATCGGCGGCAACGGCATGGTGATCGAACTCAAAACTGCCCGCCATGAAATTATGGGTGATGTCCCGGTCCGGCGCGTACTGACGCAGCACATCCAACTGCGCGCGGTTGAACAACCGCACCCGGTCCGAGGAGTATCGCGCAAAATCCAGTGCATGGGTTGGGTTGGGGCTGGCCACCAGCCCGTTGGGCAATTCGATCTGGTCAAAGCTGGAATAGGCAGATCCCCAGAACACGGTCCCCCAAATTTCATTCAGTATCGCGATCGACCCGTACCTATCCGCCAGCCACCGCTGGAATCCGACCCGCGCCGCATCCGAATAGCTAAGCACCGTGTCGTGATCGTTATATTCATTGTCGATCTGCCAAGCGTGAACATAGGGGTTCTGGCCATAACGACGGGCATATTCGGTGGCAATCCGGCGGGCTTCGGCCAGATAGACATCGCTGGAAAAGCAATAATGCCGCCGCGATCCAAACCCTCGCACGCGCCTGTCCGGGCCAACTGGCAGAATTTCCGGATGTTCGTCGATCAGCCATTTCGGCGGGGCGGCGGTGGGCGTGGACATCATCACGCGCAGGCCTGCCTCGCCCAGAATGTCGATCACCTCATCCAGCCAATCCCAGTGGAAAACGCCGCGCTCCGGTTCAATCAGGCCCCAAGTGAATTCGGCGATGCGCACCCAATCCAGTCCCATCTCGACCATTCGCTGCGCGTCTTCACGCCAGAGCGACCGGTCCCATTGTTCGGGGTAATAGCAAACCCCAAGTTCCAATCTGCTCATCGATCTTCCCTTGCCGTGCGGCGTTCGATCCATTTGAGGAAGCTGGCGCAGCCCAACGTGATCACCACATAGAGGATTGCAGCTGTATTAAACGGCGCAAAGGGCAGAAAACTGGCGGCCTGAAATTCGCGCATACGCTGGGTCATATCGCGGACTGACAGGATCGACAGCAGTGAGGTATCCTTGATCATCGCAATGAACTCATTGCCCAAGGGCGGCGTGACGATGCGCAGCGCCTGCGGCAGGATGATCAGCCGCGCAGTTTGCCAGCGCGAAAGACCCAGCGAGCCACCAGCCTCGATCTGACCCCGTGGGATGGCCTCGATCCCGGATCGGAAAATCTCGGCCATATAAGCGGAATAGCCGACCGAGATCGCGATGATCCCGCGAGTCATATTGGTCATATCGATACCGCCACCCGTGGCATCTTTGACCGCCCCAGCCAAAGGCAGACCGATATAGAGGATGATCACTAGCATCGGAATGCCACGGATCGTGTCCACGAAGAACTCGGCCCCTACGGCCAGCGGATGCAGCTTGTGCTGCGCGCCGCCCACCGTCAGCGTCAGCAACAGAAAGCCAAACACGGCAAAAGCCAGCGCTGGGTTGCGGTACTGATCCGGCAGAAATTGCGTCTGCCAGATCACCGGATAGCCCTTGGTGTTGGCACCGACCGGGACAAAGGCGCCCGACACGCTGTCGACGGTTTCGATCTGTTCCACCGCGCTGGCAGCGTTTGGGGCGCTACGGATGCGGTATTGCTGGTCTTCGCCCCCGTCGAATTCACCAAACCTGATGATGTCGGCCTGCGCCTGCGGGGTGCCGCGCACAATGGCGATGCGCGCATCCAGCGTACCTATCAGTTCGTATTTGACCTGTGGCTGCATGAAGAAAAACGCCGATACACCCAGCAAAGTCAGGCTGATACAGCCATAGACAACAGTCGTGCGCGCCTTGGGTTTGAACGATTGCAGCCCGACCCAGATCAACCCCAGAATGGCGGCGAAGATATAAGCAAAAATGGCGGCGCGAAACGTGATCGCCACTCCGGTTGCAAATTGCCAATGGGCCATAAACATCAGATAGAACAGCGCGGCCCCGGTCAGGATTTCAAACCCAAGCTGAGCAAGTCCTCGCGCCCTGACGGGCAACCGGCCCGACAGCAAAATACCAGCAACCACAAGCGCATAGATTAGCAGTAACACCTGAAGACCTGTCTGAACCTGATCAACAACGTCTGGAAAAAGTACCCAAGTCTGCGCGGAGCGGTCGATCAAGGTCGAAGTATTTTCGCTGAGCGCATGAAAGAAGACGGACTCGGCAAATGGCATCAGCACCTGCGGCGCGACGAAAACCAAGACCGCCAACGCCAACGCTGCGGGCAAGGCCGCCCATGCCGAGATACGCACCCAACCCGGCGCCGTCTGAAATCGCGCGTTTCGGGCGCAGAGATATCCCAGAATGGCCACCGCAAGAACCAGCAGGAACCCGACAAAAATCGGGCCGGCATTATTCCCGATCCCGAGAATTGCGATCAAAGAGCGCAGGTATTTTGAAGAGGTAGCGAACAGGTAGATAATGAACGGGGCCGCGGCGAGCAGAACAAGATTGCTCGGGCGGATCGAGCTTAGACGCTTCATGGAACCTCACTGCAAACAGGCGGCCCGGTTGCCATCGGCACCGGGCCGTTTCGGATCGGACAGGTTTATTCGGTGCCCCAGTATTTGCCGACCAACTTGTCCAGCGTGCCGTCGGCCTTGATCGCTGCCAGCCCTTCGTTGATGGCGTCGACCGTAGCGTCGCCTTCCTGAAACACGATACCCAGCGGGTCGGATTGCAGGCCGGTGATGCCCACGGTCAGCTCACCCGCGAACTCCTGCTCATATGCGGTGGCCGAGGTGCCGTCGATGATCACACCCTGCACATCCGCATTTTGCAGTGCCAGTATCGCGGCAGAGAAGTTGTCATACAGGCTGACATTTTCGCGCCCTACTAGATCCTCGGCCAATTGCGCGTTGGTGGTACCGGTCTGCGCCGCCAACTTCTGACCACCGGCTTTGAAATCCTCAAGCGTCATGTCCGCATTGTCGACCTGGAGCAGAATGGCCTGACTGACCACAATGTAGGGTTCTGAGAAATCCATCGTCTCTTCGCGTTCCGGCGTGATTGAGACGCCCGAGATCACCAGATCGAACTCACCCTGCTGAAGCGCGGCAAAGATGCCGTCCCATGCGGTGTTGACGAAATTCGGGACGCAATTGACCCGTTCGCAGATCGCATTCATCACATCCACATCGAAACCCACGATCTGACCGGTCGTCTCATCGACAGTCTCCATTGGCGGATAGGTGGCGTCAGTTCCGATTTTCAGAACGCGCCCGTCCAGGTCGGCAGCAAAAACTGCGGGGGCTGCTATCGCGGTCACGACCGCTGCGGCCAGTAGATTTTTAAACATCTTCAAGTCCTCCTGAGTTGATTTACGTGGTGGGCGCCTTTTGCGGCGCGGGGGTGTCAGGTTGGCGCTCGATCAGCGTGGCCCTGATCTTTTTCTGGGTCTCGGACGGGTCGCCCCCTTCCAAAGCTTTCAACATGTACTCGCCCAGAAGACGGCTGGTTTCTTCGATGGGCACATAATAGGTGCTGGGCGGGGGTACGAAATATCGGCTAAGTTGCAGGTCATCAGTGGAAATCACCACCATGTCCCGGCCAATCTGCACACCCGCAGCATGGGCTGCGGACAAAACGCCTAGTGTCATCGCCTCATTCGCGCAGATACATGCCGTGGGTCGGTCGCTTAGCTGCATCAGAGCCTCAAAACACAACTGCCCAGTACGAGCGGTTGTGGGGCCATTGAAAATCAGCGCTGGGTCAGGCGCAAGGCCACCATTGGCCAACGCCTGTTCGTATCCGGTTTGACGTTGTGCTGCATAGATCAGTTCGGCCGGGGGGTTCACCAAGGCAATACGTCGGTGCCCCAATCCCACCAACCGCGCGGTGGCGTCAAACGCAGCCGCCTGACTGTCGAAGTCGACATAGGCATGGGCTGTCTTGCTGTCGCTCATACCCATGGTCACGAAGGGAAAACTGTGTTGCTGTAGAAAGGCGATGCGCGGATCGTCCTGCAATGTGCCCGAAAAGATGACACCATCGGCCAAACCGTCCTGAACAATCCGCGCCAGAACGGCCATGGCATCCGGCAGATCGGCCACGTTGAACACAGACATCTCGTATCGCGAACCCTGCAAGGACACCGAGATACCGGCCAGAATGCGGGTGAATTCTACCCCTTCCCATTCCTCTGCTGCGTCAGGTGACACGCTGACCAGCACCGCGATACGGTAGGATTTGTTGGTGCGCAGCTTCAAACCGTCCATATTGACACGGTACCCGAGACGCGTGGCTACAGCCTGAATCTCTTGGCGTGTTTCTTCCCGAACTGACGCAGCCCCCCGCAGCGCGTTCGAGACGGTGCCAACGGAATAGCCTGTCTCCTTGGCGATCGACTTGATCGTTGCGCGCGCCATTATCCGACCACCGAAGACATCTGTCCCATCAGACACTTTCGCCCCGTCCGCAACGTCTCGGCGTGGTCGGGCGTTTCATCGTGTTCGACAAACAGATCGCTGCAGGGGCTGTCATTCAGAATGCGCAACAGCCGGGGCCAATCGACCACACCCTGCCCCAGATTGCGCCAGCGATCATCACCCTGCCCTGAAGCCGGTTCTGCATCCTTGGCGTGTACTGATACGATCCGCCCCGCGTACCGCTGCAACACCGCGGCCGGTTCCGGCACCGAGACGGCCAACCATCCGATATCGGGCTGCCAATGCAGCGTGTCATGCGCCAAGATCAGGTCCAAAGGCGATTCTCCAACAGGGCCAACCAGATCAAAATCATGGTTGTGATAAGCCAGTCGAACCCCCTGGCCCGCCAATCGCGCCGCCCAGGCAGAGAGTTGGTCTGCTACATCCTGCCATCCCGCGACCGTGTCAGGGCGGGCCTGAGGCGCCAGCCATGGCATCACGGCAACCGGGCAGTTCAAAAGATCAAGCAGGGTCAGAATATCGTCAAACCGGGTTTCGAATTCTTCCCAATCGAAATGCGCCGACCGGACGGTCAGGCCCGACTGCGCAACTTGCAACGCCATGTGTTTAGGGGACAGATCGTGAAATCCAACCGTTTCAACATCCGCAAAACCGCAGGCGTGGATCAGATCCAACTGCGCAGCCAGACCCCCGAGCTGCCTGACGGTATAAAGCTGTGCCGCTATACGCATCTGCTTACTGGATGTCCCTCGATTGAAACGTTTCAATAACGTTGAAGCAGCAACACCCCTTTTGTCAAGATTCGGTCCAAAGGGGCTGGTATTTCGCCAGAAGTGCTGACAAAACACTCTAATCCATCGATGATACCGCTAACATATGGAATGCATCGGGCCGAACTGTTAGGTGGCGGCCCAACCGGCGCAAACAGGTTTTGACCATGAATTATACCCGCTCCGATTTCCCAAAGGATTTCCTCTTTGGCGTGGCAACCTCAGCGCACCAGATCGAACAGGAATTCGATCTGGTACACGAAGTCGGGTTTGACAGTTATCAATTTTCAATCAATTGGGCCCGCGTTCTGCCCGAAGGGCGCGGGGCGATGAACGAGACCGGGCTGGACTTTTACGATCGTCTGACGGACGCGCTGTTGGCGCGTGGCCTTCGACCGTGCGCAACACTGAATCAGTGCGAATTGCCTGCGGCGCTGGCAGATCTGGGCGGATGGCGGAATCGCGCCATCGCCGATTGGTTTGCGGATTTCACCGAAATCATTATGGAGCGCGTCGGCGACCGTATGTACAGCGTTGCGCCGATCAGCATCCCGGCTGGCATTGGCAGGTTGCGCAATTTCGCGTATCAGGCGCCCGACCCTGACAATACCCGCGCCATCGCCCGGACAAGGCATCACATGCTATTGGCCCATGGGTGTGCCATCGAAGCGATGCGAGGATTAGGCATGACCAATCTTGGGGTTGTGTTCGATCAAACACGCGCGGAACCGTCCAAGGACCCCAACACCGATCTGCTTGGTGACATCCTCAATCGGTTCTGTCCGGCTGGTGTGTTCAACAAGACCTACCCTGCAACGGCGCTTGAATCGCTGGAGCGTCATCTGCCGGCAAGCTGGCAGGGCGACATGGAAACCATTGGAACTGGCGTTGATTGGTGCGGTCTGACCTTTGACACGCATTGGCCATCTGCTGTGGACCTGAGCCGTTTTCAGCACGACTACACCCAAGACAGGCCTATCTTTGTCACCGGTATGGCTGGCCGCAAAACTTCGCACGGGGATGGGTGGGGTAACGATCTTACCCAACACCTATCGGCAGTGCAGGACGCGCTGAAACAGGGTGTTCCGGTGAAGGGGGTGTTTATCCGGTCTGTGCTGGACCGAGGCAATTGGGCCCCTTACGACGCTGAACCGAAAGACGTGGTCGACACAGTCTCTAGTGCGCCAGAAAGCAAACCGAAGGTGTCGTATAACATCCTTAAACCCGTCCTGTCTGGTGGCGCGGTGTCATTGCCTCTGGCTCAACCACCTGGTGCCATGCGCGCGCATTGGAACTTGGTCGCGGATATCGGCGGAACCAATACGCGCTTGGGCGTAATCGCTGACGGAAAGCTGACCGATCTGCGCAAATACCCAACCGGCACCCTGCCAGAATTGCTTAACGCCTTTCACACCCTGCGCGATGAGATCGGCACCGATCCACGCGCCGTGGTGGCCGCCGGGGCCGGGCCTGTGAAGAACGGGACGATCCGCCTGACGAATGCAAAGCTCGACTTATCCGAGTGTGATATCGGCAAGGCCACGGGCGCGCAGCATACCTTTGTCATCAACGACTTTACCGCCGCTGCTTGGTCGGTGGCCGAAATCACAGGCGATGATGTCGAGGTGTTGCAAGGCGCCGCGACCCCACCCCCTGGCACCCGGTTGGTTGTCGGTCCCGGCACAGGTCTTGGGGTTGGGGCGTTGCTCTATTCTGAGGGCCGGTATCACACTGCATCTGGTGAAGGCGGCCATATCGGCCTGTCACCGCGCCATGTGGATGAGGTCGAGATTTTCAAAGCCGCCCGGCACATCGCGCCGGATTGTTTCTTTAATGAAACTTTGGTGCTTGAGGCGGAAATGTTCCTTAGCGGCACAGGTCTGCCGATCCTGTACCGTGCGGCCGGTATGGCCGCCGGACAGGCCGACACGCCAATGCGCAGCGCCAAGGACATTCTTGATGACGCGCGCACGCAGACAGACCTGATCGCCGAAAAAACGGCGCATATGTTCACCACCCATCTGGGCGCAGTGATGGGTGATCTTGCCGTCGTGCTGATGCCTGTGGGCGGTGTGTTCCTTGTGGGTGGCGTGGCCGAGAAAAACCGCTGGCTCTTCAAGGAAGCCTTCCGCGATGCGTTCAACGCGGGCGGGCGGTTTACCGATTTGCGAAGGTCAATGAGCCTGTATGTTTCCGAACAGGACGAATTTGGCATTGTTGGCGCTAACAATTTCTGTAAAAGTGCGCTCGCGCGTTAATATGACCGCCTGATCCCACAAGACAGAAAGGACCCGGCATGATCCTGTGCTGCGGTGAAGCCCTGATCGACATGATCGCCACCCCGACCATTTCGGGCGGTGATGGATTTGTGCCCCATTCCGGTGGCGCGGTCTTTAACACTGCCATTGCCTTGGGGCGGTTGGGGTCGCCGGTTGGGCTGCTGACCGGTCTGTCTTCGGATATGTTCGGAGAGCAACTGACCGATGCCCTGAAGACCAGCCATGTGGATGCAAGCCATGTGATCCGAGCAGATCGCCCCACGACGCTGGCCTTTGTGCAGTTGAAGGACGGGCACGCCTCCTACAGCTTTATCGACGAAAACTCGGCGGGTCGCATGCTGATGCCCGAGGATATGCCGGATCAGCTCCCCGCTATTTCGGCGCTGTATTTCGGCGGCATCAGCCTGGCCTGCGAGCCTTGCGCCGACGCTTACGCCGCATTGCTGGACCGGCAAGGGGCGGATCGGGCGGTGATGATTGATCCCAATATCCGGCCCGATTTCATCAAGGATCAAACCCGATATCGCACCCGTCTGAACCGGATGATCGCACAGGCGGATATCGTAAAGGTCTCGGACGAGGATCTGGATTGGATCATTCCCGGCCCGGAAAGCATCACTGAGAAAGTGCCGCTGTTGCTGCAAGCCGGGCCTGCCGTGGTCATTGTAACGCGTGGCGGTGACGGCGCGTCAGGCTATCTGGCGGACGGGTCCGAAACCTCAGTCCCTGTTCGACCGGTTCAGGTTGTCGATACCGTCGGTGCAGGTGACACGTTCAACGCTGGTGTGCTGGCCGAACTGGAACGCGGTGGGCACCTGACCAAAACCGCCCTGCGCACCCTGCGTACCGAAAACCTGCGCGCCGCATTGGCCAAAGGCGCAGAGGTCGCAGCCATCACCGTTTCCCGCGCTGGGGCCAACCCGCCCTGGGCGCACGAGCTTTGAACCCCAAAGAGACCTAAATGAAACGTTCTGACATCAACGCCATCAAAACCGAAGCCGAGGCCTTTATACGCTCCTTCGGTGCGGTCCTGCCCCCCTTTGCCAATTGGTTGCCTGACCAAATGCGCAGTGACAAAGCCGCAGGCATTCGCGAACGTGGGCTGGGTTGGGACATCACCGATTACGGGCAGGGTCGCTTTGATGAGTTGGGCCTGTTCCTGTTCACCTTGCGCAACGGTGACGTGGGTGATCTGAACAGTGGTCGGGGCATGCTTTATGCCGAAAAGCTGCTGGTATCGCGAGACAAACAGCTGTCGCCAATGCACCGCCACATTGTGAAAGCCGAAGACATCATAAACCGCGGCGGTGGTGATCTGGTGATGGAGATCTATGCCTCGGACCCGCAAGGCGGTATCGACCGTGAAAATCCTGTTGTCGTGCCCAGCGACGGTTGCCCCGTCACAATTCGGCCCGGTGAGTTGCTTCGCTTGAAACCCGGCGAAAGCGTCACTCTGATGCCCGGCATATGGCACGCCTTCTGGGCTGAAAAAGGCGATTGCCTGATTGGCGAGGTCTCGACCGTCAATGACGACCGAACCGACAACGTGTTCGAAGACCCGATCCCGCGCTTTGCAACCATCGAAGAAGACGTCGCGCCGGATTTCCTGTTGGTCGCAGATTACTACTCTTGATACGCAGTTTTCAGGCTGACCTGACCCGCAAAATGATAAGTCGCTTTTCTTAAACCGGAAAAACGCATTAACATGGGCTGCGAAACCGTGGGTGGGGGTTCCAACCCTGACCTTTTAGCGCAACAACTGTTAGGGGGCCGGTCCAATGGTCACGAAAGCCGAGCTTGAAGCGCAAGTTGCCGATCTGCGCCGCCAACTGGCCGAGCAAACTGCGACCCGTGAACAGGCACAAAGGCCGGAACCACACGATACTGTGGCCGACAGGATTGCCGAGAACATCGACAACTGGACCGGACAGCTTGAAGAAGCCCTGACCGAGTTGGAGGATCTGCCGCACAAAAGACCAATCCTGTTTGCGCTTGGCATTTTTACGCTTGGCTATCTGCTAGGCCGATCCCGGTAGGAGCCTGAACATGAGCCGCATTTCCCGCAATATCTCGATCATTCTGCGCGCCGAACGGTTGATTGCCCAACGCCATGTTGCCGTGGCCGCACGGCGAACCGGCTTTTACGCTGCGGCGGGGCTGGCCGCGGGGCTGGCTGTCATCATGCTGAACGTGGCCGGTTTTTTCTGGTTGTCCGCAACCCTGTCCAAACCGCTGGCCGCGCTGATCATGGCTGGGGCCAACCTGTTGCTGGGTGTGATCCTGGTTCTGATGGCCAACACGCAGAACGCGCAGGCGGATACGACAGCCGCGGTCGAATTGCGCGATATGGCACTGTTAGATATCGAAACCGAGATCAAAGACACTCTGTCCGACGCACGTAACACCGTGACAGGCATCCGGCGCGACCCGCTGGGTGCCCTGACACCCGATGTTATCAGCGCCATTCTGAGTACGCTGATCAAATACGCCAAGCGTCGCAAAGACAAACCCGAGCAATAGCGACTATTGCACCATCCGGGCGGCGGCGCGGGCGATCACCATCTCTTCGTTCGTGGGAATTGCCAGAATGCGCACGCGGCTGAAATCGGTCGACAGAACCGTGCCATTGTCGGCGTTCCTGTTGGGATCCATTTCAATCCCGATCCAGCGCATCCCGTCACAAACCCGCTGACGGATCTGTACTGCATTCTCACCAATGCCGCCCGTGAATACCAGCGCGTCCAACCCTTCCAGCGCAGCAGACATGGCGCCAAGCTCTCGGCGAATGCGAAAGACATAATAATCGATCGCCTTGCGTGCCTCGGGCGTTTCGGCGGCCAGCAGGGTGCGCATGTCCGATGACATCCCCGACAGACCCAGCAGGCCGGAATTACGATAGAGCATGTCGGCGATTTCATCCGCGCTCATCCCTTCCTGCTGCATCATGTACAGCACGACACCCGGGTCCAGCTGACCGCTGCGGGTGCCCATCGGCAGGCCGTCCAAAGCGGAAAAACCCATGGTCGACGCCACAGCCCGCCCGCCTGACACAGCACACATCGACGCGCCATTGCCCAGATGCGCGATGACAACGCGGCCATCATACAGACTGGGCGCGATCTCTTTCAGCTTTTGCGTGATGTAGTCATAGCTCAGGCCGTGAAAGCCGTACCGGCGCACGCCCTTGTCATAATAGCTCTGCGGCAGGGCGAAGGTATCGTTGACCCATGGATGGGTGCGGTGAAAGGCGGTGTCGAAACAGGCCACCTGAACCGTGTCTGGAAAGGCGGCGCTAGCTGCACGGATACCGGCCAGACTGAATGGCTGGTGCAGCGGCGCATAGGGGATGAACCCGGCCAGAGTATCCAGAACCTTGTCGTCAATCCGCACGGGTTCGGAATACACCGTCCCCCCATGCACAACCCGGTGACCTATGGCGCGGATGTGGATGTCCGGCAGATATTCGCGTGTCATGTCCAGAAAGGCCTGGATTGCCTCGTCATGGCTTTGGGTATCCGTCAGCGCCTGGTTGATCGAGCGGCCCCCGGCAGATTCCGCCAACAAGCGCGGCGCATCCCCCAAGCGTTCGATCTGGCCGTGCCAACGCATGCTGGGGCGATTGCCTTCGACCAGTTCATACAGCCCGAATTTCAACGAAGACGACCCGGCGTTCAGCGCCAGCACATGGTCAGCCATGAATTTTACCCTTATTTGCTTGCGCATGCAGCGCCGCCACCGCACAGGAAGCCAACCGCGAGGCATCATCATCCGCTCGGGACGTCAGAATGATCGGGGCGGCGGCACCTACCACAATTCCCGCTGCCTCGGCATGGGAAATGTAAGTCAGCTGTTTGGCCACCATATTGCCAGCTTCGATATTCGGGGCCACGAGAATATCCGCCGCCCCGGCGACGGCGGACTTGATGCCCTTTGTTCGCGCCGCCTTCAGATCAACCGCGTTGTCCATCGCCAGTGGGCCATCGACCAGTCCACCGGTGATCTGACCCCGCTCGGCCATTTTCGACAACAGCGCCGCATCCACAGACGAGGGCATATGCGGGTTGATCGTCTCAACCGCCGACAAGACGCCAACCTTTGGTGTTTCTATCCCGATCGAGTGTGCCAGATGGATGGCATTCTGCACAATGTCTGCCTTGGTCTCGAGGTCCGGGGCGATGTTCACGGCCGCATCCGTCACCATGATGGGCCGTGAAAAGCCTGGCACATCCATCACAAACACATGCGACAAGCGACGGCCTGTCCGCAGACCTTTGTCCCGACGCAGAACCGCTCGCAGCAAAACATCGGTGTGCAAATGCCCCTTCATCAGGGTTTGCGCCTTACCTTCAACCACCAGGTCCACAGCGCGATGGGCCGCATTTTCATGACTGCGGGCTTCAATGATCTCGAGACTCGACAAATCGGCCTTCAACTCGGCGGCTGCAGCAGCGATTTTGTCAGGATCACCCAGAAGGATCGGCGCAATAATACCTTTGGAATGCCCTAGCAACGCGCCGCCCAGCGAGTTCGGCTCTTCCGGAGCGATCACGGCTGTGGGCATCGGATCCAGAGGCTTTGCCTTTGCGATCAGTGCATCGAAATGGCGATGGCGCTGAACGATCAGGCCGGGCACGTCAACCGAGTCAAAGGTCAGGTGTTTGGCTGGCGGCGTCACTTGCACCTCACCACTGAGGATCAGAGCGTTGTCGCCCACGCGGCGCACTTCGGTCGCACAAAGCAAATCACCGTCGTCCCGCTTTTCGGTCACGGTCAGCGTGGCGGTCACCTCGTCATCAGCCAGAACAGGCGCATGAAAAGACAGGTTCGCCGACCGCGCCTGGGTGCCCGCGCCAGGCAGGATATTGCCCAAAATTGCCGCAATCAGACCGGCAGGCCACAGGGCTGGGGCCACTGCCTCGGGGTGGCCATCGCCATCGCCATCATATCCTGCCAGATGCAATGGATTATGATCGCCCGAGGCCGAGGCAAAGGCATAAAGATCATCGACCGTACATAAGCGCGTCACCTGCGCCACGTCCCCGACCTTGATCTGCGCGTAGGTGCGGTTTTCCGTTATTTTCATTTCTGTTTGGCCTTGTTCGCAGCAGCCGAACTGCGCCCTTGAGATTTGCTCCGAGTTTCCGTTTTCTGTTTGATCTCAGCAAGATCAAGCGTGTCGTACAGTGCTTGTGCCATCTCAACAAGCTCAGGCGACGGGTCTGGAAGTTCGCCCAGAATACGCTTGAGCAGATCTACCGCCTGCTTTCTGTCAGCAACCCGCGGAAGCAAGTCGGGCAACGTATCTATCGCACCCTGTTCGTCAAAAGTGACGATCACTGTCTGTTCGCGCAACATGCGTTGACGGTCTTCGACGGTGAGATCCCTGAACGGGGCCTCATGTTGGAACACATGCGCCCAGCGATGCAGAATTTCAGCCCGAAAGCTTTGGTTGCTTGAGGCCAGCAACAGCAACAACCGGATCACGGCCTCGGGCAGCCCGCCCTGTTTCATATGCGCCAATGCTGCCTCAACCTCGGGCAAGGCTTTCAGGGTTTCAGGATCAGGCAAGGTACGGTGGGCTGCGTTCTTCTTGCCGAACCACGCGGCCAACGGACCACCCCAAAGCGCATAGAACATCCCTTCATACCAGGCGTCGCGCAGGTCTCGACTCAGATCCATAGCCTGTTCGATCCAGTCGCCGGTCAGCTTTTCCATCTCAAGAAACGCGTTATCAGCTGTCGCCGGGGCGCGCAGTTCGCGCGTCATCCCGGCCAATTGCGCAACCCCCTTCATCATCGGATTGTCCGAAGACATCGCCGTGCGTTGAACGCGCAGAGGGTGCAGATCACGCAAAGCCTTTGCGCCCATCGGTGTCGACACGGACCGCACAAAAGGACGCCCAAAGGTTTCATACGCATTCGCCTGCACTTCGGACATATGGGCCACCGCGGCAAAGCTGGCCTCGTCCTGCTGACCGTCGTCCAACGCGGCTACATCCCCGAGTGTGCGGTCATAGAACCGAACCTCGAACTGTTTATCCTGGCCTTCGCCTTGGGTGTTTTCGATCACCATCTCGTAGAGGCCTGGTGCCATTGCTTCGACCGTTTCCAGGGTCGAAGCCATCTGCGTATGTTCCTTACGCGCCACTTTGGACGAAACAAAAATGCCCAGATGGCCAACCTCATCATGCAACATGTAGATGATCCGCTGACCGCGCAGACGGATTTCCTCTTCATCTGCGTATGTGGCGGCAATCCAGTTGAGTGCCTGCTGGGGCGGTGTGATGTTGTCACCTTGGCTGGCAAAGACAAATATTGGGCCTTTCACCGCCTTGATGTCGATCGGCACGCCCGGTTCCAACTGCGCGGTGTTCTTGATCAGCCGATTGCCAACGAACAGCTGCTCGACGATCCAGTGAATCTCGGCCTCGTTCAATAGGAAGTAACCACCCCACCAGCGCTCAAAATCAATGAAGCGTTTCCGACCGCCATCAGGGTCGCGGTAGAGGTCGAAATACTTGCCGAAATAATTCCGGCTGGGGTTCAGCTGTTCAAAATTCATCACCAGATTGGCGCCATCGAACATGCCCGCGCCGACGTCCGACCAGAACATCGGTTGCCAGGTGCCGCCCAGAACACCGGCGTTATACCGCATCGGATTTTCCCCTACCTCGCCCGACCATGGCGCAATGGGGGCGCCATTCAGTATCAGCGGTCCAGTCAGGTCCGGGTTGCAGGCGGCCATCAGCAAAGTGGCCCACCCACCCTGGCAATTGCCGGTCACGACCGGCTGCGGGCTGTCGGGATGGCGCGCGCGGACAGTGCGCACGAACCCGGCCTCGGCATGCATGACGTCGGCAAGGGTCTGCCCCGACATAGGGTCTCGTCCGAAACTGACGAAATAAACCGGGTGCCCTTTTGACAGGGCAACGCCAACCTGACTGTCTGGTTTGAATCCACCGATCCCGCCGCCGTGACCGGCACGCGGATCGATGATGATGTAGGGACGCCGGGTGTCGTCAATGGTTACACCTTTGGGCGGCAGGATGCGCAGCAGTTGGTAATTGCAGGGGCGTTTCAGGGTCGCCCCGTCGACGATGACCTCATAGTCATAGATCAGCACTGGCGGGCAACCCGCGGCTTCATGCTCCAGAAAAGCATCTCCGCGTTCACGCAGCGCGTCCATGGTCAGCACCACGCGCTGGGTGGCGTCTTTCAGATAAGCAGTCCAATCGTCGACAATCGATTGCGAACGCGCAATGCGCTGCGAAACCTCGGCGAAGCCCTGCATCAGATCTCGGGTCCGCTCTGAATGCGTTTCGATAATCCGCGTCGATTGCAGCCGGGCGGATTGGGACAACAGGGTCCATTGTACGCCGGACCGATCCAAAGCGCGGGTTACGATATCAACCGTTCGGTCCTGAGCCGCAGCCGCATTTTCAGCCGTCTCGGACCGAAGGTTCAACGAGGTCTTCTGCACATTGGTCACCATGAGCCTGTCCTCTAACCATCGAAAACACATGCGCCACCACCGTGAAATTCTGCCAGTGGCCGAGTCGATTTCTGCGACGCAGCATAGTTTGTTTCGAAATGATACTCAAACCCAACTCTGCGCCGCGCCGTCTTGGTTCTAACCGTTGGTGCAGCCACCGCCTGAGCGGCATTGGACACCTTCAACTGTCAGGTGACTGGCGAAAAGGCGAAAAATAAATGTTTCAATAATGATCTGGATCAAGATTCATCACATTCGGAAACGCTATTGGGATAACCTAGTAAGGGAATCAAGCGCGTACAGTCCAGCCAAATGAGCCAGATGACCAGTCGTCGGGCGTTTCTAAGCGCCAAAGTATGTCGGGAGGACAGCAGCATTGTCCGTCCTCCGGGATCACATGTGCCGGGTTTCCTGGATCACTGCACCAAATGTGGCGACTGCGTCGACGCCTGTCAGGAAACGGTGATTGTCGTCGGTCAGGACGGTTTCCCCGTGTTTAAGCCCAGTGAAAACCCCTGCACCTTTTGCGGCGATTGCGCCACGGTCTGCCCGACAGACGCGTTGCAAATCGAACGCCTGCCGGACTGGCCCTGGCGCGCGGCGATTGAGACATCCTCTTGCCTGTCCATGAACGGGGTCAGCTGCCGCGTATGTCAGGATAATTGCGAACAGAATGCCATCCGCTTCAGGTTGCAACTGGGCGGTCTGGCCGAGCCTTCACTGGATGCCAAAACCTGCGTTGGGTGTGGTGCTTGCGTGCCCTCCTGCCCTGTCAATGCCATCGCGCTTGACCGTCAGCCCACATCTAAAACGGAAGCGATACAATGAATATTTGCGGTTGCCTTGTACATATCGTCCCTGACCAAGCTGAGGCCGCGGCGCAAACGATGCGCGACACACCAGGCGTCGAGGTGCATGCCCAGGCCGAAGACGGCCGTTTCGTCGTCGTCGTCGAAGACACATCCGATCACCTGGCGTCCGAGATCATCATGGATCTGCATCAGATCCCCGGAGTGGTCTCACTGACGCTGACCTATCACCATTTCGAGGATCTTGCGGAGGCTACCCCGCATCCCGATGCCCCAAGCCAAACCACCAGCCGGAGGCTCACGCTATGACTACTTCAGAATCTCGCCGGACTTTTCTCAAGGCCTCAGCGGCCGCTGCCACTGCATCAGCCGCTGGCATTCCTCTGGCCACCGGTCAGGCCAACGCGCAGGCCGGGGCCCCCGATATCCGCTGGGACAAGGCGGCCTGCCGGTTCTGCGGTACCGGATGTTCGGTGCTGGTCGGCACCAAGGACGGCCGTGTGGTGGCCACGCAAGGCGACCCGGACGCGCCGGTAAACCGTGGCCTGAACTGCATCAAGGGCTATTTCCTGTCCAAGATCATGTACGGCAAGGACCGTCTGACCACGCCGCTACTGCGCAAGACCAACGGCGAATACGACAAGAACGGTGAATTCGAGCCGGTCAGCTGGGACGAAGCCTTCGACGTCATGGCCGCCAAGTGGAAAGAGGCCCTGGCCAAGAAGGGTCCAACCAGTGTTGGAATGTTCGGTTCGGGTCAGTGGACAATCTGGGAAGGCTATGCCGCCTCCAAATTGATGAAAGCCGGATTCCGGTCTAACAATATCGACCCCAACGCGCGGCACTGTATGGCATCCGCCGTTGTCGGGTTCATGCGCACATTCGGCATTGATGAGCCGATGGGCTGTTATGACGATTTCGAACACGCGGACACTTTTGTGCTGTGGGGCTCGAACATGGCCGAGATGCACCCGATCCTGTGGTCGCGCCTGACCGATACGCGCCTGACCAAGCCGGGATGTGAAGTCCACGTGCTGTCGACCTTCGAACACCGTTCGTTCGAACTGGCAGACAACGGCATCGTGTTTGAACCACAGACCGATCTGGCGATCCTAAATTACATCGCGAACTACATCATCCAGAACAACGCGGTGAACGAGTATTTCGTCAGAAATCACGTCAACATCACGAAGACTGCCACCGATATCGGCTATGGCCTGCGAGAAACCAACGCGCTGCAACAAGAGGCAGAAAACCCGAACTCTGGCGCGCTTGAGAGCATCAGCTTTGAAGAATACGCCGAAGCGGTTGCGCCCTATACGCTGGAATACACCTCGGAATTGTCGGGCGTTCCGGCGGATAAGCTCGAGAAGCTCGCGCAGCAATATGCGGACCCGACCCGCAAGGTCATGAGCCTTTGGACTATGGGTTTCAACCAGCACACCCGCGGATCTTGGGTAAACTCGCTGATGTACAACGTCCATCTGCTGGTGGGTAAGATTTCCGAACCGGGCAACTCGCCCTTCTCGCTAACAGGTCAGCCATCGGCTTGCGGAACTGCACGCGAAGTCGGCACTTTTGCCCACCGCCTGCCCGCCGACATGGTGGTGGCGAATGATGAACACCGCGAGATTTGCGAAACTGCGTGGAACATCCCCGAAGGTACCATTCCGCCCAAACCGGGCTTCCATGCTGTTTTGCAGCACCGCAAGCTGAAAGATGGTGAGCTGAACGCCTATTGGGTGCAGTGCAACAACAACATGCAGGCCGCGCCCAACATCAACGAAGAAGGCTATCCCGGTTATCGCAACCCCGAAAACTTCATCACTGTCTCTGACCCCTATCCGACGGTCACCGCCGTTTCTGCCGACCTGATCCTGCCTACCGCCATGTGGGTCGAGAAGGAAGGCGCCTATGGCAACGCCGAACGCCGCACCCAGTTCTGGCGACAGCAGGTGCAGGCCCCTGGTGAGGCCAAGTCCGACCTGTGGCAACTTATGGAATTTTCCAAACGCTTCACGGTTGAAGAGGTCTGGGGCGAAGAACTGCTGGCCAAGATGCCCGAGCATCGCGGCAAGACCATGTTCGACGTGCTCTATGCCAACGGTAAGGTGGATCAGTTCCCGCTGTCCGAGACAGCGGAAGGGTTCCACAACGACGACGCCGAGCACTTTGGGTTCTACGTTCAGAAAGGCCTATTCGAAGAATACGCTGAATTCGGGCGCGGCCATGCGCACGATCTGGCTCCGTTCGAAATGTACCATCAGGCACGCGGCATGCGCTGGCCGGTCGTGGATGGCAAAGAAACGCTATACCGCTTCCGCGAAGGCTTTGACCCGTATGTTCCCGAAGGGGCTGACGTAAAATTCTACGGCCACAAGGATGGCAAGGCCAAGATCATCTTTGCGCCCTACGAACCCGCGGCAGAAGAGCCGGATGAAGAATTTGATCTGTGGTTGTCTACGGGACGTGTGCTTGAACATTGGCACTCGGGCTCGATGACCCGCCGGGTGCCTGAATTGCACCGCGCCTTCCCATCCGCTGTCGTCTACATGCATCCGCAGGACGCCAAGGATCGGGGTCTGCGCCGCGGGCAAGAGATCGTTCTGTCCACTCGCCGCGGCGAGGTTACCAGCCGGGTCGAAACCCGCGGACGCAACAAGGTGCCGCGCGGTTTGGTCTTCATGCCGTGGTTCGACGAACACCAGCTGACCAACAAACTGACGCTGGACGCGACCTGCCCACTGTCGAAAGAAACCGACTATAAAAAGTGCGCCTGCAAGGTCGAGCGCGCGTAACCGGCCCGGATCGCAAAGGTAGCCCCCATGTCTCTGGCTGGTACCCCCCTCTCGCCGCAACGGCGCCGTTTCCTGCAGGATTCGGCGCGCGCGGCAGGCGGCTGCGTGGTCGCAGGGTCTTTGTTGGCCTGGCTGGCCCGTGATGCCCGTGCGTTACCGGCCGAGGCACTGCGTCCACCCGGCGCACTGCCTGAGGAGGCGTTCCTGTCGGCCTGCATCCGTTGTGGGCTGTGCGTGCGGGACTGCCCTTACGATACGTTGAAACTGGCCGAACTTGGGGTGGATGCCGTGGCCACCGGCACCCCCTATTTCACGGCGCGCAATGTGCCGTGTGAGATGTGCGACGACATTCCCTGCGTTGCCGCTTGCCCCACAGGTGCGCTGGACCCGGGGCTGGACAATATCGACGACGCGAAAATGGGCGTTGCCGTTTTGGTCGATCAGGAGAACTGTCTGAACTTTCAGGGCCTGCGCTGCGACGTCTGCTATCGCGTCTGCCCCGTCATTGATGACGCGATCACGCTGGAAGCGGCCCATGACGCCCGATCGGGCCATCATGCGATGTTCATCCCCACCGTGCATGCCGATCGCTGCACCGGTTGCGGCATGTGCGAAAAAAGCTGTGTCCTACCGGAAGCTGCCATCAAGGTTCTGCCGGAACGACTGGCGCGGGGCAGCGCGGCCGACCACTATCGCAAAGGCTGGGAAGAAAAAGAGGCCCATGGCGGGCCTTTGGTGGACGGCTTGATCGATCTGCCCGACCGCTTGCCGGGACCGGGCACAGACAACCTGACCACACCGGGCGGCTTTGCACCGTCATATGACCTGCCGGGGGTAGGCCAATGAGCGCGCGCACGCATATTCCTGTCGGTCACGAAGCGATCGAAGCCAAAGGCTGGATCGGAGCGCATCGTTTTCTGCTACTGCGTCGTACCAGCCAGTTGTTCTTTCTGGTCCTGTTCCTGCTGGGCCCTTGGTTCGGCATCTGGATCGTGCAAGGCACACTGGCCGGGTCCCTGACCCTACGCGTGTTGCCTCTGACCGATCCGTTTATCGTATTGCAAAGCATCATTGCCGGGCATTGGCCTGAATTGACTGCTCTGATCGGCGGGCTAATCGTTCTGGTCGCCTATGCGCTGATCGGGGGCCGCGTCTATTGCTCGTGGGTCTGCCCAATCAACCCGGTAACCGACGCCGCCAATTGGCTGCACCGGCGACTGGACCTGCCGAAAGGTTGGCAACCAAAACGCAGCACACGCCTGTGGGTGCTGGCAATGGTTCTGGTCGTGTCGGGCCTGACCGGCGTGATCGCTTGGGAGCTGATCAACCCCATCACCATGCTGCATCGCGGGCTGATTTTTGGCGCGGGTTTTGTCTGGGCCATGATTGCTGCGATCTTTATCTTTGACCTGTTAGTCGCGCGCCACGGATGGTGCGGTCATATCTGCCCGGTCGGCGCTTTCTATGGTCTGATCGGCAGCAAAAGCTTGCTGCGGGTCAGCGCCGCAAACCGGGCGGCCTGTGACGATTGCATGGATTGCTATGCCGTCTGCCCAGAAAATCAAATCATATCCCCCGCGTTGAAGGGCAAACCCGGGACAACGCCACTGATCCTTTCCCCGGACTGCACCAATTGCGGCCGCTGCATCGACGTATGCGCTGTCGATGTCTTCACCTTTACTCACCGGTTCGACGACCATGTCGCCGCGCCTTCTGATCCAGTTCCCGCGCCCAACCGGCGCGCAGCCAGACCTATTTAAGGGAGTGCCAAGATGAAAAAATCAATCGTGACAGGCGGAATGGCCCTGATCCCCGTTTTGCTCCTGAGCGGGTTCGCCCTTGCCCAGTCGGCCCAAGTGGAAACCCTGCGTGGGGCGGATGTGGATGAGCTTATTCCACTCGATCAGATCCACAAAAATGTCGAAGGGCGCATGCAGCGCAACTATCGCCAGCAACCGCCGCTGGTTCCTCATTCGATCGAACAATACCAAATCGACGTGCGCACCAATCAGTGTCTGTCCTGCCACGACTGGACCAAGGCAGGTGAACGCAACGCGCCGACCCTGTCGATGACCCACTATCTGGATCGCGACGGCAACGAGCTGGATCACATTGCGGGCACCCGCTATTTCTGCAACCAATGTCACGTGCCTCAGGCAGACGCGCCTGCGTTGGTCGACAACGTGTTTGAACCCTCGTCCGGCAACTAATCCAACGCATGTCTGAAAGGAGCACCAAGATGGCAGACTCCCCCGAAAAACGCGGTTGGATTGGCCGCCTCTGGAACTGGATCTGGACACCGGCCGTGGCGTTCAGCTCGGGCTTTCTGATCCTAGCGGGCTTTCTGGCCGGCATCCTGTTCTGGGGTGGGTTCCACTGGACACTGGAACTGACCAACACCGAGGAGTTTTGTACCTCGTGCCACACGATGGAGGTCAATCTGGGCGAATATCGCGAAACGATCCACTACAACAACCATTCCGGTGTGCGCGCGATTTGTTCCGACTGCCACGTGCCGCATGAGTGGAACCACAAGATCAAGGCCAAGATCATGGCCGTCAAAGACGTCTATCACGAACTGGCCGGAACCATCAGCACGCCCGAAAAATACGAAGCGCACCGTCTGAGCATGGCTTCGGCCGTCTGGAAAAAGATGAAGGCGTCGGACAGCCGCGAATGCCGCAATTGCCACAACTTCGACTATATGGATTTCACCATTCAGGAAACTCGCGCCGCATCCGAACACCAACGCGCCATCGACACCAACATGACGTGCATCGATTGCCACCAGGGCATCGCGCACAGCCTGCCTTCGGATTACCTTGAGGAATACCAGAGAGTTACGGATGAGCTGGCCGGTGAGACAACGGGCGCACAATCGCATCAGGTTGCAGATAGCAGCGATGAGATCCGGTCATTTCTGAACAAGAGCGCGGATTAAAGAGAGGCACGATATGCTGGAACTTCTGGGAACAATCGGGGCCAACATCATCAGCCTTCCGGGCATTCTGGGCCTTGCGCTTGGCATGATGACCCGCCGCCTGTGGCTGGGCGGCTTGATGGGGGCCGTGGTCGGCGTGCTGGAAACGGTGATCTTCGCCCATTGGAACTTTGCCAATGTCAGTATGGTCGAACTGTTAATCGCCGTCGTCATCGGCCTGTGCGCAGGTACGTTGGGTTCGGTCATCCGCATCAAGGGTGCGACAGTCTGAATTCGCCAAACTTTGCATCAATTCGGCGCCCCGCTGCGGAATGCAGTTGGGGTTCGCCCGAATTCGGCCTTGAACGCACGGGTCATGGCGCCGGCGTTTTCATACCCGCAGCGACCGGCAATTTCCGCGATGGTTTGTTCGGTCTCCTCGACCAGTTTCCGGGCCATAGTCAGCCGCAGGCGCCGATACAGCGCCTGCGGCGTGGTGCGTAATTCGGCCTGAACCCGCATCTCGATCTTCTTTTGCGAACAGCCAAGTTTGCGGGCAACGTCCCGGATCGTCAGCGGTGTTTCTATGTTCCCCTGCATCACCGTCAACGCGCGATTGACCAGCGTATCTTCGGATTTCAAAGGTAAGGCATAGGGATCGGTCGCGCTGCGGCTCATCAGCAGGTGGGCTACCTCCATCGACAGTAGCGGGCCATGATCCCGACGAATGAGGGCCGAGGCCAGATCAAAGGCCGCCATCGCCCCCGAACAAGTCAACCGGTTGCCGTCTATGACAAAGCGTTCCTGCACAACGTCGACTGCTGGAAAAGCTTCTTCGAACCGCGACAGCTCATCCCAGTGAATCGTCGCGCGGTGATCGTCCAGCAAGCCAGCGCGCGCCAGTAGCCAACTGCCGGTATCCAGCCCGGCCACTTGCGGATGGGTCCGCGCCGCCGCCAGCAGCGCGCGCGTGGTGGCACGGGTATCCAGCGACAAATAGCCGTAAGATGGCATCACGACCAATACATCGCCGCTGTAATCGTGCAAGGCCCCATGCGGCGTGACGACCAGCCCGCTGGAACTTTGCACGGGCTTGCCATCCAACGAACAGAATCGCCAGAGATACAGCGTCTGCCGCGACAACGAGTTGGCCGCCCGCAGCGGTTCAACCATGTTGGCGAGGCAGTGATTCGAAAACCCATCAAACAACAGAATGTTATAGCGTTGGGACAATTTTTTCTAACTCTGCATACTAAGCGGCTAACTTTGCATGTCGTGACCGTGACCTGTGGCGTTTCATTCGTCAACCACCAGCCAGGGAACACGCGCTATGCAATTCGGTCTGTCAGAAGAACAGGAAATGATCGTTTCAACGGTCCGCAGCTTTGTCGAGAAAGAGATCTACCCCCACGAAGACGCGGTCGAGCGCAGCGGAACCGTGCCATCAGAGCTGGGCGAAGAGATCAAACAGAAGTGTATCGACCTTGGCTTTTACGCCTGCAACTTCCCCGAAGAAGTCGGCGGCGCTGGTTTGTCGCATCTGGATTTCACATTGGTCGAACGTGAATTGGGCCGTGGTTCCATGGCGCTGACCCACTTCTTTGGCCGTCCGCAAAACATCCTGATGGCCTGCAACGATGATCAACGCGAACGCTATCTGCTGCCCGCCGTGCGTGGTAAAAGGATGGACGCGCTGGCGATGACCGAACCGGATGCCGGGTCGGACGTGCGGGGCATGAAATGTCAGGCCGTGCGCGATGGTGGAGACTGGGTCGTCAATGGCTCAAAACACTTCATCTCGGGCGCGGAGCACGCGGATTTCTTCATCGTATTCATCGCAACAGGCGTAGACGAGACTCCGAAAGGGCCAAAGAAGCGGATCACCACCTTTCTGGTGGATCGCGGCACGCCTGGATTCGAGGTGCGAGAGGGTTACAATTCGGTCAGCCACAAGGGTTATAAGAACTACATCCTGTATTTCGACAATTGCCGCCTGCCCGATACCCAGGTTCTGGGCGAGGTCGACGGCGGCTTTGCGGTGATGAATGAGTGGCTCTATGCCACCCGGCTGACGGTCGCGGCCTTTTCAGTCGGGCGCGCGCGCCGGTGCTTTGACTATGCGCTGAATTATGCGGCCGAACGCAAGCAGTTCGGCCAACCCATCGGCAAGTTTCAGGGCGTCGGCTTTCAGATCGCCGACATGATCACCGAGATCGACGCTGCAGACTGGCTGACCCTCGCCGCCGCGTGGCGACTGGACCAGAACTTGCCATCGAACCGTGAGATCGCCTCGGCCAAGCTCTATGCCTCCGAGACGCTGGCGCGGGTAACCGATACCACACTGCAAATCTTCGGCGGCATGGGTCTGATGGATGACTTCCCGATCGAGCGGTTCTGGCGCGATGCAAGAGTTGAACGTATCTGGGACGGCACCAGCGAGATTCAGCGCCACATCATCAGCCGCGACCTGCTGCGTCCCTTGGGCGCCTGAAGATGAGCAAAGATCTGAACCGGCTGCTGCGCCCGAAATCTATTGCCGTTATCGGCGGTGGGGCGTGGTGTCAGCAGGTCATCCTGCAATCGGAACGCATGGGCTATGCCGGCCAAGTCTGGCCGGTCCATCCCAAGGCAAGTGATATCGCAGGGCACACAGTTTTCGCCCGTCTGGAAGACCTGCCACAGGCCCCGGACGCCGTTTTCATCGGCATCAACCGACACGCCACGATTGAGGCGGTACAGACCCTGTCCGCCATCGGTGCCGGTGGGGCGGTATGCTTCGCCTCGGGCTTTTCCGAAGCAGTTGCCGAAGATGACACGGGCGCGGACCTGCAGGCGCTGTTGCTAGCCGCCGCAGGAGACATGCCCATTCTGGGACCGAATTGTTACGGCTTCATCAACGCGCTGGACGGGGCGCTGCTATGGCCGGATCAGCATGGTGCAACGCCGGTGGACAAGGGCGTTGCGATCTTGACGCAAAGCTCGAACATCTCGATCAACTTGACGATGCAGAAACGCGCGCTGCCGATTGCCTATATGGTGACTTGCGGAAACATGGCGCAAACCAGTCAGGCCGAGATTGCCTCGGCCCTGATCGACGACCCGCGCGTGACCGCCGTTGGCCTACATATCGAAGGGTTCAAGGATATCCGACAGTGGGAGGCGCTGGCCGCTAAGGCGCATGCAAAGGGCATCCCCCTGATAGCGCTCAAGGTCGGTGCGTCGGAACAGGCGCAGGCGGCAACCGTGTCGCACACCGCGTCTCTGGCAGGCAGCGACGCCGGGGCGCAGGCGCTGCTGGAGCGGTTGGGCATACCGCGCCTGTCTGCCTTGCCTGATTTCCTGGAAACGCTGAAACTGTTGCACTGCTACGGGCCATTGCCGGGTGGCAACATCGCCTCGATCAGCTGCTCGGGGGGCGAGGCCAGCTTGATCGCCGATATGGCCATTGGCACTGGTCTGAGTTTCCCTCAGTTGACTGACGACAAGAAAACCCAACTGCGTGATGCGCTTGGTCCGATGGTCGCTTTGAATAACCCGCTAGACTACCACACTTATATCTGGCGCGATGAGGGTGCGATGACGCGGGCATGGTCGGGAATGACAGGCGACGATATCGACCTGACCTTCTCGATCGTCGATTACCCGACCACTGATCCGACAGATTGGGCCTGCGCATCGCGAGCGGCGCTGAAAGTGCGGGCCGAGACCGGAGCTCGTTTCGCTATCGCGGCAACTCTGCCTGAACTTCTGCCCCAGGACATCGCGCAAGACCTTATGGCCGGTGGCGTAGCCCCTCTTATGGGTCTGCAAGAAGCGCTTAGCGCCACCCGTGCAGCGGGTCAGGTCAAAGCACCCGCCGAGGCCGTAGTTTGCCTGCCCGGCACGATCGAGGCAACGCGTACATTGACCGAGGCCGAGGCGAAATCAGCGTTGGAAGTGTGTGGCTTGTGCGTCCCTCAGAACCGCACAGTTCGGGGCGCTGACGAAGCACGCGCTGCGGCGTCGGATATGACCGCGCCCTTTGCCATCAAAGGCATCGGGTTGGCCCATAAATCCGAACACGGCGCAGTATGCCTTGGCGTCCAGGTTGACGACGTAGCCGATGTGGCCGCCGACATCGGGACGGATGAGGTGCTGATCGAAGAGATGATCACCGGTACCGTAGTCGAGCTTTTAATCGGCGTCGTCCGCGATCCGGCGCATGGGTTCGTCCTGACGCTGGGCGCAGGCGGTGTGCTGACCGAAGTGCTACGCGATACCGCGTCGCTGTTGGTACCCAGCACATCCGACGATATCCGCGCCGCACTGGCCAAGTTGAAAATAGCCCCGTTACTTGCGGGCTATCGCGGCCAACCTGCCGCTGATATGGATGCGATCATCACCGCAATTCAGGCCGTTCAGGCCTATGTCATGCAAAATGCCGACACGCTTGGCGAGGTCGAAATTAACCCGCTTCTCTGCACGCCCGACACGGCGGTTGCAGTGGATGCCCTGATTAGAAAGGCCTGAGACATGGACCCGATCAAAACCCGACGCGACGGAGCGATCCTTGAGGTGACGCTGGACCGGCCCAAGGCCAATGCTATCGACCTGATCACCAGCCGCAGAATGGGTGAGGTCTTTACCGAATTTCGCGATGACCCCGAATTGCGCGTCGCCATTCTGACAGGCGCGGGCGAAAAGTTCTTCTGCCCCGGCTGGGATCTGATAGCCGCTGCCGATGGCGATGCAGTTGACGGCGATTACGGCGTTGGCGGGTTCGGCGGCCTTCAGGAACTGCGCGATCTGAACAAGCCGGTGATTGCAGCGGTAAACGGGATCGCCTGTGGCGGCGGTTTGGAACTGGCTCTGTCAGCCGACATGATCCTGGCGGCCGAGCATGCCACATTCGCCCTGCCTGAAATCCGCTCGGGCACTGTTGCGGATGCGGCCAGCGTCAAACTGCCCAAGCGTATCCCCTACCATATCGCGATGGAGCTGCTGCTGACCGGGCGCTGGTTCGACGCCGAAGAAGCCAACCGCTGGGGGCTGGTGAACGAAATCATCCCCGCCAATCAGTTGATGGATCGCGCGTGGGAGCTGGCCCGGCTGCTGGCCTCGGGCCCTCCTCTGGTTTACGCCGCGATCAAAGAGGTCGTGCGCGACGCCGAGGACAGCAAGTTCCAGGATGCCATGAACCGCATCACCAAGCGCCAGTTGCGCACGGTAGATGTGCTGTATGCCAGCGAAGATCAGTTGGAAGGCGCGCGCGCCTTTGCGGAAAAACGCGACCCGGTCTGGAAAGGAAAGTAAGCGTTCAGCGCGGCGGCGGAGTCAGCCATTGCGCTGACATCCCGAAGTTTGACTCTTTGATCTCTTGTTTCGCGATGGCCTGCAAATGCACCTCGTCCGGGCCGTCCGCATATCGCAATGCCCGCGCCCATGTATAGCTGTCGGCCAGCGGCGTATCCGGCGTCATCCCCATGGCACCAAAGACCTGCATTGCGCGGTCGGTCACGGCGGCATGCACATTGGGTGCCACCACTTTGATTAGGGAAATCTCACGCCGCGCCGCCTTGGCGCCCACCTGGTCAATCTTCCACGCAGCCTGCAGGGTCAGCAAACGTGCCTGTTCGATCTCAAGCCGCGATTTCGCGATCCATTCCCGGATTACGCCTTGGTCTGATAGTTGCTTGCCAAAGGTTTTCCGTTCTTGCGCGCGTTCAACCATCAGCGACAACGCCATCTCTGCGGCCCCGATTGAGCGCATACAGTGATGGATACGTCCCGGCCCCAGCCGCGCCTGCGCCAGAGCAAACCCGCTGCCTTCTTCGCCCAGAAGATTGCCGACCGGCACGCGTACATCCTTGAACAGCAGCTCGGCATGGCCTTCGGGGTCATGCATATTCAGGATCGTGGGGTTTCGGACAATCTCCAGGCCGGATGTGTTTTTGGGCACGATCACCATGCTTTGCTGTTTATGCCTGTCGGCATTGGGATCGGTCTTGCCCATGACAATGAACATTCTGGTGTTCGGATGGCAGGCATTGGTGATGAACCACTTGCGCCCGTTGATGACATATTCATCCCCCTCGCGCCGGATCGAGGTGGTGATGTTTGTCGCGTCCGAACTGGCCACATCCGGTTCCGTCATCGCAAAGGCCGAACGGATTTCGCCGTTCAGCAATGGCACCAGCCATTCTTGGCGCTGCTCGGGCGTGGCGAACATGTGCAACAGCTCCATATTGCCGGTGTCCGGCGCATTGCAGTTGAACACCTCAGAGGACCAGCTGACCTGCCCCATCAACTCGGCCAGCGGGGCGTATTCCAGATTGCTCAGCCGGGTGCCGGGTTCATCGTCGCGCAAGGAAGGCAGGAACAGGTTCCACAGCCCTTCGGCCCGGGCCAGCGCCTTGAGGTCTTCCATGAATGAGACCGGGAATTTGCCTGCTTCAATCTCTTCCTTATGGGCACGGATGCGCGGGTAGATATGCGCCTGCATAAAGCGTTTCAGCTGCTCGCGGATTTCCGCAGCGCGTGGCGATGGGGCAAAGTCCATGACGGTCCCTTTTCAGAACGTTGCAACACTACGTTGCCTCTGGGGGTACCCTATCCGCACCCACCGCATTTGTGAAAGCTGCCAGTTGGTTTCCAACGGTTTTTGCCGCGAGGTCACTTGAGTTGCTACAGGACTTGCCGGGTTTTGTATCGTCAAGCGTGGCAGAGTTAACGACCAAGCTGTTGCGACGACAACCATCACCTGTTGCCCATCACCTTGCAGAGCGATAATCGTCTGATCATATGACCAAAGCACCAAAGCGACGGAGTTCAGGTGTCTGAGCAGCAGATCAAAAAATCGGATGACATTGCGCAGAAACTGTTGACCAGGATTGTCCGTGGCGCATTGAAACCCGGCGAAAAGCTGCGGCAGGACCTGATCGCGCGTGAGTTCGGAGTCAGCCAGGTCACTGTACGCGAGGCGCTGCTGAACCTGGCATCAAAAGGACTGGCCGTCGCTGTACCACGCCGAGGTATGTGCGTGGCGCCAATGGACCAGAACGCCATTCAAGAGCTGCGCGTGATGCGACGCGCGCTTGAACCGGTGGCCTTGCTACATTCCGTTCCAAACCTGACGGCCCAGCAGATTGCCCAGATCGAACAGGTACACGAAGACTGCGACAGCGCCCAAACTGCTGAAGATTGGGAAGACGCCAATCAGCGTTTCCATATGGCCGTCATCGCGGCCTGCAACATGCCGCGCATGATTGACGAGATCAGGAACCTGCAAGTGCTGTACACGTGGCATTTCAACAACCTGTACACCGCCAAATGGCGACCGCGCGCCGATCCGGATCACGCTGCAATTCTGGCTGCCATCAAGGATCGCGATGCGGCCAAGGCGCATTCGGTCATGCAGCGCCACCTGACCCGCCTGCCCTAGGCGGGATCAGTCGGGTTTCCGGGCGATGATCCAGGTCGGGTGATAGGTCAACGGAACCCCGTCCTTGCCGCCAAACTGCCGAACATAGTCATTATTGAAGGAAAGCAGGCTCGACTTTGTCCACGGCTTCTGCGCGCGCCCGTTCACTCCGGTTCTGCGCAGATGGTCCAGCACGTCGCGAGGAGAGGAAAACTGCATCTGCTGTTTGGATTCTCCGGCACTGACGACGTTCAGAATACCTTCGACAGCAGCGGTCAAAACCTCTGGTCCACAAAGGCCGGGCGCCTTCGCCGCCGATCCAATCTGCACCAGTTCCTGATATTGCAGCGGGCCAAAACCGGAAACCGCCAGCCAGCCTCCGGGGGCCAGCGCCCGCGCGGCCCGGTGCAGGAACGCGGCGGGATCTGGCAACCACTGGATCATTGACGCCGAGGCAATCAGATCCGGTTTCGCAGGCCATGCGACCGTTTCCGCATCACCACACAGAAATCCTGCACCAAAGGACGCGGCGGTCTCATATGCCTCGGGTGACAGATCGTTGACGGTCAAACCATCAAACGCGAACTGCGCGCAAAGCCTTTGGGTCAAATGACCGGTGCCACAGCCAAACTCCAATCCGGACGCAAAATGCGTCGGAGCACCGTCACGTTGCAAATCCTGCGCCAATCGCTCAGCTATCCGCGCCTGTTGGTTGGCAGCCTCGTGGTACGAGCGGAAACTGCGGCTAAAACTACGCTGGACGCGGCTGGTCATCTGGGCATTCATGCGATCCACTCCTGCCAGTTCTGACCGCTGGCAAAGGGTATATGCGCGGTTGGAACAGTTCGGACTGCTTCTTGTTGATCAGCCCACGCTGCCTTTTGGGCGGATGTGGAAATGATCCGGTCCCTCAGCGGCATCCAAATCCGGTCGAACCCGGGATCGGGTGCCGGGCCACGTTCGATCACCGCGTGCAACTCTGCTTTTGCCGTGTCGATATCTATTTCGGGCGCTGGACCTTCCAGCCCAGCTCGGCGGCAGAACTTGGCAAAGCTGGCGGTGCTAAGTTGATCGGCCGTGGCCCGGATCATGTCCGGCGCGATGCCGCGTTCGACATCGGCGGGATGCAAAGTGCCGCTGACCGCGATCAGCCGATCTGGCCGCACCCCCGTTTGTGCCAACCAATGCGCGGCCGAGGCCACGCCAAACGAGAACGCGATCAGGGTGACCCTGTCATAGTTTGACAGCTCGCTCAGCGGGTTATCCAAACGGATATAGTCGTCGACGAACAAGACATCCGTATTGCCCTCAAGGCTTTCGAAAGGACCCGGGCCAAGGGCCCAGCCCCCGAAGACCAAAAGCACCTCGGCCGTGCCTGAGCGGGACAACCAGCGCTGTTTCATGACATCCCTCGAACCAGCGATACCATGGCCGAGGTTACGCGGCTTAGCTCATCTGAAGAGATGATATAGGGCGGCATGCAATAGATGTTGCGCGCGAACGGTCGCAGCCAGACGCCGGTTTCCAATGCCAACCCATGCGCCACCGACGGATCGACCCAGCCTTCCATTTCGATAACACCGATGGCGCCCAAGACGCGCACATCTGCCACACCGGGCAAGTCGCGCGCCAGAGCCAGCTCCTGCGTCATCTGCACAGCGATACCCGCCACTTCCGACCGCCAATCGCGGACCGAGAGTTGTTCCAGACTGGCCACTGCCGCCGCGCAGGCCAGCGGGTTAGCCATATAGGTAGGCCCGTGCATCATGACGCCGGCCTCGCTTTCCCCAATCCGTCGTGCAACGGTTTCGGTGGTGACCGTGGCCGCCAACGTGATATGCCCACCTGTCAGCGCCTTACCCACGCACAGGATATCTGGCACAATGTCGGCATGGTGCAGGGCAAACAGCTCACCGGTGCGGCCAAAGCCAGTGGCGATCTCATCGAAGATAACTAGCACGTCATGTGCCTTGCACATCTCATGGGCGCGCTGCAGCCAGGTCGGGTGGTAGAAATACATCCCACCTGCCCCCTGAACCACAGGTTCAAGGATCAGCCCCGCGATCTGGTCAACTTTCGCCTCCAGCAACTGTTCCAGTGCATTCAGCCCGTTCAGGTCACCGTCCTCGGACCAGTCCTGACCAAAGGCGATCTGTGGGCGCGGCAGGAAATGCTGAACGGACAGGGCACCCGCAAACAACCCGTGCATTCCGTTGACCGGGTCGCACACGCTCATCGCTTTCCAGGTGTCGCCGTGATAGCCGCCGCGGATGGTGGCAAACTGCGTTCGCCCCTTGCGACCCTGCGCCATTTGGTACTGCACCGCCATTTTCAGGGCTACTTCGATGGCGACCGACCCGCTGTCGCTGTAGAAAATGCGATCCAGCCCGGCTGGCAAAAGCCCGATCATTTTCCGGCCCAGTTCAATCGCGGGTTCATGTGTCAGCCCACCAAACATCACATGCGGCATCTGATCCAACTGCGACTGCATGGCTGCGATGATGGCCGGGTGACGATGCCCATGCACCGCACACCACCAGGACGACATGGCGTCGATCATCTGCGTGCCATCCTCAGCCGTCAGCCAAACCCCATCTGCTCCCGTGATCAGGTGCATCGGGCCGGGTTCCAGCACGTTTGTGTAAGGGTGCCACAGATGGCAGGCATCAAACTCCAGCGGTGTCATAAGGCACCTCGGATCGCGTCAATGTCGATGGCAGAGAATGCGTCGGACAGGGTTTCGCGTGAAAGGTTTTCGACGAAGGGCAACCTGCCCAAATGGCGGATATTGGTCATTTCGGCGATGGTCTGTTCCACGTCCGGCTCTGGGTCGCCAACAAAGGCCACACCAATCACTTTGCACCCTGCATTGCGCAATGCCATCAGGGATAGGGTCGTGTGATTGATCGTACCCAGTGCGGTACGCGCCACCAGCACAATCGGGGCCTGCCACTGCGCAATCACATCCAGGAAAAAGACCTGACGGTTCAGCGGCACCATCAACCCGCCCGCGCCTTCAACCACAAGTGGGCCGGGTACCGGCGGCAAGGTCAGGCGGGCCGGGTCGATTTCAATCCCCATATCCTCGGCAGAGAGATGTGGCGAGGCGGGCATGTTCAGCCGATACGCCTCGGGCAGCACCTCGGCCCCGGTCAGGGCCTTGACGGTTTCCGAGTCTGTGGCCTCTTCCAGCCCCGACTGCACAGGTTTCCAATACCGCGCGCCAAGGACTGCTGTCAGGCCCGCTGCAAAGACAGTTTTCCCGATGCCCGTATCCGTTCCGACTACGATGACAGGGCTCATGCGGCCTCGCTTTGTTGATGCGCTAGGGTTTCGAACAAGGCGGTAATATTGGCCTGTGAAACATTGCCTGTAATCGAAACCCGTAGCCGCGATGTGCCGCGCGGAACCGTAGGAGGGCGAATGCCGCGCACGTCAAAGCCTTGCGACTGCAGGGCTGCGGCCGTCTGCATCGTGCGCGCTTCGTCCCCAAGAATGACGGGGATGATCTGACTGTTCAGCGCACCCGGCGACACGCCGTTCCGGCGCGCTTCGGCATGGGCATGATGTATTCGAGCGTTCGCCGCCTCGGTCAGTCCGGTGTCTGATTGCAAATGCGCCAGTACAGCCCGCACCAGGGCCGCGTTAAACGGAGATGGCGCGGTCGCAAAAATGAACGGCCGTGCCCTGTTGATCAGCGCGTCGATCATCAGCCGTGGGCCACAGATCAGTCCGCCCGAAACGCCCAGACCCTTACCGCAGGTATGCAATGTCAGCACTTCGGCCTTCAACCCATGCGCCAGTCCTTTGCCGTGTGGGCCGAAAACACCGGTTGCATGGGCTTCGTCCACGACCAACACCGCTTCCTGCTCCACAGCCAGATCGGACAGCGCGTTCAGGGGCGCGAGATCACCCTCCATCGAATAAACGCTTTCCACGGCAATCCAGATTTGACCGGACCCTCCTGCGGAAAGCCAGTCGGCAATAACACGGCGTGCGTCGGCCACATCGTTATGAGCAAAGGCCCGCGTGTCGGCCCGGCCCATACGCATTCCTTCATGAGCGCTGGCATGAACCAGATCGTCATACAGGATCAGATCACCGCCGGCGGGAAGGGTCGAAAAAATCGCCTGATTGGCCTGAAACCCGCCACCCATGAACAAGGCGGCCTCGGCGTCGAAAAACGCGGCGGCCTCAGCCTCCAACGCCTCATGTTCCGGGTGATTGCCGCGCAGCAACCGCGACCCACCCGATCCCAGCGGCACACCGCGATCCAGCGCCTTTTGCGCGGCACCTTGCAGCCATGCAGATTCGGACAGACCCAGATAATCATTCGAGGCAAAGTCCAGCCCACGCCTCGGGGTCAGCACCCGGCGACGATGCCGGGCGCCTAATGTTTCAAGCATCGAGTTCAGGCGACCCAATGCTTTCATTCAGCAGCTTCCGCACAGCTTTGCCCGGCCACGGTTTCGGCTTGCAACCCAAGCTTGGCAAACAGGATCGCGTCGGTGTCTTCTTCCGGGTTCTCTGCCGTCAGCAGCGTTTCCCCCACAAAGATCGAGTTCGCCCCGGCCAGGAAACACATCGCCTGATGCTCATCGGTCATGTCGCTGCGTCCGGCAGACAAGCGAACATAGGATTTCGGCATCATGATACGGGCGGTGGCGATCACACGCACGAACTCGATCGGATCGATCGGCTTGGCGTCCGCCAGCGGTGTGTCTTCCTGCGGCATCAGCATGTTGATCGGCACTGATTCAGGTGCTGGTCCCATATTGGCCAGTGTGACCAACATATCAACACGGTCGCCGACCTCTTCACCCATCCCCAGGATACCGCCGGAACACACTTTGATCCCGGCTTCTTGCACGCGGGTCATTGTATCGATCCGGTCGGCAAAGGTGCGGGTGGTGATCACCTCGGGGTAATAACGCTCGGACGTGTCGATGTTGTGGTTGTAATAGTCCAGGCCGGCGTCACGCAGCCGAAACACCTGGTTGTCGTCCAGCATGCCCAGCGTCATGCAAGTCTCCATACCCATCTCGCGAACGCCTTCGACCATGGCCACTAGCGCATCCATGTCGCGATCTTTCGGTTCACGCCAGGCCGCGCCCATGCAGAACCGGGTAGCACCACCATCCTTGGCCTTGCGGGCCTCGGCCAACACGCGCTGAACCTCGATCAGTTTCGAGGCCGACAGTTTTGAGCCGTTGCGCGCCGATTGCGAACAATAGGCACAATCCTCGGCGCAGCCACCTGTCTTGATCGACAACAGCTTGGAGGTCTGAATCTTGTTGGGATCGAAATTCTCGCGATGCACGGTCTGCGCGCGGAACAGCAAATCCATCAGGGGAAGATCATATACGGCCTGCGCCGCCTCGCGGGTCCAAGTGGGGGAGGTGTTTTCCATTTTATCGATAATCTATCCAAAACTCCATGCCTAGCTTTTCTAATATCGATAATCCGACAAACTACAACTTAAATCTAATTCAACAGCGCCGAACCGCGAAGCGTGATCAAAGCCCAGCCACCTGCGGTAAAAGGTAGACTCCTGTTTCAGGGGCACAATTGACCGCAATACGGCAGCCATACGCCTGACTGAGCAAATCGTCGCACAATGTATCCACCGGCGTGCCCTGGCTGAGGATTTGCCCATCCGACAGTAGAATCACATTGTCGGCACACATGGCCGTCAGGTTCAGATCATGCATCACCATGACCACCCCGCCGCCGCTGGCCGCGAAATCCCGAACAATTTGCATCACCTGCAATTGGTGGCCGATATCCAGGCTGGAAACGGGTTCGTCCAGAAACAACCAGCGCGACCCTGCCGGCCCGGTCGGTTGCCACACCTGCACCAGAACGCGGGCCAGTTGAACACGCTGCTGTTCACCCCCTGACAGTTCCTGATAGAACCGCCCTTCAAATCCACCCAAACCGACACGAGTCAGCGCATGCAAGGCAATCCGGTCGTCCATAGCCCTGCGCATACGCCCCATGCGGAGCACCTCTAACACGGTGAAAGGAAAGCTCATCGGAGTCGCTTGTGGCAAGACGGCACGAATGTCGGATAGCTCAGCAGCGCTGGTTCGCGCGATATCCCGACCGTTCAACGTAACGGCCCCGTCATGGTCCAGATCGCCGGTCAGCGCGGCCAACAAGGTAGATTTACCCGCCCCCGACGGGCCGACAACAGCAGTCACCTGTCCGGGCTGGGCTGAGAAAAATAGATTGCTTAGGATCGTGCGGCGTCCCAGCTGAACGCTCAGGTCTGTGACAATCAACATGGTCTAAAGGTCCACAATTCCGCGTTGCCTCAACAAAATCCACAGAAAGAACGGCGCGCCGATGACTGCGGTGACAATCCCAATGGGCAACTCAGACGGCGCGATGATCATTCGGCTGATCAGATCGGCCAGCACCAGAAGCGCCGCACCCAGAAGGGCCGAATTGACCAGCAGGTATTTGTGATCGGGCCCCGAGGCCAGTCGCAGCAGATGCGGCACCACGATACCCACAAACCCTATCCCACCACTGACGGCCACAGCTGCCCCGGTCGATGCGGCGACGACTAGAATGGCGCAGGTTTTCAGATGTTGCACGCGGATGCCGATATGCCCGGCTGCGGCTTCGCCCAGGGCCAGACCGTTCAGACCCAGCGCCAGAAATGGCGACAGCATTAGGGGGATCAGGATCAACGGGGCCGCAACCATGATCTTGCCCCAACTGCTGCCCGCCAGAGAGCCCATGGACCAAAAGGTGAAATCCCTCAACTGCGCGTCATCCGCCGCATAGACAAGGATGCCTGTCAATGCCATCGCCAGTGCGGTCAGCGCAATCCCGGCCAGCAGCATCGTTGCAACAGAGGTTCGGCCACGCCGCGTTGCAACCCGATAGAGCAGCATTGTGGTGATCCAGGCGCCAAGGAACGCAGCAATCGGGACAAGCCATGTTGCCAGCCCGGCGGCAACGGTCAAAGTCCCGCCCAGAACAATCGCACCGACCGCCCCCAAGCTGGCCCCGGCGCTGACGCCAACTATGCCCGGATCGGCCAGCGGGTTGCGGAATAAGCCCTGCAGCACCGCCCCAGACACAGCCAGCGCCGCCCCAACAAAACAACCCATGATCACACGGGGCGCGCGGATATCCAGCAAAACCACCCGGTCCCGCAAGGACAGGTCTTGGCCCTGTGCCATATCAATCAATGCCTGCCACAACGACGTGCCCGCTGATCCCGTTGCAAGCCCGGTCAGCACCACCACACTCAATACAACGATCAAAACCCAGCTGAGCCGACGCGCGGTTACGCTCCGGTCGCCGTCGATTGCCATCCCGTCAGCGGTTTGGTCAGCCATTGGCGCCGCGCAATCCAGCTGCAAGATCAGAGATGGCCTGCCCGGTGCGCACCGAGAAACCCAACAACAACATGCCATCCATCCGCAACAATTTAGCGTTCTGACCTGCCGGTGTGGCCGCAATCGCAGGGTGTTTGAGAACCTCTTCATCTGTCAGGGAAACCTGTCGGCCGCTGTCCATCAGCAAGATGACATCGGGGGCTGCTGTAATGATCGCCTCATCCCCCAATGGTTTATAGCCCTGAAACCCCTCAACAGCATTTGTGGCCCCGGCCAGTTCGATAATACCCTGCGCTGCTGTATCCTGCCCTGCGGCCAGCACGCGCCCACCCTGCATTGCCAGTACAAACAGAACACGCTGATCGGCCAATTCGCTGTGCGCAGTGGCGGCATCGATTGCGCCGCCAACGCGTTGCGCCAGTGCTTCGCCCTCGTCAGGAACATCCAGCGCCTTGGCAACGGCCTTGATCTTGGCGACAACCGCCGCGCGATCATGGCCCATCGGTATACTGACAAAAGGGATATGAGTTTCGGCCAGAACCTCCAGCGTTTCCGGCGGGCCTGCGCCCTCTTCTGCCAAGATCAGATCGGGGCTGACCGACAGCAACCCCTCGGCGGACAAGCGGCGCACGTAGCCTATGTTTGGCAATGCGGCGACCTGCGGCGGATGGTTCGACGTGCTGTCGCGTGCCACCAACCGGTGTTCTTGTCCCAGCGCATAAATGATCTCGGTGATCGATCCCCCGGCCGAGACAATGCGTTGCGCCGGGTCGGCATGCAGACCAAATGCAGATACCAACAGCACCAATCCGGCAAGTTTCAGTTTTGCGCGCACCCGAGTCATGCCGGAACCTCCTCTGGGCGGCCCTCAAGCGACGCAACAAGGTCGTTCCAGATTGCAGCTGAGGCAGGCTCGGCCAGCACGCCAAAGATTTGCAATATCAGTGCGCCCTGCGCGTCAAACGCCTCGACCGAGATCGCATCGCCTCGTTTGGTGGATTTCCTGGCCTGCCAGACCTCGGCGATGTGATCGGTGCGTAGGTGCAGGTTAAAGCCAGGATCCAGCACATTCAGCCATGGGCCCATCTGCTTGACCTCCTTGATGGGTCCGGTGTGAATTTCGATGCACCCCTGATTGCCAACAAAAACCATGATCGACAGGCCTGTTTTTGCGGCGCTGTGCAGAATTGTGTCGACGGCCGATATCACCAGAGCCCGCACATATGGCGCCCCGGCCATGCGATAGGCCCCCAACCTGTTCAGCTTGAGCTTGCGAACCATCTGGAGAAACTGATGGGTATCTGTGATTTCATACCATCCAGCACGCAGACGGTCGGTTTTCTCGGGGTCGACCTTGGCAGGTTCGACCGCTGCGCGCGGTTCAACTGTCAGAGTGTCTGACTGGTCCGGCAGTTTCAGGGCCTCGATCACGGCATCCCATTCCTCGATCACAGAGGTATCGCGCAAAAAGACCTTGTGAACCGCATCACCTGCGGCGTCGAAAATCTGAAGGGACAGGCGTTCCGAGCCATCCTCAAGCGTTTTGGCCACGGCAAAGCCGTAAACCCAGTGACGCGGGAACATGCGCAGATCAATCTCGTGATTGGCGATCAGCGCCGCGTGGGGGCCGCCACGGTAATCATCGTAAATCCCCACCTTCTCGATCACGCAGCTTTCGTTGCGAGTCAGTGCCATGACCTCGCCCAATCGGTTCACCAAGGGCATAAGCCGATCCATGTCGGGGCTTATGCGGGTGGCTCCGTGTCCGACATGCGCGGCCACCAGCTGTGCCTCGGTGATGCCGAGTTGATCCGCCAGATCACGCTCGCGCCGCTTGGGGTTTTCCAACCGCGCAGCACGGATTTCAGAAGGGCTTGGATGGGTCATGGTCGTCTCCACAATGGTATCGAAACGCATTTGGCTGGGACCGAGACGACCGGGCTGCGCGCTTTTTTAGCTTTCTTTGCCCTTGTCCTAAGCGGTCCGGCCTGTGGCATCAAGGGCACGCAGCAGTTTTCTGACAAAAATAGTATGGTATTAAAAAATCTAATCCGCTAAGGAGCCGCCCACATGGACCACAGCGCGCAGCATCTAGCGCGCAGGCCCGTAGAAACACCCAGCACATCGCGAGGTAGCATCTGAATTTCGCCTGTTTCAGGCGGGTGCAACTCTGACTGCACGATACACATACTGGGGGTTTCAATGAAATCAGCATTAAAGCGGCCTACCGCAAGCGTGGCCCTGACCAGCGCCGTTTTGGCGGCAACGCCGCTATGGGCGCAAGAACAAGAAGACGACATCATCCAACTCGATGACATCATCGTCACCGGCACCGGGCTTCCAACCGAGGTTTTCGACAGCCCGTCCTCCGTCACCGTTGTGGATGCCGGTGAAATCCGCGAAATCCCCCCGGCCTCAGTCGCCAATCTGTTGTCGGATGTGCCGGGCGTTCAGGTGTCCGAGAATGATCTGGATCGTATCCGTATCCGTGGCGAAGATTCGCAGCGCGTCGCCATCCTGCTGGACGGTCAGCGCCTGTCGGATCACAACCGTTATGGAACACCTCTGCTGGTGTCACCCACCGATATCGAACGGATCGAGATCGTGCGTGGCCCTTCATCAGTTGTCTCAGGCAATCGGGCCATCGGTGGCGTCGTGAACATCATCACCAAACGCGGCGCAGACAAACCGGTCGAGGTTTCCGGCACCGCAGGTTACATCGGGTCCAATGACGGCTATCGCGCCGCTGCCAGCATCGCAGGTACGTTCAACGATTTTGACTATCGTCTGTCGTATTCGAAACTGGACCTGAACGACCGCGAAACACCCGACGGTGATCTGGTGCCCTCCAGCAGTGAAGAACACGGCGTGCTGGGCTTTGTCGGATACCGCTTTGGCAACAGCTATGTCGGCCTGCGCGCACAGGATTTCGACGCCTCGACCGAGGTGTTCACCGGCAGCCCGGATGCCCAGATCAACCTGCCCAAACGGGACCTGCGCAAATACAGCGCGTTCTACGAAGGCGAAGACCTGACGCCCTGGATGTCGATGCTGAAGTTCAGCGCTTACACGCAAAAGGTCGACCGCGTGTTCGACAGCGAATTCACCAGCAGCGGCGGGCCGGTCACCACCATTGTCAACGCGGGATCGGACGATGAACAGACAACCAGCGGGTTCGTGGCAACAGCAAACTTTGAATTTGCGCCCGGTCACCGATCGGTCATCGGGCTTGAATATGACGATGACCGGCTAGAGACCACCAAGACCTCTGATATCACGATCATTCCGCCCTTTGGACCGCCCAGCCAAATCAGCGTGCCCTCTTTCACGGATGCGGAAATCCGAACGGCCAGTATTTTTTTTCAGCATGAAGCAACCTTTGGCGATTTCGTCGCCACGGTCGGCGCGCGCTACTACAGCGTCGAAAGCGATCTGAACGAACGAACGGTCAACGGGTTTCCGCTGCCGGATGCCAGCAACAGCGATGACCGCTGGCTGGGCTCGATTGGTGCCGTCTACAATCTGTCAGATGACGCCATCCTGCGGGCCAACATCTCGCAAGGTTATACATTCCCGTCCCTGTCCGAGCTGTACCTGTCCACGTCGGCTGGCGGCCAGGTCATCAATGGCAATCCGAACCTGAAACCCGAAACGGCGACCAACTATGAAATCGGTGCGCGCGTGGATCGCGGGAACTTCGTGCTGGATACGGCCATTTTCTATACCGAAGCCAAGGACTACATCACCACCGTGGCCGATCCGGTCAATCCGGCCGAGCTGATTTATGACAATGTCGAAAGCGCAGACAGCTGGGGCATTGAAATCGCGGCCGAGGTTGATCCCGGCTGGGGCGGTGTGCGCCCCTATGTCATCGTGTCGAATGTGACCCGAGAGTTCACCTATTCCAACGGGTTCAGCACCAAAGACAGTGGCACGCCGGAATGGACAGGGACGCTTGGTGTGCGCTCAGACTGGCAGACAGCCAGCTTGACGGGCACCTGGGATATGTTCCTGCGGGGCGAAAGCGCGGCCAAGTTGCGCGACGAAAACGGCAATATCGTCGACAGCGGGACAGCCACCGGCACCAACCCGACCTCGGGCTGGACCACGCTGAACTTCCGCGGCAGCGTGGATTTGACCGAGAACGCATTGCTGACGCTCGAGCTTAACAACATCCTCGACAGGTCCTACCGGGCCAATGACCAGATCCCGGCAGCAGGACGCAATATCAACCTATTCGTCACTGCAACCTTCTGACCCGGAGAACAGCGGGGCCACGGGGTAACCCGGTTGGCCCTGCACACAGGAGAACCTTATGATATCCCGATTGATCCTGTTTATGGCCCTTGCGATGGTACCGGTTGCCCTCGCCGCGCAAGACACCCTGACACCCCCAGCGCCAGAGGTTCTGGTGTCAGGCGACCAGATTGGACCAGCGCAACCAGTTTCGGCTCAACCCAACGAGCCCGTGCCTGGGCACAGCACAGGTGTGGAAACCGCGCAGGATGCCTCGGTCCAGGCGGCCGAGTTTCTGCGCAAAGGCGGACCATCGATCTGGGCCATCGCGGCACTGTCTGTGGTCACCGTTGCCCTGATCCTGTGGAAGATTTGGCGGCTGGCCCTGATCGGGGCATGGTCGAGAGGCAAGGCCGGTCAGGCCGTGGATTTGTTCGAGACTGGGGAGCCCGATGCCGCTGCTACGACGCTCTATGGCCGCCGGGGAATTCGATCCAAGGTGATGAGCCATGCCATCCGGTCCATTCGCACCCTACCCGAAGACCGCGCCCGCGAAGAGGTTTCGCGCGTGGCCAAACGCGAGATTGCCGACGCCGGTACCGGCCTTCGAGCACTAGAGCTGATCGCAACGATCGCACCTCTGTTGGGTCTGTTGGGCACAGTTCTGGGCATGATTGCAGCGTTTCAGGCGCTGCAACAGTCAGGCAACCGCGCCGATCCCTCCCTATTGGCTGGCGGCATCTGGGAGGCGCTTCTGACCACCGCAGCAGGTATGGCCGTGGCCATCCCAGCCTCGGCCGCGCTGACGTGGTTCGAGGCCGTAATCGACCGCATCCGCCGCGATTTGGAAGACGGCGCAACCCGTATTTTCGTATCAGGCAAGCCGGGCAATCTGAAACTGGCTGCCGAGTGATCTGATGCAATTCGCCCCAATTGCAAAACCCAGACGCAAGCCCAACCTCACGCCGATGATCGACGTGGTGTTCCTGCTTTTGGTGTTCTTCATGCTGGCGTCCCGCTTCGGGTCCGAGACCATCTTCCCGCTGCCGCTGGCCTCTGCGGGCCACGAATATAGCGGACCGCCGCGCCTGATTGACGTCCTGCCCGACCAAGAGTTGCTGAACGGCATCGCCAGCGCGGATATAGCTCGCGATCTTGCACCACTGATGCAGGCCCCCACGGATTTGGTGATCTTGCGCGGCAGGGATGGCGCGACATTGCAACGGATCGTGACCGTCACCGAGATCCTGCGTGACGCCGGGCTTATTTCGGTCGTTTTGGTGGAATAGCGCGATGAATTTCTCGGACCCATCCGGCAAACCGCGCCCTGCATCCATCCTGCCGATGATCAATGTCGTGTTTCTACTGCTGATCTTTTTCCTGATGACGGCGAACCTAATCAAACCCGAGCCGTTCGAAGTTACCCCGCCAAAATCGACATCCGACACCGACCCCAAGGTCGAGCGGGTGCTTTATGTCGACAAAACTGGCCGTATGTCCTTCGAAGGGGAGGAAGGAAACGCGGCGCTGGTCGCCTTGGCAACGATTAGCGAAACCAACAGCGTCGTCCAGGTTCGCGCCGATGCGCAGCTTGAGGCCAAAGTGGTGTCCGGGCTGCTGCGTGGTCTTGCACAAGCGGGGCTGAACCGGGTCGAGCTTGTGGTGGCCCGAAAATGAAACGCTGGGTTGAAGCCTTTGTTTTTGTCGCTCTGGCCGCCGCCTTGCATCTCGCCGCCTTTGCCAGCCAGCCAAAGTCTGGTGTTGTTGCGGGCGGTGTTGGTGGTGCGGATCTGGCAACGATAAAAGCTGCCGCCCCCTCGGTGGCCGAGATGGTCAAAACGTGGGAGGCTGCGCCCATCACGCCCACCCGGCAGACACCGACCGTGCAAGTGCCGCAAACCCCGGCCGTCCCCGCCGGGCCAACCTTGAAAATCGATCAGGCCCCAATGGCTCAAATGACAATCGCACTTGCCCCGCAAGAACCGGAGAAGCTGCCGCAGGTGGACACGGCACAGCCGCCACCAGTTGTCGCGCCGACGGAAAGGGCCGAGCGTGAATCTCAACAGCCAGACAAGACGCCCGCGCAGGACGGTCGAAAAGCCAAGGTAACCGCCGCAGGTGTCAACAAACAGGTTTCCGCAGGTTCAGGTGACGGATCGCAGGCCGGGGCGGGATCGGCGAAAGTGAACGCTGGGTCCTCTGGAAAGCAAGCAAAGCTCAAGGTGTTTTGGGGTGCAAAAGTTCGCGCCCGCATCGAGCGCAACAAGCAATCGTTGCGCCGCACGGATGGTGGCAGCGCCATGATCACCCTGACCGTTTCGCGCGATGGGCGTCTGTTGTCGCATAAACTTCTGAAATCATCGGGCAATTCGGCACTGGATCAGGCCGCGCTTAGCGCTGTGGCCCGTACAAAGCGCGTACCGAAAGCACCCAAGGGGTTACAGGGCGACAGCTTTCGCTTTTCTGTACCGATCAGGTTTGAGCCCCGTTAACCGGCGCCACCGTCAGGAAAACGGGTGTGGTTCCAACAGAATACGAACCGAAATCGCGATGAAAAACAGCGCGCTGCCGGTCAGGACAAACACGTGCCAGATGGTATTGTGAAACGGCAGGTGTTCCGAAAGATAGAATGCAACGCCGACGGTATAAACGACACCGCCCGCCATCATCAGCCACACTATTGTCGGCGACAGCTCGGTCAGCATGGATTGTCCGGCCCAAATGATGGCCCATCCCATCATCAGATACAGGCCCAGACCAAACCACCGAAACCGGTTTGGATCGATCAGCTTCAATGTTGATCCCAGCGTCGCCGACGACCATAAGCCAATCAAAAGCCCCCATGCCTGCCCGCCCGAAAGCAAAACGAACGGTGTGTAGGTGCCGGCGATCTTGACGTAGATACCCGAATGATCCAGCCGGCGCAGTAGATCGGACCATCTGTCATTGTCGACCATGTTGTAGAGGGCGGAAAACGTCAGCATCAACACCAGTGTCACGCCATAGATCGAAACTCCCAGTACCGCCTCGGGCTCGGACCGGTGCTGGGCGGTGATCGTGATCAGAACCGGCACGGCAACAAGGGCCGCGGCCACGCCCAATACGTGTACAACCCCATCGCTGATACGTTCGGCCCGGGTATAGGCCGGCCGGATATCTGCAAAAGACCACATGTCTCAAATCTAGGGGCCGGATCGCAACCCGACAAGTTTAGGTCGGATCATCCCCCGCCTTCGGGTCTTTGTACCTGTTCAGGTCAAACACCCCTGCCTGTATTGGCTTCTGATCCAGGAATATCTCGTAAATCCGATCGCTGAGCGCCCAGAATTCGGGGCTTGTCCGGCGCACGCCGTATTCTGCCACCAAGGCCATGTAATCGCTTTGCGATCTGACGGATTTCAACGCAGTTATAAAGGGGGCCAACTGGTTCTGCCGGACATGGAAATAAAAGTTCGGATAACTGCCGATCAGGCCCGGAAGAATTGTCACCGTGTCCTCGGCCGGGAGTCGGCGCGACTTTTCTTCAAACAGAAAGGCGACGTTGGAATGCGCCTTGTCATGGGCCAGGGTGAACAGCTCTGCCGCGCCGCCATCTTGCTCGACCACAAGAACGGACAGGTCGGGCAGATATTTCACCCAATCTCCGATCTGATCCGCCAGATCGCGCAGCAAAATGCCTGACTGATCCGAGGGGCAATCACCGTCCACACATCGGTTGATCGGGTCGGTGGTGGGCCACAGGCCGTTGCCACGTTCCAGCAAGGTCAAGAGGAACTCTTGCTTAGGAGTGGTGGTTGCAAAGGTGATGCCGGTGGGGAAATGTCCATCAACGTGGCGACGGTGCCAATAGGTAAGCCATTCGGCCAACACGCCCTGATACCAGCCTTGATGCATCTGCGACCTGACATCCCGTGGCATGAAATACAGAAACGTATCCTCACTCTCCATCCGCAGCTCGTTCATATAAAGCCGCGTGGTCAGCTGATGCTCGACCCGGCCGAAAACATCATAGCCCGCGACCAGGTCATAGTAGATACGTTCGAACACCGGGAAATCCAGAACCCACGCGGTTTCGGGAATGCCGCCGTGAAATCCGGTCATGGCCGAGGCGTTGTCGAAGTGACGGAACACGGTGATCAGAGCGTTGGGGTTCGAGCCGTCGCCGTCCCAGATCGAGCCATAGTCAAACCCGGTTTCGTATATCGGGGCCTTCTTGTACCGTGCATCCCGAAACTCGAGATACCGAACCTGGTTCTTGTGCGAAAACCCCGGCAACGCGCCCAATGCACTGGCGTCGGCCTCTGACACGGGCAACTCCAGATAGATGGCCCCGTCTTGCAGAAAGCTGGGGTCGGTAACTGACAAATCCGCTTCCGAGTCAAGGAAGCTGACCCAGAACCGGTCTTCGATCACATCAACTGCGGTCGCTCCGTGACAGACAGGGCCGCGTATGAAGCTGCGGACAAAAAACAGCGCATCATCCAACAGGAACTGATAGCGGCTTTTGGCGGGCATCTGCATATAGGTGCTGAATGGATTGCCGCCCTCGGCATCGCCATAGGGGGGTAGCTCAGTGAGTGTCCAATCGGGATCCAGAAACAATTGTTGATAGCGCGCCATGCGATCTGGTCCCATCGAATAGACCAGATGTTCCTTGTGTACGATCGTTTCGGTGACCTGCTGCAAACGATAGTAAAACGCACCCTCCCCCGGATCATCGAATGGCCGCCGCGTGGCAATAATGTCTATGGTGTCACCCGGCGCGGTGGTCGAGCGGACAAGTTGGAAGAACCGCCGCGCATCGTCGCCCTGAAAATGGAGGCGGGCCAGAAACAGGTGTTCGTACAGATACCGGCTCATCAACTGGCTGCGCATGTCGTTTGAGTTCAGGAATGCCTCCCACTGCGTGATCTGGTCCTGAATCTCTGAGGGAATTTCGGTTGCAACAGGTGGCAGCGCTGCGCCGCTGCGCGCCCAGGTCATGAGGGCCTGAAATTCGGCATCCGCCAGTGGCGCTGTGCCATAGGGCATGCCCGCAAGCGCATGATCGCGGCTGAACTGATCAAATTCACCGGATGTCGGACAGACCAGAGGGCGATCAAGCGCCAGACCAAGCTCGCTCGGAAGTGGCGCGTTAATCGGCATCGGATTCTGTCGCCCCAGCTCAAGATACCGTTCCAGCAGGCCCGGAGCTTCGGCATCATTTGGATCACGGGTTACCGTGTGAAATCCCAGCGCCCGCCATTCGGGGACCGTTTGCGCATCAATCCCCAGCCGCGTGGGCTGGGCATCGGTCAAACGCTCGGTATGATAAACGGCCTGTTTGCTTGCTCCGCGCTGAACGCCTGCGGGCGAGGTGAGTTTCAACTGACAGGGTGCGTCATAGCAGCTGTGGCAGACGACACAGCGACGGTCCATGATCGATTTCACATCAGCCAAGCTTTGATCCTGCGCAGCGGGGCTGGTCGTTCCCTGGGCCCGGGCATCCAGGGTAAAAAGACCAATGCTGACCACAGTCATCGCGATTGCGACTTTCAGCAGCAATAGACGTTTTCGCATCTGCGCTCCCCCGTAACTTGCCGATATCATTGCAGTTACAGGGGGTATTAGGCAAGAATCGCTTGATCGTCAGCCGGTGTGATATCCGGGTGTCGAGCGTGAGATCGCAGTCTCTTCTTCTGTCATCTCAACCGGGAACCCGTCGAACAGGGGTGTACTCAGATACCGCTCACCCGTGTCAGGCAGCATGCACAGGACCGACGCGCCGGGCTCGGCCTGTTCAGCAATCTGCATTGCGACGGCAAAGGTCGCGCCGCCGGATATGCCGGTCAGGATACCCTCTTGGCTGGCCAACTTCTGCGCCCATTCAACCCCTGTCGGACCGGCCACCGGGATCAGCTCATCAAAATAGCGGTTGTCGATGGATTCCTGCAAAACTGCGGGAATAAAGTCTGGCGTCCAGCCCTGAATGACATGCGGTTCGAACGCGGGGTGGCTTGAAACTGGATCGCTATCCTTGCCACGCTCAGTCGCGACGCCGCTGCCCACCAACTGCGCGTTGGCCGGTTCGGTCAGGATGATTTTGGTCTCAGGACTTTCAGCGCGCAAAACCCGCGACACCCCAGTAACCGTGCCACCGGTGCCATAGCCTGTCACGAAATAGTCCAACCTGTCGCCATTGAAGTCACCCAGTATTTCCCGCGCGGTTGTTGCGGCGTGGATCTCAGCATTGGCCTGAGTTTCGAACTGACGCGCCAGAAACCAGCCGTGTTCCTCGGCCAGTTCAGCAGCCTTGCGGTACATGCCAAAGCCTTTTTCCGCCTTTGGCGTCAGAACAACCTTTGCACCCAGCATACGCATCAAGCGACGACGTTCAGTCGAGAAGCTTTCGGCCATGGTCACAACCAGCGGATAACCCTTTTGCGCGCAGACCATCGCAAGACCGATGCCCGTATTACCACTGGTGGCCTCGACAACCGTCTGGCCAGGTTTCAGGGCACCGCTGCGTTCTGCGGCTTCGATGATATTGACGGCAAGACGATCCTTGACCGATCCGGCGGGGTTGAACGCCTCAAATTTAACGAACAGGTTGACGGCCTCGGGTCCCAGATTGTTGATGCGGATCGTGGGGGTGTTTCCGATCGTGTCGAGTACACTGTCAAAGATCCGGCCATTGCCCGATGTGGTTCTGAGTTTGGCATCAGTCATTGGGTTTCCTTACATGGTCGCGCGTTTCATCAGACCTGTTTACTCGGCGCTTACGACAATGTCCCGAAAACCTTTCACCTCAGATATCCAGCACAACCGTGTCCGACCCCTTGGCGGGCACGGCACAACAGATCAGCACCTCGTCTTCTGAATGTTCAGCTGATGGTTCGGTGCGATAGGCAACTTGACCGGCAATCTTGCGGGTTAGACAGCTGCCGCATGATCCTGAACGGCAGGAAAAGGTTGGTGTCAATCCCTGCGCCTCGGCCACCTCCAGTAAGGTCGGGTCGCCTTGCGCCCATTGCACCTTTTGATTGCTGGCTTTGAATTCCACATTGGCTGCTTCAGCCTCAGGCTCGGGCTGGAACGCGACGGCGTTCTCGTCGACGCGCCGCGCCAATGCGGCAGGGCCAAAGGCTTCGGCATAAATACGGTCATCCCGCACGCCGAGACCGCGCAGCATGTCATAGATCGCTTGCATGAAAGGGGCCGGGCCACAAAGAAAGAAGTCGTAGTCATCCAGAGGCAACATATCTTGGATCAGTTCGGGCGTGATGTAGCCTTCGGCGTCAAAATCCACCCCCACGCGGGTGCCTTCTTCGGGCTGTGAAACAACCGAGACATAACGGATCTTTCCGCCGCCCTCGGCCGCAGCCTGTTGCAGGTCACTGTGAAAAGCCCGCTGTCCCACGGTTTGCGCGGCGTGAAAAATGGTCAGGTTGCGCGTGTGGCGGGTTCGCGCGCCTTCGTGCATCACGTGGCGGGTCATCGACATCATCGGTGTGATACCGACCCCGCCTGCAAACAGCACAGCAGGCCGGGTTTCAGACGCATCCAGAAAAAACTGACCTTTCGGGGCTTTGACCTCGACCAGATCACCGACCGACAGTGTTTCGTGCAAATGGTTTGACATCACACCACCCGGTTCGCGCTTGACGGAAATCCGATACCCGGCATCGCCGGGCGCCGAGGAAACCGTGTAGGTCCGCGTTGCCGGCGCCGTGCCATCGGGGCTAGTGCGAAGTGTCAGAAACTGACCTGCTTCAAACGGCAACAGAGGCAGGTCATCCGTGGCCTCGAAGATGAATGACCGGATCACGTCGCTTTCATCCTGAACAGCAGCCACCCGCAGGGTTCGCCACTGACGGCGCAGTGCTTCAGCCTCTCGCCTGGCCTCGGCTGTTTGCCAGTCATCCGCCATCAGACTGTTGGGCGAAAACTCCAGAAATTCAGCTCGGAACGGCAGTGCGTCATGAAGGCGTAGGCCGTGATCCAGATGAAACCACCAACCCCGACTTGCACCATGGAAGCCCGCGATATCGGGATGGTCTTCTGACAGCACCTCAACCGTCCCAGTCAGCATCAACACATCGCCGGTCTGATAATCCGGAAATACTAGGCCCGCCCTCGGATTTACGAGGAAGTTGCCCAGCGTGTTGAAGAAATTATTGCCCGCAAAATCAGGAACCAACAGGCTGTTGCCCTCAACCCGCACAAACCCCGACCGCCCGCCCCGATGTGAAACGTCAACGCCCGTATGGTCGGGGGTGTTGGCGTGGCTGGCGACATAAAACGAATTGGCCGTCGCAATCATGTCCCGGGCTCTTGGGTCCAGCTCAAGTAGCCGATCGACAGAGCAGGCAACGTTGGCGTCCGGCTCTCGGACAAAGGTAACATCATGGGTCTGGATGTACTGCGGACAATTCCCGAATGACTGCACCACATCCAGAGAGAAACCGCCATTTTCGATCCGCCCAACGGTGGCATTCATACGGTTGCGGCGCCGCGTGGAAAGTTCGACCCCGACGACACCGATGGGCGCACCAGGCTTCAGCGCCGTTCGCACCGGGTCGTCTGGCAGAGGCTGGACGTCAACATCAAGCCGACGGTCATGCGGTGAATGGATAAACCCCGGCCGACCCGAGATCATCGACGCCCAGGGCCAACCATCAGGATCGACGCTGCCCACTACAAGAAAAGGCAGCTTGCCAAAGAACTCTCGATGCTGATCGGGCATGTAGGGGCGGATGTAGTTCCGGCCAACAGCCTCCATCTTTTCCCGTTTGCCGATGCGGGATTGCATATCCCGTTCACCTGCGTGGAAAGGCGATGTATCTGATGCGGTCGGGGCGTTCATGGCAGACCTCATATGTCAGGGGCGGGTTGACCAGCCACAAATGCGCAGCTGGCCAAGGGGTGGATCAGGCCGCGTTCAGACCAACCGCGGTGCGAGGCATCGGGACAAAGCCGTCCAGCGCCTCGACATTGGCCAGAAGGCGGCGCACGTTTGCGTAAGGTTCAAGCGAAACGTCACCTTCAGGCGCATGCGCGGTGTAGCTGTAGATGGCGACATCCGCGATTGTTGGGGCATCCCCAACCAGCCACTCGCGGCCTTCAAGATGCGCATCCAGCTTAGCAAGAACCTTTGCCGCGGTGGCGTGGGTAAAGTCCTTGTTCAAGGGCGCATTGAAAACATTGATCAAACGCGCAGCGGCAGGGCCAAAGGCGATCTCACCAGCTGCGAGGGTCAGAAACTTCTGCACTTCGGCCTCATGCACTGGGTCCGCAGGCAGATAGGACGGTGCATATTTGCGCGCCAGATAGACCAGAATGGCGTTGCTGTCGGTGATGACCACATCACCATCTTCAAGCACCGGTACCTGCCCCGCAGGGTTCATCGCCAAAAACGGCTCGCGCTTATGCTCACCACCAGCCAAATCCACATCGATGACGTCATGATTAATACCGGCAATGCTGGCAAACAGGACGGCACGATGGGCATGGCCGGACAGGGGGAAGCTGTGAATTCGGATTGCGTTGGACATTTGAAAGCTCTTTCTCTGATTGAAGGGGTTCGGCTGAGGGTCAGCATCTACGCGCCAAACTTAGATTGCTTTATCAGAGGCGATAATATACGCATTCAGAGAATTACTATGAACGCAGTGTAGACAATGGACACGATCCAAGGCATGCGCACCTTTGCGGCGGTGGCGGCACATTCTTCGTTTACCGAAGGCGCAAAACAGATCGGCATCAGCACCAAGCTGGCCAGCAAATATGTCGGTCAGCTTGAGGACCGCCTGAACGCGCAATTGTTCAACCGCACCACCCGCAGCGTCACCCTGACCGATACCGGACGGTCCTATTACGAGCGTTGCCTTTCACTGCTGGACCAGTTTGATGAATTGGAAGGGCTGGTCCAGAAACGCCAGACCGAATTGGCGGGGCGTATACGGATCACCGCGCCAACCGGGTTTGGCTCGGCCGAACTGATACATCTGCTGAAACCGTTCCAAACCGAACATCCGAAAGTCACGATCGAATTGCACCTGTCTGACCATCACGTCTCGATGGTCGAAGAAGGGTATGACCTTGCCATTCGCTTTGGCGCACTGAAGGATTCCAACCTTGTGGCGCGCAAGCTGACGGACATGCGTATTGTCTGCTGTGTGTCGCCCGAATATCTGGCGCAACATGGGACGCCGCAAGAGCCCGCCGCCTTATCCACCCACAACTGTCTACTACAGACCACCGGCAACATGATCGACAATTGGGCTTTCAAGGGATCGGACGGCGAATACGTAGTTTCTGTATCCGGAAACTTTCGCGCAAATTCCCCTCGCGCTGTGGCGCATATGGCAGCGGACGGGCTGGGGATTGGCCGGATTCCCTTGTACACGGCACAGCCCTTTTTGGACACGGGCCGTCTGCAATTGCTGTTTGAAGCACAAGAGGCAATATCGCTGGGACTCTACGCAGCCTATCCGCAAAACCGCCACCTGACCGCTCGGATTCGAGCGTTAATCGACTTTCTGGTGAAACAGTTACGCGGGGCTTAGAGCCTCAACGCCTTCGAATATTTCTAACCGCAAGATGTGGGGGCTGAATCATGGTTGCAAAATTGTCTACCTTCTGATAGGTAGATTTTCATTGATAATACTTCCAAAGGAATCGCACCTATGAAAATCCATGATATCGAAGGGTTTCCAAACCCAACCCGCATCCGCATCGCCTTGGCTGAAAAGGGCGCATCTGACAAAGTTGAGTTCATTCCGGTGGACGTGATGGGCGGTGAGCACCGCACCCCTGAATTCAAAGCTAAAAACCCTGACGCCGCAGTTCCCTGCCTGGAGCTGCCCGATGGCACACATATCGCGCAGTGCAACGCGATCACCGAATATATTGATGCGACATTCGACGGCCCATCGCTGACTGGGGAAACAGCCAAGGAACGCGCGCAAATCTCGATGATGAACCTGCGGGCGGAAAACGGTCTGCTGAACGCGGTCGGCACATATTTCCACCACGCCACCCCCGGCCTTGGACCGGATCTTGAAACCTATCAATGTGCTGAATGGGGCATGAAACAGAAAGAGGTGGCCGGGCAAACCATGGCTTATCTGGATTCAGTTCTGGCCGAGAATGAATATCTTGCTGGCGACACTTTCTCGGTGGCAGACATCACGGCCTTCGCCGGATTGGCTTTTGCCGACTTCGCCAAGGTCGACATCCCGGAAAACCTGACCCATCTAAATGCATGGCGTGCAAAAATGGCGGCGCGCCCGTCCATCGCGGCCTGAACCAGCCCCTGCCACTGAAGTCGAAAGGAATACTATCAATGGAACTCAACTCGGATTTCTCATCCCGCGTCGTCGTTCACTCTGATCAGCTTGAGTGGCAGGCCTCGCCCATGAAGGGCGTGGACCGGCGCATGCTGGACCGGATCGGCGGCGAAGTTGCCCGCGCCACCACCATCGTGCGGTACGCACCGGGCAGCAAGTTTTCGGCTCATACTCACACTGGCGGTGAAGAGTTCATCGTACTCGATGGTGTATTTCAGGACGAACACGGTGACTTCCCCGCAGGAACCTATGTGCGCAATCCTCCAACCTCGGCGCATACACCCGGATCGGAACCCGGTTGCACTATCTTCGTCAAGCTATGGCAGTTTGATCTGGACGACCGCACCCAGTTCCGCAAGACCATGGCGGATGAACTGGCCGCCCCGGTAGATGGCGTGTCAACCGCCACGCTGCACAAGGATGACCGTGAGATCGTCACCTACAGTCATCTTGATCCGGGCGCGGTTCTCAACTCTGACGCCGCTGGCGGCATCGAGCTTTTGGTCATTGACGGGTCCATCACCACCGGCGGTGATGACCTGACCAAAGATGGCTGGTTGCGCCTGCCCGAAGGCCAGGCCCTATCAGCCACCGCGGGTTCCCATGGCGCAAAAGTCTGGATGAAAACCGGGCATTTGCCCTTTGCCAAAGCTCCGGCGGTCTAGCACGTGAAACGCGATCCCTCTGGCATTTTAGGGGCCGGGCCGGTACTGCTTTGAGGGTGTCAAAGGCAGGGGGAACACCGCTGCCTTTGTATAGCTCAGAAAGGGATTGAACACAGATGGGGACCGATACCAAAACTGCCTTGCTGGATGTTGCCGAACATGCCGCCCGCGCGCGCGGGTTCGATGGGTTCAGCTATGCCGATCTGGCTGATGCGGTGGGTATTCGCAAGGCTTCGATCCATTATCACTTTCCCACCAAGGCCGCCCTGTCGGCCGCTTTGATGGATCGCTACCACTCGACCTTTGAGGCCGAATGCCGCAAAGCCGAGGCCGCCCATGACACCGCGTCGCAACGATTGCTGGCCTTGATCGGGCTGTACCGAAATGCACTCAACGATGGCAAAACCCTGTGCCTGTGCGTTTCGCTGATCAGCAGCCTTGAAAGCCTGTCAGACGAGGTGATTGAAAAGATCAAAGCCTTCCGCGCCATGGTGATCAAGCAGATCGAAGCGACCTTTGAACTGGGCCTGCAAGACAAGTCAATCACAGGCGTGACAAATCCAGCGGCCGAGGCCCGCGCCACCCTGGCCGTACTTGAGGGGGCGCTTTTGACCGCCCGCGCCGAACAGGATGTACAGGCCTTTGATGCGGTCGTGGACGTTTTGAAATCCCGCTGCTGAGGCGAGCCGCACGCCGCGGATAGCGGGCCATCCCCACAGGTTTGTTTCAATATTCTTCGCTTTGTCACCTGTGCGTGAAAGCTCTTTCAATTCGTTGAATTCAGCCGCCGTTTCACAATTTAAAAGGCACAAAGCAACGCAACCGGCATGAAAGGTCATCCCATGGCGATGTCAGAAACTGCGCATTCTTCGACGGGTCTGTTCCCACGATTCAACATCCCGCTTTTGGGTATGATGTTCATTTCAGGTTTCTTCGCGTCCAATGCGTTTGACCTGTGGGGGCAGCTGATCAGCCCGTCATTGGGGTTTGCCAATTTGTCTCCGCACGGGCTTGCACGCAGCCTGCTCGGAACACTGGGCCTGCCCAATGGCGATTTCGCCGGGTATTTCGTTCACTTCTATCTGGTTGGCCTGATCGGTTATCCGATTGGCTGGCTCTACGTCTTCAACCCGGTTTGGGCGACGCTGTTCAAAGGCCGCCACATATTTGTGGGATCAGCAGTCTACGGTTTTGGGCTTTGGGTATTTGCCATTGGCGGTATCACGACCATCGCCGGTTTGCCGTTCTTCTTGAATTTCACCGGTATCACATGGGTCGCGCTAGTCGGGCATGTGATCTATGGCATCGTGCTGGTCTGGGCCATTCGCCTGATCGAACGCTGGTCGTAACCGGGATGCGTTGGCCGGGGGCAGCCCCCGGCCAGACAGCTTTGGATCGCGGTAGATCTCTACTTCTTACCGGCCACGATCCGATCCAGGATCAGCGCACAGAACAGGATTGCCAGCCCGGCCAGAATACCCTGACCTGCCGCCGCATACTGTAACGCTTCCAGCACGTCCTCACCCAGACCCTTGGCGCCAATCAGTGAGGCAACAACCACCATAGCCAGCGACATCAGAATGGTCTGGTTGACGCCTGCCATGATGGTCTTATGAGCCAGCGGCAGATCCACTCGCCACAGCAGGTAACGCGGCGTGGCCCCAAAAGCGAGCGCAGCCTCGCGCACCGTTTCCGGCACCTGCTGCAAACCCAGAACGGTGAAGCGGATCACCGGGGGACTACCGAAAATCATCGTGGCCACGACGCCTGCTGGTTTGCCTGACCCGATAAAAGCCACCACGGGAATCAGGTAGACAAAGGATGGCATCGACTGCATGAAATCCAGAATGGGCCGCACGATGGCAAAGGCACGTGGGCGGCGGGCGCAATAAATACCCAGCGGGATGCCCAGCGTGATCGAAATCAACGCCGCTGCACCCAGCAAGGCAATCGTGGTCATCGCCTTTTCCCAAAAATCCAAAAGCCCAAGATAGGCCAGCGCCGCCCCAGTAAAGATTGCCACGCGCGCACCGGCAGACAGGTAGGCCAGCATGATGATCACCAGAGCCACCACCGGCCAGGGCGTATCAACAAGCACCACCTCAATCCAGTCCAGCAGGGTGCGCATGCCATAGGTCAGGCCGTCGAAGAAGCCGCGCCCGGCGGTCTTGGTCCATTCAAAAACCGCCTGCACCCCGTCGCCCACATTCAGCCGCCAGTCGCGATTGGTCGGAAAGGTTTTCAGCACCGCCAAAGCGTCAGGCTGCGCAAATTTGATCATCGACAGCACAACAACAATGCCCGTCAATGCCGCGGCCACAACCACCCGGGGGGTCGACCAGCCATTTGCGACACTTGTGTCCGAGCGCCAGCGCGCAAACTGACCCTCAAGCGTCCAGTTGGCCAGCGACGCTGCCAGAAACTTGACCGCCAGCAACAGCACAATTCCAACCATCAGATAAGCGACACCGGTGGAATCCGCACTGCGCGCGGCCTCTTGGGCCCCGACCAACGCGCCCTCAAGCGATTCCGCCGCACGTTTCAACGACTCCAACGTGGCGGAGCCAGATTGTTCGGCAGCGGCAATCTGTTGGCGGCGCAGTTCCAGCGTCTGTTCGATCTGGGCTGCGCGTTCACGGAACTCGCGACCAAGGTCACCGAACAGCCCCAGCCCGATCTGGATATAGGCCAATGTTTCCAGCACCAGAAAGCCCAGAAACCACGACCACAACCCACGCGCGCCAAACCAGATCGGCCCCAGGATCGCTGCGGCCTTGTTCAGCGTGAAACGATAACCGGGCGCCTGCATCATATAGGCAAAGGTTTTTTGGTAGTATTCCTGCCCCTGCCCCACAAAATCGGCGATCAGCCCGTTCAGCCGATCAGCGGTTTCCGGTTGGATCTGTTGCACATCAACATGTTTCATATCGGTCCCCTTATGCCTGGCTGTCCTGAATGGCGCGGATCAGACCCGCGCGATTGATCACCCCGACCGTGTTGCCATCCTGCGTGACCGCGACGACCCCGTGGCCGTCGACGCAAAGGTTCATCAGATCGGACAAATCCATCTCGGGATGCGCTTCCTTTGCATCCTCCGGCACCTCGCCATGATGGGCCTCGAATTCGTCCACCGGTTTCATCACCGAATGGGCGAAGATCATGTTGAGCTTAGATATACCGGCAACGAAATCGGCAACATAGTCGTCGGCGGGGTTGAGGATGATCTCTTCCGGCGTACCAATCTGCACGATACGCCCGTCTTTCATAATCGCGATGCGGTGGCCGATGCGAATGGCCTCGTCCAGATCGTGGGTGATAAACATCGTCGTTTTATTCAGCTTGTGGCTGAGGTCCATGAACTGATCTTGCAACTGCTTGCGGATCAGCGGATCGAGGGCCGAAAATGGCTCATCCATCAACAGGATTTCCGGATCGGCTGCAATGGCGCGGGCAAGGCCCACGCGCTGCTGCATGCCACCCGAAAGCTCATGGGCGTATTTGTCTTCCCATCCGTTCAGTTCGACCAGCTCCAACACCCGGTCCGCCTCTTCCCAGCGGCGGGCTTTGCCGGTGCCACGTATTTCCAACGGCATCGCCACGTTGTCACGCACGGTGCGGTGCGGCATCAGGCCGAAGTTTTGGAACACCATGGCAACACGCCGGTTGCGTAAATCACGCAATCCTTCGTCATTCAGGCCCATCACGTCATCGCCATCCAGATAGATATGACCATCCGTTGGCTCGAGCAGTCGGTTTACATGGCGCACGAGGGTCGATTTGCCCGAACCAGACAGGCCCATGACACAGAACAGCTCCCCACGCTCAATTTCGAAACTGGCATCGGCCACGCCAACAACGCAGTTGAAGTGGTCCAGCACTTCGGCCTTGCTCAGCCCTTCGCTGTGGATGGCTTTCAAAGCCTCCTGCGAGCGCGCGCCGAATACTTTCCACACGCCTTTTGCGTCGATTGCGATATCCGCTGTCATACTGATCCCACCGCTGTTGAGAGTGTTACAGGGCGCCCCCGAAACACCGGGGGCGCGACGGCTTTAGTTTGTTTTCAGACCAAGCCAACCATCGACGGTATCGCCATTCCCGGCGATCCATTCGGCCACGACCTCGTCAATCTCGCGGCCCTTGACCACGACCTCGTAGGTCAATCCGCTAAGCTGGGCTGCGTCCATGTCGATATTGGCCAGAAAAGAGGCAGCCGCCGGATTGCGCTGTTCCAAAGACTTGGAATGCGCCACGGTCACGGTTTTAACCGGCTCGCCGGTGCTGACATGGGATTTGTTGTACCAGTCGGCATCCTGATCCGGCTGCACCATCTTGTAGGTGGCCGCGTCATGCTCGGGCTCTTCCAGAATGGTTACGTCATAGAGGGCATGCACATAATGCGGCGCATAGCAGTAGAACGCGGCCCCTTTCTGCTGGTCGATCTGATCCTTCAGACGCGAATAAAACACGGTTTCGTCTTCGGTGGTGGGTGTCAGGAAGGTTTCGATGCCGTAGTCCCGTACCCGCACCTTGAACGTGTTGGTCGACGCCCAGCCGGACGCGCCGACCCAGACCTCGCCCAGCCCGTCACCGTCTGAATCGAACAGCTCCTGCGCCATTGGGGTGGCCAGATCGTAGATGGATTTGATGTTGTGATCTTCGACCATGTAGTTTGGCACGCAAATCCCGGCGCGGCCTTCGTAGCTGCCCGAAGACAGTCCAACAGTACCCTTCTGATCAACGTACTCATCGGTGAACGAAGACTGGTTTGGCAACCAGACGTCCGGGTGTACGTCGATATCGCCGCGCCCGCCATCCATGGCGGCAAAGATCACCGCGTTGGCTCCAGGAGCATATCCGACTTCGCCGCCCAAACGGGTTTCGATGACCTGACCGATTACCCGGCTCATGATTTTGGCACCGGGCCAGCTGGGTTCACCCACCATGACCTTCTCCTGCGCCATTGCCGTTGTTGCGCCCAAGATCATGGTCAAGGTTGCCGTGAATGTTAGTTTCCTCATATGTCTTCTCCCGTTGCGTTGAGTTGCATGCGCCATCAGGCGCGCGCCCGCTTGCGTTGCGGATCTATGAATGGAATGTCCGAGACGGTGGCACACAGGCGCTTCATCCGCCCATCAAGCTGTCCGATCTCAAGTTCGGTGCCATTTTCTGCGTGTTCGACCGACAGCCGCGCCATCGCGATGGCGTGTTCCAACATCGGTGAGCGGGTGGCCGAAGTGACCACACCCACCTGCCGCTCACCTGCAAAGACAGGGGCACCGTGGGCGGGTACATCATCGCAGCCAATCAGCAACCCCTTGAGTACCCGGCGCGGTTCGCGCGCATTGCGTTCCAGCGCAGCCTTGCCGGTAAAGTCGGATTTGGTCAGGTCGACGGCAAAACCCAACCCGGCTTCGAACGCATCGACGCCCGGCGCGAATTCGGCGTTGGCGGCGGCCAGACCGGCCTCGATCCGGATAACGTCCAGCGCGGCCGAACCCATTGGCGTGATCCCGAATTCCTCACCCGCTTCCATCACCGCGTCCCAGATTGCGACTGCATCGGATTTGGAGCAGAAGACCTCATACCCCAGTTCTCCGGTATAGCCTGAGCGCGACAGCATGAACGGCGCGCCCTCGCGATCGCGCAGACGGGCGACGGTGACGCCAAACCATTTTAGGTGATCCAGCCCGGGCACATGAGGTTGCGTAAAGGCGATCTTGCGCAACAGGTCGCGCGATTTCGGACCCTGGATTGCCAGGTTCGGCATCGCACCGCGCAATGCATGCACGCGCACTTGCAATCCGTGTTCATCCGCCAGCGTCTGCAACACGCGCCCGCTTTCTTCCGAGCCACAGCACCAGCGAAAAATCTCGGGCGCAAGGCGGAATAACGTACCGTCATCAATGACGGCCCCGCTTTCGTCACACATCAAAGTGTAAGACCCACGCCACACCGGCAACTTGGCCACGTTTCGCGTGGTCGCCAGCTGCAACAACGCCTCGGCATCCGGGCCGATAATGTCGAATTTGCGCAGCCCGCTCATATCCTGAACCGTCACCGCCTGACGGCAGGCCCAATATTCTCCCAGCGTGCCATGGGCGGGATAGCTGACCGGCGCCCACAGATCGCGTGCCGGCGCGAAATGCTGGGTCAGCGGAGCGAGCCGGTCGTGAAACGCGGATTCCTGACTGATCGACATCGGGGCATCTTCCTTTTCGCGATAGGCCACCGCGCGGCGGATCGGTGTTTCGGGGCGATAGATGCGCACATGCACATCTGTCGGATTCCAACCATTAATCGGATCAATGTCATCCGGGCAGGCGGTCGAGACACAGACCAGATCCTCGATCGCGCGCATCGCGACATAGTCCCCAGGACGAGAATGGGATTCTTCGGTCTGGATGTGATGGGTCGCCGGATCGATCCATGTGTTCCAAAAGAAATTGATGGCCGGCCAGGCCGCACGCCGTGCGACGCCATACGGGGCCAAGGCATTCGACATGTTGTCGGAACAATTCAGATGACCGGGAAACCCCCGCTCCTCATACCCGCGTGCGGTGCAAGCCAGACCGAAAGTGTCATGCCGCCCGCAGGTATCCTGTATGACATTCAACAGCGGACGCATCTCGCGATCAAAAAATTTGTCCAGCAACCCGGGCCCCGGGAATGCACGACGCACCATCGAGCGGGTGGCGGTCGAGTCGATCATCCATTCGTCACCACAATCCAACCCATCAGCGCGCAGCGCCATGAAATCTGAACACTGCTGGCCTTCGACGTCGATGATCTGAACAAATTCTCCTGCCTTCAGTTCATAGGCAACTGCCCTGCCCCGCGGTACGGTGAATTCATCCCGTGTATCACCCAGCAAAGGTGGCAGGTGCGGGTCTTGCGCAGCGGATGATTTGTGTTGAACCGTAACGCATCCGGCCCCTGCACCTTCGATCAACCCCGAACGCTCAATGGGACGGATCACCCAGACCGTAACGGACGTGTCGGCGCGCAGAATCACCGGATCGGTCACTTGATCCAACCTGTGTCCGGGAACCGGTTCCCCCCCGCCCTGTGCAGCAATCCATCCTGAAAATTGGGCACTATCAAAGTCGCCCGCTGCGATCTGTCCGTTTGCAGTAAGCCCCAAGGTTGCCAACATTGGTTGCCCAACTTCGTCAAATGCCGTCAAATCCAGAGGTTGCGCCGGGCCAACCCCTTCTATCGACAGCAAATCCCCAGCGGACATTTTCAGTTGCAACGCCTCGCGCGGGGCCAGGATATGCGTACGCGCATCTGAGATTTTCGGAAAGCCCGGAAACCGCCGGCCAAGGCCGTTAAACCCCGTATTCGCGAACGTATGTAAGACTGAAGATCCGTGCATGGTGCAGCCAGATAGCCAAAATGTAACTAGTTACAAAGGTTGCTGAAACTAGTTACATATGTCAACACTTTCTTATACGACCGCAGAAACGGACCCAGAAAACGGTGAAGCCAAGAAGCCTTGAACCCAAAAAACGCGCAAATCTCAGAGACGTCGCCAAAGCGGCGGGTGTATCGGTCGCAACGGTGTCTCGTGTTCTCAATGAACCAGGCGTGGTGAAGAAAGACACGCTTGAGAAAGTCCAGGCTGCCATTGACGCGTTGAAATTCGTACCCAGCGCCGCCGCACGGGCGATCAATTCCGGCCGCACCCGATTTGTCGGAGCTTTGGTGCCAACGCTGGACAATGCGATCTTTGCCCGGTTCCTTGCCGCGCTAGAGCGTGAGCTGTCCGAACACCAATTGTCCCTTGTCGTTGCGACAACGAACTCGGACCTCGAAATCGAAGCCGAGAAAGCGCAAAGCCTTGTTGATATCGGAGCCGAAGGTCTGATTATCACAGGTGCCACCCACAGCGACGCATTGCACGACTTGATTGATCGGACGATGCTGCCGACGATCATCACATCCTTTTATGACGCAACAAACCCTCTGCCGACCATCGGGTATGACAACGAGGCGGTGGCTCAGCTTGCCCTGCAGCATCTTGCCGACCTTGGGCATCGCCACATAGCTGTTGTACACGGTCCGGTGCATGATAATGACCGAACACGCGCACGTCTTTCGGGGCTGCAGGACCTGCCCTGGGACGGACAGCTAACCTGCTACGAGACCCAGATTAGCCATCGTGGCGGCGCGGAAAGTGCCAAACTCATCTGCGGACAGGCTCAAAAACCGGACGCCATTTTGTGCCTGTCAGATGTCGTTGCCTTGGGGGTTTTGTTCGGTCTTCAGGCCGAGGATGTCCGCGTGCCCGACGATATCTCTCTGGTTGGGGTCGACGATCTGCCCAGTTCTGCTGTCGCAGTGCCTGCCATCACCACAGTGCATTTGCCGGTGTCTCAAATGGGCGAGAAAGCCGCCGTTGCCCTCGCACGCTGGATTTCGGATCAGGAAAGACCCAGCGCCGAACGGCTTGACGGTCAGCTGATCGAACGGCGGTCAGCCATTCCGAACCCGTCCCGTTTGACGTCCTGAAAACCAAGTTCCCGTTTCATACAATTACGGCATGATCCTCATAACCGTTGGCACATTACATGGAATCCCAGCTTCCTAAGGTGTCAGACGCTCGACTCCATTGGTGCGCAAAAATATGTCATTTTGCGCACCACATAACAGGTCCTATCTCACCTTCCCGCTTTATGTTTTGCCGCGAAACTCACGCAGGTAATCGGCCAACCGTTCAACGATGTTCTGCGCGTCTTCGGCAGGGATATCCATTCCACGAATACGAAGGCGTAATTCGCCTGCGGACACTTCGGCCAGAATTTCGCTGCCTCCGGTCAACGCCACCGGAGCCAGGCGCTGAACCTGTTGCGGACGCCCTCCCCTCGCCTTGTCTTTCACAGGGACAGGTGACGTCTTTAGGGCGGCTTCCAGCAACGCCCATTCCGATTTTTGGTCCAGCTCACCCACCTCGGCCAAAGCCTGACGCAATTGGGGTTGTGCCCCCTCCCGCAATGCGGCCGCTAGTTTCAGCCCTGCTTTTTCGGACAGGGCGACCGGGTGCTGCAACAAGTCACCAAGTGCTTCGTGTACCACCGCAAAACTACGAACCTTGGATCGTTTTGCCTTGGACGCGGCAGCAAACAAAACGTCAACAGCAGCTTCGGTCGATGCAAATACCCCCTGTCCCGCGGCCAAAACCGCAATGCGTCCACGTTCATAAGGGCTGAGATTTGCCCTAAGTTCGTTTTCCTCGACCATTGAGACATAGGCGCCCTGCCCCGAACCAGCCTCTCGGACAAAGGCTGGGATTTCAGAAAATCGCGGATCGGTCTCGGCCAGGCGCCGGAAGGCATTCAATCGTCGGAAGCCAGAAATCAACCCGTAACCTTCGCCGTCACGCGTGACCTCAATTGGTGTGCGCAACCCGTGAACGCGCAAGGACTCCAAAAGTTCCGCCATGGCTTCTTCATCTTCAACCATCCGGTCGCGACGAATGAAATCGGCATCAATCTGATCCAGCGACAGCATTTCCGCCACCAGTCCGGCATCCTGCGCATCGCGCCATCGAGCTGCGTCACCTTGATCCTGCACCAGAGCAAGGCGATCGGTCACCGCTGCCATGCCGTTGAGCGTTGCAGCCTCAGCCGCGACCTGTGCAATCGGAGGCGTCGATGACTTGGTTTCAAACGGGCTGATCGACGGTTTCGCCGCGAAACCAGCCTCAAGCTGTTCCAATTCTGACGTGTCCGGAGCGGTCAGTCTTCTGCGTTTAGCCATCTGCTTGTCCTTCCATCTGAGCGTCGCGCCACCAGCAACCGATCAAGACCTGTTTAAATTCGGCATAGGTCCGGTCGAATGTTTCCCGACCTCGTACATACGTATCGCGATTGAAGTCCCTGTAATCCGCTTCATAGATTCCATTTACCTGCTCACCCGCCTGACCAACCAGAGCGGTATAGTCCTGACGGTATGCATTCATGAAGTCCCCGAAATAGGCCTGAATCACATTTGCCATATCGGTTTGCTGGCTGGCATCAAACCGAGTGATTATGGCCCTAACTACGTCCCATTCAAACTTGAGCTCGGGTAAACCAGCCGCCCTTTGCGCCGCGTTCTCACCGTCCTCGATGCTGGCAAAAGTCGTGTAGAGCATGTCAAAGAACCGGCCCGTTGAGTCAAATTCAAGAAACGAGGCCCCCAACGGCACAAGCAAAATATCAGCTGCAGCCAGCGCGTTGATCGTTAGGTACCCAAGTGCAGGAGGCGTATCGAGGAAAACAATGTCGTAGTCGTTCAACACTCCTTCATCCTGCAGAAAGTTGGTCAAACCATCCCAAAGCGGCCAACTACGCAAACCCATGCGCCAAACGGGTATCTGAAACTCGGCCCAATACAGGTTCAACTGGGCGCCAATCAGGTCGATATTGGGCCAATGCGTTTTCTGAATAACATCGCGGGGCAGGGTATTGAGCGCTTCTTGCAGCGTTTCATCCAGGGGGATTTCAGGCTGCCCAGCCGCATTGCGGACCCGGTTTTCCTCTTGTACGGCACGCGCGTAGTCTTTGGCTATAAGTGGAAAAACCGTTTGCCATTCATCTGCAACACTTCCACCTAGAATTGAGGTCATCGAGCCCTGGCTGTCCAGATCTATAACCAATACTTTATATCCGTCCAGCGCAGCTGACATTGCCAGATGCGCGGCAGTTGATGTCTTACCAACGCCACCTTTGAAATTGGCCACAGCAACCACCTTTGCAGGAAGGCCATCTGGTCGGTACGGCAGATATTCCTTGGTGCTGACACCCTCGGCTGCAAAGTGTTGTCGGAGGATCAGTACTTCCTCCAGCGAAAACCACTTGGAGCCAGCCTCGCCTTCACCCTGCGGCAATTCGGGATTGGCTTTGAGCACCCGTCGCAGATGCGCCGGTGCAACAGGGATCAGGTATTTGGTGATCTCCCAGATGGAAAATCTACGCAGTCTTTTTTCGCCGTCCGGAGCATACCCACGTCGCGCCAGGTCTTCGCGCCCTTTTGCGCAGAATGTAGCCGCTTTGGCGAATCGAGAAGTTCCGATAGGATCAGGCAACTTTTGCGCTGCTAGCTCTGGATCCAGATTCAAATAGGGCGGCAGAGGAGGTTGGTTAGATTTATTCACTGTCGATGCCTCAGGTAATGTTCGCCTTAGCGGCGTATATTGCCCAACATAGCGAACATTTTCCAATGACGCTATCCTCAGAGTGAGAGTTTTCCACAGAATACGCCACTCTGAGTGGGTTTCGCCACGAAACCAGTAAAATAGGCAACACCAGAGCCAACAAAGAGTTTATTTATTTTAGATGTTTTAGAATCTTTGCGAAGAATTTAGTGTGCAAAGCCAATTACTTATACTCACTTCAGCACCTGTTTACGGTATGAAAGGGACCAGATTCCGGTATCAAAGGTACCCGTCTACAGGTTGCTGAGTGCCGAGTTTCAGGAAGAAGGGGGCCGATTCGCAGGACACTGAAACTTCGACCTGATTAGACCCTAAATTTTTGTTTTTCGCCGGGTCGCAGTACATGTAAAACCCTCAAATTGGGCGACCCTCGATCCGGTTCTGTGGATAACTGCGAGGATTTTCAGGTCAGGTACCCAGATACAGGATTCCCTCTTTCCTGTATTTGGGTACCCAAATAGAATTGATCCATGGGTACTTTTTGTGCAAGAAATACCAAAACGAGCAGCCAGGCAGAATCATGCCGGATACACAATTGGATATGGATCAGCTCTCTGGTGCATTGCGCCGGGAGACGGTCAAGAAAAACGTCGCTGCGATTCACATCAGCGGCAAGCTTACGCTTTTGCAACGTAAGCTCTCGAATGTCCTGTTGTTGAACGCGTATGACGCACTAACCTCGGCGCAGACACATACTATCGACGCGCGGACGCTTGCGATGATGGTCGGCTATAATTCAAACGACTTCGATACGCTGCGGGCGAGTTTGCGAGCGCTGGCCGAGACCGTCGCGGAGTGGGACATGTTGGATGAGCAGGGCAGACAAGAATGGGGCGTGTCCTCATTGCTCAGCTTCGCCAAGCTGAAGAACGGGGTCTGTGAATACGCCTACTCCCCGGCGCTGGCCCAAAAGCTCTATGATCCGAAAATCTATGCCCTGATCAATGTGCAGATCCAAAGGAACTTTAGCTCTGGGCATGGCCTGGCGCTGTATGAGAATTGTTATAGGTTCGTCAGAACCGGTTCTACGGGCTGGTGGGCGCTGGACGTGTTCCGCAAACTCATGGGGGTAGACGGCAGCGACTATTACGGCAGCTTCAAACACCTCAACGCCAAGATCATCAAACCCGCTGTGGCTGAGGTGAACAAAAGTTCGGACATACTGATAGAGCCACAGTTTCAAAAAAAGGGCCGCACGGTTACGGATATCCGGTTTCTTATCAAAGGCAATCCACAGAAGGCGATGTTCGAAATCGATGACAGCGATGGCGTCCGCAATCTGCAAGTTTACAAGACGCTCCGTAAGCAAGGGGTGTCCGACCGGTTGGCGCGACAGTGGATTGCGGAACATGGTGAAGACTATGTGCAACAAAAATTGGATTATGTAAGCGGGCAGGGGGATGTGAAATCAACGGTTGGATATTTGTCCGCCGCCTTGCGCGACGACTATCAACCGCCGGAAAACGATTCTCTGCCTGAACCCAGCCCCGAAGCCGTCGAGGCCGCGCGCGTACGGGACGTTGAGAAGGCGCTAGAAGATCAGGCTTACGCAGCCCGAGTGGCTGAGCGTACCGAGCGGTCGCGAAAGCTGTCTATCGTTGAAGAACTGGTTTCGCGGCGAAACCCAACCCAGCGGGATGCGGACAAACGCTTGTTTATGGCAGGGCTCGACAATGATCTGGACCGGGAACACTTCCGCGCCCATGGCTGGCGTTCTGGTCTGAACGCCAATGCCATCTTTGATTTTTGGGAAGAGCTTGAGCCGGACGCCTTCGCCTAGGCGTCAAAGGCAAAGGCTGTGAATGCCCGTTTTCATCAACGGTCCTTCATCGCAGATTTCAATGCATTCGCAAATGCGCTGTTATGCGCATTACTATCAGATTTTGCGCGTTGCGATCCTTTGGGTTTTGACAGGCCGGAGTTCTTTTTTGGTCCTCGACTGGCCCGATCTTCGCGAGCTGATGTTCCGCCATCCTTGCGCATGGTTAGGCCAATCCGCTTGCGGGGAACATCCACCTCGACCACGGTAACCTTGACGACCTGTCCGGTCTTGACCACCTCGTGCGGGTCTTTGACGAAGCGGTCGGCCAATTGGCTGACATGGACCAGCCCGTCCTGATGCACCCCGATATCCACAAAAGCGCCAAAGGCGGCGACATTTGTCACTGTGCCTTCCAACACCATGCCCGGTTTCAGGTCGGTGATGTCTTCGACACCGTCGGTGAACGAGGCGGTAACAAAACTGGGGCGGGGATCTCGGCCAGGCTTTTCCAGCTCGGCAAAGATGTCGCGCACAGTCGGCAAGCCGAAGGTGTCGTCGACGAATTGTTCTGCGCGTAACCCCTTTAGCGCTCCGTCGTGACCCATGATCTGACGGATGTCGCGCCCGCAGGCCGAAACAACCCGGCGGGCCACGTCATAGGCCTCGGGGTGAACTGAAGAGGCGTCCAGAGGTTCCGACCCGTCGCGTATGCGCAAAAAGCCTGCACTTTGCTCATAAGCGCGCGGGCCAAGGCGGGCGACCTTCAGCAGCTCTTTACGTGATTGAAATGCGCCATTCATGTCGCGATGCATGACAATTGCTTCGGCCAAGCCGGGCCCCAACCCCGAGACATGAGAGAGCAGGGGGGCTGAGGCCGTGTTCAGATCAACCCCCACCGCGTTCACCACATCTTCGATCACCGACGCCAAAGATTGCGACAGCCTGTGCTGGTCCACGTCATGCTGGTATTGGCCGACCCCAATGGATTTAGGTTCGATCTTAACCAGTTCGGCCAGCGGGTCCTGCAGCCGACGGGCGATGGAAACCGCACCGCGTAACGACACGTCAAGATCGGGGAATTCGCGCGCGGCCAGTTCTGAGGCGGAATAGACCGATGCGCCAGCCTCGGACACAACAACCTTGGTCGGGGCCGAAACAGCTTTTGGCAGCAGTTTCAGCGTATCACCCACCAGTTTCTCGGTTTCCCGGCTGGCGGTGCCATTGCCGATGGCGATCAGTTCAATCTCGTGCGCAGCGATCAGGTTCAGAATGGCGGCCTGCGCGCCGCGTAGATCGTTCTTGGGTTGAAACGGATAAAGCGTATCGGTCGCGACCACTTTACCTGTGGCATCAACCACCGCAGCTTTGACGCCAGTTCGAATGCCGGGGTCCAGACCCAAGGTTGCCTTGGCACCCGCCGGTGCAGCAAATAGTAAGTCTTTGAGATTGCGCGAGAAAACATCAATTGCTTCGTCCTGCGCTCGGCCGCGCAGATCCGCCATCAGCTCGACCATCATCGACAGCGACAGCTTAACCCGCCAAGTCCAACCCGCCACTTTACGTAGCCACAGATCTCCGGGACCGTCTCCACGTGTGTGAAGGTGCGCGGCGACAATCGCTTCGGCACGGGCGGCGCCGGTTTCGGGATCGGGCGCGATATCCAGTGTCACGATCCCCTCTTTCGAGGCCCGCAGCATCGCCAACGCACGATGCGACGGGGCTTTTGCCCAAGGCTCCGAATGGCTGAAATAGTCGCTGAACTTGGCGCCTTCCTGTTCCTTGCCTTCAATTACCTTAGAAGTCAGCAGGGCCTCGCGCTGCATGAAATTGCGCAGCTCGCCCAGTAGGGCGGCGTTTTCGGTCAGCTGTTCGGTGATGATGTCCCGCGCGCCGTTCAGCGCGTCCTTGACGGTTGCCACTGCTTTGGTGACATATCCCTGCGCCAGAATTTCTGGGTCAGCCGACCGATCCGTCAGAATGGCATCCGCCAGCGGTTCCAACCCATTCTCGCGGGCAATCATCGCCTTGGTGCGGCGCTTGGGTTTGTAGGGCAGGTAAATGTCTTCCAGCTGCGCCTTGGTATCGGCCTGTGCGATGGATTTGACCAGATCGTCGGTCAGCTTGCCCTGATCTTTGATCGAGCCCAGGATCGTCTCGCGCCGTGCTTCCAGTTCGCGCAGATAGGTCAGGCGGTCAGAAAGGGTGCGCAGTTGGGTGTCGTCCAGCCCACCCGTCACCTCTTTGCGGTAGCGGGCGACAAAAGGCACGGTGGCCCCTTCGTCCAGCAATTTCACCGCGGCCCCCACCTGTTCGGGGCGGGCATTGATTTCGGTGGCGATGGTGCGGGCGATGCGGTCCAAGGGGGCCTCCTGAATATGTCTGGAGGGACTTCTTAGCCAGCCGCATCGCCAAGGGAAAGGGGCTTTAGCGCGCCTGGGCCTGTTCGGCCAAAGCCTGCAGGTCGTCGTACAGTGTTTTGGCTATTTCGACGAAGCCGCGTTCAGTGTTGCGGGCCCGCGCGGCAAAGCGCCGTTGCGACGGCAGACGCGCGCCCTGATCGGTGATATCGGCGAACAAACGCTCGGCCCGCGCGCCATTCTCATCGCCTCGACCGCCGCTGAATTGCGCAGGATCGAAGGCCAGCAGGATTTCCCCGTGATAAGGTGCGCCGCCGGCGCCATCGGCGAATTCCATGCTTTCCAGACTGGTCAGATCATCGATTAGCGGACCGGCCAGCAGTTCGATCATAATCGACAGGGCCGAGCCCTTGTAGCTGCCAAAGGTCAGCATCGCACCGTCCATCGCGGCCTGTGGATCGGTGGTCGGGTTGCCGTGTTTGTCGATGGCGACACCTTCGGGCAGGGGCTTGCCTGCGCGGTGGTACAGTTCTATCTCTCCCCGGGCAAAGGCGCTGGTGGCGAAATCGAATGTAAACGGGTCTTTATTCTGGCGAGGCCAGCTGAAGGCCAGCGGGTTGGTGCCAAGGCTACCACGCGTGCCGCCGGCCGGGGCAACCCAGGCGTGACTGGGGCCCATCGCCATCGCCGCCAGACCGACCGCGGACAGACGCTCCACCTCGGGCCAGAGTGCCGAGAAATGGAAACACCGGTTGATCGCCATGGCGGCGATACCGTGGGTGCGAGTTTTCTCGATCAAAACCGGCAATGCTTTTTCGAACGCCAGCAGGGACATCCCTCCCTGCGCATCAACCCGAACGACTGCGTTTTCCGACGGTTCAAGGATTGGATCTACATGCCCGTCGATCTGCCCCGCTTTTATCGTGTCAGCGCACATGAACAGGCGGAACAATCCATGTGACTGGCAATCGTCGATTTGACAGGTGGTTAGCGTATCGGCGATCGCTGCGGCATGGTCTGGCCCGAAACCAGATGTGGTCAAAATAGAAAGGCTGAGGTCTCGGATTTCGTCCAATGACAATTTGACCGTTTCGCTCATGCCCTGCGTCTCCCTCATCGTGGCTGAGACAAGGGATAGCGTGGCAGAGCGGGCAAAGGGAACCCGGTTTTCGCCGGGTTCGGGTTCAGCCCTGCGCTTCGGCCTGCAGATAGGCGATCAGGTTGGTGATATCTTCGTCTTTTTTCAGGCCGGGAAACTGCATCTTGTTACCGGGAATCGTTCTGCGCGGGTCAGAAAGGAACGCAGTCAGGGTGTCAGCGGTCCAGACAATGCCCGACTCTTGCAATTGGGCCGAATACCGGAACCCGTCCGCCTGACCGGCTGTAGCGCCGATAACCCCGTGCAGTGACGGACCGACAGTGTGGCGGTCTTGCTCGAGCTTGTGGCAGGCGCTGCATTTGCGGAACACTTTCTTACCCGCCTTGATGTCTCCTTCCACTGCGGCGACGGCAGACGGGGCAGCAGGGGCAACCGCAGCCTGTTCGCCATCCAAGTTGAAGATCAGCCGGGCCGTCACCGGAACCGTGCGAGTGATGCCGGGCAGGCTGGCCAGCTCCATCAGTTTTTCGACCCCAGCATTGACGCCTGCGTCTTCGGCGCTGATGAACACCATGTCGTTGGTCGACACCATCACCGAGGACTCAGAAAGGCGGGCCACAAACATCTCGGCGTCGAAGGCCACATCCGTTCCAGCCAGGGACAACACGGCCTCGGTATCGACGGTGGTGGTTTCGCCAATACCCAGACTTGAGACTTCGGCCATGTCAAACGTGGCCGTCAGCGCCGCAGTACCTGCTTTGCGAAACACGTACTCGATCATCCGTTCGTTACGGATGTCGATATTGGTCTCGACCGAGGACAGGTCGATATGAATCTCGGCTTTGCCGTCCGGGCTGACATGACCGCTGAGGTTGGTGAAGGAATTGACCTCGCCCACGGTGTCTTTCTTGATGGTCCCATAGGCCAGATGCGATCCTTCGGGGACAAGGATCCAGCCGTCCGCCAGCGCCGGGGTTGCAACAATTACCGACGCAATCGTGACTGCCTTCAACAGAAGTTTCATTTCTTTCCTCCTCGGGTTATGTCAGTCCTGACCCCGCGGGCCCGGTCCGTGGAAAGCAAACACACACAGGTCGCGATTTATTCGATGGGTGGTGAGATTAGTTCGGAACAGGCCGTGCGCGGCGCGATCCAGATGCATTCGAAACGCGTCTGGCGGTTTGGGCTGGCACTGTCCGGCGCATCCGACGTGGCCGACGATCTGCTACAATCCACATGTCTGCGCGCGTTGGAGCGACACCACCAGGTCACGTCACATGACCGGCTGGATAGCTGGCTGATGACGATCTGCCGCTCGATCTGGTTGAATGAGGTGCGGGCACGTTCGGTTCGCAAGGCGCAAGCGCTGTCCGTGACACCCGAAGCAGACTTAATTGCACCCGGAAACGATTCAGAAACGAATATTTTCGCCACTGAAGTGTTTACACAAGTGATGCAGCTGCCAGAGGCGCAGCGGGAGACGGTCGTGCTTGTGTTCGTCGAGGGCTATAGCTACCGCGAAGCTGCCGCGTTGCTGGAGGTGCCGATAGGAACTATCATGAGCCGGTTGTCCAATGCCCGGCAGAAACTGAAAACTGTGATGCAGCATGAGGCGGCAGACACCGTTCGACGGAGTGGCAAATGAAGTTTTCCGACGAGACGCTGTTGGCGTATCTGGAAGGCAAACTGGATGAGGCCGAAGCCGCCGCGATCGAAAGCGCGGTTGAGGCGGATCCCGCATTGGAACAGCGCCTGATGGCGCTGGACCCGTTCGCACCTGTGGTGCAGGCGGTTTTCGAACGTGTGCCAGTGGAAACGCCCCAGGTTGATTTGCCACAGCCGGTGGCCCCGGTCGTGCGAGCCGGTGGTGGGCTGCGTCTGCTTGCCGTTGCGGCTTCGGTCGCGGTCGTTGCTGCGTCGGCGACCTTTTGGGCGACCCGTCCAGAGCCGCTGGGCTGGGTTCAACAGGCAGCGATTTATCAGTCGTTGTATGTGCCAGAGACGATTGCGTCGCTGGACAGTTCCTCTCAGGCTTTAGACGAGCAGTTCGCACAGGCTGAGGCACAGCTGGGTCGGTCGTTGAACCGCGAAGAGCTTGAAACCCTGCCGGGGATGGAGCTGAAACGCGCGCAGGTCCTGTCATTTAAGGGCAAGCCGTTGGTTCAGGTGGTGTTTGCCGATGCGGAAGGTCGGCCCTTTGCCTTTTGTGTCATCCGACAGGGTGAGGGCGCGCCGAACAAGGACGTACAACAGGCCGTGCTGAGCGGATTGGCCACAGCCAACTGGGCGCGGGACGGATATGGCTACATGCTGATCGGGAATAACGATCAGACTGATCTGAGCGGTCAGCTGGATTTTCTCACTGAAAGTTTTGCGGGTTAAACGCGTAATGCGCAAAAACGCCTTGTGAAGCGAGGCAAATCCTCGAAATATAATGGGTATGAAGAAAAAGCCCGTCATGCCTGATCCGGATGAGGACGCCGATGCGGTAGGCCCTTCCAGTATCTATGATGTGGACCCGCCCGAAGACGATGACTTGTGGTTTCTGCCGCCCGAGGATGAAGAGGCGGTCGAGGATTTTTTGCCCCCAGGCCCGAAAGTGGATCGCCGTTTGCTGTTCGATCCGCGCGATTGGCGTGCGGCTCAGGCCGAGCTGTCTTTTGAACTGGCCGACCTGGCGGCAATTTTCGGTGCTTTGGATGAGAGGTTGCGGGCCGGGCCGGATGGATGGACGCATCGGCTGGCGCTGATGGATGTATCCGATCTGGGCTGGTGGACCGGGGACCGGATCAGTGTTGACCGGCTGGCGTTGTGGACCGGTCTGCGGATCGGTGCAACCGGTGATGACGTTCAGGCTTTGTTTCGGGCCGGTTGGGCGGTACGGCGTTTAACTTCCGGACCGGGCCCGTCTTCGGATGGGTGGGAAATTGGCCTGACCGCTTTTTTGGATCGCATGGCGCAAGGTATCGAAGACATCCCCGAGGCAGTGGCCGATCTGGCAGAAGTGATGCGCAATTCCGAAGGCTTGCATCCGGTGACGCAGGCGGCCATGGGGTTCCATGCCTGGCGCGCGCTGTCTCAGGGGATCGGACAGGATACCGAAGCCGCAATTATCGCGGCCCGCCACGCGGCAACGATGGGGCGGGGCGGGGCGATGTTCATGCCTTTGGCGCTGTCCGGTCCCGGGGCGCTGCGCGGGGTTGGCGAGGTAGACGAAAAGCTTTCGGCCTGGATCAGAGGGGCAGGGCAGGCAACCTTAGCCGCGCTGATGCATCTTGATCGGGTCAGCGCTTGGGAACAACGCGCGCGCGAGGCAACCAGCGGGCTGAGCGGGCGGACACCGCCTTTGTTGATCGACGTTCTGACCGCCTGGCCCATGGTTTCAGCCCCACTGGCCGAGGAACTGACAAAAGCGTCACGTGCAGCGGTACAGCGCAATATCGACCGGTTCGCCCGGCGCGGCCTGATCCGCGAGGTGACAGGGCAGGGGCGTTACCGGGTCTGGACCGCCGCATTGTGATCCAGCAGCCATTCGCGAAAGGCACGCGCCGGTGGCCGCAGGGCTGCGCGGGATGGATAGACCAGATGGTAGGTTTCGTGACCTGCCACTTGAATGTCAGGCAGGCAGGGGATAAGGCCCGACATTTCCATGATCCGATCTGATGCGGGCGCGCGGGCCAGTGCGATGCCACCGCCGCTGGCCGATATCTCGGCCGCTATCAGGGAGTTATCCGCAAAGAAAAACCGCGCCTGACCTGTCGGCAGACGTAAGGTCTCGAAAAGATGCAGCCAACTGGCGCGGTGAGTCGAAACCTCGATCAAAGGGAAACGGAACAGATCTTGGGGGTGGTGAATCTGATTGGCGATATCTGGCGGGGCTACGGGATACAGGCGTTCATGCAACAACACATCACTGTCCGCGCCATAGAGGGTCGGATTGCCGAACACGATCTGCAAATCGGTGAACTGGTTGGCGAAATCTGAAACCAGATTGCCGGTGGTCAAGGACAGGCTGATCTGCGGATGCGATGCGTGAAAGTCTGGCAGCCCACCGGCCAGAATGCCGTGCGCATAAAGCAGAATGGATTGCACAAACAACCTCTGTTCCCGCGTTTCACCGAACAGCCCCGTGGTGGCGGTTTCCAACATCAGCAGCGATTGTTGAACCGACGGCAGATAGGCCCGCCCCGCCTCGGTCAGGGTTACGGCATGGGCGTGGCGGTGAAACAGCGGCGTGCCCAATCGCGTTTCCAGCGCTTTCACCTGCTGGCTGACGGCTGCAGCCGACATGTTCAACTGCGTGGCCGCGCGGGCAAAGCTTTCGGTGCGGGCGGCGGCCTCGAACACGCGCAGCCAGTTGAGGGACGGGATACGGGACGACATGAGAACAGGCTAAGCTGAACTTAGTCTAACGGGCAAGAGGTTGCGCGCTGAACTTGTGGCGTTCCGGCCTATCCTGCGTGAACCAGCATTCAAGAGGTGCCTCATGCCGCAATCATCTAATTCACCCCACGCCTTGACGGTGAACCAGTCCAAGAAATACTGGGAAGACGGATTTCTGTTCCCTCTGACGGTTTTTTCTCCCGATGAGATCGCCGAAATCCGCGCGGAATTCGAACAACTCGAGACCGACTGGCTATCTGCAGATCTGCCTTTGCCATTGAACACCTACAAGCGTGTAAACGCACATCTGGTCATACCTTTGGCCGCGAGGGTGGCACAGGACCAGCGAGTTTTGGATGTGGTCGAAGGCGTATTGGGCCCGGATATCATGGTCTGGTCTGCCGAGTTTTTCGTCAAAGAGGCCCATACCGAACACACGGTGGGCATGCATCAGGATCTGACCTATTGGGGCATGGGTGAGACACCGGATCAAGTGACCGCCTGGATCGCGCTGTCCCCGGCCACGGTCGAAAGCGGTTGTATGGATTTCGTACAGGGCAGTCATAAAAACCCGATCCTGCCGCATAACGACACCTATTCCGACACAAACCTGTTGTCGCGCGGGCAGGAAGTCGCCGTTGATGTCGCAGACGAAGACAAAACCCATATCGAACTTGCCCCTGGGCAATTGTCGCTGCATCACGGGCTGACTATTCATGGCTCGGGTCCGAACCGATCGGGTGATCGCAGAATTGGTCTGGCGATCCGCTATCTCAACCCTAACGCTCGGCAACTGGTTGCGGACCGAGACTATGCCATGTTGGTGCGCGGTCAGGACGAACGGTCAAACTTTGTTCATGTCGCCCCCCCGAGCGCGGCGTTCTCTAAACAATCGCTGGCTCTATATGAACAAGTACGCCGGGATCAGAGCAAAGCGCTGGCGGATGGTGCTAAGAGCAATGTGCCGCTCTACGGGACGTCCTGACGTTAAATAGTGACGTATACGCAGGCTGGCGGTTAATAGCCGCCAGTATTTTCAGTGATTTAATGCGTTGGGTTGCATTCCGCGAGTTCTTGCTGTTTCTGAGGTGGAAAAGATGCACACAGTATTTCGTGGGAAAATAAGATGACGAAAAAGGCGTTGATTACAGGTATTACCGGGCAGGATGGGTCCTATCTGGCCGAATTCCTGCTGGAAAAAGGGTATGAAGTTCATGGGATTAAGCGCCGGGCGTCGTCCTTTAACACGCAGCGGATCGACCACATTTATCAAGATCCTCATGACCCCAACCCCAAATTGCACCTGCATTACGGCGATCTGAGCGACACGTCGAACCTGACGAGAATCATTCAGGAGGTGCAGCCGGACGAAGTTTACAACCTGGGTGCGCAGTCGCATGTGGCGGTCAGCTTTGAATCTCCGGAATACACGGCAGATGTAGACGCCATCGGAACCCTGCGCCTGCTGGAAGCGATCCGTTTTCTGGGGCTGGAGAAAAAAACGCGGTTCTATCAGGCGTCCACGTCCGAGCTGTATGGTCTGGTCCAGGAAACGCCGCAACGTGAGACGACCCCGTTCCACCCCCGTTCGCCATATGCGGTGGCCAAGCTGTATTCTTATTGGATCACCGTCAACTATCGCGAAGCCTATGGTATGTATGCCTGCAACGGGATCCTGTTTAACCACGAAAGCCCGCGCCGTGGCGAAACCTTTGTGACCCGCAAGATCACCCGCGGTCTGGCCAATATCGCGCAAGGTCTCGAAGATTGCCTTTACATGGGCAATATCGACAGCCTGCGGGATTGGGGCCACGCGAAAGACTACGTGCGGATGCAGTGGTTGATGCTACAGCAGGACAATCCCGAAGATTTCGTAATTGCTACCGGCGTGCAATATTCGGTCCGCCAATTCATCGAATGGTCCGCTGCCGAGTTGGGTATCACGTTGGAATTCTCGGGCGACGGCGTGGATGAAATCGCAACCGTCACGTCGATTGAAGGGGAAAACGCGCCGGCCTTGAAACCTGGCGACGTGATCATGCGCATCGACCCGCAATATTTCCGCCCGGCCGAGGTGGAAACGCTGTTGGGCGATCCGTCGAATGCGAAAACCAAGCTGGGCTGGGAGCCCGAACTGACCGTGCAGGAAATGTGCGCCGAGATGGTTGTCGAAGACCTGAAAACCGCGAAACGTCATGCGCTGTTGAAAGAGCATGGTTACGAACTGCCGGTAAGTCTGGAAAACGGCTGAGGAACACGACATGCGCAAGATTTACGTAGCAGGTCACCGCGGCATGGTAGGTGGCGCAATTCTGCGCCGTTTGCAGGATCGTCAGGCAGCCGGTGAAGCGCTTGAGTTAATCACGCGTACACATTCCGAAGTAGACCTGACCGATCAGGTTGCCGTGCGCGACTTTATGCAGGCTGAACGCCCGGATGTCGTGATCCTTGCCGCTGCCAAGGTTGGGGGAATCCACGCCAACAACACCTACCCGGCGGATTTTATCTACGACAACCTGATGATCGAATGTAATGTGATCCATCAGGCCTTTGCCGCTGGGGTGAAACATCTTCTGCAATTGGGCAGTTCGTGCATCTACCCGCGTGCCGTGCCACAGCCGATGCGCGAGGATGCTTTGCTGACCGGAGTGCTGGAACCTACAAACGAGCCTTACGCCGTTGCCAAGATCGCCGGGATCAAACTGTGTGAAAGCTATAATCGGCAGCACGGGGTCGATTACCGCTCGGTCATGCCGACGAACCTGTATGGGCCGGGTGACAATTTCCACCCCGAAAACAGCCATGTCCTGCCCGCCCTGATCCGCCGGTTCCACGAGGCGCAGCGCGATGGTTTGGACGAAGTTGTGATCTGGGGTACCGGCAAACCCCGCCGCGAATTTCTGCATGTGGACGATATGGCCGAGGCATCGCTGTTCGTGCTCGACCTGCCGCGCGATGTCTATGAGGCGAACACCCAACCGATGCTGAGCCACATTAACGTGGGCTGTGGCGAGGATATTTCGATCGCGGAACTGGCGGCGTTGGTGGCCAAAACAACTGGCTACACCGGGCGGATAACTCAGGATGTCAGCAAACCGGACGGCACCATGCGCAAGCTGATGGATGTGTCCCGTCTCGCCGACATGGGCTGGCGCGCGCGCGTTGGGCTGGAAGACGGCATTCGCGAAACCTATGCTTGGTTCCTGGATCAGGCAGCGGCGGAGTTGCGGGCTAAGTAACTGCCCAGGTCGGGACCCGGGCAGTTCGTTCCGTCAGAACCAGCGGCCAATGGCAATGGCCGTTGGTGTCAGCGCCGTCGCATCGCTGTTGGCGGCCAAAATCTTGAAACCTACCTGCGTTTCGGTCGGGGCTTCAAAGCCGATGAACCGATTGCTGGCCCCTCCGCTGCCACTGACCGAAATGGTTGAACCGGTTGCAAAAGTCATCGGGAAATCCCAAACCGCCACGTCGCCTGCGAAAAGCGCGCCATCAGCATTTATACAGCCCGTTGCGGGCAGGGTGACGGTGCAAATCTGCGTTCCATCCGCAAAACGCACGTAGTCGCCATTGGGGGTTGAGCCCCGCTCGATCACCGCTCCGTCTGGTACACCGCCATTTTCGGAAACGGACCCTAACAGGTTGCCAGGGCCATAACCGTAGTCAGCCCGCATCAGGCGCCCGGGTGTGATGTCATCAGGGCTGGCCTGAATTGCCGCGCCATCTGCAATGCCGGTCGTGGGGTCAAAGCTTAGTGCGTCAGTCCAGTTGCTGCCATCGGGAGAGACTTTGATGGAAAAGCCTGTAGTGCCCGACAAACCCATCTCGGCATGGCCGGTCCAATTGGACTGAAACAGTAAGGACGCGGTGTCGCCTGCACCGGCCTTGTTGATTTTTAGCTGGTGCCCACCGCCTTCGTGGCTGAGCAATGTGGCCGGAGATCTTACCGACAGGCGGTTCGTGCTGTCATAGCTTGTGGCGATACCCACTCCGTCCAAATTCTGCGTCGCCACCGGGGGATCGATCCAGGCCCCACCGTCCCAGACTTTCATTTGACCGGTGCTTTCATCCCATGCGCGCCAGCCTGTGCCGGGCGCGGCGAAATACCAGGCGTTGTCCAGCCAAGCAGCTAACATTCCGGCCTGACCCTGCCAATCCCCTGTTGGTGCGATGCCCAATGCGTGAACCTCGCCCTGGTCTGGAACGGCAGGTGGAGTCGACGCGTTTGTCGAGGCCAGGCTCAGCTGGGTAACAACATCCAGCTGTCGCAGCGCCTCGTTATGGGTGACGTGTTTCTGGGCCTGTGAAGGTTGCAGAAATGGAAGGCTCAATCGGGGTGAATTTTGTGGCACGGGCGTCCTCCTGTGGCTGTCGGTCCGACAATTGCATTGCGCGCCACATTGCCTTTTGGTGGATGAATCCCGTCTGACCGTGCCGGACGCCCGAAAAACCAATTGCTAACTTTTCAGAAGCATCAAAAAAGCCGAGGCGCTGAGCGCCCCGGCTTGTGGAAATGCCGTGCCGAGGAAAACCCCGGTCGATGTGTCGTCAGAAGTTGTTACTGAGCAGCCTGATCCGTCGCCACAACGTCACGCAGATACTGGCTCAGATCCTCGCGCAAGTCCTGGCGGGCCAGCGCAAAGGCTACCGTGGCCTGCAGGAACCCTGATTTTGAGCCGCAGTCGAACCGCTGTCCGTTGAATTTGTACCCAAAGACCGGCACGCCATTGCCAATATCTTCGGCGATGGCGTCGGTCAGTTGAATCTCACCACCGCTGCCTCTTTTCAATTGGTTCAGATTGTACAATACCGACGGCCCCAACACGTAGCGGCCGATAACGGCCAGGTTCGAGGGCGCATTCTCGGGCTTGGGTTTTTCGACCATGCCGCGGGCGCGTACGACCGTTCCGATATTTTCACCTACGTCCAACACACCGTAAGCGCTGGTCTTGTCTTCGGGAACCTCCATGGCCGCCACCATGTTCCCGCCAGTTTCCTCATAGGCTTCGATCATTTGCTGCAGGCAAGGCTTGTCGGCAGCAATCACGTCGTCTGGCAACATTACCGCAAAAGGCTCGTCGCCGATCAGTCGACGGGCGCACCAGACCGCGTGACCCAGACCCAACGCTTTGTGCTGACGGATATAGGCAATCGCGCCACTTTCCATATTGGTGGCGTTCAGCGTTTCCAGCAGGTCTTCCTTGCCTTTGGCTTTCAGCTCCTGCTCAAGCACCAAGTTGTGGTCGAAATAGTCTTCTAGTGCAGACTTGCCGCGAGAGGTCACGAAAATGAATTCAGTGATGCCGGCGGCACGCGCTTCGTCGATGGCGTATTGTACCAGCGGGCGGTCGACCAACGTCATGATCTCTTTCGGGACCGACTTTGTCGCGGGCAGGAACCGCGTACCAAGCCCTGCGACGGGGAAGATCGCCTTTGTGACCTTACGTGTCATTTGACCTCTCAAGTTACTAATACAATGTCTGACTGTTAGCGTACTACGCGGGTCTCTTAGGCGCTGTGGTCCGAACATTCAACGCTATGTAACAACCAACGTATCATTTGCAAAGGATGGTGCCACCCGGTGCGGTAGAAGTCAAAACGATCGGGATTTACCCTGCGCGACATTGCGGATTTCTGCCCTTATCTGCAGCAGAAACGGATATCTGCCTGCCATAGATCCGCCTTGCCGACAGTTGCCGTAGTCACTGGGTCCAATTCAAACCCCGAAGCCGGGTGAACGGCTTCGGGGCAGCAGGGTCAGGCCCCGTTCATGATGATTTCCAGCGGGTCGTGTTCGGCCACGAAATGATCCGGCGTCACCTCGCTCAGCTGCGGCACATAATCGGTCTGACCTGCGGCCAACCGGCTGGGAAGAAACCGTAATGTGGCTTTGGGATCCATGGGTGAGGGCAGTTCACCAGGTAGCTTCAACCGCTGTCGGCTGCGTTCCACATCCGGGTCCGGGATCGGCACCGCCGAGATCAGGGATTTTGTGTAAGGGTGGATGGGATCAGAACAGATCACCTCTCCATCCCCCAGCTCGACTATTCGGCCAAGATACAGAACCATGATCCGGTTTGAGACCGCACGCACCACAGACAGGTCGTGGCTGATGAAGATCATCGACAGGCCAAACTCCTGTTGCAGTTCGCGCAACAATTCCACGATTTGCGCTTGAATGGACACGTCCAGCGCCGAAACCGCCTCATCACAGATGATCAACTTGGGTTTATTGATCATCGCCCGTGCAATGCCGACCCGCTGGTTTTGCCCGCCGGACAGCTCATGCGGATAACGGTTGATCATGTTGGCCTTCAGACCAACCCGTTCCATCATGTCGGCGACCATTTCCTTGCGTTCCCGATCCGTTAGATCGGGGCGGTAGGTCTTGAGCGGTTCCGCGATAGACGCCGAGATCGTCATCCGCGGGTCGAGGCTGGCCAGCGGGTCCTGAAACACGATCTGCAAGTCTTTGCGGTATTTGTTCAGCTCGGCCCGTTTTAACCCGACAATGGGATGGCCCAGCCAGCTGACATTGCCACCGCTGGGCTCGATCAGTTGAAGAACCGCCCTTGCCAGAGTGGATTTCCCACAGCCAGATTCGCCTACAACACCCAGTGTTTCACCTTTGCGGATGTCAAAACTGACGCCATCGACCGCCTTCAATGGCACCTTGCGTCCAAATATGCCACCCGGCACGTGGATCGGGAAATGGACCTTGACGTCATCAACTTTTAGCAGTGGGTCTTCGACTTTGTCCAAAGCCTTCGGCGCATCTCCAGCATCGATCCGCGGCATCGCCTCTAGCAGAGTGCGGGTGTATTCGTGCTGCGGTGCGCGGAAGATTTCGCGCGTGTCTCCGGCTTCGACAAACTGACCCAGACGCATGACCTGAATGCGATCGCACATCCGCGCAACAACGCCCATGTCATGGGTGATCAGAGCAATCGCCGTGCCTTCGTCCTTTTGCAGGCGCACCATCAGGTCGAGAATGTCGGCCTGCACGGTGACGTCCAGCGCCGTGGTCGGTTCATCCGCGATCAGCAGCTTGGGATTGCACAGCATCGACATTGCAATCATCACGCGCTGACGCATACCGCCCGACAATTCGTGCGGGTATTGATCCAGCCGCCGTTTTGCCTCGGGGATGCGGACGCGATCCAGCCATTCCAGACAGCGAGCCCGAGCTGCGGACCCTTGCAGCCCTTCATGTACCTGCAGAACCTCTCGCATTTGCTGGCCGATCCGCAGATGCGGGGTCAGCGCGGTCAGCGGGTCCTGAAAGATCATGCCGACATCATCGCCACGGATCTTGTTCAGCTTGTTGATAGGCAGGTTCAGGATTTCCTTGCCGTTTAGAGTAGCGGACCCCATGGCCCGTCCGGCAGGCGGCAACAATCCCATCGCGGCCATGAAGGTCTGGCTTTTGCCTGACCCGCTTTCACCCACGATGCCAAGGCATTCGCCCGGATTGATGTCGAAACTGATGCCTTTGACGGCCTCGACCACACCATCGGGCGTATTGAACTGGACGCTCAGGTCCTTAACAGAGAACAGGCTCATATCAGCGATCCTTCGGGTCCAGAGCGTCACGCAAACCATCGCCGATGAAGAACATCGAGATGATGATGGCGACATAGATTGTCAGCGGGTACATCAACTGCCACAGCGTCCCGTAAGCCATCGTTCCAGCGCCTTCGGCAATCAAACGACCCAAGGACGTGTAGGGTTCCGAAATGCCCAATCCAAGGAACGAAATGAAGCTTTCCATCAAGATCATTTCCGGCACCAACAATGACGCATAGACGATTACCACACCCAAAAGGTTTGGCAGGATATGGCGATACATGATGGTGAACTCGCTGACACCAGCAGCGCGGGCAGCCTCAATGAACTCGCGGTTTTTCAGGGTCAGGGTTTGCCCTCGAACGATCCGCGCCATGGTTAGCCAGCCCACCGCGCCAAGTGCGATGAACAACATGAAGAACGACCGCCCCGCCACGACGAGCAGCAAGATGACGATCAATGTGGCCGGGATCGCCAGCAGGATGTCGACAAACCGCATCATGACACCGTCGGTGCGCCCGCCGATATATCCGGCGGCGATACCGTAGCAGGTTCCGACAATCAGTGCGGTTGCCGCCCCGATAAGCCCGACCAGCAGCGATGTTGTAGTGGCCTGAATGACGCGGCTGTAAAGGTCGCGTCCCAGATCGTCGACGCCGAAATAGTGCCCGGTTTCAATTGAGGGCATCCCCATGCCGGCGACATCGCCCATGACGTTCCAGTCAATCTCCTCGTTGCTCCAGACGGCGAAATATGGGCCAAAGATTGTGAACAGGACGATCATGGTCAGAATGAAGACGCTGGCCATTGCGGCTTTGTTTCGAACAAAACGCATCCGTGCGTCTTGCCACAGCGAACGTCCCTGAATAACCGTATAGTCGGTTACGTCTCCGGCCAGCTGAGCGGCTTTTTGTGATTTTCCAAGCATTGCCAGCCCCTCAGTACCGGATTTTAGGATCGAACCAGGCATAGGCCAGGTCGGTCAGCAAGTTCACGACAACGGTCAGCGCGCCATAAAGGATCGTGACGCCCAACAGCACGGCATAGTCCCGCGACAGGGCCGAGCCGACATAGGCCTGACCTAATCCACCGGTCGAGAAATAGATGTCGACAAAGACAGAACCGGTCAGCACGTAGACAAAGACCGGCCCAAGATAGGACACAACAGGCAGAAGGGTCGGCTTCAACGCATGGCGCCAGATCACGGTTCTGGTCGGCAGGCCCTTGGCACGCGCGGTGCGTATGAAGTTCGAGTTCAGAACCTCAAGCATCGACGACCGTGTAATCCTTGCAATTGACCCCATGTAGGAAGTCGCCAGCGCAATGACCGGCATGATCAGATATTGCCACTGACCACCATTCCAACCACCGCCGGGCAGCAGCCCCAGCCACAGGGTGAAAGTCAGGATAAGGATCGGGCCCATGATGAAGTTCGGTAGCGCCTGCGCAGCAATGCCCAGACCCACGGCGAAATAGTCGATCCAGCTGTTGTGCTTGATTGCGGCGGCGATCCCCAGACCCACACCAACGGTGGTAGCAACCAGGAACGACAGCGACCCATAGGTCAGCGAGATTGGAAAACCCTGTGCGATGATGTCGTTCACATCGCGGTCCTTGAACTTGAAGGACGGGCCGAAATCGAAATGCACGACGATGTTATAGAGGTAATCCCACAACTGTTTCCACAGCGGTTGATCCAGCCCATAGCGGGCCTCGATATTGGTCAGAACCGCCGGTGGCAGAGGCCGTTCCGAGGTAAAGGGCCCACCGGGCGCGAAGTGCATAAGAAAGAAACAGGCGACGATCAGCAACAGGATCGTCGGTATGGCGACCAGCAGTCGCCGTAGACTATAGGCAAGCATTTCATGCCCCCATGTTTATTGGCCCTGCCCCGGTTGCATCCGGGACAGGGCGAGGTTCAAAGACGATTACTCGGCGCGTTTGTAGAGGTTCTTCGAGTACCAGTTCTGCTCGACATTGTTGATCGGCCAGTTCCCTACGTCGGTGTCCATCATGTAGACGCCAGCATAGTGGTAAATCGGGATCACAGGCGTTTCCTGTGCAATGATCCGCTCAACCTCGGTGTATAGAGGTGCAGGATCGTCCGAGGTTTTGGCTTCGGCCAGTAGCTCGTCAACGCGGGCGTTGTTGTACTTGCCGTCGTTATAGCCTGATTGCGATTGCAGCAGGTCCAGGAAGGTGGAGGCCTCGTTATAGTCGCCACACCATGCGCCGCGGGCCAAATCGAAGTTCTGGTTGCCGCGCTCTTCCAGGAAGACTTTCCATTCCATGTTGGCCAGCTCGACATTCACGCCCAGTTTCTGTTTCCACATCTGGCTCAGCGCCACGGCGACTTTCTTGTGATCTTCGTTGGTGTTGTAGACCATCTCAAAGCTCAGCGGATTGTCGGGGCCGTAACCGGCACCGGCCAGCAGTTCTTTAGCCAGTTCATCCCGCTCGGGCTGAGTCATCGAGGCCATCTCGACCTCGGGGACCGTGAATCCAGCGGTCGCTTCGGGAGCGAAAGTGTAAGCCTGCGGCTGGCCACCAGCCATGACTTTTTCGGTGATGATCTCGCGATCAACGGCCAGTGACAGTGCCTGGCGGACATTAGGGTCCTTGAACGCTTCGGGACCGTCTTCCGTCAGGTTGAATGTGTAATAGTAGTTACACAGGCGCGGGAAGCTGATGGCCTGATCCGGGTGTTCCTGGCTCATGCGGGGAAACTGCCCTGCGGGAACTTCGGTGCGGTCCAGTTCGCCAGCCAGATAGCGGGTCAAAGCGACGTTTTCGTCGTTGATGACCAGCGTCACGACTTTGTCCAAGATCGTGTTTTCATTATCCCAATACATCTCGTTACGTTCACGGACCGAGCGTTCCTGCGGCAGGTGTTCGGTCCAGATATAGGCACCGTTCGAGACGATGTTTTCGGGCCGGGTCCAGGCGTCACCATGTTCCTCGATCACTTTCTGCGGGGCCGGGAAGGTGGTGGAGTGCGTGGTCATCTGCGGGAAATAGGGCAGGGGCGCGCTCAGAGTGACTTCTAGAGTGTGATCGTCGAGGGCTTTGACGCCCAACTCGTCAATAGGCTTGTTCCCGGCAATAATTTCAGCAGCATTCTCGATCGACATCAGCTCCATGAACCAGGCGTAGGGCGAAGACAGTGCGGGATCGACAGCGCGTTTCCAGGCATAAACAAAATCACCTGCTGTCACCGGGTCGCCATTCGACCACTTGGCGTTGTCGCGCAGGGTAAAGGTATAAACGTCTTTGGTGTCGTTGGTGGTATAGCCGGTGGCGACGCCCGGAACCAGATTGCCGTCTTCGTCCTGGTTCATCAGACCTTCAAACAGGTCGCGGGTAATCTCAGCGCCATAGGTATCCTCAACAACCTGCGGATCGACCGAGCTGTGCTCATCGCCAAGGCGGTAGATAAAGGTCTGGTCATCCGCCAGCGCCTCGCCGGTTGTGGGATGGGTGCCCGCAGCAAAGGCGGCACCGGTGATCATGGTCGAGGTCAAAAGCCCCGCCAGAGATGTACGCATATACTTGTTCATGTTTTTCTACTCCCGTTTTTAGGGGTCCGGCACGCGCATCCTTTCAGGATGGGTACAGGCCACCTTGTTTGTCCGACCCTGAACAAGACCAAGACGGGTTCGAATTTTGCTTTTTCAGAGCGCAAGGAACACCGCGTCGCAGTCTTTCGGTTTGCAGTCGGGAACGTGTTTGCGAAAGTCGCCTTTCACTGCCGGTGAAGGTGGCATTATTTCAAATCGGGATAAAGATGGCGCCCACAATTTAAGCAACTACAGGTGGATCGTGAACGAAATGGACGTAGGTTGGGAAATTTAATAATGAAACTTCATCGTTTCTTGACATTTTTGTGAAGGTCGCCCCGCAAACTTGACGTCAAGGAAGCTCGAATCACATCAAATTTGCAGCGAATCGCTACTGCGCTAGAGCGGATTTCATGCTGGTTTCTGGGAAGCAGGTCGGGCTGCGTCCAGTCACTTGTTGCCAGCGCCCAATCGAGCGGCGAGTCTTGAACCCCGGCAATCCATCCGCACCGCCGACATCATGGCCCTGGTTTTCCAACGCCCGTTGCATGGCTGCGATATCTGACCGGTACAAGGTATCAACCTTGCCCCAGCGGGCTTTGAAGTCCCCAACGCCATACTGAATGCGGTCTCCGACATGGCCCACGAACAGAGCGTAGAGATCGCTTTTGTTGTAATCCTTGAGAACGTAGAAATTCGGCGTGACGATAAAGGCGGGTCCCTTGCGTCCAGCTGGCATCATCAGAAACCCCTCACCCGGCAGTTCGTGTGGTGGAAATGGCTTGCCAGATACGCGGGTGATCCCCATGGCAGCCCAGTCCTGAATAGTTCGACCCTGATCCGGTCCTTCCAGCGCACAGGTTATCTGGGTTGGAACCGTGACCTCGAACCCCCAGTCGCGCCCGGTGACCCAGCCATGTTGCGACAGGAAATGCCCGATGGAGGCGATTGTATCTTCGGCCGAGCCCCAGATGTCGGACCGCCCGTCGCCATTTCCATCCGCGGCAAAGGTCAGGAAGTTCGAAGGCATGAATTGCGGTTGACCCAACGCGCCCGCCCAGCTGCTTTTCAACGTGCCCGTTGGGGCGTGGCCGGCCTCGGCAATTTGCAGCGCGGCGATCAACTCGTCGGTGAAATACGCGGCCCGGGTACTCATGAACCCTTTTGTCCCCAACACCTGAAAGGCATCGTGGCGGATGGGTACTTGGCCATACCCGCTTTCCCGGCCCCAAATGGCCAGGATGATCCGTCCGGGAACCCCGGTTTCCGCCTCGACCCGCGCCAGGGTCTTGGCATGACGCCGGGCCATCTGCCGCCCTTTTGCAGTTGCACCCTGAACGGAACCGGCATTGAAGTATCGGCCAGGTGATCCAAATTCAGCCTGTTTTTGCTGTTTGGGTGTCTGAGCAGAACTGCCCGGCGGCACCAGATCGGGCAACTTCCAGTTGAGCGTTACCCCATCAAAGGCCCGCTGCATGGTTGCGCGCGAAACACCTTGGGCCTTGGCACGCGGCCAGACTGTATCTTGCAGCCATGCTTGAAACTGGCGTTCCACCGTCGCGCGATCCTGTGCGCTTGCACTTGTCGTAAGGCACCAAAGGCCGAGGGCGAGAATAATCCAACGCATCACCAAAATGTCTCACCCGGCTGCGATGCCAAGTCAACCGCATCATCGGAGGCGATTTGCACGGTCCTAATGCTGTGGTTGTTCAGGCAGGGTGTGAAACAATCGACGGTTTTGGAAAAAACCTTGAGAAAATCTGTGACTCTGTCGATAGTTGGCCGAAACGAAGGCTTAAGAGGACGATCAGGCGTGGCCTTACTCAAACCTTCAGCAATGGCATTGGTGATCGCGGTTGTTGTGGCCTCGGCACAGATGGCGTGGGCAAGCAACAGCTTCATGGACCCGCAAGGCCCTATTGCGGCGGTTCAGAAAACCCACCTGTTGCGGGCGACTGTTCTGATCATGATCGCCGTGTTGCCGGTTTTGGTATTGGTGCCGCTGATCGCCTTGCGGTACCGGCGGCGCAAGGGCAGCGCGGCAGAGTACCGGCCCAAATGGGATTTCTCGGGCAAGCTGGAATTTGCCATGTGGGGCGTGCCGGTCGTGATCGTGGCGCTGCTGTCGTTTTACTTGTGGAAAGCCACCCACCGGCTGGACCCTTACGCCGCACCGTTCGGTGAAACACCCGCGCTGAACGTGCAGGTTGTTGGCCTCGATTGGAAATGGCTGTTCATTTACCCCGATCTTGGTATCGCCACCGTCGGAGAGTTCGGCATTCCTGTCAAACAGCAAGTGGCGATGACGCTGACGACGGATACGGTGATGCAATCCTTTATGATCCCCGCCCTGGCGGGGCAGATCTACGCGATGCCGGGGATGACGACTCAGCTGCATCTGGTGGCCGATACGCCCGAGACGATGCAGGGCGAAAACACGCAGTATAATGGGCGGGGTTTTACCAAGCAGAAGTTTCTGACTCAGGCGATGCAGCCCGAAGGCTTCAATGCCTGGGTTGAAAGTGTTCGCACCCATGGGATCCCTCTGACCGAAGACACTTACAGAACGCTGGCCATGCGCACGGATCGGGATGAGGTACAGGCAGCGTTGGGGACCTCACTGATGCCACTCAATGCGCTTTATTTTACGCTGGAGGACGGTGATCTGTTCCAGTCCATTTTGCACCGCTATCACGGTGGGCAACCGTTGCCACGCGATCAACAACCGGGAACCGCTGAATACGGGCAAGAGGGCGCGCAATGACCGAAACAGGATTCTTTGGCCGTCTGAACTGGGATGCCTTCCCGATCATGGGTCTGATCCAAAACCCTAACGCAAACGAAATTGTGGCCAACGCGGCGGCGGCCGTGGTGATCGTAGGCGTCATTGTCGTGGTCGGATCACTGACATGGTTCCGCCTGTGGGGGCCTTTGTGGCGCGACTGGCTGACCAGCGCAGATCATAAGAAAATCGGGATTATGTACATCGTCTTTGCCATCGTCATGCTGGCGCGCGGCGTGCTTGAAGGCGTTGTCATGCGCGCCCAACAAGCAGCCGGGCCGGGCGATGGTTTCCTTGAGGCCGAACACTTTGCCGAGTTGTTCAGCACCCATGGCACGATCATGGTGTTCTTTGTCGCCGTGCCCTTTGTCTTCGGGCTCGCGAATTACCTGATCCCGCTGATGATCGGCGCGCGGGATGTGGCCTTTCCAGTAATGAACCAGATCAGTCTGGGCCTGACCGTCTCGGCGGGCATGATGTTGATGGTGTCGCTGGTGGTTGGCAATTTCTCAACCGGGGGGTGGACGGCTTATCCGCCTTATACCGGGGCCGCCTTTAACCCCGGCGTGGGGCCGGACTACTGGATATGGGCCATTGTTGTCTCAGGCATCGGTACCACGCTGACGGGGATCAACTTTGCAGTCACGATCTATAAGCTGCGGGCGCCGGGGATGAAGTTCATGCGGCTGCCAATGTATTGCTGGACAATCATCAGCAGCTCGATCCTGATCATCTTTGCCATGCCGCCGCTTGGCGTGGCGGCGCTGATGTTGGCGGCGGATCGGTATCTGGATTTCCATTATTTCACCAACGACCTTGGCGGCAACATGATGAACTATGCCAACCTGTTCTGGCTGTTCGGCCACCCCGAGGTCTATCTGCTGGTTCTGCCCGCTTATGGTATCTATTCCGAAGTTTTCGCCACATTCTCGGCCAAACGGCTTTACGGATACAACTCGCTAGTGATTGCCACAATGTGCATCGCGGTGCTGTCCTTTACCGTCTGGCTGCACCATTTCTTTACTATGGGCCAAAGCGCTCTGATCAATGCTGTGTTCGGCATCGCCACCATGCTGATCGCCATTCCAACCGGGGTGAAGGTCTATGACTGGATGGCGACTTTGTATCGTGGCCGTATCCGGTTTTCGGTGCCGATGCTGTACGGCCTGTCCTTTCTGATGTTGTTTGTGATTGGTGGCTTGTCGGGTGTGATCCTTGCCAACCCGACGGTCGATTATCAGGTGCATAACACTCTGTTCCTTGTGGCGCATTTCCACAATGTTCTGTTGCCGGGCGTGCTGTTCGGCCTGCTGGCCGGATACAATTACTGGTTCCCCAAGGCTTTTGGGTTCCGGCTGAACGAGCGTTGGGGGCGCATCACAGTGGTATTGTGGACGGTTGGGTTCATGCTGACTTTCCTGCCGCTTTATTTCGTTGGCCTCATGGGGATGCCGCGCCGGTCGTTCAGTTGGGAAGACCCCAGTTTCCACCCCTATATGATCATCGCCGTCATCGGCGCGCTGGTGATCTTGTCGGCGCTGTTGGCGGTGGTTATGCAATTGTGGGTCAGTATCCGCGACCGGGAAAACACCCGCGTGCCAGTCGGCGATCCGTGGGATGCGCGCACGCTGGAATGGTCGATCCCGTCGCCGCCGCCGCCCTACAATTTTGCCGTCATCCCGCAGGTGACGGATCGGGATAACTTTGCCGCCGCAAAGGAGCGGGGTGAGGCCTATCCGACACCTGATGAGTACGAAGATATCTCGATGCCGCGCAACACTGGGATCGGGTTCATCCTGTGTGTACTCAGCGGAGTCTGGATGTTCGCATTGGTCTGGTGGATCTGGTGGCTGGCCGCACTGGTAACTGCACTGATGTTGCTGTCCTTCATCCTGTGGACCTTCCGGCTGGACACCGAAGAGGTCATCCCTGCCGAGGAGGTTCGCAAACAACACGAAGCCTGGCTTGATTTGGTGCGCAGCTCTGCACCGGTGGATCGCGATCATGAAATCGCTCCGGAAAATCGCGGCCTTGCCCGCCCTGACCTGGAGGCAGTGACATGAAGCGCGCACCGACGCACAGCTATCCAGGGCTGAACCTCGGGCGGCGGCATGCCAGCGCGGACCAGGCCGCCGAGGTCGTCACTTTCGGATTCTGGGTCTTTCTGATGAGCGATCTGGTCTATTTCGGCCTGATGTTCGCCATTTACATCACCATGATCGATGCACAGGCTGGCGGGCCCGGTCCGCACGAGCTGTTCGATCTGAGAAGCATCTTTGCCCAGACGATAATCCTTTTGACCAGCAGCCTTACCGTGGGGCTGGCAATGCTGGCGCTGAAATACAACCTGCCCAGATGGCGGATCGTGTTCTGGTTCTGCGTGACGCTGGTATTGGGTCTCAGCTTTCTGGTGCTGGAAATCCGCGATTTCGTGGCGATGACCGAAAAAGGCGGTGTCCCTCAACGCAGCGGGTTTCTATCGGCCTTCTACGGTCTGGTGCCGCTGCATGGGTTGCACGTGGCTGCTGGGTGCTTGTGGTTGATCGTGTTGGGCATTCAGCTGCGCCTGTTTGGCTTGACCGATCTGCTGATGTCGCGCGTGGTGCGGTTGGCATTGTTTTGGCACTTTCTCGACCTGATCTGGATCGGGATTATCACCATCGTTTATTTCGGAGGGCTGACCTATGGATAAGCGCAGCGAGATGCACCGGCGCGAGCGTCGGCGCTACATAATTGGCTATGGTGGCTCGCTTTTGCTGACAGGGGCGGTGTTCGCGATAGCCTATAAATACGGCATCGAGACCAAGGGGGTTTACCTTTCAATCGCGTTATTGGGGTTGGCGCAATTGATCGTTCAACTGGTCTATTTCCTGCATATTGATCGCCGCCGCAGCAGCCGGGAAGACCTGGATTTGATCCTTTTCTCCACGCTGGTGCTATTGATCATCATCCTTGGAACTGTCTGGATAATGGGCAATCTGGCGGTGCGAATGCACACCTATCCGATGTAGCCAATTGTTTGAGGCCTGACCTATGAAAGCCCTTGCCGTTGCAGCCATGCTTACTGCTATCGGTGCAGGACTGTTCCTGTTTTGGCGGCATGAAGAGCGTTACCCTTCAACGAATGACGCGTATGTTAGTGCGAATATCATCAACGTGGCAGCACAAGTTACCGGGCAAGTGGCCGAGGTTCCGATCACGGAAAATCAGCCGATTAAGGCAGGGGATCTGCTGTTCGCCATTGACGAAACGCAATTCAAGGCATCCGTCGATCAAGCACGGGCCGATCTGGACAGCGCCATACAACAGGTTCAAACCATTTCCACCCAGATTTCAGCAGCTGAAGCGGCTGTAAATTCCGCTCAGTCGGCCTTTGACACGGCCAAAAGTAATTTTGAACGCAACAAGGCGTTATACTCGGACGGGGACGTGGCGCAGGTCACGCTGGATCAGGCGACGACGGAATTCGCGCAGGCCTCGGCCCGGCTGACCGCCAGCCAGGCTGCGCTGTTGGCTCTGCAAAGCAGTGTGGCCGCAAAGCAGGACAACGTCCTTTCTGCACGCGCGCAGCTTGAGATTGCAAAAGCGGATTTGGATTGGACCAAAGTCTATGCAGCGGCGGATGGTTGGATTGCTAACCTGACCTTGCGGCCAGGTTCAGCGGTGGCCGCCAATGCGCCGCAGTTTTCGATTGTCGAGGCTTCGGACTGGTGGGTGGATGCGAATTTCAAGGAAACCGCTCTGCCGCGCATTCGTCCGGGCCAACCGGTTACGGTTCAGATCGACATGCTGCCGGGTGTGACGCTGACGGGCAAGGTCGCCTCGATCGGGCGCGGCTCGGGGGATACTTTCTCGCTTTTGCCGTCCGAGAATGCCAGCGGCAATTGGGTCAAGGTCACCCGGCGCTTTGCGGTGCGCGTAGAACTTGATCCGACCGATGTGCCCCTGCGTGTGGGTGGCAGCAGCAAAGTGACTGTGGACACGACCGTCGATCAGGCAGAAAAATGACGGGATCGGCGGCCAGCCGCGTCAATCCGGTGATTGTGATCGCCGTTGTTCTCAGCGCTATACTCGAGGTGTTGGACAGCACCATTGTCAATGTGGCACTACCGCATATTCAGGCCGCTTTCGGGGCCACGACCGATCAGGCAACGTGGATATTGACCAGCTATATCGTCTCGGCTGTCGTGGTCATGCCGCTGACGGGGTTTGTTTCCCGCCGGGTCGGACGGCGACGGCTGATCCTGACCGCCATCACGGGCTTTACCGCTATGTCCGTCATGTGCGGCCTCTCGTGGAGCCTTGAGACCATCGTCTTCTTCCGACTGGCGCAGGGCATGTTCGGTGCGTTCCTAATCCCGTTGTCGCAATCCATCCTGTTTGATGCCTATCCCCGCGAAAAACGCGGGCAGGCGATGGCTGTTTTTGGTCTGGGCGTCGTGGTTGCCCCCGTCTTGGGGCCGACAGTCGGGGCCATCCTGACCGAGTATTTCTCGTGGCGAATGGTGTTTTTCGTAAACCTGCCGGTGGCGGCCATGGCCCTGCTGTTGCTGGCCGGAGAGCTGCCGGATGATGAAACCGAAGAGGTCAAGATCGACTGGATCGGTCTGGCGTTGCTGGCCATCGGCATTGGTTGCTTGCAATACATACTGGATCAGGGGGAAACCAAGGATTGGTTGACCTCTCGTGTGATACAGGTGGCGCTGATCGCGTCGGTCCTGGGCGCGTTGGGGTTTGTTGTTCATGCGCTCAGCTCGAAACGCCCGGTCGTTGATCTACGCCTTTTCGCGGACCGGAATTTTGCCCTGTGCAATCTGGTCATCGCAGGGTTTGCGATCTCGCTGTTCGGAGGCATCGCGATCCTGCCAACTTTTGTGCAGAACCTGCTGGACTATCCGGTCATCGCATCAGGTCATTTGTTCATTCCGCGCGGTATTACGGCGGGTCTGTCCATGGTGGTGACTGGCGCTGTGCTGGTGCATCGTTTTGATCCGCGTATTCTGGCCGGGCTGGGCATGGCGTTGACGGCGGTAAGCAACTTCATGATGGGCGCGCTGAATATGAATGCGGGGTTTTGGGAGCTGGCCTGGCCGGGTGCCGTCAGCGGTCTGGGTATGGGGTTGGTCTTTGTGCCCATGTCGATTCTGGCGTTCGAGAGTATTTCAAAAACCCGGCAGGACGAAGCGTCTGGATTGTTCAACGTGACCCGTCAGTTGGGGTCGTCGGTTGGAATTTCGCTTGTTGGGACATGGGTGGTGCGCGGGTTGCAGACGAATACCGCTGTGCTTGGCCAGAATGTGACCCCCTACAACCCGGCTGCGCAGGCTTATCTACAACCGCTTGGCCTGACGCCCGACAGTGCGCAAGGCGCTGCCATACTGGGGCAAGCGATCAGCCAGCAGGCTGAACTGATTTCATATCTGACCGTTTTCAATAACCTGGGTTTGCTGGCCCTGGCGACGATTCCTTTGCTGTTTTTCTGCCGCGCTCCTAAGCCAGGCACACAGTCTGCTGTTCCCGCGCACTAGTGTGTCAGGAACAATCCCAGCAACAAGGCAAGCCAACACAAGATCAGGCTAAGTAGAATATTCCCCGCCGCCAGCGCAATCGTGCGTTGCCGCCGCAACTCCAGCGATTGATAGGCAAAGCTTGAGAAAGTGGTGAACCCGCCGCAGAACCCGAAGACCAGCCGTTTTTCTTCTTCGCCCAAATCGACTGGCCCACCCAGGAAACCGATCCACAGACCAAGAAGCAGGCTGCCCAGAACATTTACAATCAGTGTTGCAAACGGCAGGTCGTGGCGAACCCGTAGAGAGACCCAATGGCGCAGCACTGCGCCCAGACCGCCGCCCAGGCCGAACATGGCGTGCAGATACAGCTCGGTCATTTTGCTGACCTCTGCCCTTGGAACCGCCGTCCGATAGTCTCGCCCAAAATAGCAGCAGCAAGGCCAACCGCGATTTCCAGACCAGCAGCTGAAATAGCGCCCCAAAGATGCGTTGCCGCCATACGCTCCAGCTCAGCCACAAATGAGGAAAACGTAGACAGACCACCGCAAAACCCGACCGCACCCAGATGCAATACATGCGCATGCACGCGATGCCGCACTGCATAAAGCCAACCGAGTATGAAACAGGCCACAATATTGATCCCAAACGTGGCCGTCAGAATCGGAGCGCCGGGGATCTGGGCCGAGAGCGCCTCGCGCAGCAACGACCCCGCAGCGCCCCCTACGAAAACGGCAGCGAACATGATGGCCGTGGTCCGGACGGCGGGTCGGGTCTGTGTCACGGCCTGGATTCCTGCCCAATTTCACCTTTGTTTTGGCATACCTATTGGGGCAAGGGGGATCAACAGTGGCTCTGTATTCTGCCTGTTTCGTAATCTAACCTGATCGCGTGATGTTTGGTTCAAACGCTTGCAATCAAAAGCCGAATTGATCCACGCTTGCCATTAGCCGGTTTGGCAACACCTTGGGAGAGCGCAAAATGATTGTACGTCAACTCTATTACTTCCTCAGCTACGTGTGTTTGCCGCTGACTGTGTTGTGGGGGCTGTACTGGCCACCGGCGCATTGGTTACTGGTCCTGCTGATCCCCTACGCAGTGGTTGGCCTGTATGACATGCTGACCACAAAGCATAACGTTTTGAACAATTATCCGGTTCTGGGGCATTTCCGGTACATGCTGGAATTCGTCAGCCCGGAAATCCGCCAATACTTTGTTGAGACCAACGAAAGCGGGCGCCCCTATAACCGTATCATCCGCAGCCTGGTCTATTCCCGCGCCAAGGGGCAGATGGATACACAGGCCTTTGGCACACAATTCGACATCATGACCGTAGGGTATCACCGGGCCAACCATTCACTTGCACCCAAAGAGGTGGCCGAAAGTGAGGAACGGGTCATGCTGGGCGGACCCCAGTGTACCAAACCCTATAATGCCTCGCGTCTGAACGTATCCGCCATGAGTTTCGGCGCACTCAGCGCCAATGCGATCCGGGCGTTAAACGGCGGTGCCAAAGATGGCGGGTTTGCGCATAACACGGGTGAGGGTGGGTTGTCTCCGCACCATCTGGCCGAGGGCGGTGATATCATCTGGCAGATCGGTACGGGCTATTTTGGATGCCGTACGCTCGAAGGTACGTTCGATAAGGATAAATTCGCTGAAAAAGCCCAAAAAGATGTGGTCAAGGCGATTGAAATCAAACTGTCGCAGGGCGCGAAACCATCCCATGGCGGGGTTCTGCCTGCGGCCAAGGTGGATAAGGAAATCGCCGAAATCCGCCACGTACCCGAGCATCAGGACGTCATATCTCCTCCCATCCATTCGGCCTTTGAAGGCCCGACGGGTTTGATGCATTTCGTTCAGCACCTGCGTGAATTGTCAGGCGGAAAACCCGTCGGTTTCAAGCTGTGCATTGGTCGTCCTTCCGAGTTTATGGCGATCTGCAAGGCGATGTTGGAAACTGGAATTTTGCCCGACTTTATTACCATTGACGGTGCCGAAGGGGGCACCGGGGCGGCTCCGGTTGAATTCACCAACCGCCTCGGCGTGCCCCTGAACGAGGCGTTGATCTTTGTTAACAACTGCCTGCGTGGCGCTGGTTTGCGCGACAAGATGCGGATCATCTGCTCGGGCAAGGTGGCCACGGGCTATGACATGGTCGAGAAATTTGCGCTTGGGGCTGATATGTGCAACGCGGCGCGGGCGATGATGTTTGCGGTTGGCTGCATACAGGCGTTGCATTGCAATACGAACCGCTGCCCTTCGGGTGTCGCCACACAAGACCCGGTCCGAGGACGGGCAGTGAACGTGCCGCAAAAACGCGTTCGGGTGCAGCGCTTTCATGACGCCACGCTGGAAAGCTTTCGAGAGCTTTTGGGAGCTATGGGTAAAGAAAAAGTCTCTGACCTGCATCCAAGCGATATCCGCTGTCGTAACGCGGATGAACACGAGCGATCCTATGCCGAAATGTACACTTTTATTGATGAAGGCGCCTTGCTGACCGATACCCCCCCCGAAGCCTTTGCTGCGGATTGGAAAATGGCATCGGCAAGTCATTTTTAATTTTTTTCGACCCGCCGCCAAGGATTGACCTTTCTGGTCCGTCTTACTCATCGTGATGCGTATGACAACTTCGGATGAGGATCTGGCCAAAGCTGCCGCGAAGGGGGACGCGGATGCGTTCGCTGCCCTTCTTGCGCGCCATTACGACCGAATATTTCGTTTGGCTTTTCGGTTGAGTGGGCGCGGGGATCAGGCCGAGGATCTGACACAGGATATCTGCGCTGCCTTACCAACCAAGATTGTTGGGTTTCGGGCGCAGGCCAAATTCACCACTTGGCTGTATCGTGTTGTCGTCAACGCCGCCGAAGACGCGCGCCGTCGGCAAGCCAGTCACAGCCGAGCTGCGGTCGGGTGGGGCGATGTCGAGCAGATGCGCCGGGCGGAAGCGGCGGAAACCGCCGAAGCCGTCGACTGGCTACAACGGGCCATGCGCGCGTTACCGCAAGAATTGCAGGACACCTTGGCCCTGACGCTTGAGGATGAAATGACTCATGCCCAGGCGGCACAGGTACTGGGCGTGTCTGAGGGCACAGTGTCTTGGCGCATGTCGGATATCCGCAAACGCCTGCGGGCCTTGCGGCAAGAGGAGCTGGCTCAATGACAGACGATCTTGAAGATTTCAAAACCTTGATGAATGCCGCCACCCCCGCGCCGGATGCGCAGCGTCGGGTGAAAAATCTGCAGCAGGCGCAGAAAAGTTTCGCCCACGCCCAAGGATTGCAATCTGGCGCGCGTCCGACTGTCAAGCGAGGCCCAATAGCCCGCCTGACAGAAGGAGCGAAGTCCATGTTGAATGTCTTGACGCATCGCGGCGCATTGACCGCAACTACAGCCATCGCCGCCGTGGCCTTGGTGGCGATCCTACCGCAGACGCGGGATTACATGTTGAGCCCATCCCCACTACCGAACGATGAACACGTTGAATCCCGGACCAAAACAGAAGAGGCGGATCAGGACAGTGAATTGTCTTTCGCCGTTCCCGACAGCGCGGTTTCAGAACCCGTGGTCGAAGCGCCTGTTGTGATGGAGGACTCGATCGCGCCTCGATCGCGTCCCAATGCATCGAGTAAAATACAAACCGGTGGCCTGGGTGCGACAAGTGAGAGCTATTCCAGTTCCGGATTAATTGGAGGTTCCCAACCATTGGTGCCGTCGCTGGACCAACGCGTTGTTGTTCTGGCACCCGAACAAAATACCGAAGATTTTGCCAACGCCGACACCAATCCATTGAAGGTCACGGCCGAAGATCCCGTGTCGACCTTCTCGATTGATGTCGACACGTCCTCATATTCGATTGTCCGATCCTCATTGATGCGCGGTCAGTTGCCGCCGAAAGATGCGGTGCGGGTTGAAGAGATGGTGAATTACTTCCCCTACAGCTATCCCGCGCCCGAAAGTGATGTGCCGTTCCGGCCTTCGATTTCAGTGACCCCAACACCCTGGAACGAAGGCACGCAACTGGTTCATATCGGCATACAGGGTGCGCTTCCGCAGATCGAAGATCGCCCACCGCTGAACCTGGTGTTTCTGATCGACACGTCGGGTTCGATGCAAAATACCGACAAACTGCCGCTGCTGAAACAATCTTTCCGCCTGATGCTATCGGAATTGTGGCCCGAAGATCAGGTGTCAATCGTCACTTACGCGGGCGGCGCCGGGCAAGTGCTGGAGCCGACGGCGGCGTCGGAACGGTCCAAAATCCTAAACGCGCTGGACCAATTGGAGGCCGGGGGTTCGACCGCCGGGCAGGCCGGGTTGCAGCAGGCCTATCAGGTGGCGGAAAGCATGGTTGAGGATGGCGAGGTCACCCGCGTTATCCTGGCCACGGATGGTGATTTCAATGTTGGCCTGTCGGACCCGGACGCTTTGAAAGATTTCATAGCCCAAAAACGCGACAGCGGCACGTTTCTAAGCGTTCTGGGCTTTGGTCGGGGAAATCTGGACGATGCGACCATGCAGGCGCTGGCGCAGAATGGGAACGGGCAGGCGGCCTATATCGATACATTAAGCGAGGCACGCAAGGTTCTGGTTGATCAGCTGACCGGCGTGCTGTTTCCGATTGCCAATGACGTCAAAATACAGGTTGAGTTCAACCCGGCGCAGATCGCCGAATACCATCTGATCGGGTATGAAACCCGTGCTTTGAAGCGCGAAGATTTCGCGAACGATAAGGTGGACGCGGGCGATATCGGGGCCGGTCATACGGTGACTGCGATTTACGAAGTGACACCTGTGGGGTCGGACGCCATCCGAAATGGTCCCTTACGCTATGCGGAACAAGCGGTGTCCGAGGGGTCGGACGAGATCGGATTTTTCAAACTGCGGTACAAAACTCCTGGGGCTGCGGAAAGCCAATTGATCCAGCATCCAATCCTGCCGGGGCAAGGGGCCGTGACCGAAGATGTGGAATTCTCATACGCCATTGCGGGCTTTGGCCAGTTGTTGCGCGGCGGAGAATATTTGGGCTCGTGGTCCTATGCGGATGCGATTGCGCTTGCAAATGAGGCAAAGGGTGAGGACCCGTTCGGGTATCGTGCCGAAGCCATCACATTGATGCGTTTGGCCCAGACATTGTCTCAATGAAACCGGTATGCGGGCGCTGAAACCTAAGAGCGCCCGTTTACCTACCCTAAAATCGATCAGAATTATTCGCGGCGTGGGTGTTGATCTTGCGCACACTCCATTCCACCGCATCCCGCATGGTCTTGCCCAACGCATCATCGAACGCTCGGACCAGATCAGGAGTTTTATCGCTGGCGGCGACCACATATTCCCGGAAGGAATCTGACGCGATGATCTTGTCTTCGAACTCGTCGATGATCTTGATATTCATTCGAACTTCGACCCGTACAGTTGACGATCCGTCGTCTTCGGCAATCACAAGGCCCTGAAATTCCCGCAAGTCAGGAACGATGACATAGTCCGCGCGCAACCCAACGGTCGAACGACCAACGGCAGCCACCTTGCCGCTGTTTTCATAGCTTTCCACCAGCAGCGCCTGAACGATCAGCGGCGCGCGGTCCACCCAACGCGCCCGAGGCAGATACTGGACCTGCAACGGTGTGGGTTGAATAGCAATCTGATCGGTGTTGACGGCTGCGGTGGCCGTTGGTTCCTGCACCACGACCTGTTTTTGAATGCGCGGCAACGAAGACGAAAACGTGCTTTTTGGTGTCAACAAGTACAAATCATTAGGCTTTGATGCCTGCCTGAGCGTTCCCAGCCCCGCGCATCCCCCCAGCGACACCAGGGCGAGAACCACAAGTAAATGCCTAATCATTGGCGAAACTCCGATGCTTGGGTTCCAAGAAGGAAACGCGCGGGATCACGTTCGACCTTATCCACCAGACGATCCAGGCTGATGACCAGTCGTTGCGATTCTTCGATAAAGCGGGTGAACTGCGGCAGACCGACCCGCAGGAAATCGGACAACTGACGGCGGTTGTCCTGGACGATACCGTCGATGGTGCCCAGCAGTTCCGAGGCTGATTTCGATGCGCTCAGGATATCGGCGGATATGTCGTCTAGACGTTGGGTGACGTTCTTCACAGTCGCGGATACCTCATTTGCGGCTGTACGGATGTCGTTCATTACAGTGCCGACGTCTTCGGTTATGACTTTGTTGGCCGAGTCAAAGGCACGTTCTGCCGAGGTCAGCGTGCCTTTTGCCGTGTCCATCGCACCCGTGATTGACCCCAGCGTTTTATTTGCATTCAAGAATGTCTCGGTGATAGTCGCCAGCGAGACTTCGGCCTCGCTCGTCAGACCGTTCAGGTTCTCGGCCAGGTTTGTGGCGCGTTCGATGAAGGGACGAATATCTTCCTGAATTATGCGATCCGCTGTTTCGATTGTGACCTTGGCGCTGTCGAGAGTTGCGGTTGCCGAGTCCGATGCGGTTTTCACGCTTTTCAGCGTATCCGTGCCGGTTGTCAGGGTCGTTTCGGCGGTGTCGGCCAACTGATCCAGTCGATCTGTGAAATCGCCAAGCTTTTTGGCGGCGCCCCCAAGGTCCGTCGACAGGTTTTCGAAATCCGAAAGCGTCTTTTCCAACTTGCCTGAAGCGGAAGCCAGATTGTCGAGAATGTCGCTGACGTATTTGCGGTTCTTGTCATCGACTACGGCATTGAGGTTTTCCAGTAGGGTAACGGCCTCGTCCAGCACCTTCGGGGCGCCCTCAAACAACGATTGAATGGCGCTGCGCTTGCTTTTAATCACACTGTCTTGTGGCAGTTTTGTGCCACTGGCGGACCCGCCGGTCAGTTCCACGTAACTAACGCCCGTGACACCCAGTGATTGCAACTGCGCAATTGTGTCTTCGGTTACGGGGATGTCTGCGTCGACCTCAAGCCTGACCCGTACCTTGGACGGATCGTCCTCGTCCAGATTCAGCGAAATAACCTGACCGACCGGCAGACCATTGTAGCTGACGCCACCTGCCGCAGACAGGCCAGATACGTTGTCGAATAGTACATCATAATAGGCGTATTGCCGCGACACCTCGAATTTCGCCAACCATAGGAAAAAGCCGAATGCGCCAAGGATACCCGCAAGGGTGAAGGCGCCGATCAGGATATAATTCGCTCGGGTTTCCATGACCTCTACCTGTCCTGCCCCTTCTTTTGCGCCGCGCGCGCCCGGGGGCCGGTGAAGTATTCCTGCACCCAAGGATGGTCGACTTTGGTCATTTCTTCAATCCGTCCTTCAACCAGAACGCGTTTTTCGGCTAGCACTGCGACACGATCGCAAATGGCATAGAGGCTATCGAGATCATGCGTAACCATAAACACGGTCAGCCCCAACGCGTGCTGCAACTCGCCGATCAACTCGTCATAAGCCGCCGCCCCGATCGGGTCCAACCCGGCGGTGGGCTCGTCCAGAAACACGATCTCGGGGTCCAGTGCCAGTGCGCGGGCCAAGGCTGCGCGTTTGCGCATACCCCCGGACAGTTCTGACGGAAACTTACCGCAGCTCAGTTGTGGCAGACCCACAAGGCTGATCTTCAGGCTGCCAAGGGCACACATCAGCTTTTCACTTAACCCGGTGTGTTCGCGCAGCGGGGCCATGACGTTCTGCAAAACTGTCAGAGACGAAAACAGCGCGCCATCCTGAAAGGCCACGCCCCAATGCCGTTCGATGCGGCGACGTTCCTGTTCGGGCCCGTTCAGGACGTCGACACCCAATACTTCGATGCTGCCTGCGGCGGGTCTGTTCAGCCCAACAATCGTGCGCAACAGCACCGACTTGCCGGTGCCGGAACCGCCAACGATGCCCAATACTTCACCGCGCCAGACGTCCAGGTTGAGGTTCTGATGCACCACCTGCGTTCCAAACTGGTTAGTCAGATTGCGCACGCGGATCACTGCCTCGCGCTGAGCGCCGGTTTCCGAGGTCTTTTCAAGCACGCTCCCGTCCATGTCAGACCTCCAACACCGAGAAGAAGATCGAAAACAGCGCGTCCAGTGCAATCACCATAAAGATCGACTGCACAACGGAGGCTGTTGTTCTTTGGCCGACGCTCTGGGCCGATCCCTTGACCTGCATTGCCTGCCAACAGGCGATAACGCCGATGACCACGGCAAAAAACGGGGCTTTGATCATGCCGATGGCAAAATGCCAGATGCCGGTGCTTTCCTTCAGCCGCGTCACGAACATTCCGGGGCTGATGCCAAGATCGATCCAGCTCATCAAACCACCACCGATCAGGGCGGCCATATCCGCAATGAAACCCAGGATCGGCAACATTATCAACAAAGCGACGACGCGCGGGATCACCAGCACTTCGATCGGGTCGAGGCCCAGCGTTCGCATGGCGTCGATCTCTTCCTGCACTTTCATCGATCCGATTGACGCGGTGAAAGCCGACCCGGACCGGCCCGCAACTATGATGGCCGTCAGCAGGATGCCCAGCTCGCGCAGCACCGAGATCGAGATCAGTTCGACCACGAAAATCTCGGCCCCGAATTGTTTCAGCTGAGTGGCCCCCTGAAAGGCCAGTACAACGCCGATCAAAAACCCCATCAGGGCAACAATCGGGATGGCCCTAAAACCCGTTTCCTCCATCTGAGATACCAGCGCTGCCTGTCGCAGCCGCCATGGCATAATAATGGTGCGGGCCAACCGATGCAGGGTCAGGCCCAGAAAGCCCAGCATTGAAAGGGTGTCTTTCCAAGCCCCCGCCGTGCCTTGACCAACGCTGGCGACCCAATCAACAAAACTGCGGTGTTCCGCTTCGATACCAGAATCGTCAGGTATGTTCTTGGCTACAGTGTCCAACAGGGCGGACTGAGCTGGGCTTAACCCTTCGAACCGAACCTCGGCGCCTACGGCCCTGTTTCGCCGGGCCAAATCGGCAACCAGCCATGCGCCACCAGTATCCAGCGCCTCGACCTGAGACAGATCAAACGTGACGTTGCCACCCTGGGGTTGAGCTGAGGCAAAAGCCTGTTCTACTGACGCCAGAGATTTGGTGAGCATTTCACCCGAAATACGCAGGCAGACGCCGTCGGCGTCATGTTCCGAATGTATCATGGGCTGCGTCATGGGCGTATGTGATGTGAAACCACGTTGTGCTGCAACGGATTTTTACGCTGTGACCAGATTTGCCGTCATACCATAGCAGGGGTGTGACAATTTGGGTCCGCCTGACGCTAGCCATGTGCGCCATCCCCTTAAATGACTGTTTTTTGTACGTGATACGAAAAAAAGCGTGCTCAAATATCAGCGCGATGAACGGCTTGCCGCGACCACGGAACCAAGTCACAGTCTGCAGCGGAAACGCCTCGTTGGAATCAAGGTAAGTGTCATGAAGCACGCGGGAAATGTCCTGTTCATCATTATTGATCAGTTGCGGGCAGATTGCCTGAACGGTGCCCTTGCGGATCACGTCGATCTGCCGAACATGCGGGCGTTCATGGATGAGGCCGTGACATTTGACCGCCACTTTTCGGTCACCAATCCTTGCGGGCCTTCGCGGGCCTCGATCCTGACTGGGCAGTATGCGATGAATCACCGCTCGGTCCGCAATGGCACACCGCTGCGGCACGACACACCCAATATCGCGACCGAGATGCGTAAGGCCGGTTACCTGCCCATGCTGTTCGGCTATACCGATACCTCGGCAGATCCGCGTGTGCATGACGCAGGTGACCCAGTTCTGAAATCCTATGAGAACCCGATGGCCGGGTTTGATGAAATCGTCGAGATGCGGTTGGAGGAATCCTACCCGTGGCGATCCCACCTGATGCAGAAAGGATACCGCTTTGACGATTACTGGGACGTTCACAAACCGGTGTCACCGACCGGAGATGCGCCGCGCCTGAATGATCCGGCCCTGTACCGGGCCGAAGACAGCGACACGGCCTTTTTGACCGACACATTCCTGAACAGTCTTGCCCCGCTCAAGGGCCAGAACTGGTTTGCCCATTTGACCTATATCCGACCACACCCACCGCTGGTGGCCCCGGCACCGTATAATGATATGTACGATCCGGCGTCATTGCCGCTGCCTGCGGGTTGCTCTGAAGCAGCTGAGGAACGGGCGATGCATCCCTTCTTTGGCCCGACGATGGACAAGCAGACGGCGGCGGATTTCGTATTGGGTTTCGATCACGTTGACCCCACGGTTGAGAATATCCAGACGCTGCGCTCGGTCTATCTGGGGCTGGCAACCGAAGTGGATCATCATGTCGGTCGTGTTATCCAGTACCTGAAAGACAGCGGGCAATACGACGATACGCTGCTGGTGATCACCGCCGATCACGGCGAGATGCTGGGTGATCGGCACAGCTGGGGCAAGATGACAGTCTATGACGCGGCCTATCATACGCCGCTGATGATCCGGTTGCCGGGTAATGAATCTCAGGCGGGCAAGGTAGTGTCTGCGCCAACCGAGTCGGTCGATATAACCCCGACGATCCTCGAATGGGTTGGTCAGACGGTTCCGAATGCGATGGATGGCCGGTCCTTGTTGCCGCTTATGCGTGGCGAAGTACCTGAGGATTGGCGCGGCTATTCTTTTAGCGAGCTTGATTTCTCGGAACCCGAAAACCCTACGTTGTGGCAACAGCAATTGGGCACGGGCAACAGCGACTCGTGTTTGGGCATTCTGCGCGACGACCGGTTCACTTTGGTCGAATTTGCTGCTGATTTGCCGCCGTTGCTTTTCGATCACGACGGCAAGGGCGAGCTGGAGGATGTTGCAAGCAACACTGATCATGCGGTGGACCTGGCGCGTTTGGGGCGGCAAATGTTGCGGCATCGGATGCGAAACATGGACCATACGCTGTCGCTGCATTCCATCACGCCGGATGGGGCAAAGTCCAAACCGCGGTACTGATCCAATCTGTCCTATACACCTGTGACGAAACCGGTGCTACGCATGGTTCGCGGAGAGGGCGAATTTGGACATAACTGAACAACAGATAAAGTCGATGACCAGTGCGGGTCTGAACCTGATCGGTCAGGCCCTGTCGATCTACGACAGCCAATTGCGGCTTGTGGTCAGCAACCACCGTTTTCAGGATATGTTCGATCTACCGGACGAACTTGTGCAGCCCGGAGCGCTGTTCGCCGACACGATCCGCTATCTGGTTGCGCACGGTGAATATGGTGAAGTTACTGATGTCGAGGATGCCGTCGCACAGCGGGTTCAACAGGCGCTGGCGTTCGAGCCTCATTACATGGAACGTGTGCGCGCCAACGGCTGCGTGATTTCGGTCGAAGGTGCGCCTTTGCCAACAGGCGGTTGGGTATCCGTCTACACCGATATCACCAACACCAAACAGGCCGAGGCCCTGCTGCGTGCCCGGTCCGAGGAACTGTCGGATCAATTGCTGGACCGCGCCGAGGAGCTTTTGGCAGCCAACCGGAAACTCGCGGCGACCAACTCCGCGCTGGAAGAGGCCAAACGTCAGCTGACCGAGATCGAAGCCCGCACACGCATGACGACCGAGATGATGCCGGCCCATATTGCCCATCTGAATCCGGACGGGCGGTATGATTACTCCAACCGACGGCTCAGCTCGGTCATGCCGAGCCGACCTTCTGAAATTCTGGATATGCACATATCTGACGCGTTGGGTGCTGCGGCCTTTACCCGTGTAGAACCTTACCTGCTCAAAGCCTATGGCGGTGAAACGTCGGTGTTCGAGTTCACAGAGGATCAGGATTCCCGCCGCATCCGCGTGTCGTTTTCACCAGATGGTGAGGGGGGCGTCTATGTGATGTCTGTCGATATTACCGAGGAAACGCAGGCGCGTGTGGCCCTGCAACAGACACGTCGCCGGGCCATGGCGGCGCAGATGACCAGTGGGTTGGCGCATGATTTCTCGAACCTGTTGACCATCATTTTGGGTATGCAGTCCCGGTTGGAAAAGATGGATTTGTCCGAAGCCGCGCGAGAGCTTGTGGCCGCGACCCAGCAAACCGCGCTGAGGGGCGGGCAATTGCTGAACCGGATCGCGGATATGACCGGCAACCGAACATTTCAACCAAAAGCAACCGACATGCGGGGCTTGTTGGAAGACTTACGCATCCTCGCCTCGCCATCCCTGCCGCGCGGCGTCGGCCTGTCGGTAGTCAACACTCTGCCGGATGAGGCGCTGATGCTGGACCCGGGCATGGTGCAGGACGCGTTGTTGAACCTTGTTCTGAACGCGCGCGATGCCTGTGGTGGATTTGGTCAGGTGACGATCAGCGCGCATAAGATCGGAGAGATCTGGATTGAGATTGCGGTCACCGATACCGGACCGGGTTTTTCCGAGGAAGGTTTGGAGAAAGCCCTGAACCCTTTCTTTACGACCAAGGGCAGCAAAGGATCGGGGCTGGGTCTGCCGATGGTCTATGATACTGTAAAACTGGCAGGCGGGGACCTGAACCTGCGCAACACGCCTTCGGGCGCAGCGGTGGCCATGCGTTTGCCCTATCGTCCAGCGCCGCCGGTGCAGGATGGGCTGGTCCTGCTTGTCGAAGACAATGATGATCTGCGCGGGCAGTTCCGCGATATGCTGGTCGATCTTGGATGTTCGGTGATCGAGGCAACCTCGGTCGATGAAGCCCTGGCTTTGACGGCGGATATTGACGATATCGCGCTGGTACTGTCAGACATCCGACTGGAAGGGCAGGCGACGGGTCTTGACCTGTTGGCGCAGTTGAAGCCAGGCTTGGCGTGTATTTTGATGACCTCGTTGCCCTATTCTGACCCGCTGCACCGGCAAGCGCTGACACTGGCGCCGGTCCTGAGTAAACCGTTTACGCGGGCACAGCTGTCCGCCCTGATCCGAACCGAGGGCACCTGATGAGTCAACCGCTGGTCACCATTGTCGATGATGAACCCGAAATCCGACGTGTTCTGACCGACGCGCTGGAAGAGGCCGGATTCCGCACCCAAAGTTTTGCCCGGGCGCGGGAATTCGAGGCTGCGCTGAAACGTGTGACGCCGGATGTGTGCCTGGTTGATCTGTCCCTACCCGATACGGACGGGTTGGCGTTGGTGCATCGGCTGGCACTGGAACAGGGGGCAGCGGTGATCATCATCTCAGGTCGGGCGCAGGTGCAAGATCGTGTGACCGGGCTAGAGCTTGGGGCGGATGATTACATTACCAAGCCGTTCGACCCGGCCGAGGTTGTGGCCCGCATTCGGGCCAGATTGCGGTCCCCTCGCCAGCAGACCTCGCAGTCGGATGTGGCGATGTTCAATGGTTGGACTGCGTATTTTGACCGCTATGTCCTGATCGATGCCAGTGGCGCAGAGACACCGTTCAGCCATGCGGAGGGGGAAGTTCTGCGATTGTTTTTGGACAGCCCGAAACGCCTGATCAGCCGATCTCAGATGCAAGAGGCACTGGGCGGTGCGGCTGGCGACAGCTTTGACCGGGCAATGGATGTGCGCATCTCTCGGTTGCGCACCAAGCTGGGCGAAGATCCGAAAAACCCGCGCCTGATAAAGACGATCTATGGCGCAGGTTACATTTTTCTGGGGGACGTCGAGTGGCGGTAAAGCGCCTATCAATAGCTGGAAGGCGGTCTTATACTAGAGCTCATGTTGTGAATATTTTAGCAAAACCACTTCGTTACACGAAAAATAGGACAAAATCCTAAACCTGATGTCAGCTGGAACACATCGCTTTTATTATCTGCGCACGGGCTATGGATTCTTGGCGCAGTCGCGCATAACTAACACCATCCTGTCCGGGGGTTGCCGGTGCAATGCGGGTTAAGACCATGACGCTGCCGGGTATCGGAACAGCTAAGGGTTTTGGAGAGTAGAATGATCAAAAAAACCTTGGCCAAATGGCAATCCGGTCATATCGGCCGTTTGCTGGGCGAAAGCCTGCGCAGCCAGGGCTGGTTGTATGGGATCGCGATGATGGCCATGGTTGTGGTTGCTGCAACCACTGCCGGTACCGCGTGGATGATGGAAAACATCGTCAACACCATGACCGAGCCTGAGATGCGCTCGCAGGTCTTTCTGGTTGCCGGGGCTGTAATTGCGCTGTTTTTCGGCAAGGCGGCTGCATCTTACGTACAGGCAGTGTTCTTGGCGCGGGCTGGAAACCGCATCATTGCCGTTCAACAAGAACGTCTTTATGCCAAGCTGATCAAGCGCGGTGTGGGCTTTTTCTCCAGAAACGAATCCTCGGGCCTTTTGATGCGCGTGACGCAGGGGGCTCAGGCGGCCAGACGGCTGGTCAACGTCGTTGTCACAAGCTTTGTGCGAGACTTACTGACATTGATCGGTCTGGTTTTCGTAATGGTCTATCAGCAGCCTTTATTGTCAGTGCTGTTCTTTGTTGTGGGCCCGGTTGCCTTGGTGAGTGTTCGTTTCCTGCTCAAGCGCGTTCGCTCGATCATGCAGTCCGAGATGGCGGCGCTGTCCGAGATCATCAAGGTTCTTCAGGAAACGTCCGGGGGTATTACGATCATCAAGGTCTTTGCTCTCGAAGATCATATGGTCGGACGGATGAATGGGGCTATCAGATCGGTTGAAAAACGGGCGAACTCGATTTCGAAACTGCAATCGGTCGCTAGCCCGTTGATGGAATTTCTGGCGGGCCTGGCCATAGCCGGGGTTCTTGTGATCAGTACCATAGGTATCGCAGGAAGCGGCCCAACCACCGCAGGTCAGCTGATGTCGTTCATCACGGCGCTGTTGATGGCATACGAGCCCGCGAAACGTTTGTCGAAAATGCGTGTTGTCATTGAAACGGCACTGGTTCCGATCGGTCTGATGTTTGATTTGCTGGACGAAGAAGAGCCCATGCGGGAAAGCCCCGATGCCAAACCGCTGGAACCTGGACCGGGTGAAATTCGGCTAAGGGATCTCAGTTTTGGGTACAAGGGAAACCCTAATGTCATTTCGGATATGAACGTGACATTTGAGGCTGGAAAGACAACGGCTCTTGTTGGTCAGTCCGGTGGCGGAAAATCTACTATCTTTGGTCTGATCATGCGTTTTTATGATCCTGATAGCGGAACGGTTGAAATAGACGGGCAGGATCTACAGGGGGCAAGCTTTGCCTCGTTGCGCCAAAAGATCTCGTATGTTGGTCAGGAAACGTTCCTGTTTTCAGCTTCGATTATGGAGAACCTCAGATTTGCGCGTCCCGAGGCCACCGACGAAGAGGTGACCGAAGCCGCGCGGGCCGCCCATGCACATGAATTTATCAGCAAGATGCAATTCGGCTATGACACGCAAGTGGGTGAGAATGGCGCGTTTTTGTCTGGCGGGCAAAAACAGAGGTTGGCCATTGCACGAGCAATTCTGCGAAAGTCTGAAATCTTGTTGCTGGACGAAGCCACCAGTGCCCTTGATGCAGAATCTGAAACCCTTGTGAAAACCGCGTTGGACAAGCTGACCGAGAATGTCACAACGATTGTCATCGCCCACAGGCTGTCTACCGTGTTGGAAGCGGACAAGATCATTGTCATTCAGGACGGTGAGGTTATAGAGGAAGGCAACTTGGAAACTCTGGTCGGGAACGATGGGGTGTTCCGGAAATTGTTTGACAAGCAGTTCAAACAACCGGTGTCCTGACAGCCGTCCATTCTGTAGGATCTGGTCAGTAACGTGGACCTATAACCGGGCTTAGCCCGTTTTGACCTATTCGCGCAGTGCCCTGTCTTTGACTTTGACCACAGGTTGCAGAAGGTATTCCATTACCGTCTTTTTGCCCGACAGAATGTCAATCTCGGCAATCATGCCGGGGATGATTTCGACGGCCAGACCATTGGCATCCAGCATCGAGTTGCTGGTCTCAATTTCTACGACAAAAACTTCTTCGTCATTACGTTCGGACCGCGTGATCGTGTCTGCACCGATGCGCGTGATTTGACCGTTCAAAGCCCCATAACGGGCAAAGTCATAGGCTGTGATCTTGACCTTGACCGGCTGCCCTGAGTGAAGAAAGGCAATGTCCTCTGGCCGCACATAGGCTTCGACAAGCAAGGTGTCGTTCAAGGGCACAATTTCAATCAATTCCTCTCCACTGCGGGCCAATCCCCCAATTGTGCTGCGATGCACCCGGTTCACGATACCCCGAACCGGCGATCGCACCTGTGCTCTATTGGCCCGGTTGCGCAGTGCTGGTAGAATTGGTTGCAACGCCGCAAGCTCTGTGGTCGCCAGCGCCAGATCAGTCAGCGCGGCGCTGCGAAACCGGCTGCGCGTTGCGCGGATGCGGTCGTCTATTTCGTCTAGACCAGTTCTCAGCCTATTGGTCGCGGCCACGGCCCGCGTTCTGCGGCCTTCCCATTCGGCCTCACCACGGCGGAGCGTTAAAAGCGTTGTGGCTGGTTCCATTTTCTTTTCCACCAGTGGCTGCATCATCGCGCGTTCTTCGGCCAGCAACTTAAGCGTCTGATCTGCTGTCACACGATCCACCAGCCCTTCCTCGTATTCCTGTTGGCGTTGCTGGCGCTGCCTTTCAAGAATTGCGATTTCAGCACGCAATTCGGATTGGCGCCCCTGATACAGCGCGGTTTCCGAATGCACGACCTCGGGGGACCCTTTGATCAGGTTCGGCGAAAACCTCAGTTCGGTCCCGTCAATTTCTGCCTGCAAACGTTGGGTGCGCGCCATCAGCCCGAATGCACGCTGTTGTTCCTGGTTTAGCTGACTGTCGATCTGGGTGGTTTCGAACTCCATCAGCAGCGTTCCTTTTTCAACCACTTGCCCTTCCCGAATTTTCAGGGATTGCAATACGCCGGGTTCAGTGGCTTCGATCACCTGAATGTCAGCCGAAGGCACGATCCGACCGTCAACGCGCGTCACGTCGTCCAATTCGGTGAGATGGGCCCACAGTCCAAGCGCGATGAGACAGGACGAAATCACCAACAAAAGCAGAGATCCACGTAACGGTGAGCGTCCACGTATTTCACGCGCGAGTGTGGCCAGATCAGGATGCCGCGACATTCAGGTGCCCCTGTGTTTTGCGGGCGTGTTGGGCCAGCAAGCTTTTCGGGCCGTCTGCGCCCACGCGCCCGCCTTCGATCACAATGACCCGATCCACCAGCTCCAGAAGGCTGGTGCGATGCGTGACGATGACCATCGTCGTGTCCTGCGTTGCCTGTTTCAGGCGACGGATCACTTCGGTCTCGGTTTTTACATCCATCGCGCTGGTCGGTTCATCTAGCAACAGGACCGGAGGTCGTCCGACCAGTGCCCTGGCCAAAGCAATGGCTTGCCGCTGACCGCCGGACAAACCTTCGCCCCGCTCCGCCAGTTTCAGGTCGTATCCATTGGGGGTATGAGCAATAAAATCTTCGACCCCGGCCACCTTCCCAGCATGGATCAAGTCCTGATCGCGTGGCCTGACGGTGCCGCTGTTTATGTTCTCGCGTACCGTGCCAGAAAACAGCCAGATATCCTGTAGGATCGACCCAACGTTTCGACGCAGATCACCAGGGTCGATCTGCCGGATATCTGCCCCGTCCAGCAGAACCGACCCCGAGCGCGGCTGGTAAAGTCCAAGCAACAGCCGGGCCACTGTACTTTTACCCGAGCCGATTGGCCCCAAAATCGCGACCTTCTCACCCGGTTCAATTGAAAATGACACGCCAGCCAAAGTGTCCTCGGTCTGATCGGGATAGGCGAAGTGAACATCCTTGAAGCAGATCCGGCCTTCGAAGCCGTTTCTGCTTACCCAATTGCGCCCTTGTGGCCTTTCGCTTTCGGCCTGCATCAAGGCATCCAGACTGCGGTAAGCGCTTCGGGCCTGGTTGACGCGGGTCAAGGTTTGGGCAAGCTGTCCCAACGGGGCCAATGCGCGCCCCGTTAGCATGACCGAGGCAACCAACGCCCCCATGCTGGCCTGACCGTCGGTGATCAGAAACACGCCATAGAAGACGATCAATACCTGTGCAGCCTGTTGGGTGAAACCGGTCAGATTCAGGGCAAACTGCGTCACCGTTCGGCTTCGCGCGCCGTGTGACGATTGTCGTTCTATCGCATTTTCCCAACGGGTTCGCATTTGCCTGGCCGCTGCGGTGGTTTTGATGGTCTCAAGCCCTGAAACCGTTTCTACCAGAACGGATTGCTTGGATTGCCCGTCTGAGAAGCTTTCCTCTGCCAGGCGTGCCAACACTGGTTGAACGGCAATTCCCGCAAGCAACACAATTGGAACCGCGAGGGCCGGGATAAGCGCCAGCGGTCCACCCACCAGATGGATGACAAAGATAAACAGCGCGATAAACGGCAGATCAACCAGCGCAACCAGCGTGGCCGAAGTAAAGAACTCGCGTAGAGTTTCGAACTCACGAACTGTGCTGGCCATGGCGCCAGTCGAGCCTGTACGCGACTTCATTCGGATGTTCAGAACCTGGTCAAACACACGACGCCCCATCAGCATGTCGGCCTTTTGCCCGGCGCGATCAATGAACCCGGCGCGCAACAGCTTTAGGATGAAATCGAAGCCTAGTGCGAGGCCGACGCCAGCGGTCAGCGCAATCAGGGATTCAGTCGCTTCGTTGGGTAGAACGCGGTCATAAACCACCATGATGAAGATCGACGTTGAAAGGCCAAGCAGATTGGCGAGCGCTGCCGCCAGAATAACCTGTGTGTAAGACCATCGGTTTGCGGCCATTGCCGACCAGAACCAATGCCCGGAATATGAGGAATCGCTGTTTGATACTTCGTCGCGATAATTGCGGCGAAACAGAATGGCATATCCGGTGTAAATGTGCCTCAACTTATCTTCTGACACTTCACCGATACCAGCCCCAAGATCAGGGTCGAAAATCAAAAGATGCCCATCGGGCGAACGACCGTGGTAAACAACGGCTTTATTGTCTTGCAACAGCAAAAGCGCTGGTGCCAGTTGGGTGTCGAAATCCCGCAGCTTTCGTTTGCCGTATCCGGCCTGCAAACCAGCCCTTTGTGCCACTTCGATAGCGTCACGGAGGGTAAGTTCCCCGGTCGTTCCTGATTGCGCGGCATACAAAGTGGCGCTTGTCATCGGCCGATCCAATTGAGCCGCGACGTGCAACAGGCATTTTTCCAAAGGCGTAAGCTCGGGGTCTCGTGAAATTGGCAGCAGTTGTGTCATAGACCCTCACCCCACTTGGCCGATGAAATCCCCAGAAGGTCCAGAATGTCACCAGTGAGGCTGAGCGCGGCATAGTTGGTCAGGAAAAAATTCTGCTCAGCCAGGATCAATCTTTCCTGAGCGTTCACATAATCTCGTTGCGCGTCCAGGATTTCGATCAGACTGCGCCGTCCTATTGTGAATTGCTCGCGTGCTGCTGAGACACTGTCGGCGTTGGCCTGCACTGCGATGCGGGCGGCCTGCAGCCGCACTGCGCCAGCTTGCTGATCCGAGCGAACAAATTCCAACTCTCGCCGTATGTCCCGGATTACAGATTCTCGTGTGAATTCAGCCTCTTTGACCTGTGCCTCTGCCGCCGCAATTGCAGCGCGGCGCTGTCCTGTGCTGTCGATCTCGTAATTGAATAACAGGTCGACGCCGAAATTCGCGTCATTCCTATCATCCCGATCAGCAAAGGCTGCAACCTGAACGCCAGGCTGGCGCCGGGATTGAGCAGCAGCCTGCTCGGCCTTTGCGGATAGCAGCGCTGCATCCGCCCGCCGAACCTGTGGGCTGTCCATCACGATCTGAGCATCAGTTCTCGACAGTTTTGGGGCCGCAACCGGAGGGGGCAATACCCCGGGGGCAGAGCCGAAAAATTCGCGAAACTGAGCATCCGCACGATCTAGTCTGGCCTCAGCATCCGCCAATCTTGTCTGCGCGTCAGCCATGCGAGAGCGGGCCGCCAGAACATCCGCATTTGAACCTACACCCTGCGCGGTTCGCTCGGCTATTTGGCGAAGCATTTCTTCGTGAGCCGACACGTTCTGTTCCGATATGCCCAGGATTTTCCGCCTGTCAAGAACCACAACATAGGCCTCGATTGCCGAAAGCGCGATTGCCGCTGCGGTTTGCAACTGGTCGCCCCGGCTTTGAAGCACGCGGGCTTTTGCGGCAGCCAGGTCATTCGAGGCCGCGCCGCCGTCATAGACTAGCTGCGAAATTCGCAAATAGGGGGTAACGTCAGCAATATCCGATTCAATGCGCTCGGATCGTGCGTTTACGCCGATGGACACTTGCGGTAAGAACGCCCCTTTGGCGGCGTCCTCATTGGCAGCAGCGACTTCAAGTCGAGTTGCGCTCTGCGCCAAGTCGGGGTTGGATTCGACAGCGACCCGGACCTTTTGACCAAATGCACTTTGCGCAAGCCGCGATGAAGGAGCGTTCGCGCCCGCGCCCACTGAGCCACGGGAAAGCGACATTTCAACCCCCGTCAGTTCGGGTGCGGGCGTGCAAGCCGAAGACAACGCGGCGAGACAGATTAAAGCTGCAAATTTTACTTTGCGATCATGTATTGGCATAGGTGTTTCACACCCCACTGGTTCCAAGAAAGTCGTCATTCTGAGCGTTGGCCATGGCATAGAGGAAACCGGAAATATCTGAATTTTCCGTGTATTTTTCTTGCGGGTTTTGCTGTGCAAGCTGTTGATGAGCCCGGGATAACCACCCGCAATGTGACAGTGAAATCTGATGCGCGTGGATCAAGAAAAGAGCACCCGAATCGACCAGTTTCAGCTTTTCAACCTGCGACAAAGTCTTGAGCCGCTGGACTGACACCCCAAACTTGTCCGGCGGCAGGGGTATCCCATCATGTGACGCAATTAATTCGAACAACCCAAGACTATCGATGATCTGACACAGGGCCAGGGTTGCCTCACAGGCCGCAGCGCGGGCTTGAAGAAAGATTTTCACCTCACGCAAAGCAGGTGAAACGGCTCCGGTATTGTCAAAAAATGCTTCGTCCTTTGGGTCGTCGCTTAGCAACCCAGAGGATTCATCCACATTTAATTGAAACAGAGGTGCCTGGTCTGCCGTTTTGCGACCGGTGGGTGCGGCCTGAAAAGGATAGCAACGTAAAGCTGAGGGCACATAGGCGGCAAGCCACCGGCCCGCCTGCGATACAAATGGGGTAGGCCTATCTTTGAGAACGGACAATATACCGGTTGGCTCAAAACCTCTGGCTGTTTTCTTGAACAAAATGGGAAAAGTGGCAGCCGCTTGTTGAGCTTCTTGAAAGACAATTGCGCATTCAGCGCGATTGGCCGCGAATTGGTAAGACATGAAACGTGTCCAGTAACGCCGCCCATGCCGGGAAAAGGTGACTGGAACCAGGCCATTCTGCGCCATTTTTACCCCGTGATTAGAGTGACTGCCGCCAGAAGCGGCGGCAGCCGAATTTCTGATCAGGCTGTGGCCCCGGTGGGGTCGGTGTGCAGGATGTTGTCCGCACTCAGACCGCTTAGGTCATCCAATCCGGAGAATTGCGCCACGGTTTCAACCGTTGCAGAGTTCGGGGCGGTATAGTCGACGTTGACCAGCACACTGTCGGTCCCATCCGTCGCCATCACGTAAATCTCGTCGCCAGTTTGAATCCCGGTCAGGCTTTCAACTGCAGTTTCGATCGTGTTCTCAGACAGGTCGCCCAATACCGTAGTCAGACCGACGACCCCGGTATCTGCGCCGATGGCGTCACCGACGGCCAGTGTCTCGACATCGGTGCCATCTCCGCGAAGTGTTCCGAAGCTTAGGCCGCTGAACATCACGGCATCAGACACTTCGGCCGCGGTGCCAATTGTAAAGCCTGTCACTGTATCGACGCCGTTTGCGGCTGGATCAGCTTCGAATATGATGACGTCGCGCCCAGCGTCCGAAACGTCAATCGCATCATCACCGTCTTGACCGCGGATAAAATTATCCAAATCAGAGGCTACCAAGGTGTCGTCACCGCTGGTGCCAATCTGGTAGACGCTTGGACCGCCATCCGGGGTCGTGATCGTCAACTCGATGGGCTGATTTGGGTCAACAACGGTCATCTCGAATGTAACCAGAGGCTGGTTCAGATCCGTGAAGGTGGTTGCTGCACCGGCAAAGCGGATCACGTTCCCTCCGATCGGGTTGGACACGAAGAAATCGAATGCCCCGTTGCCCACATCCGACCCAGTGTCGAAGGTTACGACGGATGGGTCAAAGCCCAGCTCTGCCGTCATTGCAAGACCGCTTGAGATATCCCGATCCGCATCTGCGTAGATCTCGAAAGTCACAGTGTTTCCACTGATTCCGGCCTGTGTGACGACATAGGCGGCTGGTTCATGGGCCGTATTGTCATCGTTTGCGGTCAGGGGGTCCGGACCGCCGGTAACAGTTGCGTCGGCGGAGAAATCAAGGTCGTCACCTGCGTTAATCCCCGAGAAATCCGAGGCAGGTACTGCCAGAGACCAGCTTCCATCTGCGGCGACCGTTGCAGAACCGATGGGGCTGCCGTTCAGGGTGACGTCCACCGCCTGACCTGCACTTAGTCCCGCAGATGTGCCCGATAAGGTTACACCTGACGCCTGCGCGTCGGCCAACGACACAGCGCCGTTTGAACCGACGGGGTTTATGGCCAACACGGGCCGAAGGTCAGTGGTCAATGTGATGGTCGCCGAGGTGGCCGGGTTTCCGGCCTGATCGGTTACGCTGGCTGAAATCGGATAGCCCGTACTGTCTGCAAGGGCCGCCAGATCAGCGGAAGGAACGGTTGCAGACCAGAAACCACCCGACGCGGTGCCAGTATACGTTTGGCCATTCAGGCTGACGGAGACGGTTTGCCCATCCTCGGCACTGGTTGTGCCCGAGATCGTGAGGTCGCTGCCCTGCTCGGTCACGTCCAATTCGGTTCCAATCCGCAAGGGGTCGAGAGTCACACTCGGAGCAGTGAAATCGGTGGCAAAGCTTGTGGTGTCCTGCGCGCTGTTGCCTGCCGCGTCTGTTACCGAAGCATCGACATCATATGATACGCCATCCTGCAATGCGCTAAGATCTGCAGCCGAGGCTGTATAGCTCCAACTGCCGCTATTGACCGTAGCGGTGCCCGTGACATCCACGGTTCCGTCGGGTCGGGCGATTTCGACCGTGACAACCGTGCCGTCTGCGGCGTCAGAGGTACCGCTGACAGTCAGGTCTGTGCCTTGTTCCACGGCATTCATGACGGCGCCATCGGACAGGTCTGTGACGCTGATCGAAGGGGCGGTAAAGTCTGTATCAATGCTGTTGCTGGCCTGGATCGCCGGATTTCCCGCCGTGTCGGAGACGTCTGCCGTGACCGGAATGGTGACACCGTCAGACAAGGCGGCAAGATCCGCCGCAGGAACAGTGACAGACCATGCGCCACCCGAG